>NZ_JAQFNK010000005.1:0-280738 GCF_027710505.1 Bacillus cereus group sp. TH152-1LC | reverse complement strand
TAATTGCATCTTGCAATTCTTGATAACGAAATCCTAATCTTAATCCAAGCGCAATTACTAAAAACCATGAAATAAATAGCGCTAATTGAATTGGGAGATCAAAAATCGTTTGGAAGGAAAAGACAACAGCAAGAAATAGTAATAAAAGAACTATGATTTCTAGCATCGATGGTAATCTTACACTTTTCATTTTTTTCTCTCCTTACAAGTCGATAACATGACGTATGTCGTCTTACATGTATGTAATATACAATTAGCGAAGACAAAACAAAATTTTCATATTATTTCGATTTATTTTTCCAGTATAATATAACACCTTTTCTATTGTAAAAGTAGATGTTACTTTTCGCAATGGAAAATATAAAAAATGTTACATTTTTATTTAGATAGAACAATCCGAGAATAACTTTTTTAATATTTACCACAACAAAACTTTTTACTATTCCCCATCTTTTAAGAGCTACCATTTTTCCCCACGCAAAAAAAGCACACATCATTAAAATGATGCATGCTCCACTTTTATTTATACATATCTTGTATTTCTTCTTTATTTTTAAGTATTTCCACAAACTTATCGCTACACCCTTTCGGAAACAATACTCCGAGTCCATATGAATGCTCAAACTGGAAATGAGGGTACTTCGCCTTAACCTCATCCCAAAATTTATACACGCCGAAATTTCGATCTTTCACCTCAATATCGTGAAATAAAACGATACCGTTATTCGCAAGTTTCGGTAACCATGTTTTATAGTCATGAGAAACTGCTTCATACGTATGATAGCCATCAATATGCAACAAATTTATCGTTCCTTCTTGAAACCGATCCACAGCCTCGTCAAAAGTAGACCGAATTAAATTACCTATATGTGGGTAACTCATGTCCGTATATTTACTCACTATTTGAAAAACACCTTCTCCATATGGACCTGTATGCTCATCTCCTGCCCAAGTATCTACAGCAAAGCATTTTGTAGATAATCCCCCATCTTTTACCCCTTGGCAAAAACTGAAAAAAGAAGCTCCTAAATGAGTACCTAACTCAACTAATATTTCTGGTTTTTCAAATCTTACTAAATCATAAGCAAAGTTTAAATGTCCTACCCACGCAGAATTCATTCGAATATATGGACTATATTGATCAAATTCAAATATTGGTTTATGAGTAACCCAGCTCATCACATTTCTCCTTCTACACATATTTTTAACAAACCAAATTACTCTTATCTTTATTTTTTTATCTTCTTGATTATGATTTAATTTTATAATTTCGCCTCGTTTTATTTAACCTAATCACTTATATCGTAAAGATAACTGGAACTACTAAAATCCCCATCTCACAAAACAGAAATTTCAGTTTATTTTTTATACATTTCGTGATATATTGCATATTGTATTCAAAACTTATTTTTAGAGAAAGGAAATAAAACTATATGGATCCAAATCGCTTAAAAGGAATCATTATGGTTGTAATTGGTGCTTGTTTATGGGGATTGTCCGGGACAGCTGCACAACAACTTTTCCAATATGAACACGTTTCCACTGAATGGTTAGTTACAATTCGATTGCTTATATCCGGTGCTATCTTGCTCATTCTTTCGTCATTCGGAACGAGAAAAAAAGAAATATTCGGCATATGGAAACAAAAATCGGATGCTATTAAAATGATTTTGTTTGGCCTATTCGGTATGCTTGCTGTACAGTACACGTATTTTGCCTCTATTAAAGAAGGAAATGCCGCCGTCGCAACATTATTACAATATTTAGCTCCTATATTCATCACTGTATACTTACTTTTCAAATGGAACGTTCGTCCATCAAAAATTGATTTTATTTCAATTGCCCTTTCATTAGTAGGAACTTTTCTCTTACTAACAAACGGATCTGTTCATAACTTGGCTGTTTCTTCACCATCTATTATTTGGGGTATTTTATCAGGGGTATCTCTTGCTTTTTATAGTTTATATTCAAAGGGATTACTAGAAAGATGGTCTTCCTCTGTTATCGTTGGATGGGGCATGATTATTGGGGGTATTGGGGTAACGATTCTACACTTTATTTCAACAAAAGAATTCGTTTTATTATCAACTATGCAATATGTAAAACTAAGTACTCTACCGCTCATCACATTTGTCGTCATTTTCGGGACACTTATTGCATTTTATTTATACTTAGACAGCATACGATACTTAACTCCGAAAGAAACGACATTATTCGGATGTACAGAACCACTCGCAGCTATTATTTCTTCTGTACTTATATTACACGTACCGTTTCAATCTTTTCAGTTATTAGGGGCTCTTTGTGTCATTGTAATGGTGCTTATCTTAAGCCAAAAACCAGATGAAGGGAAACCCGAATTAAAGCTTGTTCATGAGAAAAAGGAAAATATACAATGAAAGGATTGAATGCACTATGCCTATCCCTCAAAATTATAAAAAACAAGGAAGAGTTTCGGCAAAATCACTCGTTTTAAATCAACTACAAGATTGGATTATTGAAGGTGTACTGCAGCCTGATGAAAAAATTAATGATGGGGAATTGGCTGAAGCACTAGGAGTAAGCAGAACACCTGTAAGAGAAGCACTGCAAATATTAGAGCTTTCTGGATTAGTGGAAATGGTACCTGGGCAAAAAACAAAAATTGCTCCTATTAAGTTAGACGACATTCCTATCATTTATGAAACGATGGCTGGTCTTCACTCTATTATAGGAAAGCAAGCACTTCAAAACATTACAGACGCTGATCTGAAACTACTTTCTGAAATAAATGATGATTTTCAGCGCTCTATAGAGAAGAAAAACGCAAAACAAGCTTTACAACTAGATATACAATTTCACAATACAATTTCTTCTATTGCTAAAAACCAATATATTGAACCCTTTCTAGAAAATATGCAACTTCACGTTTTACGTCTTGAATATTTGTTTTTCCAAAACTTCGTTCCAGCAAGTCAATCTATTGAAGAACATCATTCTATCATTCAAGCACTGCAGAAGCAGGACGAAAAACAAATGGAACTAATGATGTCCCAAAACTGGCTTCGTCCAATGAAAGAAATATCAAAAATAATTTCTATGAAATAATAATAGAGCTGGTTACAGAAAATTTATCAAGACCTAATTTAAAAAAAGATAGAAAAACTAAAGGGTTCTACATATTAGTCATATCTAATATGTAGAACCCTTTCTTCTTTTACTAAAGCCCCCGTTACTTGAAGAAATTTATTATAGAAATGAATTACTATAATCACGTTTAGATCATTTAAAGGGGCGTAAAAACGCAAGAGAATCAGAACAAAAAGAACGCAGCAGAAGAAGTTATCCATAATTATATTAATAACGATGGCTCTTTTAATATGTTTTTCATATTATTAATTTATCCCTTGCATGTAGTATAATTTTTATTAATACAATAATCAAATTCACTTATAACGACGGAGGGAGAATGTACGTCTATTATGTTAAATAAAGCAATAGAAAAAATCATCGCTATTATTTTTAAAGTATCTATATTATTACTGATAATAGGGTTACTTGAGAAATTTAGGTTCTGTTGCAAAGTTTCCGAAGACATAAAGAGATGGGGAATATTGTGGACCAGCTTTATGAAGCTATTAATAATTCATGTAATGCGTTATACGTCGAAAAAACGAAGTTTGGTTGAGGACTTCGTTTTTTCGACGTATATAGCATGAACAGTTTCTATACCTTTAATAGTACGTGAGGCATGGCGAAGACTTTGAAACCCTAAAGAACGGGAGAATCAACGTTTCACATGTCGGTGATCTTGCTCAATGATATTATTGAGGTACTTGATTGTACGATGAAAGGTATTTTTGTAAAGACCTATCTCTTTTAATTTTTTGAATGCGGAAGCTAAAGAAGGGGCCTTATCTGTCGTCAGAACCGTTGGTTCTCCAAAAGTTCGAACAAGTCTCTTCATAAAAGCATATGCTGCTTGTGTGTCCCGTTTTTGACGAAGTTGAATATCAAGTGTTTGTCCCTCTTTATCAATTGCTCGATATAAATAACACCATTTCCCTTTCACCTTGATATAGGTTTCATCCAAACGCCAAGATAACAATGTGTTTTTGTTTTTCTTCTTCCAAATGTGATAGATAAGATTTCCATATTCATGAACCCAGCGCATGATAGTTGTTGGATGAATAGAAATACCACGTTCTTTGAGAATTTCAGACACATCGCGATAACTTAAAGAAAAACGACAATAGTAGCCAACGGCTATTAAAATAATATCCCTCTTGAACTGTTTCCCTTTAAAATATCCCATCTGTGATTCTCCTTGTTTTATTTTTCGAAAGTGTAGCTTAGTTTAGAAAACTTTGCAACAGAACCTTATTATTTATCTTTAAATATAAAAAAGCATCTAAATAGATGCTTTTTTAATTCCTAACAAACTTAAAAATAGCTAAAACAGAAGCGATGACAGTAAAAATGTCTGCATCTTGCGTAGGATATTGATGAAATATTTCTTGAATTTGTTTATTCCATTCATAAAATTTCATTTCTCAAATTCCTCTCTATTATCATCTATTAGTAAATATATTAAAATTATACGAAAAAAACAAAGAAAATATACTCTAGTTAACATAACCTCACTTAGCGGAAGTAAAAAAGCTAGCTCTATGCTAGCTTTTTATCATCAATGATATCAAATAAAAAAATTAGAAATAATCTTTCATTAATTCTTTCATCCATACAGGGACACCAGTATCTTTTCTTGAATCAAACTCTGGTATATAAGGTTTAATATCTAATACTGGTGTCTTATTATTAGCATCTAATCCTTTTACGGTAATTACATTATCATCAATTGATAATATCTCAACTGTAGAAATCCCAATAGGATTAGGACGATACTTTGTTCTTTGTGCAAAGCAACCCTTCTTGGCTAAAGTTTCAATTCCCCTTGGTTTTCTAATCCAATTAGCCCTTCTTTATATCCTGGATTAATTATGATAGTCGAAACAATTTCTCCCCATTTTTCATATACCTTTTCATCAATAATTGATGTTACTTCGCCTATAGAAGACATAGTTATTAAACTCAAATTTTGTTCCTTCTTTCTTTACATAACCACCGTTATTGGAAGTTAATTATTCACCGATATAAAACAGACTTTGTGCAATACTCGTAAAAAATTCTGGTTCTTGTATAGGGGAATCTTTTTCTATCTCTAAGTATGTTTTAAACAATTCTGATGTCTTCATTCTCCACCTTGCTACTTCTTTACCTTGATAATAAAATTTTGCCCAATCCATTGGTACTTTCTTTACTATGAGTTCACAAGATTTAGATTTAATAAGAAGCTCAGGGGATATAACTTGCCATGAAATATAACTTACCTCATATTCTTCACTCTTCAGATAGTTAATAACTTTATACGTAGGTTTTCCCAACCATTTGGTATTCTTTATACACTGATAAACTATATCTCTATCGTTGGAATAGACATCAATTTGAACGTTCCAATCAATATTCCATACATAGGTTGCCATTCTTGTTAACATATTTTTGTACTTCCTTTTAAATGTGAACACTTTATTTCCAGCTTCATCTATAACATCGACTGATTTAGTAGAGCCCTTTATCCTAGGTGGTAAGTACGAATATTTCTTCATTCTAATACTTCTCCTTTATTTTATCATTTAGAATAATTGATTGGTTGCAAAAAAGGCTGATCTCTACTTTCATAAGGAATCCGCCTTTTTCTTTTTCTATGATCCTATTCATTTTTATACATTCCGATTCTGGCGTGGGTTTCAGGGTTCCCGTTTGTTTCTGGATTACCCAAAAAATTGGATAAAAACTGTTTCGTATTTTTGAAGAGATCTCTAAGGGTTTAAGTTACTTTTCAAAGCTAAAGAAAGATACTATTTTATAATACAACATATGATATCTTTTTAATTAAACTCAGCAATCTCTCAGATACGCCTATCAACATTTAGTTAGCCTTTATGTTTTGACTTATAACAAAAAATAAACGGCAAAAATGTCGTTTATTTTTTGTGTTTATGGACTAATATCCCTTTATTAACTATTAGTTTAATTGGTTATTGATGTACGCTAGCATTTCATGGAAACAATTTTTTTCAAATAGTATATTTAATGCAATATTTAAATGAAATTCTTTATTTATTTTGGCTATTACTTTGGAAGCTAAAATCGAATGGCCACCTAGTTCAAAAAAGTTACTTGAAAGTTGAATTGTTTGAACATTTAAGGTTTCCTTCCATATATTAAATAGCTTTTGCTCCGTTTCTGTTGAGGGTACAAAATAATCTTTTGTCTTACTTTTTAGATTATCTAAATCAGTTACTAATCTAAATCTATCTATTTTCCCATCATTTGTTCGTGGCATATCGTTTAGCTTGACATAATTCATTTTCTCTTCCGTTAATGATTGTTCAATCGCCTCGATAGATTTGTCATCTTCATAACAAACTGTTGGAGTGAGCTTTAAGGTTTTATTTGTATGAACATTAGATCTAATATTTTTATTTTGATAATCTAATCCTATTAATAATAAGGGTTCATTAATGTTTAAACTTACGAAAAATGAATTTAAACCTTGAACTGTTGAAAGGACCTTAAAGCCACGTTGTTGTGTTAATTTCACAAGTGAATAAATATCCTTACTCATACCAATATTATCCCACATACTCCACGCTAGACTTTTCGCATTAATGTTTTTCTTTACTCTTAGGAACTGAGCGAATCCGTCTAAAAAAGAATTAGCTGTGGAATAAGCTCCGAAAGATGTTCCTCCAAAAAATCCATTGACAGAAGAGAAAAATATAATTTCACAATTTTTTCTTTTTCCAACAATTTCTGATAGTACCCATGCTCCATTCACTTTAGGTTGGAGTTCTTGTAAGAAAAAGTCTTGTTTTGTCGATCCTAATGAATATTCATCAGGATTTTCAAAATGTTCCGATACACTTCCTACTCCAGCTAAATGAATGACTCCATCAAGCTGTTGATTCCAATGATGTTCAGTGTTCTCTACTATTTCAACAAGCTCTTCTTCATTAGTAACATCTACAAAATGATAACGGACATCCCCTAGAGATTCTAAATGTTGTAATCTTTTTTCCTTATTTGGATCGTTTTCGATTTGTGATCGTCCAATGATCAATAGCTTTAAATTGAATTTACTTATTAATTCCTTTGCAATGAAAAAACCTACTCCGCCTAGTCCACCTGATACTAAATAACACCCATTTTCTTTTATAGATTGATTTGACTTTTCTGTAAGTAAATCCACTTTACGAAGGCTAACACTATACCTGTCTTCTCCCCGGTAACCCACTTCAATATCATGATGGAATGATGTTATTTCTTTATACAACGAGTTTACATTATGTTCATTTCCAAATTGAAAGTCTATATGGACGACATTCGTATTTTGCCATTCTTCATTTAACGTTTTCAGGAAACCTGTAAGCATTGACTTTTTGTAATCATATTGGTCAGATGAATCGATTAGCTGTGCCTCTGTTGTTACAACAAAAAGTTTATTCGGAACGATCATTTCTTCTGAAAAGGCTTGGACCATATTTAGTAATGCAACTATATTATGTTTTTTAAAATGCTCAATATCATCTATATTTCTTGGACTTTCTGCCGTGTCATAGTTTAAAAGGTGAACAACGTTCTTTATATTATAATCCTGTTCTTCACAAGCAGATAATAGGGATTCATAATCACCAACAATGTTTGGATTAATTACATAGCTGTTATCTGAAATTTTTTTAAATTCATCACCTGCGTATACTTTTATATACTTACTATTATTATGATCCATTTTATTAGCTAGTTGTTCGCCTAGCTTATATGGATCCATAAAGATTAAGGTGATACCATATAATAAAGAAGGGTTGTGAATTCGATTATTTTTCTTAATCCAATCTTTCTTAAAAAACCATTGAGGTAATGTATTGTGATTTTCTAAGTACAAGTCTATTTCTTTTACCATTTCTTTAAAATAGCCATCCTGAAATAATTTAGCGAGTTGCGCTCGTTGAATTTTTCCACTATTTGTTTTCGGGAATATCGATTGAGTTACGGGAATTACATAGGTTGCTTCAATTCCAAAATGGCGAATAACTTTTTTACGGATTTGCTTAATCGTTTCTCCTGTTTCTTTTAGTCTTTCTCCTTTTTCAGAAACAAAAAAGATGACTAAATCATCGCTACCTTTATCCAAGTTTGGAATACCACAAGCTGCTGTAAATGTTACTTTAACACCTTCAATTTCTTCTACAACAGATTCAATCTCATGATTTAAAAAATTTGCCCCATTTATAATGATAACGTCCTTCGCACGACCAGTGATTGTCAAACGTCCATTGTTTATGTAAGCTAAATCCCCAGTATCGAACCAACCATCTTTTTTATAGACCTTTTTGTTTTCTTTCTCATTTTTGTAATAACCATTCATAATTGTTGGACCTTTTGCTTGTAAATGACCAATTTCATCCTCATGTAAAACTTGATCGTTTCCATCTACAATTCGAATTTCAACATTTTGGATTGGAACGCCTACTTCGGTAATCAGTGCACTATTCTCATGATTTTCATCTATAGTATGGATTCTGTTAGATAACTTTGTCTTATCAACAGACTTGAATCCACTATTTATCGTGAAATCTCTGTTTTGTACAATTGCTGAAGATGTTTCTGACATTCCAAACGCAGGTACCATTGCGTTTTCTGGAAGTCCGTGTTTTTTCATTATTTTAAGGAAACGTATGCTTGTCTTTGTCACCACTTGTTCGGCAGCATTCATAATATAATGTAAGGATGACAAGTCCCAAGCTCCTGAAGAGATTTCTTCTTCATGTTCATTCAATAAAGCAAAGGAAAAGTTTGGTGCCCAAGTAATCGAAACTTTATACTTCTCAACCCAATCTAGCCATAATAATGGATTTGCAAGAAATAAATCGAGCTTTGGATTAATATGCTGACATCCAATATAAACATCACGAACATGAAACATCACGATGCCTCCAACATGATCAAGCGGCATCCAGTTCATTGATATATCGTCTTCTGTAAAACAATTAAATTTCACCGTTGATTTAATTCTAGCTAAAATACTACGATGTCTATGCTGTATGCATTTTGGCATTCCAGTACTACCAGAACTTAATAAATTTATGACTAGATCGTCCTCCGTTGCTTCATAATAATCTGTATCTGGTAATTCATTTTGATAGACTGTAGTATCCAGTATCGGAATGTCCATTTCTCCCCATAGTTGTTTTAATCTTTCGATTCCATTACTTAGACCAGGTTCTGTTAATATAGGAGATTTACCCAGTAATTCCCATGCATTTTTCAACTTATTTACCCCTGAACTATTTTCTGTATATGTAGGTGGGGTGGCGATGGGCGTTGGAATGATTCCACCTAGAATACATCCCCAAAATGTTGTAATAAAGTGTTTGTGGTTATTGAATTGTAAGATTACTGAATCACCAGGTTTTAATCCATATTTCCGTAGACCTACAAGTGTTTTCCCTGCATCCTCAAGTAATTCTGCATATGTTTGAGTGACTTCTTTTCCATTTTCTTCTATATAAGTAATTCCTTTGTGCCCATTATTCTTAGCTGTATTTAAGAGCATTTCTATTAACGTATTAGGAGCATTTCGGTCATATTCATAAGATTCCCCTTTCTGATAAGCAATCGGTCTATCATTCTTTTTCTCAACTGTATCTTGAATAGGATCATGAGCATTTGAAGTATCATCATTCTGAACTTGCTTTGACTCAATATTTAAATCATCAATATGATATGGGATTTCAACCTCTTCTTGTTCATTAAATAAGCGTAAAAATTTTTCTTCGTTGGAATGGTTGTTTAATTTCTGTTCATTTTGTATCGTTTTTATAAAATTATCATTTATGCATGCCTCTAATAGTTCATAGTTTACTTCTCCATTTTCTGTATACGGTATTTGTGATACCTTTATAAAATGCTGTATACAATGTATTGGTTCTTTAGGTGTTTTTTGTGGATTTTTAGTGTCAAGTACAATAAAAGCAATGACTATCAGTTCCAAACCTGAAGCTTCATAAGTGAGGACTGCACAATCCGTGACAGGTAGCTTTAAATATATTTCTTTTTCCAATATTCTGTTATCTACTTCATCAACAACTAATTCTTTTTCATTTATTGTCTTCATATTACATCCTCCATCAATAAATTTCGGGTTTTGTCTTTCCAATAAAATATAAAAAATAATCAACTCTTTTTAAGAAGTATAAATAGTCTTTGTCTCTATTAAGTTCATATGTTGATTAATGATGTTGATTACATCGCTTAATTGTTCATTCAAATAAAAATGTCCACCATCAAATTCATATACATTGCATGTTTTGTTCGTATAGGCTTCCCATTCTTTAATTTCACCTGAATCAGTACCTTCATCATCTTTACCATTCAAAATGACAAGTTCACTATCTATTAACTTTTTTCTCTTTTTATATATATGCTCTTCAGCTATTTTAAAGTCTGTCATAAGAACAGGTATAAACATCTCTAATAATTTATTATCATTAAAGAATGAATCGGAGGTTCCACCCATTTGTAACAACTCATTTTTTAATTCATCCTTACAGAGTGTATGTTTATATTTCTTTATAGGAACATGAGGTGGATTTTGGGCAGATAAAAAGAGAATGGAAGGTAAGCGGTGCCCATTCATTCGAATTTTGTAATATAATTCATATGCTAGTTGACTTCCCATGCTATGACCAAAAAAAGCATATGGAGCACAATCTAGTTCATCTCTTATGTTTAAGTAGACATCATTTACTGCTTGCTTAAAATTTTTATATAACGGCTCATTTGTTCTCGTACCTCTCCCAGCTAATTCAACAGGACGGATTTGTAATTGGTTGTCAAGTTCTTCTTTCCACTTTAAAAACACACTTGAAAATCCTCCGGCAAACGGGAAACAAAATAGGTTCATTTTACTCATCTTTATATCTCCTTTGGGCGTCCAATTAATTGATTATTTCCAACAGCATATATATCATCTAGAACCATTTTAAAACCAAGGTCTCTTTTTTCATATAATGACCGTTCTATTAATCTCTCTTTATGGTAATCTTTTATATCTTGAGGAATTGGTAAGTTTCCAAACTCTAAAATACGAATAGCTCCATCATTATCTCTAGCTGGCAAAACTTTATTACGATTATACTTACTTGGAGCAAATGGAATATCCAGTAACCCGCTATCAAATGCATTGACGACGCCTACAGCCAAATCTCCATTTCCGGCTTTCAGTACTTCATCAATGATGGCCTTTGTTTCTTGTATGATTATATCTTTTTCTTCATTTATTTCACGTGATTTTGGATAGGATTGCCCTTTAAGTAGGTTTAACGTCTGCTTCGTTGCTTTAATTCCTTGTGCATTTGCTTCCATAGTCGGAATACCATGGGCTTCATGTGGAGTTTTCACAATTACTTTAGTAGCTCCACAAAAAGCAGCTATAGTCGAACCAACACAGATTGTACCAAATGCTTTTGCTTCATCAAATGGGAAAAGACCCATCCATTGATGAAAGACTGTTGAAATATCTACATCGTTGTAACCGAAGATATCCATATATTCATTCGTTAATTCCACTAAGGCGCTCATTGCCGCAATATCTTGTACAAGGTTTCCTCCTTGAGAATAACCAATTGATAAGTTTTTCACCCCTTGTTCAGCTGCTAGTAATGCTTCTATAATCATGACACTATTGATAATGCAAGGGGGAACAATTGTAGCAGTGAGTGGAGCAAAGAATTCTCGATTCAGTTCAATCCCCATTTCTTGATAAATGCCAACTAGTCTGTCTGTATACTGCCAATCTTTCAAACTCTTTTCTAATGCAACATCTTTAGAGTAAGGGATATTATAACTAATTCCTCCCCCTTCATTAGCAGTCCACCCAGATGCATGAATAATCTCAGCTAACAACCTACCATCAGGACTTCCGTGTCTAGCTTGTAGAGGTGCGTCTATTGCTTCAAATACTGTTCGACAATTTTTAACACCATAATTAACCGCCGGAAATCCATTCAATAAGGAACGATTGTTATTTTGGTATCCATTAATCACCTTTTCTACTTTTTCATAATTATTATTTCTTGTATAAGAATCTATAGTTGCAGTTAAAAGGTCAGCTTCTCCAGTATTTTTCAAAAAGTTTAATAATTTTATTTGATCATCTATAAGAGTCACACCACATCTTGGTTGAGCTAAAGTCACTTGTTCTTTTTTTGCCTTTCTTAATTGGTATGCCATATTTTTATTTGGTGGAATTTTTTTTAAATACTTATAATTTGCTTCTAGTGAAGAAGCTTCAATTCCAGTCCTCCATGAATTTAAAACGATTTCTCTTATTTTAAAAAATTCATCATTACTTATCTTTTTATTAACCAATTTCATGGACATCACCTTTTCATGTAATCAGTACCACCGATCTAACCGGTGGTTTGCACTCCCCCTTGAAAGGGCTTTACTTTTTGCTTGTTTTACCGATTCGCCCGTAAACGAGTGTATAAATTCTTTCATACTCAAATGATCACCAGCTGTATCATCTTGTAGTCAATTTCTAATATATTCTTCTATTACCTTCTTATTTCTTCCAGCGGTATCTACATAATATCCTCTACACCAAAATAGACGATTTCCATATTTATATTTTAAATTGGTATGTCTATCGAATATCATAAGCGAACTTTCCCTCTTTAAATGTCCCATAAATTGGGAAACACTTAACTTTAGTGGTATACTCACTAACATGTGAGTATGATCTGGACAAGCTTCAGCCTCGATGATTTCTACTCCTTTGCATTTACATTGTCTACGTAAATTGTGCCCTATATCTTTTCGACTCTTTCCTTATATCAATTGCCTTCTATATTTTGGAGCAAATACTATGTTATATTTACTGTTCTATTTTGTATGTGATAAGCTGTTTGTACCCAATTTGGATAACCTCCTCCGTTACTTGAATTAAGTTGGCGGACCAAATTTTTTTGTAACAAAGGAGGTTTTACAACATTTCCTCATAGCTATAAGCTTTTTAGAACCACTGGTCTAGACAATAGTTTTCTTTTAACAAGAAAACCGATTGTGCCAAACACAATCGGTTTTGTCTTTACATTCCATATGAATATTTTTGTCTTTTAATCCTTATATCATGTCGTAAATCTTGCACAGCTTGTTCTAGTGGAGTATATGAAAAGTAAATTCTGTCAATCCCCATATTTTTATAACGATTTTCAACTATAGTAGGATGTTGTTTACCTATAACTAAGTTACCCCCTACATATAGTAAAATATCGTCTAAACCAAACTCTTCACATGCTTTCCGTATTCCTTCACACTCAATTTCACCATGACCATTTAAAGTTGAAACTAATATAGCTTCAGCCCTATTCTCTTTAGCAGCCTTCGTAAAATCTTCAATCTTGTTATAGGTTCCAATATTTACAACATTAAAACCAGCTTCACTGAAAACATAATCAATGATTTTAAGCCCGACTGAGTGACAGTCTTCTCCAATTACACCAAGTACAATGGTTTCATTCATTTTTTATACCGACCTCTCAAAATTTTTATTACACACCTGATCTAGGTGCTGATTGATTGTCTCTGCTAAAGTGTCTGCATGCTCTGAAGAACACATATTATGGTGATGACCGTTAACTCTGTGGGCAATAACATTTCCATTCGTTACCTTTTGTGCACTTTTAGGATCAAGCAAAGGTAACGGAGATACTGGAGCTATTTCATTTACGTAATATAAATGTAAATTCGTATTTAGTTTATCTTTCATTTTAAAGGATTGTCTTGCAATGCAATTACCAACCATAACTTTTACTGCTCGATCTACTCCTTCAAATGTTTCACCCTTCTCAGGTGAGATAAATGTCTTTACCTTTGATTTCGCAAATTCTAATCCCTCTATAGGTGACATAGATTCAATTGTAGATAAATCAATATTCATATTGTTAAGAATTAATTCCGTTACATACTTAATTGCTAACTCTTTGGTTACTTTTTCTTCTGGTAAATAATCCAAAAATGCTAAATACTCGATGTTCTGCCCTTCCTCTTCCAATACTCTAACAATCTCATATAAAATTGTTACACCGAATGACCATGCAATTAACCGATATGGGCCTTTAGGTTGTTTTTTACGAATCTCTTCTAAATATTTATTAGCCATTTCTTTTACATCTTCAAGTGCTTTATCGTCCGAGTCATAGCCATATGATTGTAAACCATATACCGACCCTTTGTATTTTAATTTTTTTACGAAATCTGAATAACAGAGTACCCCTCCGCCTATTGGGTGAATTATAAACAATGGTACTTCATCCTCAATTTGACTTTCACTTTGAAGTGGAATTAGACATTGTCCTTTTTCTATTGAACTATAATTTCTAATATGACTTGCAATTTCTTTTATTGTTGGTGTTTGTATAAATGTTCTTAGTGGTAAATCCACTTTAAAGCTTTTTCGAATCTTGTACATTATTTCCATTGCAAGTATCGAATGTCCACCTAATTCAAAGAAATCTTGGTTAATTTTAATATTTTTCGTATCTAGAATCTCTTCCCAAATCGTAACCAATTCTTTTTCGACCGGATCTGTAGCTGGAGTATTCTCTTCACTACTCTCATTTATCTTTGGATCCATCGTTCTTAAATGTTTACGATCTACCTTTCCATTTGGAAGAAGTGGAAGACGATCAAGGAAGATGAAGTATCTTGGAATCATCACTTTCGGAAAAATATTAGCCAAATATTGTCTTAAATCGTTTATTGTAATTTCCTGATTGGAAACAATATAAGCTGCTATAGATATGTCTTCTCCTTTTTTTATGTCAATGACTGCACATGAAGATATTGCCTCATGTTTTAGTAATGATGCTTGTATTTCTTCTAACTCTATCCTTACCCCATTTATTTTCACTTGGTTATCTTTACGACCTATTATTTCTAGACTTCCATCCATCCTATAGCGCCCTACATCACCAGTTATATAAATCAAATCATTAGGATTACTGCTGTTGAATGGGTTTGGGATAAAAAGTCTATTTGTTTCTTCAATATTATTTAAATAACCAAGTGTTCGGTATGGAGACCTAATCGCGATATCTCCTATTTCTCCAATACCACACAAATTACTGTGTTCATTTAAGATTATAATTTGCGTTCCTTCTATTGATTTACCCGGTGACTGTGTGCCATTATCTGTTACTTTAGGTACTTTCGAAAATGCTACTGCCATCGTTGTTTCAGTTGGTCCATACGCATTAACTATTTCTCCTTCAAAATGTAAGCGCCATTGTGTTATAAGGGTGTCAGATAGTGGCTCGCCAGCTAAAAATGTATATTTCAACTGAATTTTCCCTTCCATTTCTTTAGCAGTTGTTAACCAATGATTAGCTAGAGACGGAACAGTATGAACGACTGAAATATTATCTCTCCTTAACCAGGACACAACTTTATCGGCACTTAAATCAAGTACATCCTCAGGTAAACATAGTGTTGCTCCACATATAAGCGGTAGGAAAATATCCCTAAGCGAGACATCAAAAGAAAGGTTAATTAATTGTGCACAACGATCTGTTGTATCTATATTTGAAAATTCATAACGTAACCAATTTAATACATGATTTAAGCCTTGATGTCTGCCAAGGACCGCTTTTGGTTTTCCTGTTGATCCAGAGGTGAAATAAATATAAGCCGAGTCTTCTCCGAATATGTGAGGTAAACTTACTTCATCTGAAATTGAAGTAGGATACCCTTCAATAGAATCAACATCAATTACTTGTTGAAACTGACTTTTGATTCCCTCATTTTGTTGATTGACACTTATCATAAACGTCGGATTTACGGTATCAATCATAAGTTGTTGTCGTTCAATAGGCATATGATTTGCATCAATTGTTTGTAGCACTCCACCACTTTTCAAAATTCCGAGCATACTAGCATATAACCCAAAGCTCCGCTCACCAATAAGAGTTACGACCTCACCTTTTGATAGACCTTTTGTAACTAGTACTTTTGCGATGTTATTTGCGTGTTCTACTAATTCTTGATAAGTCCAATCGATATTATTTTGTGTGATGGCTGTCTTATGAGGCACTTTGTCGGCCCACTCATCAATTAATTGTAAAACCGATGGACTTTCTTTTATATTCAATGGCAAATCTGGTTTTGGTAGTGACTTTGTTTTCGGAGTCACTAAAGAATATGATGTAATCTCTTTCTCTGGATCACGAACTATCTGCTCTAGCAAATATTCAAATTGATAAAGCATTTCCTGCATTCTTTCAGGTGAATACATATCAGGACGATAAACAAATTCAACATGAAGCCTTTTATCATTAAATATGTGAAATGTAATTGGATATTTAGATTTAGATATTTCTAAATTTACTTCTTCAATTGCAAGGTTATGAACTTGTCGATTAATCCCTTCTTCTGCAGCATTATGAAAGTTGACAAGTACATCAAAAATCGGATTATACTTCAAGTTTCGATCTGGTTGTACTTCTTTGACGATTTGCTCAAATGGTATATCTTGATTATCAAATACCTCAATACATGTCTCTTTGAATTGTTTAAGTAATTCAGAAAATGTTAATCGATCCGACAAATTCGTTCGCAATGCTACAGTATTGACAAATAGTCCTAGTAAATCTTCAATTTCTTTTCGATTCCTATTGGCGATTGGTGTCCCAACAATAATGTCATTTTGCCCAGAAAGTCTCGCTAACAACACCTTGAAAACTGAAGTAGCAAGCATAAACATCGTTGATTCATATTTTTTATTTAAACCTTTTAACTTTTTCGTTAATGCCTCAGATAAAGTATACTTTATACGTTTACAAGTAAATTCTTCTACTGTATTTGTTTTTTGATCAGAAGGTAATTGCAATATTGGAAGCTTTCCACTTAATTTCTCTTTCCAATATGTTAATTGTTTTTCCATAATACTTGTTTCAAAAAACTCTCTTTGCCATACCGTAAAGTCAGTGTATTGTATTGGTTGTGAGCTAATCGGTAAATCCATTCCGGTTTCAATAGCCACATAATTTTCCATTAATTCTTTTATTAATATTTGTATAGACCATCCATCCGTAATAATATGGTGAGTATTCGTAAATAAATAGAATTCATCTTCAGATGCTTGAATAATATAGTATATAAACAAGTCATCGTTTTCTAAATCAAACACTCTTTCCCATTCTTCACGCAATTTATTATGGATTTGTTCTTGGAGTTCAGAACGTTCATACTGTATCCAATTATAAACTTTAAGAGGTTGATAGTTAAAAGGACGTACAACTTGGATTGGTTTACCTTCATATTCGTGAAAATTTGTTCTTAAAATATTATGGCGCTCTACTATTTTATTCAATGAATATTCTAAAGATTCCAAGTTCAAATACCCCTTTAATTTTAAAGTTAAAGGAATCTTATAAGCATTATTGTCTTCTCTCAATTTTTCAATGAAATATAAACGTGATTGTGAAAAAGACAAAGGAATGTTTTCATTGTTTGGATGAACCTTAATTGTAGGTATGTTTTCCTTATCTTTATCTTCTTTAAGATTGCAAATCACTTTACCAAGGCTTTCAATTGTATCATTTTCAAAAAAGTCACGAATACTTATCCTAACGTTAAATGTTGAATTGATCACTGACACAACTCTTGTTGCCATTAAAGAGTGTCCACCCAAATCAAAAAAACTTTGCTTAATATAAATCTCGTTAAGACCTAGGAATTTCTTAAATATTACGGATAGTTTCTTCTGAGCTTCTGTTTTAGGTAAGTCCTTACTTTCATAAAGTGTATTATTCTCTAAGGGAATTTCCAGTAATACCTTTTTGTCAAGTTTAGCATTAGACGTTTTTGGTATACTTTTAACTTTTGTAACAAATGCAGGTATCATATAAGACGGTAAAAATTGTTTTAAGTAATTTTGGATATTTAACCCGTCTATATTTTCTTTTGGAACAACATAGCTAACGATTTGCGGTTCCCCATGCAAATTGTTACGAACAATGACAGCTGCATCTTTTATCATTGGGTGTTTAAGAATTACAGATTGAATTTCCCCAAGTTCAATCCGGAAGCCTCTAATCTTAACTTGATCATCAATCCTGCCTCTATACTCAATTTCATTGTTTGGTAGTATTCGTGCTAAATCTCCTGATCTATATAATTTACTACCATGACCAAAAGGATGATTTATAAAGCGTTCTTTATTTAAATCTGGACGGTTATGGTATCCTCTTACAACACCTGGACCACCTATAAATAGTTCTCCTGTTACCCCTATAGGAACTGCTTGGAGATTGTTATCAAGGACGAATAAAGATAAATCCGGTAGCGGATTACCTATATTACTTCCCTCTGTCGTCGCTTGAGCTTTCAAATCCCTTTCTGTTACTCGTTTAAAAGTTGCATGGACGGTGGTCTCCGTAATTCCATACATATTTATCATTTCTGGACATCTTTCCCCTAGCTTCTCATACCAAGGGGACAAAATATTGAAATTAAGTTGTTCTCCTCCAAAAATGACATATCGAAGCTTCAAACCTAAATCTTCACTTTTCATATCATCAATATGGTTAGTTAATTGTTGAAACGCTGATGGTGTTTGATTTAGAACAGTAATCTTTTCTTCCTTTAACAAATTATAAAAAGATTCCGCTGATTTACAAACAAAATTAGGAACAATTAATAGTTTTCCTCCAAAGAATAATGCTCCCCAAATTTCCCAAACAGAAAAGTCAAAAGCATATGAATGATACATGGTCCATACATCTGTATGGTCAAATTCAAATAGCTTGTCTGTAGATGAGAATAATCTTATTACATTCGTGTGCTCAACTAGTACTCCTTTAGGTGTTCCTGTTGAACCAGAAGTATAGATTACATAAGCTAAATTTGATGGATCTAATTGAAGTTCTAAATTCTCAATACTCTCTTTCTTTATTAGTGCTTGGTTTTCCTGAAGGTTAACAACTTTTTTATTAGGAAATAAAACTGTATTCTTAACATTATGATTCGTTATGATAAGTTGGACACTAGAATCATCTAGGATAAATTTAATTCTTTCAGATGGAACATTCGGATCAATAGGTACATAAGCTCCTCCAGCTTTTAGAACAGCAAGTATACTTATAATTAAATTAGTTGATCGCTCTAGGCAAATGCCTACAGGATTTTCGGGCTTCACACCTTGTTTTATGAGATACCTGGCTAGTTGATTAGATTGATTATTTAATTCTTTATAAGTTATTTGTTCATCTTTATATTGTATTGCGATTTCGTTAGGATGATTGATTACTTGTTGTTCAAAACGTCGATGAATAGATTGAATCGTATTAATATCTTCTAAATAGTGTTGATTAGGTCCCTTTAATAACAGGTCTAATTCTTCTTGCGTTAACAAAGAAACGTCACTTATAAATTGATTTGGATTGTCCATTAATTCGTTTATAAGATTAATGAAATGCCGTATCAATTGCTGAATCGTCTCACGCTTATATAACTCTGAACTATATTCAATATGTAGATTAATCCCTTCCTTTGACTCATCCACATGTAATGAAAAATCTACACGCGAGACTTCAAGCTTAATATCAACAGGCTGAACCTCCAAATCAAATAACTCCACATTTTCCCAGTAATCCTTTTGGTAGGAAAAATATACTTGAAAGATAGGATGATGATTCATCTGACGATTAGGTTTTAGTTCTTCTACAATGGCATCAAACGGAACCTCTTCATGTTCAAAGGCATCTAATATACCATTTCTAACATCATTAAGCATTTCCAGGAAATTCATATCTTCTCTAACTTCAGTACGAAGCGACAAGTTATTTACAAAAAAGCCTATTAAATTCTGAATTTCATCACGATTTCTACCAGCATTTGGTGTACCAACAACGAGATCATTTTGTCCAGTATAACGGAATAAAAGAATTTTAAATATTGATAATAGCGTCATAAACATTGAAGACTTATGTTTTACATTAAATGCATGTAACTTGTCTACGAGCTGACTTGAAATATTGGCTGTATATACATCCCCTGTGTATGTCGAATTTTTCGGTCGTGGGAAGTCCTTTGGTAAATCTAATACCTCGTTAGCACCTTTTAGTTTATTCATCCAATAATCTAAAGATTTTTTGTATTTTTCATTTCCCTTGAGTTCTTTCTTTTGCCATAGTGAGAAATCTGTGTATTGTATAGGTAAATCAGGTAATGAATGATTGTAATCCTCTTGTATATTTTCCTTATATAAAGTTGATAATTCCTTAAATAGTATTTGGTGAGACCACCCATCAGAAATAATGTGATGCAAAAGAATAACAAAATAATACTCAGTATCTGATATTTCATAAAGTGATAATCTATACAATGGACCTTTTTCTAAATCAAAAGGCCTGTGGATTTCTTCACTAATTGTACCCTTAACTAACTTATCCCTCTCTTGGTTCGTTTTACCTTCAGGATGAATAACAGGAATGTCGAAATATTCTACCTCATTAACCTTTTGAATCACTTGATTGTCTTTAATATGAAAAGTTGTTCTTAACGTCTCATGTCTTTCTAAGATAGTAATAAAGCTTTTCTTTAATGCTTCAATATTAAGTTTCCCGCGGATTTTTAATACCTTCGGGATATTATAGACCGCTTTACCCGGTTCCATTTGATTTAAGAACCATAAACGTTCCTGTCCATAGGACAATATTTCTTCAGTTTTTTTATTAGCCGAGATTTTACATTGGATATCTTTTGATTTTAATTTTCCTTCTAGCTTTCTTAGCTGCTCCTCAGATAATCGTTTTCTTTTGTTTTGGATTGTCATCACATGATCACCCACCTTTAGTATGTTTTACAATTCTATAGCTTCTACTAATAAATCTTCTATTACAATGGATAGTTGTTTAATAGTTGGGGCTTCAAATATTTTTCGAATCGAAATTTCAATTTCAAATATATTTTTCAACCTTGTTATTGTCTGAATTGCAGATAGGGAATGTCCTCCTAATTGAAAGAAATCATCATGTATTCCTAACTTTTCTGCCCCTAAGACCTCTTCCCATATTCTTGCTAATTGCTGTTCTATAATTGTTGATGGAGGGACATAGTTATTGTTCAAATTATTATCGTCATTACCTAATTTGGAAATTTTCTTACGGTCTACCTTCCCATTAATGGTTAATGGGAATTCGTCTAATGTTGTAAAATGAGTTGGAATCATATATTCAGGTAATTTATTTATTAGGAAATTCCTTAAATCATTAATATTAAAGGGTTCTAATGGGGCTACCGGTACAATATAAGCATACAATTCGTTAGATCCTGATTCATTTTCATTAGCTAAAACCACAGCTTCTCCAACTGCCATATATGTTTCGATAGCTCGTTCTATTTCTCCAATTTCGACACGGAACCCTCGTATTTTTACCTGATGGTCAACTCTCTCAATAAATTCAATATTACCGTTTGATAAATAGCGAACCCGATCTCCTGTCCGATACATTTTTTCATTTGTATCTATAAACGGGTTACTTATATACTTTTCATTCGTTGATTCAGCATTATTGAGATATCCCCTTCCGACACTACTACCACCAATATATAGCTCTCCTATAAAACCTGGAGGAAGAGGTTGTTGGTGTGCATCTAATATATAAGCCTTTGTATTACTCATCGGTTTACCAATTGGTGCCGCACGCTTAGTTGTTTGCTTGTCCGTTACTTTATATATGAATGTACCAACAGCTGTTTCAGTTGGTCCATAGTGATTAAAGACATTACACTTATTTACTGATGTAATATGACAAACCCAATTCCAGCGTAACTCTTCCCCTCCGATTAAAATGTTTTTGTGTGGTAAAATTTTTTCTGGCGAGTCGCCAAATAAACTCTTTAAGTGCGAAGGGACAATTTTCAAAAAGTCAATCCTATTTGAATTAAAGTACTTTTCGAGTTGAATCGGGTCACTCGCAATTTCATCAGACAAGATGTGAAGTGTGCCCCCAGATAATAGAGAACCGTATAAAACAGTGTGTCCAACATCCGCTGCAAAAGTTGAAAGGTAAGCATGATTATCATTTCCAAAAAAATGGAATATGCTCTTGAATTGCGAAAATGTGATTCACAATATTTTTATGTTCAATTAAAGCGCCTTTTGGCTTTCCGGTAGAGCCTGATGTATATATACAATAAGCTAAATTTCTTGAAGATACTTCAAGATTTAGATTGGCTCCATTCTCTATGTCCTTATTCAAATGGACCGGAATAATAATCCCTTTGAAATTTTCTAAATCATTAATATATTTACTTTGCGTAATTATAAATCTACAGTTTGCATCTTCTAATATTTTATAAATGCGTTCTTTTGGAAACTTGGGATCGATTGGTACATAAGCCGCCCCCGTTTTCATTATCCCCAGTGAACCAATTGGGACTTCAGGTGACCGATCCATAAATATACCTATAACTTCTTCTTTTTGTACCCCATTTAATATGAGCTGATGAGCTAGATCATTTGCTCTTTCATTTAATTGTTCATAATTTAAGGAATAATTGTTGTCATACTTAATAGCAACTGACTTTGGTGTTTGCTTTACTTGTTCTTCAAAAAGGGAGTGAAGACAAGTATTGATATTATAATTGCTTTCAGTTTCATTCCATTCTTTCACCACAAGGTTATAAAACCTTTGATCTAGAAGATTTAATTCAGAAATACGTTTATTTTCTGACTCTAATACATCTCCTAGCATTACAAAATAAGTATTCAGTATAACTTCAAAGTCCTGCTTTGAAGCTATACTAGTATCATAGTAAAGATCTGCAGTTAATCCGTCATCATTTTCTATAATTGATAACTGCATTTTAAATTTTTCATTAACTCCATAAATATCATCTAATTTAATAGAGAGATCATTGTTTCTATGGAACGGTTTCCATTTAATATGATCAAAACTAAATGGAATTCCTATAACCTTTTCACAATTTAGCGCACTTTCTACTCGTTGCCATGTAAAGGACTCCTTATAATCTTTGAAATCATTTATTTTTTGACATAAACCTTTTGCAAACTCTTTAAATGTTAGATCTTTATTAACATTGATTTCAATCGGTATAATTTTGTCGAGTGCACCGATATTTACTGATGAATTGTCACTTCTGCCCTGATAATTAACCCCTACAAATATGTGTTCTAATGATAAATACTTAGAGAGCCATATATACCAACCTGAGAGGAATATATCAGAAATGGAAAGGTTAAGTTTTTCACTAGTTGCCTTAATTTTGTCTATTTCTATATCTTCAAACTTTTTTCTAATACGTTGTATTGTACTTTTTGAATCGTTATTCTCATAGACAAATGGCATATCTACTTCCTGAAAATACTCTAAGTTTTCTAATTGGTTTTCTTCCACCCAATGTTGGAAACCAATGAAGGAATCCTCAGAATTCTCAAACTCACTTAATCTTTTTATTATTTCTTTATATGAAATACTACCCTCTATATTCGAAGAGTTATTTTTCGAATAATTAGAAATCATGTTTATTAGTGGTTGAGCTTGTTTATCAATAACATAAGGGTTTCCGCTAATTTCCAAATAATACTTTTCAGAATTTTGTTTAATCAGTTTCCCTTTTATTGCAATTTCAGACTGGGGGTAACTGTTTTGATTTTGCAAATAACTCTTGCTTAAATATTGTTCTTGTTCATCTTCTGGCAAATAACTAATATCTACTTGCTCAAGTTCAAATGAATTAATGATGTCTTGATAAAACGAATTAATCGCTTTCTTGAACTCTTTTATATCAATTTTCCCTTCAATAACATATATTAATTTTATAATCAAATCTTCATTTAATTTTCTTATCCTGTATTGTTGAGTATTTTCTTCTCGCTTAGATACATTATCCATTAGTTTTTCCCCTCCATATTAATCAGAAAATTAAACTTTTCTTTTTCTTTCGTAAAAATTCTTGCTGTTTTTCTTTCAGATATTCCTTTTCTTCGTTGTTAAGCTGCTCGCTGACTTCTTTTAACGTAAGATAAGGAGTTTCTATTACCATTGCTAGAACTTTTTGATAGAGGTATACCATTTTTTCTATCGTGCTTTTTGAAAATAAATTAGATTTGTACATTACAATTACATAGAAATCCTCTTTGGTATGTTCTATATTAAAATGAATATTGAATTTTGGAAGATCATGTTTTATTGGATACAAATCTGTGGTTAAATAATCTGTTTGATTATGGAACGTTGACAGATCATTAACTGCAAAGACAACCTGGAAGAATGGAGTCGAATCTAGTCGGTCAGGTCTAAGTTCTTCGATAATTTTGTCAAAAGGGATATCTTGATGATCTAATGCTTCGATATATATTTTTTGAACATGTCTTTGAACCTCATCTAAAGTTGGATTATTATTTAAATCTGTTCTTAATACTAATGTATTAACAATGAAACCGAGAATTCCCTCTAGATTTTGTTGATTTCTTCCATCTTGAACAGTACCTAGAACAATCTCATCTTGTTTACTCAAGTAATGCATAACAACGTTAAAAGCAGAGAGTGAAAAATTATATAATGTTCTTCCTTGCAGTTTACAATACTCAAAAATATCATTTGTCACTTCTCTTGGAATACGATAGACGTACTCTTCACCTTCAAGATTATTACTAACCGCAGAACTTTGTTTTTCTTTAGGTAGATTTAACTTAGGCAGATTTGATAGTTTTTTCTTCCAGTAGCTTAATTGTTCATGAAACTTCTCACTGTTAAGTTTGTTCTGCTGCCATACAGAATAATCTGCATATTGAAGTTCATTTCGCTCTACTTCTATTGGCTTCTTTTCAATTATGTTTGTGTAATAAGTTAGCATTTTATCAATAAGCATGTTAATTGAAGATCCATCTATAATTAGATGATGGAAGTTCATTAATAAAATATTCCTCTTGTCATTGATTTCCCATAAAGTAAAGTTGTATAAAGGACCATCTTCTAAATGAAATACACTTTTCGCTTGTCTTTCAATTTCCTTTTTTAACTGATCTTCAGTTAATCCTTTTGCAGGAATTACTTCTAAATTAACTTCCGATTTTTTATGGATGACCTGTATAGGTTTTCCTTGTTTATTTATTGAAAAAGTAGTTCGTAATATTTCATGCTCTTCAATAATTAGATTTAGACTTCTATTTAAATACTTGACTTCTAATTCTCCAGTAATATCTAATGCAATTGGGACATTATATAAAGGAGTCCCAGGAGTTAGTTGCTCAGAAGTCCATAGTCTTATTTGGTTTAATGAAAGAGGAATCTCATTTTCTCTTGGAATTTTCACGATGCTTTCTGTCGAATCATCTTTCATATGACCTATTTTCTCATTTATAACGTTGACTAATTCACCTATCGTAATCATTTCAAATATAGTACTTAAAGGTAAATGTAGTTTATATTCATCGTTAATAGCACTAATCAATTTAGTCGCTAACAATGAGTTACCACCTAATTCAAAGAAATTACTACTATATTCTGGATGGATGTGATCTTTCAAACTTAAAATGCCCCTGATCATTTTACTGACTTTTTCCATAATATGATCATCTACAAATTCTTCTTCGGTCCAACCGTGTTCATCTGTTTTTTGTTCTAAGTTAACTTCTTCTTTAATCGTAAATTGGCCTAATGGAAGCTTTCTTACCTTTAACCCGGTATTTAGCCAAGGTTCATGATCTAATATGATGTCATCTTTATATGAACTGATTACATGTACGTATAAATCACCTAATGCACCCAATGGAACATCTGTATGGTTTTTATCTAAAATTCTGAATTCGTGAGTGCTATTTAACTTTTTACTTAAAAATTCATTATTTGGTACAGCTTTAACATTTTTATTAGTAATTGTTTGGTAAGCAAACACCTTACCAATCTCTTCCTGACCAAAGAATTGCGTTATTTTAAAATCATTATACATACAATGCTCAAACCAAGGTATTAAATAATCCTTATCCACATGTCCAAACATGCAAATACTCTTAATTGGTAAATTTTGAAATAAGTTGTTATGGAGATTCACAAAAGAGTTTTTATCCACAAAAAGTTGTGTTATTTCATTGTCCTTAATATATTTTAAGTACTGATTTGCAGAATTCAATATCCATTGTGGGACAAGATGTAATTGTATTCCGCTTGTTATGCCACCCCAGAACTCTAAAACAAAAGGTAGTGAGTGAATTGAATTACTTACTATCCAACAATCTTTCCTATCTACTTGTTCACAGGAGTTTATTAATAATGACATGATGTCACGTTGAGATAATTTTTCCACTTTTAGTTGATTTTTGCTAGAATCATTGTAAGTAAAAAATGTAACCTCCTCATTACCACTAGGAGTATTTGGATTCTCAAAAGGAGCTTCTACTATTTGTTCCCACTCATCCTCAATAAATATGGCTTCAACATCTGTTTCTGGAAGTTCGTCATAAAAGTCTTCTTCCGTTAATAAATAAGAAGGTTTCATTGTTTCTAATATAGAAATATAGTCCTCTTCGGTCGTACCAAGATTAATTGGCAAATAAGATATTCCAGCTTTTACAATACCTAACAAACAAATAAGGGTTTTCGCACTATTCTCTAAATAAAGAGCAACAATTGACTGTGATGTCATCCCTAGATTTCTAAGGTAATGGGCAACCTGATTTGACTTGATGTTCAATTCTTGATAAGTATATTTTTCCTCCCCTTCTTGAATCGCAATTACCTCAGGATAAAGTTTTACGTTCTCCTCAAACTGCTTTATAAAACTAATACCCTCTGCCAATTGGTTGTTTGATTCCACTGGCGTATCCTCTTTCATAACAAAATCTATTTCGTCAATCTTTGTGGTCGGTTCCTCTACTACTCTATTTAATAAATTAAGGTATTGTTCAATCATCCATTCAATAGATTCTTCTTTATATATATCAGTAGAATATTCAAAATATCCTTCTAAGTAATCTTGCTTTTCTGTCAAACTTAAAATCAAATCAACCTTTGAAGTGTCTGTATGTACTTCAATCGGTTTCATATTAATTCCAGAAAAAGCAATATCTTCAATCAACTCATTATGCAAAGCAATAATCACTTTAAATAACGGTGAATGTGTTGCGTTTCGTTTTATTTTTAATTCATGGATCACTTGCTCTAAAGGTGCATCTTGATTCGAGAACGCTTCCAAAGTTGTGTCGCGCACTTTTCTTAAAAATTCATTAAACGTTTCTTCACCTTTTAATTTAGATCGAATTACTAAAGAATTTGCAAAAAATCCAATTAAATTCTCTGCTTCTTGTCCCCTTCTGTTGGCAACCGGAGTGCCTATATTTATATCATCTTGACCACAATATCTATAGAACAATACATTTAATCCAGCTGTTAATGTCATAAATAGAGAAGCTTCTTCTTTTTGAGAAATCTCTTTTAATTTATGCAGTAATGCTTTATTAATTTTAAAGCTTTTAATTCTTCCATTATGAGAAGGCTTATTTGGTCTCGGATAATCAGTAGGTAAATTTAACTCAGTATTGGAATCCTTTAACCAATTCACCCAATAATCCATCTGTTTCTTTATATTAAGTGAGTTTTCTAAACTAGTTTGCCACATCGTGTAGTCTTTATATTGTATAGGTAAAGGTTTTAAATTTATATTTTCCCCTTTTTCTTTAGCCTCATAAATTTCTGCAAGGTCTCGCATAAAAACGCTTAATGACCAACCATCAAAGACTATATGA
The DNA here is from genome assembly GCF_027710505.1 of Bacillus cereus group sp. TH152-1LC. NCBI lineage: Bacteria > Bacillati > Bacillota > Bacilli > Caryophanales > Bacillaceae > Bacillus > Bacillus cereus group sp. TH152-1LC. The sequence goes on along the minus strand of NZ_JAQFNK010000005.1, from coordinate 252,864 downwards.
TGGATATTAACAAATAGCCAATATTTTTCATCCGAAAACTTAATTAGCTTTGAATAAATTAATGAATCAGTTTCTAAATTAAAAATGTGTTTTGCATCTTTTCTTACGTAATTCCATGCCTTTTGTTCTATTTCTGTATTTGATTCACCTTGGAAAGTAAAAACTTCTAATCGAAAATTAGAAATATTAGAAATTTTTTGAGTGACTTCTTCTTCATTCATCACAAAGTTCGTTCTTAAACATTCGTGACGGTGAATCACTTCTTTTAAACTTTCTTCAAGTATAGTTGGGTTCAAGGAACCTTCCAAAGTATAAATAAAAGCTTCATTATATACTGGTAGATTAGGCTCTAATTGATGTAAAAACCATAGACGTTTTTGAGCATAAGAGAGAGGAATGTTGTTTTCTTTATCTGTTTTCGGAATAGAAAGTTTATTTGGTTTTTCATTTGAAAACTCCTTCTCTTCTATACAAGCAGCTAATTCTTTTATGGAAGGACACTTGAAAATATCTTCTATTGTTACTTCAATATTATATTTTGATAGTCGGTTAATAATTTTTGCAGCTAAGAGGGAATGACCACCTAATGAGAAAAAGTTATCCTCTTTTCCAATTTGACCACGGATTTCTGATTCCCATACCTCTAACAAAATCTTCTCTGTTTCTGAATGAGGAATGAACTTTTCTTTATTAACAGGGAAAACGTCTCTCGATATCAAATTTTGTTTATTTACTTTACCATTATCTGTAAGAGGGAGTTCAGACAAAATTTCTATAAATGATGGATGCATAAATTTAGGTAAACTATCTTCTAGATGCTTTTGGACTTTCTCAAAAATGTGAGCATCGTTGCGCTTCGGTACTATATAAGCCACCATTTGTTTGTCACCGTTTATCTCCTTTACAACGACAGCGGCTTGAAGGATATTAGGGTGTTTCCCCATTGCCACTTCAATTTCTCCTAGCTCAATTCTAAGCCCTCTTATTTTAACCTGCTGGTCCTTTCTAGAGATAAATTCAAGGTGACCATCATCATTTTCTCGAACATAATCACCAGATTTATACATATATTCATCTTTTGGAACGAAAGGATTTTTAATAAAAACTTCGCTTGTTTTTTCAACATTATTAATATATCCACAACCAACGCCTGGTCCCCCAACGTAAAGTTCACCAATTTCTCCCTTTTTAACAGGTTCCAGCTTTTCATTAAGTACATATATTTGTCGATCACCGATAGCTGTACCAATTGGAACAGATTTTTCATGTTTGGAGAAGTTAGGTGGTACTACATAACATGTAGAGAAAACCACACACTCAGAAGGGCCATATCCATTTATTATTTTCAAATGAGGGTATTGTTGTTGTGCTTTTATGATATGTGAAGGAGACAAAGCTTCTCCACCAGTCATAACTGTTTCAATACCTGTTAATGCCCCGCGATCATCATCAATGACGAGGTCAAAAAGTGATTTTGTTAACCATAATGTATTGATTTGATATTTCTTGATTAAGCTTTTTAGATCATTACTAGTTGGGATTTTTTTATTATATAAAACACATCTTCCACCATTTACTAAAGCCGGCCAAGTTTCGAGAACAAATACATCCCAAGAAATTGAAGAGTAATGTAATGAGATAGGTTTGTTTTGCAGGTGCACCATTCTTTGATCGAATGTAAAACCCAAAATACTTCGGTGCGGGACTGCAATACCTTTTGGCTTACCACTGGAACCAGAAGTGTAAGATATGTAGGCGAGATCATTTATACTTGTTGAATGTTTAAGATTAATAATACGTTCTTTATTAATTTGTTCACGTTCTTTGTCTATGAATATCGTATCTTTATTAGTTGGAAGTGAACCTTTACAATTGGCCTGACTTAAAATAAATAAAATGTCACATTCCTTAACTATAAAATCAATTCGACTTTTTGTAGAATTACTAGGGTCTATTGGTACATATACACCACCTGCCTTCAAAATGCCTAAAACACTTTGAATTAGATCAAAGCCTCTATTCATAACTACTGCTACTTTTGACTTAGTCTTCATACCTCTTCGTTTTAAATAATGTGCCATTTGGTTAGCTCCATCATTTAATTGTTTATAAGTCATTGTTTTATCTTGGTCTATTAATGCAATTTCATCAGGTTGAATTGAGACCCGTTTTTCAAATAAATTATGTACACAGCTATAATTTTGCATTTTTTATTTCCCCTTTACTAACTCTTGAAACCAACCTTTTATTAAATGCTAGATAAATACAATAAGCCATTAAGATTCCACCACTAACTTGGAGTATAATAGAAACTCCAAAGCCAATGGAAATAGCTCCCGATACTAAACTATAGGCAATCGGTAGTATACCCATTGAAGAGGCACTTAGTAAGCTCATTACTCTACCTAACACTTGCTTCTCCGTGTTTTCTTGAATATAACTAATAATTGGTACACTAATCAATGAAGCACAAATTGCGACAATCAAAATTATACCTAAATGTACCCAAATAACTGTAATAGTTCCTATGATAACTAAAGATGTTCCCTGTATAGCAAGTAGAGCTACTGATCGCTTTAGTCGGTTTTTATTTAAGTTTAACAATATACTTGCTACAGAACCTACAAGTAAACCTGCCGCCCATGTGCCTTGATAGAGACTTAAAATAAATGCATCCCCATTTAACATTTTTTCCACAATTAGCGGGATTGCAATTCCAATTGGTCCTACGAAAAACAGGTTTGTTAAAAGAAGAATAATCAAACATATACCAATATTTGAATGTTTATTAATATACTTATATCCTTCAACAAGGTCTTCAAACATTTTTTTCTTTTTATTAGATTCGTTACTTTTTTTCTTTGAATTATTTATACTTTCATCTTCATCTTTTGGCACATTGACACGGACTAAAAAAAGTGAAGATACTAAAATAATTCCTGCCATTGCAAAAAATGAACTAGCAAAAGAGCCTATACTTATTACAAAAGCAGCTAATACACCACCCATCATCATCAATACTTGGAAGGACCCCCTTTGTATTGCATTAACTCTTGTTAAGAGATCTTTAGATACAATTTTAGGTACTAAAGACATTGTTGCTGGAAAGAATATGGCATCTAGTAATCCAAAGATAACTGCTAAACAAATTAAAACTGGTAGTGTAAGTAAGTCGTTTAAGAATAGAACCCCTTCTAAACACAGTATGAAAATGCGAGTAAAGTTTGAAAAAAGCATAACGTTTTTACTATTAAACCGATCAATGATTGTACCACCAATTAACATCATTATTAATCTTGGAATCGTAGCAGCCATCATAACCACACCTAACATGGCTGAAGCTTTAAGTTCGTTTACAACTAACCATTGCTCGGTTACTACAAATGATGTGAAAATAAGACCTTGTAACCCGTGAGAACATATAAAGTTTACAAATTGTTTATTTTCGAATAATTGGCTTAATTCAGTTCTTAAGTTCTGATTGTAATCAGCACCTGTCTGCATAAATACACCTCTTTTAAAGTTATTTTGGTTATTTCCTTTTTTGTTGCATTATAATGAAAGCGCTGACAATTTGAAGGTAAAACTATACGTGCGAATTCACACATTGAATCAAAAAATTATGAAAGATTCCCTTATTTACAACTAAAAATTATTGCAGTTCAGATAAAATCGTGTTGGATACTTGTTCAGGATGTGAATTTATAAACATATGGGCTCCATCAATTTCATGTATTTTGTAATTGTTAAGCCAATGTTCCCATTCTGAAAATTGATTGAAATGTTTATGGTCTAGTTTTCCGTTTAAAATATGTACCCTAGTTGATAGCGATATATCTTCTAGTGGTTGAAATGTCTCTATTGCTTTAAAATCTGCTCTAATGACCGGCAAGAAGAAATCTAACAACTCTTTTTCTTCTAATAATTCTTGAGATATCCCACCAAGCTCAACTAGATAATCTATAAATTCTTTATTACTTAAGTGAGAAACTTTTTTAAACTTTAAATGAGGTGGTGAACAAGCTGACAAAAAAGCCATTCTCGGTGTGATGTTCATCTTCTCAAGCTTTTGTACTAACCGAAAGACTATAAATCCTCCCATACTATGTCCAAAGAGTATGACATCATCTTTTAAAAAATCATCTAACTTCTCAATATATAAATCTATCAATTCTTCTATATCATCTATTAAAGGCAGTCGATTTGTTCCATGTCCAGGTGGTTCAATCGCTATAACATTAAGTTGATTATTCAAATAGCGACTTAGATTACTAAACGACACGGAATATCCGCCTGCAAAGGGAAAACAAATGACCGTCTGTTTATTTGGGGAGTAATTACCCATGATTTTAAATAATTTATCCAATATAGAAAACCTCCTTTATATATTCTTAATAACTATAAGAGTTTAGAGCAGAGAAAACATATTTAGAGGATAGACTTCCAGCTATCTTCTTTACATCCACCTCCTTTTATAAAAATATTTAAAAAATTTAACTTTTTCAAAAACTATTTCCTCATCCTTATTAAACCATATATGTAAATTTATCACAATACTTATTGAGTTTTTTATAATATGTTGTATTTTCGTTTTTTAATTTATTAAAGATAGATTACCCAATTAGTATTTCGGCCTATAGAATTACACAACCCTTAGCGGTCGCTCACAGATTATTCCAATGGCACCCAAATCATTAAATTAACAAATTAATATAATAATTATTATATTTTCAAAAAGTTTTGAATTAAAACATCATTCTCTATTATATTGACTTTATCGGGAAACCCATCTGTTCTTGAGCATACTGATAATTTATATCTCTTATCAATATTATATTGTTTAAAGTAGTATTTTTTCTGAGCTCTCGTTAAACGTATTCCAAACTTATCTTTTATTATTGAAAACGAATTTAATGGAATATTAAGGCCACGTCCATCAGCTTTAATATAACTTTCTTTCAGAGTCCATAAATCGTAAAAGTAACTCTTTTTTTCCTCTAGTGATTTTTGTGCCAAGGCTACATATTCTTCTTTGGAAAAGAAATGTTTAGCAATCTCCAAATCTGCAGTATTAATTTCCTCAATATCAATACCAACAAAGTCATTATTTACAACTACAACTACCCATTCATTAGAATGTGAAATATTGAAATGAAATTCTTTAATACTATCACAATAGGGTTTCCCATAATTATTTAACGAAATTAATATTTTTTCAATCGGAATATTAAAACGTATAGAAATCAAACTTCTTACTACAATATGCCCAAGAAGATTATTCTGTGCATCTCTCCACCTAAGGAAACGTTTGTACCTCAGTTGTTCTTGAGGAGAAAGTACATTTAAAAGTTTTTTTATTATAACAGTATCTAATTTTTTCGAATTATTAATAGCGAAAATTTCCATTGTATTTTTTTGGGTTTTACTCAATATCTATCCCCCTCATTTTTAATAATTAGTATCATTAAAGTATATCTAATATATTAAAATTTTCTAAGTAATCCAACTTTTTAATTATATATTAGATTTTATTACTATTAAAATAATAAATACGGATATGCATAATTGCATATCCGTACTATCGATAGGGCGTACTCTATTGAGAAGATTACAAGTTATTGATTTTAAAGGATTTAGAGGTTCTCAAATACACTTATCAGAATTGAAGCGTGGCATTTAATTCCAGAGTGGCCCTTGAAACCCATAATTGTTTCCGTACCCCTTATACAATAGGGCTTTTTTATTTGTCGAAAACTAGAAATCATAATAACAAATACACTTGTATTGGATTGAAAGGAGGTAATACACAAAATTTTTACTTGTAGGGGGCACTATATCATTTCAACATATCTCCGAAAATAAAGAAGCATCTAATTTAAATTAGATGCGGAATGTATCAAGTACATTATCTTTTTCTTCCTTATTAATCCCGATGTATCTTAGTGTAATTTGTGGTGTACTATGATTCAATATTTCTTGTAACATAGCAATATCCTTTGTTTGCTTGTAAAACCAATATCCAAATGTTTTACGCATGGTATGGGTACCTAAAGATTCGACTCCGGCAAAATCCCCGGCTTTATGTAACTGTCGATAGGTTTGAATTTTACTAATAGGTTTATCACCTTTTCAAGAAGGAAATAACCAGGTGCTTTTTAGATCCTCAGCGTATGGAAGTACTTCCTCAAAAATGGATGTAATATTTATAATACGCTCCTTTTTTGTCTTTCCTTCTTTCACTTTAAATTCTTTCCTTTTTTTTCGCTTCAGTTTTAAAATTTCATTCGTTTCCGTTTTAAGTAAATCACTTACACGTAACCCAGTATTAATACCAATTAGAAATAATATATAATCACGATCTGAACAATGACGTTTGAGCGACCATTTCATATCACTAAGCTGTTCTATGCTCCGAATTGGTTGTACATCAATTAAATGTTGCTTTTTATCCATTTGTTTTTCAATCCCTTTGTTTTCATTGATTTGAATGTATACTTTTTTGTCTTTTTTTTATAATGTCAATGAAATTAGATAAAAGTCAATGTTTAAGCGGAAATGAATGTAAACTTTTGGTTTTTAAAACGTTTATAGCTAATTTTGTAATAAATTTCTCAATATTGATATAGATATTAAATATAGGTTTTATATCTAAAATTAACAAAAAATATAATATCATAAAAATTAAGATAGTTTGTGTCACTTGTTTTTCCCTTATGCTTAAGATAAGATCGTATTCGCCGATCTTATCTTTTTTTATTTGTAAATTTTTGATATAAAAAAGGAATCCTTATAAGAGGTATCTCCAGCATCTTGGAAAAACCCCACGCTAAGTGTTGGTTTGTAATAAAGTTTAATCAAAAGCATGCTATAAAAATTGATTTTTCAACAGAAGAAACCCAAACATTTTGAAAAAAGTTTGATCAAAATGCTTGGGTTATTTGTTGCTAGTGAATAATTTTTTATAAAAAGTTTAATCATTTTTCTACCTGTGTTTACTCCACAATCGCGCCCTATAATGGAATAACAAAATAGAGAAGTAGTAACAATTTAACTTATTTTTCTTCGAGTAACGCGTCCGTTACTTGAAGAATATAACTTCAAAATGTAGCTTCTAGTACATGTAAGAAATAAAATGAATATAACGCTCTTATTTTTAAAAATGTGAAAGAAAAATTGTGTTAAAAGCCACCTATTTAATAGGTGGCTTTTTTATAAACTGTTCTTCGAGTATTTGAAAAATAGTATTTTGGTCTTTTACATCTGAAAGGTCAGTTATATTTGTCGGAGAATAGTACTCTGCATGTACACGTCCCGAACTATATGTGTCTTTTATATAATATCCGATTCTTGTAACAATGTGCGTATCTTTAATAATGTCTGCTTTAGCCTTTAATAAAAGTGTGCGTTTGTATGTTCTAACAAAATCCTTGACTGCAACCTCTACATTAGTCATTTGACGATTAAGTGTAGCAGTTCCACAAACTAAATTGCCTTTGCTTTGTGCTTTTGATTAGACGCCATAGAAAAAGCAATTAAATGACACCAATGCCACTCTACATTGTAACCGTCTTCTATAGAAATTATATTCTTTTTTATTGCTTTATCAGCATGTTTTTTAGCAGTCTCTCCCATGACACTGCTAGCCCATGGTTCTCGGCTCCTCTGATGTATTTTATTATATTCCTCTAACTTTTCATACTTTAAATCATGTGCCATTTCCTTTCGGTCTTCTCCACATGATTTTTCATAATTGAATTTTAACCGTTGTCGTGGTGGCTTTCTACTATGATAATGAACAACACCCGAACGAACAAATTCATATTTTGAAGGATAAAAATCAAAGGTACCAACTAGAATATACAAAGGTATATTAAAATTTGGATGGGCTCGACAGGCAACGGGCCAATTAAGTAATTTATCAGCTTTTTTACCATCGGAATCTATCATGTCGTAGGGAGTCCCACGATACTCATCAAATCCGACAAGATTTGTTGCTTTTTGTTGATCAACATCAAAAACTATATACTTGTTAGACATAGTAAGGTTACCGTATTTATCTATATCAGCCAATTATATACACCATTTTAATTGTGAACATTAATTGATCTTGACTCCAACCTTATTGATTACCTATTATTAGAATCCCATTATGTATGACATTTCCTTAATTCTATATCATCAATCAACTCTATTTGACAGCGGTAACAATGCAAAGGTTTTTCACTTAAAATACCAGACCAAGTCAAATTAAGACTTCAATGTGATGGTTGATTAAGATACTCGATTTCAACGGAAGGTCTTACCGTATCTAATTGGTCAAAATCATTAACTTTTACAAATGCCCAAACTTTATGTTCTTTCTCATAAACTATTGAAACTTCTCTAACATCCTCGTACTTAATACCTATACCTTTTTTTACCATCGTTTAATCTATTTGCAAATTCAATTGTAACCGTTTTACTACTCCTTCTTCCAATAATCTTCCTGTTACTTTAAGTAAATTATTTCACAATTTTATTTATAAAAAAAATATCCAAGTATTATTCCATTAAATGGCCCAATAGTTGAATAAGGAGAACAGCGTTCTCCTATTGACTATAACATCTTATATACATCTGCGTAAGCTACTTTCAGTTGTTCTCTCAATTGCTTGTTTTCATTTTCCAATTTCTTATTTTTCCTTTTAAGTGATGCGATAAGTGCATCCTTGTTGCTCTCATTCATTTCTCGCTTTACTTGTTTCGGTGTAGGGACCTGTGATTGTTGATTTCGTAATGTTTCAACGGAGTTCCTTGTTGTTATAGAGCGTTGCTTTTGATACATCAGCTTCACTAGATACACTGTTAAAGTTTATTTTTTCATTTGCCTTTATAAGCCTTTTAATGGCTTCATCTACTTTTTTATGGGTATTTGCTTTACGTTTGGCATGAATCACTTTCAAATGTGCAGAACGGTCATATTCAGACATGTTTAACACCAAACTTTCTCTTCATCCGAGCTTGTCTACCAAAGATAACATTTCCTTCTTGGAGGGTATTTAAAATGTTCTGGTAACGTTGTAAATTCTTTTCGTTTTTCTGAGCAATATCTTCTCGCCCTCTTTGTTTTGCTATTTCAATGGCTTTTGTAGTTGTTTTAATGTGAAGTTCATATTTTTGCTTATCTAATTCTGAAAAACCAACCGCTAAATCCTTACATGGTGTTTGATTGTCACCACAAGTAAGACAGGGCGGTGCTTCCATATGAGGGCAATTTCCGTTCAGACGAGCGTGGCACGTTCCATAAGGATTGTCCATTGCATTTAGCTTGTGATCCTGCCATAAGGCATCTAATATGTCTGTTGAAATATCTTCTCCTGCTTTAATTTCTTGTACTTCACCATTTAAGTCAAAGCTAAAAGCACCTTGCTTTATTACAGATTCAAACGCTTTTCTTTTGGTATCATCTAATAGCTTTGCGTATCTTAGTGTCATTTCGGGGGATGCATGAGCTAGTAACTCTTGTACGGTTAAAATATCCGCACCACCGTTTAACATTTTTACTCCGTAAGTATGTCGGAATTGATGTGGTTTTAAATGAAACAAATTTCCACTTTCGTCAGTAATGTTTTTTTGCTTTGTCAATATATTTAATTGTTCTCTAACAAATACCTGACTAAATGGGTTTCCTTTCCGTTGCCCACGATAACGGATAAAAATATACCCTTCAGGATTATTGTCTTGGTTGCTATTTTCTTTAGATTTTGCTATTAGAACCGCAATAATTTTTGCTAATTCTTCGTCAATTGGGATTCGATGCCCTTTTACATAAGTTTTTTCAATATCGGTTTCAATTGAATATTGACCATTGAGTTGAACTAAACAATTTGTAGTTAAACCTAATACATCTGATATTCTATGTCCTGTTTTAAAGGCTATCCAAATGACAGGGACGACTTCTTTATGCAAATCATCAATATGAGTAAAAAGTTGTTCTAATACATAGTCGGGAATATAATCAATTTGGTCAATAGGCTTTTTTCTTAGTTTTGGTTTATCTTCGGGAAAAATCAATAATCGCACATAATTTTCAGGATGAGAGCTGGGGTGTTTCGAATTATTAGCGTATTCATGTAGATATTCAATGTATTTTTCAATATGGGTTCTTTTTAAGTTTTTTAAATTTTTCCATATAGGTTCTATACAAAATATAAAAGTGAAAAATGGTGATAAATAGTTCATATAATTTCGTGCTGAGCCCCAAGAGAATTTGTTTTTACTAAGCAACCGTCGTTTAAAATATTTTTTAACTTCTTCCCGAATCTTTACGTCTATCTTTGAGAAATCAAGATAATAATTTGATTGACTTTTATTGTAATCAACACCATATTTATCATGTGAAATACGGATATCCCACTTATCTTTTTCCCATTCCTCTCGATTATCAGTAAGTCGGAGAAAAGAAGTATAAATCGTTCTTAAATAGATTGCTACGTTATTTTTGAATGTTTGACTTTTTCTTATTATGTATTTTTACGTTCTGTGAGTTTTAACTCCTTGTTCATTCAACCAAAATAAATACTCTCGTTCTGCTTTTTCAATGTCTAATTCCAATAAAGATGATAGTTTTGGATATTTTTCGTTTAAGAAATCCGTCATTCTTCTTAATGGATTTTGCCCCTGAAAACTACGTTTGATCGTCCAAAAATCATTAAATAGATGTTGATAAAATACATATTTTACTTCTAAATTGATTGTAGGATAGGTAAAGCGAAAATGAATATTTTTATTTGAACCGTTATAGCTTGCTATAACTTCTTCGAACTGCTTAATTTCACCCAAAAAAGTAATATTCCATTTGTCGTTGACTAAGAAATAGGGATTGTTTATTTGTTCAATCGTAATAGAGCCATCTTCATTGATTGTTTTTTCGGGATAGATGGACAGTTCTCTTTGTAACCTTTCATGAAAGCCCATTTCTTCTATATGAACATTTTTAATTCTCTTCATTCAATATCCCCCGTTCAGTTATTTGTTTAGGTGAAATTCGGACTGGGCTTTCTTCCAATCTTCTCGAATTTCTTCATCCGAAGGATGAAGGTATAGATTCATCGTTGTTTGAATTTGAGAATGTCCTAATCGTTCTTGCACTTGTTTAATATTCTTTGTTTTCTGATAATATATTGTAGCGTGTGTATGGCGAAATAAGTGGGGATGAAGATTTATCCCTGTTTTCTTTTTCAAACGTTTAAAAAGTGATTCTACATCACTATATTTCATCGGTTTTCCTAAGTTCTCGCCACGCAATTTGACGAGTATAAAATTTGTATCCACATCCAGTTCATCCATAATTTCATACAAATAATCATCATATAAATCAATTAGGGACTGTGACACGAAAATCTCACGTTCACCTGTTTTTAACTTTGCCCCGTTTTCTAATTCTCCTCGATCAACTAAACGAATCATATGGCCTTTTGCATGATCAAATATAACGTCTTCTATAAAAAGTGAAAGAACTTCTCCAATGCGTAATCCTGTTTCAAATAACAGTTGAATTAAGAAAGTATCTCGTATATTAGTTGTGGCATTTAAAACTTGCTGCACTTGTTTCTTTGTCAGTATTTTTACTTTTTTGCTTGATTCTTTTAATTTAAGTACGTTTCTGATGGATGGCTTGTCATTATTGACATGATGTAAGAAACTTTTGTAACGTGAGTGTCCCCCCGTAAACACTTGTTTCATTAACTTTTCCATCATGTCATTTTGTATTTCTTCATTTCGAAATAAGTGGTCATAGAAGTTTGCTATAACCGTAATTGTAAGATTAATAGTTTTTTCCGTCCGTTTGGCTTTTTCTTGTCGAAGAGGAGTGGTTTTTGAACCCTTATAAGGACTTCTTAACCAACCAACAAATTCAATTAAATCTTCTAACCGTATATACTTATAATCTTTGTTTGTTTCATCTAAGTAGGTAAAGTAATGTTTTAAGGAATAGCAGTATGTTTTTTGAGTATTAGAACTTTTCCCTGTCTTATCTAAATACTTTAGATACTTCATGACAGAAATCACAGGGAATCCCTCTTGATCCAGTAATATGTATCTTTTGCTGTTATTCTCTAAGACAACCTCTTGCACTCTCATAGCACTTCACCCCTAAAAAATATTAACGCTCGGTCTAAAGACCTCACTACGACTCCCGCTATGGGATACGTCCTCCGTCTGAATTATACATATTCTTCCGAATATTGTATACATACTGAACTATATTTTCAATATCTGTATAACTAATCTAATATGTATAAGAAAAGAGGATATATGCTCATATATTGAACATAATATCCTCTTCTTAGTTTAGTCTATTTAACAAAATCGTAACCAGCTCACCTTTTATTAATCTATATAGCTATGCCTGAATATCTGCATAATCTTCCATATCTTCGTACTCTTTTTCCAATTCCTCTAAAGACAGCTCGTATAATTGTCGGTCGCGAATTTTAAACACACCTGCTCCAATTAACTCATCAATTAAATGCCTCTTACGATTTTCAACAGCAAAACGGAGTTGACTACTCATCTTTTAAAAAACTCCTTTCTACGATCATTGAAAATGATAATCTTTATCAATTACCACTTTTGATTATAAAAGATGACTCTTTATAAGTAAAGTAATTTCATGAAATATTTACCTTACAAAGTATTTGTGGCCACATTATATATATGTATGCCGTGCGAAAAATGTTATGACACATTTTCTTATCCTTTTTCTTTCATACTTTGCAAGTTGTCTCACTATCATTAAATTCACCATCTATTTCTACTTGAATGGTGACATGTTCTACATGAAACCTCTCCTTCAATACATCCGTAGCCTCTTTTAATACACTTTGCGTTTCATTATCTTTAATAATCAAATGGCAAGTTAATACTTGAAAATCAGATGTGACAGACCATATATGCAAATCATGAACTTCTTTTACAACCGTAATATTTAATAATGTACTTTTTACCTCTTCAACATTTATGTGCTGCGGTGCACCTTCCATTAATATATGGACCGTATCACGTGTTACACGCCATCCACTAATAATGACTAAAATAGACACAAGAATACTAGCAATCGCATCTGCAGCAGTCCATCCGAAAAATTTAATACATAGCGCTGCAATAATCGCTCCGACTGATCCCAATAGATCGCCTAATACGTGTAAGAAAGCACTTCTTAAATTCAAATTGCCCTTCACATCTCCGCCTCTCATTAATATCCAAGCTGATAAAATATTAATAAGTAGACCAAGTATGGCAATAATGAGCATCCCATTACTAGCAATCTCAACTGGTTCTTTAAAACGGCGAATTGCTTCAATAAAAATGTATACTGAAATGACAATAAGAACGACACCGTTACATAATGCCGCTAACATTTCGACTCGCTTATACCCGTATGTTTTCGCAGCTGTTGCTGTTTTTTCTCCAAGCTTAAACGCAAGTAAACTTAAAGCTAAAGATACCGCATCACTTAGCATATGCCCCGCGTCAGATAGTAGTGCTAAACTATTTGTTACAAATCCTCCAATTACTTCAGCAATCATAAAACTTGTTGTTAGTACGAAAGCAATTAGTAACGCCTTTTTATTGTTAGAATGACCGTGATCATGTGAATGTCCCATACGAATGCTCCTTTAAGTGCAATATCTGTATGTTAGTATGAAACAAACTCCCCATCTTTATCCCGCTTCCTCTGTATACACACTTCGCTCTTTTTCAAACAAGTCCTTTTTCTCAAATAAAAACAAGACTACTTCTTTTTTATTTTCATATTGTTTACTAAAGAAAGAATTTTTAAGGAGGGGACACAATTGAAAAGATTATTTCTCTGTATGGAGCGTGAACTTGTTGTTGTAAAAGAACGATATGGTAACTATGAAACCTCATACCACTTACAAAATATGCAACCTACCTGTATTGCAGTTGATCCATTCCAACAAAACCGTGTATATTGCGGAACATTTGGACGAGGTTTATGGTTAAGCGACGATGGCGGGGATTCGTGGAGACCGATTGGAGATTCCTATCGTTACTTTGATTTCCCTAAAGAGGATGGTATTCTGCACTCCTCTATCACTTCCATAACGATAAGCTCAAATGAACAAGTTAATGGGTATGGCGTCGTTTATGTCGGCACAGAACCGAGCGCTTTATTCAGTTCAGAAAATGGCGGTGAAACGTGGACTGAACTTAAAAATATGAAATCATTATTATCTTCTTATACGTGGGCTTTTCCGCCTAGACCTTTCACCCATCACGTACGTTGGATTACAGTTGATCCAAACACTCCAAATACAATCCATGTTTCAATTGAAGCAGGTGCTGTTATTCAAAGTAATGATAGAGGGCATACATGGATTGATAAAAAATTTGGTGCTCCTATCGATGCTCATCAATTGCTTATGCATCCTGACGCTCCAAATCGCCTTTATGCATCATGCGGTGACGGATTTATGGGCGGACCTGATCGCGCATACCTCGAAAGTTATAACAGTGGAAACAGCTGGATCTCATGCAGTGAAGGACTTGAACATCATTATTTATACAGCATGGCTATCGATCCGGCTGATTGCGATACAATTCTCGTTTCTGCCGCACCAAGTGCCGATCTCGCTCATCACCGTATTCCTTATGAATCTTATATTTATCGTAAAACGAAAGATACTCCTTTCCAGCAAGTACAACAAGGTCTACCATCAGCAATTGGTACAGTCATTTCGATGTTTGCGACAAATCCTGCAGAACCACATACATTTTACACTTTAAATAACAACGGCGTGTTTCAATCCAATGATAGCGGCGAATCGTGGGAACAACTAAATATACCATGGAAAGATGAGTATAAAACGCATCATCCGCATGCGTTACTCGTAACTAATTCTTAACGAAAAGAGACTGCCTAATGGTTTTAGGCAGTCTCTCTTCTATTTCTTTAAATCAATGACAATATCATCCAACACTATATCTTTACTCTTTGCTTCTTTATTCGGCACTTCAATTTTCTTCTCTTTTCCATTCACATACTCCACTCCGCCATGATTTTCAGGTGTATGCACTCGCAAGTGCACACGAGGTGTAACGATAAGCTTTGTTGCATTTTCGTTTAACTTTTGGAATGTAGCACTCCAACTACTTTTATGCGGTTCGGCTACTGTACTAGTTCCGCCATTTCCTTCACCTGCATATTTATTTCCTAAATCATCTTTTATTTCTAACTCAACATCCGCACTATCCCATATACTTCGTAATGCCTTAGATTCTTCCTGATTGAAAAAAACGATAAAGGACATCGGGGTTACTTCCATTTTGTCTATGTTTACTTTTATTAATTCATTTTCAGAAACCCTATTAACCTTTACTTCCTTACTATCCATTGCTTTTAAACTAAGTGCGAAATTCCAGTTTCCCTTTATTGTATTACCTTCATAGTCCAACTCAATTGCTTCTATATCCCACCAAACATTTGCTACATCTAGCCTTTCACTACCATGACCACTCATCGTAGTCATACCTACATATTTTCCCTCTCCAACTTTTGTAACGTTCGAACTACCTCCTCCGCCATTAAAGCCCATAACTTGCGGACTTCCAAATGGGAACGGTTTCTCTCCTAAATCTTTTTCACTCTCAATAGAATATGTGATGGTAATTGTTCTACCATCAAAAACAGCATCATTAATTGTAACCTTAACCCCATTACTCTCTCTCGTCATATTCAACTCAGTCGAAAACTCTTTATAATTTTCATATAGACCTGTTCTACCATTATCTAAAAATCGGAATATGTCACCTACAATTGGTAATCCCCCGGCATACGTAGGAAATCCAATGCCCAGTGTTGCAACTGATAATCCTACTAAAATAGATGCAGCAGCAACACCTTTTTTCCAACTTTTCATCTTTTTCTTCGTACGTATCGACTGTTTTACATTCCGTTTTACTTTTTCTTTTTCAATTTCAGAAGTCTCAATTTCTTCAAGTTCTTTTTCATCTATATCAATATCATTTAATAGTTCATAAATGTCTTTCATATTGCACTACCTCCAAAACTAATATTCGTAGCATTTTGTTGTAGTTTCTTTTTTCCACGGTACACGCGATTATCGATTGCTGCCCGAGTTAGCCCTAACTTGTCTCCTATTTCTTCTGTCTTCATACCGAGAAGATATTTCATAATGAACACCTTTTGATCTAACGGTTCTAATTGATTAATAAGCTGCATTAATTCTTCCCTATCTTCCATAACGATTAGTTCGTCTTCAGCTGATTTCTCCGTACTGATATGAAACTCATCTGAAATAATTTCTATTTTTTTAGTCGCTTTTCGGTAATAATCAATCGCTTTAAATTTCGCAATTGCCGCAATCCATTTTTTAAAGTCACTTGGCTCTCCATGAAATTTATTTGCGTTATTCCAAATGGAAAGAAATATATCGTTTACACATTCCTCTATGAGTCCATCATTTTGAACTGGAAGTAGAACTTTGTGCGTGATTCCTTTTATGAGCGGTAAGTATGTATCGACAACAAATTCTAGCGCATCTTCTTTTTGCCGTTGTAGCCTTTTTATAAAATTTTTCTCATTTGATTTCATGTAGCGATTCCCCTTATTTTTTTGTAAAAGCTTTTACACCCTATATAACGTCTTAGAAAAAATTTTCTCTCATCTTTTTTATTTTTTGTATGTTATGGAATACTTTCCCTAAGACATTGTCTCACATAACTATGTATTACAAGAAAATTTTCTCAAGTCTACACTTTAATTCATGTAGTACACTATTTATGTGGTAACTTTTTAACTTAGTGTACATTTTACCCCGCATTAACGGGCAGTAAATCCCACCTCAAAATTGTGCGAATACGAGGATGTTAGGTGGGAGATAACTGCCCGTAAAAGCCCGATTGGTTCAACTAATAATCAGTGGGGGCTGGCCCCCCACTGATTAAAGTTTCACTTTATTTCATTAATCTACTTTTCAACATTTTAAATTAGGAGATGAGATGTGTATGTGTGGAATTACAGGTTGGGTAGATTGGCAGAAAGATCTTTCAAATCAACATGTTATTTTAGAAAAGATGGCAAATAGTATTCAGCATCGTGGTCCTGATGCTGAAGGATTTTGGTTTTCACCTCATGCGGCCTTTGCACACCGACGTTTAATTGTTATTGATCCAGAAGGCGGGACACAGCCTAAGACATTTCGTGCTGGTGATTATACGTATGCTCTTACTTATAATGGAGAAATTTATAATTTCCGTGAACTGAGAGAACAACTTCGAAAATGTGGTCATGCATTTGAAACGCATTCAGATACAGAAGTGTTACTACATGCTTATCTAGAATGGAAAGAAGATTGCGTACAACATTTAAACGGAATTTTCGCTTTCGCCTTATGGGATGATCAGAAGCAACAATTGTTTTTAGCGCGTGATCATTTAGGCGTAAAGCCACTCTTTTATACTGAAAGAAATGACAGCATTATTTTCGGATCTGAAATAAAAGCGCTATTGGCTCATCCATCTGTTCCTTCTGAAATTGATTCGGATGGCATAAACGAAATATTTGGATTAGGCTTATTTCGAACTCCAGGCTGTGGCGTCTTTAAACATATTCAAGAAGTGCGTGCTGGACATTGTATAACGTTTACACGTGATAAAAAAGTAGTTCAAAAGTATTGGAATTTATACAGTAAGGTTCATACAGACTGTACTGAAGATACATCATCACATATTTTATCTATTTTACAAGATACAGTAAAAAGACAATTAATTGCCGATGTTCCTCTCGTCTGTATGTTATCAGGAGGATTAGATTCTAGCGGGATTACTGCACTAGCGGGGAAAGAATTTGCTGCTGAAAATAAAACACTTCATACGTATTCCGTTGACTTTGTAAATAGCGCAAAAGATTTCGAGTTGACATTTGCTCGCACTGGTTTAGACGCTCCTTGGGTAAAACGCGTTTCTGAACATGTAGGGACATCGCATCATGATATTATTGTGAATGCTGAAGAATTAGCAAATCACTTATTCGTTCCCCTTCGTGCAAAAGATTTACCGAGTGCCGGTGAAATGGAAACTTCACTATATTTACTATTTTGCGAAATGAAAAAAGATGCAACTGTAGCTTTATCTGGAGAATCTGCTGATGAAGTATTCGGCGGGTATCCTTGGTTTCACCAAGAAGAATTACTATATGTAGATAAGTTTCCGTGGCTAACGAATTGGAAAAATACATCTCCTCTTCTACTAAATGAAGTAAATAACCAATGCAACTTAGAAAACTATATTGATGCACGATTCCAAGAAGCGATACTTGAAGTACCTACTCTTGAAGGCGAAAACAAAAAATCCGCAAAACAACGTCAAATGTTTTATTTATTTTTAACGAGATTTCTCCCTTTCTTACTTGACCGTAAAGACCGTATGAGTATGGCTGTAGGGTTTGAAGTTCGTGTACCGTTTTGCGATTATCGATTAGTTGAATATTTATGGAACGTTCCTTTCAACATAAAAAGCATTGATAATATTGAAAAAGGCATTTTACGTAGAGCACTGCAACCTGCTTTACCTGACGATGTACGTAACAGAAGAAAAAGTGCTTATCCAACTTCACAAGATCCACATTATCTGCAAACAATCCGTCATTTATCACTCGACATGTGCAGTAATAAAAACAATCCTATTTTCTCACTTATTAATCATTCCACATTACTTGCCATTGCCGATGAAAGCAATAAAGAAATTAATAATTTTGAAGCAAGAAGTGCTATGGAATATATGCTTCAAGTAAATGAATGGTTACAAACGTATCACATCCATATCGCTTAACAAAAAGGAGTTCAAGGATAAAAACCTTGAACTCCTTTTATATTAATTAGCGCATCGTTTATTTTCAGTATCAATAGACCATCCAATAATAGTGGCACAATCTCTACCTTTCCACTGCAGTACATTTGTTAATACTGGTTCAATCTGTAAGCAACTTCCGTCGTGCAATATTTCTACTAATGATTGATCATCATCAAACCTTTGTTTATCACATTCTAAAATACCGTCCGTTGCCATTACAATATGATTCATTCCTTTTTCTAATCCTCTTACACCTGACGTAAAGCAAGGTGTATTTGCCGCAAAAATATTTTTCCTACCGATATATTCGTAATTCTTTCGTTTATTTAACCGCCCTTTACCATTCTTCGTTTTCTCAGAATGGAATAAATATGCGAAACAATCACCAACTGATAGCCAATATAAAAATTCGCCTTTTCGTAAACAAATTAAGCATGCAAGTTCCTCATCATTTTGATCACATTTTTCAATAAACAATTCATCTGTAAATAACGCTAATAAGTACATATGTGTATGATGAAAAGCTAAATGTATCGGGTAGGAAAATAACTCTTTTAGTTTCTCTTTTCTTTCTGAAATTGCTTCTATTATATAATCAATATTTTTTGTTTTGTGGTGTGTATCAAAAATCATAACAAATTCAAATTGTAATTCAGGATCCCACCAAGCAAGTACCGCATCTCCTCGTTCATATGCATCACTTTCTTGATTTCCCCCATATACGCCGACTGAAAGAGGACCACATTTTTCAACATGTATTTCATCTACATACATCTGTTCATGACTCATCCATTTGAATGTATTCACAGCTATCATCCTCTCTCTTGCTAAATGTATACCTTTACACATAGATTACCTTATATTTCAATAAAAATAAACTTTTTCAACATTTTTTATCCAAATAAAAGGATTTTATGTCTAAATTAACGAATATATCTTATTATACGATATAAAAATAGGAGGTAATAACAGTAAATAAGAATCTATAAAAAACTATAAAAATTTACAATTACAGGTTTTATATTTTACAGAATTCAACCTATAATATTTTCAGGTGATGAAAAGGGGGAAAAGGATGAAAACAACACGTACTTGTAAAATCAATTCTATTACAAAAGAACAAACGGAAGATTTAATTACTTTGATCCGTACGTTCGAAAGTGCAAAACGATATAGTTTTAATCGTTTGATTGAGGGCGAAAACGAGAAAGAATTGATAAAAAAACTACAACCTAAATATTTGTTAAATAAACGTTTTTGTGAAGATGCGATTTTACAAGCGCAAATGATCCTTTTCTCTCAAAAAGAACTTCTTCCTGTTTACCTAGAAAACAATCAAAAAAAGTTAGAAAAGACGTTACAAAAAATAGATGATTATGAACGCGGCAAAAAAAGACCTAAACAAGTTTCATTAGAAACTTGTTTAATTGGTTTAAGAAAACGAAAACAAAAATTAGAACAAAAAATTGAAACATATGCAAAACATATTAAAAATAAAACATTACCTCCTATTATTTTTGGTGGGCGGAAAAATTTCTATGAAAGAATGAAAAACAAGATATCCAATCAAGAATGGAAAGATTTGCGGACACGACAATTATATTCTCGTGGAGATAAAAGCAAAAAAGGGAATTTGAACATGCGCATTACAGTTGATGACTGTGGGCAAGGATGGTTAGAAATTGCAAATCCATTAAGACTAACAAATGGAAAAACAAAAAGCCCGCGAATCAAAGTTCCGATTATCATTCCATATCGTTTTTATCATCAAATTACAAATGTCGTTATGGGAGAGCAAATTGGTGTAAATCCAAAAGGAAAACCGATTATAGAGCATCAAAAATATAGTGTAGAAATCATTCGTAAACAAAATGAATTTTATGTAAATATTACGTTTGATGAAACAGCAATAGGTCGTGTACTAGATTTCAAGGAAACACCACAATTAGATGTAATTGCAGGAATTGATGTAAATCCGGACCGTATTGCAGTTAGTTTATGTACAAAACAAGGTAATTTTAAAGGGTCAAAAAATTTTTATCTACACAATCTGAATATGTTTTCAACAAACAAACGCGCAACGATAATTGGACAAATCGTACAACAAATTAAAACATGGTTATTGGAAAACAATGTAGGTGGAATTGTTTTAGAAGATTTAAAGTTTCAACAATCTCATGATACTGATAAATACAGTAATCGTAATTTCCATCAATTTACGTATAAAAAGATGTTGAACAGTTTAATTCGCATGTCTCTTCGTAACGGATTTTCTGTTAAAACAGTAAACCCCGCTTATACAATTGTGATTGGAAAATTAAAATACAGTAAAAATTTCGGTATTAGCGTTCATGAAGCAGCCGCCTTCACGATCGCAAGACGTGGATTAGAATTGCAAGAACAATTACCAAAAGAGATTATATTATTATTAAAAAACCAAATTACAAAAAAACTGCGTATTCTTGTTGCTTCCATGGAAGAAAGTAAAAAGAATACGAAAAAAATATATATAAAATGGTTACAAACAATTCAAACGTGGCAAGAATATCACAATTGGAAATTGTGGAGCATTCTTCATAAAACTGTTTATATGAGCAATCAACAATTCGTATTTAAAATTTAAATGAGAAGGGGGGTACTGGTTTATTTCTTATAACCTCTTGCATACTACTGACTTGGATGAATGGTCGTATGCAAGGACAGATCGTTCCTAACAGGAACCTGCCGTCATTCTTTCACAATAGGTGGATGAAAAGGTCACAACCCTTACGGACAGGAAAAAGGTGAGATTCCTTTTCGGTAGTTGGCATTTGACTTGGTTCGCCAACGATTTATAGATTTTTATAAGAATTTTAAACCAGGATTTATCATTATGAAAGACATCAATCAACATTGGGAGAGTATTTATTATCACTTACGATATGAATATGAAGACAACCTTTCCCATCAAGCTATTCGTATTTTACAAATCGTTTCTCGTGAGAAAGATATAACAATTGGAAAAGTCGCTACTGAGCTTAGTCTCTCTCATAACACAGCATCTGAACACGTAAAGCGTCTTATTCAAAAAGGATTTATTATAAAAGAAAGAAACAAACAAGATGAAAGAGTTGTAAACCTTACATTAACGATAGAAGGCATTGAAGGATTAGAAAAGCATACTTTACTAGATAAAGAAAAGATAAAAATATTAGAATCTCAGTTATCAAAAGAAGAACAACAATTAATTGAAAAAGCCTTTTCGTTATTAGCGAAGGAGGCAAAATATGCATTTCCTCGTTAAAGTAATCGTTTCCGCACTTATTATCGGCGTTATTACTGAAGTCGCTAAACATTACAGTGCGATAGGCGGCTTTATTGCTGCCCTTCCACTCGTTAGTTTACTAAGCCTATTTTGGATTTCTTTTGAAGGTGGGAACAAACAAGAATTAAGTCAATTTGCGATAGGCGTATTATATGGATTTCCTGCATCCGCACTACTATTATTTATCGTCTATATTGGTCTAAAAAATTCTTTTTCACTTAGTACATCTGTCCTGTTTGGTATAGGTGTTTGGTGCACTGTTTTTGCTTGTCAAAAATTATTTCAAGCTTAGTTAGGAGGGTTTATTATTTATAAACTTGTAGAGGTATTAGGGCAAACTATAGAAGTATATATAAAAGGAAGTAGTAAACAAACGGTAGTCATTCAAACCGGAATGACTTGCTCATTTTATGATTGGCTTCCTATGATAGAAAAGCTTTCACAGCACTTTACAGTCGTTTCATACCATCGCCCAGGTTACGGAAAAAGTGAGCTAGGGAATTATTCACGTACTACGTTACAAGTAACAAAAGAACTTCATTTGTTGCTACAAAAACTGGATATTCACAAGCCAATCATTCTAATCGGTCATTCCTATGGCGGCTTATGCGCACAACATTTTGCGATGCTACATGAAGATAAGCTGGAGGCACTTATTTTAGTTGATTCTACTTCCATGAACTTACACCGACTAGATGAACTTCATTTACCAATTTCTGATCAGACTGACTCGGATGATATGTGGCTTCAAAAATATAATACGTACTCCAAAATGAATGTAGACATGCTTTATAATGAACTAAAATCTATACTCGTTAATCAATCAAGACATTACATTGAATTTTCTATCTCGCCTCTATTATATAAAGCGACAGCTTCTGAACTATGCGAGTAGAAAAATTGTACCCACTCAATAAAAGAGCTACATAAAAAATTAGAAACACCTTTAATCGTTATCGGTAGAGACCCTCAATATTCTATTACTCAGTTGACTGAAGGCGGCATGTCAAAAGAGGAAGCGACGCAACTTGAATCAATGTGGCAAGAACTGATTCATGAACAATTACAGCTCTCAATACATAGCCAATATATACTTGCCGAACATGCTGGTCACGGAATCGAAATTGATCGACCAGATATTATTATTGAGGCTGTTCAATCTCTATAAATAAAAAAAGGAAGCAACTAAAGCTGCTTCCTTACTTATCTATTCATAATCTTCTTCATCATCGATTTCTTCGTAATACGAATTCCCATTACTTACATAAATAGGACCATTCGCAACATCAATACGTAATACCCATGCCCATGGCACAGCTAAACGCTTATGTATTGCTCGCCAAAAGCTCATTGATTTTCTTTCGTACTCCTGGAACTCCTGAAGTAACTCTTTGTAGGAGGAACCGTCTAACTGAATATTTGCTTCTAGCAAACGAGAATGGGCATAGTACTGCAGCTCTAGTTCAGCAGCAATTTCCATTTCTTCTTCCGTTGCCATACCAATAATTGTTCCATCTTCTGGTACAATTTCATATACGTTGTGAACTTCAATAAGCCCTTCTTTCTCTTTCTCAAACATGTAAACAGCCTCCTTTAACACATATTTTTTATGTTACAAAGTCATACTTCTACAATAACTTCTCTCTTTCCTCTTTTTTTGATAAACTTTTACAAATTATTTATCTGATAATCTGTAGACTGTATTCTTTCAGCAAAACTGAAACAATTATTATCAAAAGTTATTTTATACACATCAGGCATATGAAGGGTTTTCCAAAACTGAAAATCATATTTCGAATCAAAATAATTCATTAGTAATACCATAATATTTCCATGGGTGCCTATTACAATATTCTTACCTTTATATTTTCTTAATATACTTTGCATACATATTACAGCACGTCTTTGTGCTACATCATTTGATTCTCCGCCTTCGTATGCATAATTCCAATCTCCCCACACTTTCTCCATAGCATCATTAAAATCCTGTACCGGCTCTGTACTTAATAACCTTTCACGTAAATCTTCTTCTATTTGTATCGATACATGATATGCATTCGCAATTCCTTGCACAGTTTGAATTGCTCTTTTATACGGGCTAGAGATCACAACATCAATATGTTTATCTTTTAACAAGCGTGTTATATTCTCTGCATCACAATGCCCTTTTTCAGATAACGGCCGTTCCCGTTCTTCTTTTGTATATGTAGAGTGGGCATGGCGAACGAAATATATTGTCGTCATTTTTCAACTTCCTTTCTTATTTTCAATCTATATTCAATAATAAGATTGGAAAATCCTGTATTAAAAAAAGAGCACTTTTCATAAGTACCCCTTTGTTTACATAATAAAATTATTTCATTATAATTTATTTCTAAACTCTTCATCTGTTATAGCCTCTTGAATAAAATAATCTATATTATTTCTCAGCTTTTGGTATGCAACTTGATCTTGTATATCGTTAAACATAATGACAGCTTCTACCTTATTCCCCTTCTTATCTGTCGTATACAAACTTTTTGTCAATACGAATGCGGTAGACCCACCTTTTTGACCAGCGTATTCTAACTTACTATTATTAACTGTTCCTTTGAAAATATTCTCGATTTCTTCTTGTATTGATTTTGGAAAATAATTCCTACCATTTATCTTCTCCATTATACTCATATAATCTTTAGCATTCGCACCCACTAATCGATCTGACCAAATTCGTTGAAATTCCATATCTACTTTTAATGGGATATCCCGCTTTTTCCATTCTGCTTCATCTTTCATCCATTCATGAATTTGTAACACATGTTTATTATACTCATCCTTTGACATGTTACGTAACATTTCTAACGATTGACTTTCTGGCTCATGAAGCTCTTTTTCTACATACCCTCTCATATATAGTGAAGCAGTATACGAAGAGAACTTGTCATGACTAGTAAGCTCTAACTCTGTTAAACTATCATTTACTCTTTCTATTCCAAGCCTATCTAACAAATATGTTGTAAAAGAAAGAGTTACTCTATTTCACATGATGTTATTTGTCCATTTAACGTAACGACTATATTTGAGTCGTCACTTTCTTTAACACCTTTGAGTCGATTGGAGTTAGGAGGACCAATTACAACTGACTCCTTAATTGGCGAAAGGTCCTTTCCTAATTTTTCTGCACTTACACCGTATGCAGCTTGAAATACTTCTGGCGGTGTTAATCTAAGTATGTCTGATCCTTCTGCTGTTTCAAACTGATCGTTATTGAAGAACAAATGTAATTGTACTTCTTCTGTTACCGCTGTGATCCAATGCCACCATCCCATTGGAATAAAGACAGTTTGCCCCGCTTTTACATGATAATTTTGTAATTGATTCGTTTCGGGATTTAAAATGGATGTAACTGCTTCTCCTGATACTACAACATCCAACTCCCACGCATTCGGATGCCAATGCGGTTCTCGCATATGCCCTTTCGTCATAAATAAATCAACAAATGCTCCACCTATCATCGCTGGTAACTGCGTTGACGTAACTTCATATGCAACGTTTTTCTCATCCCTTTTAAAAAAGATATTTTTTCTCGAATCAAAGAAAAGGTTTGGAGTTCCTGAGCTTTTCTTTAAGTTTTTATTATCTGGAACATAACCTGAACTACTCATTTTATCCCTCTTTTCCACTCCGAACATTTCTACTTTCACACTGTATCGTATGGAAAAAATGTATGAATGTGCCTAAGCATTGACATAACAAAAAAACATGCCTTCATAAGGAGAGCATGCTTTGTGATATTCTTCACATTGTTTAGTTAAAAAATAAACTTTTTACTTACCATGATGTAACATTAAATCACTCAGTTCTTCTTCAATGTGATTTAATTTCGCAACGCCTTCTTTCCATTTATGAATATAACGTGATACCCCGACAATAAATAAACCAATAATTGTAGAAAGAATAATACCATATACGATTGTTACAGTACTCATAGTTACACTTCCTTATAATTAGTAATGTTGTTATTAGTTATGTTTTTATTATAAACCTTTTTCTTTTAAAATACTTCGATTTCAACTTTTTGTAACAAAATTGATTTTTCTAACATTTTGTTCATGAAAATGGCATATTTTTCACAAATTATACAAAACTTCACCATATGTACTATTACCATATGAGTTATATTATTTAATAGAATAAAGGGGATGATATACTATGACGACTTGGTTTATTGTTATGTTAGTTGTATTTGGGGCATTTAAAATTATCGTTTCTAGTCTTCCTAACTCTGTTATTGAATCCATCATTAGCAAGTACGAAACACATCCACAACTTGAAGAAGAGAATGCGACTGTTACAATCAATGGAAATAACTTAGAAGGCGAACAGAAATCCAAAATTATTCATGATTTTAACGAAGGATTATTTTTGGATCGCTATTATGCACCACCATACAATGAGGGCACACCTTTAATTATCAATGCAAAACGTGGTAAAAAAGATTTTGTCTTTTACATTTATAGTCATGAAGAACATGTTGATGTTGTAAAGCAATATAAAAAGAAGGTAGTTGCTTATAGTTTACGCTCTAAAAACCTTCAAAATAATGCTATGTTCGTGTCAGCTGACTTAGCTTAATACTCGTATATAGGAAAAAGGAATCCATAGCATATGGATTCCTTTTTTATTATTTACTGAAAAATAAGCTCTGTCTTCAAACTATCTTTCGGTAACAACCATCCTTTTTGTTCTACACTCTTCATTAATAATTCTCTTTGTTTTGTTGCAATACTTTCCTCACTCGTTTTAAACGACACTTCTATTACAAAATCATCTTCTATATTCCCTGTATTACTTAGTGGCCAAACTTCAATATTCGTTTTTATATTTTCAAACTCCCCTGTATACCGTTTCATTAATACAGGACCGTAAATACGAGAGTTCTTGAGCATTTCTTCTCCCCAATTCGTATACAGCCATTTGTTCATTTTCCCTGGTAACTTTTCTATTAACATGTTTTGAGCGGCTCGTTCGTTTGGTAAATCAAGTACTCCATATCCTTTAGCGCTGTAACTTTTTTTATTTGAAATACTTAACGTTTTCTTCTCAAATCCCCAATCTACTTCTGCCTCATAACTATCAGTTTTACTATCAAATCCATCTTTTTTAGCTACTTCTAGTGCATCTTGAATTACACCATTTTGAATAGGGTATCTTTTTTTATATGTTAGTTCAAAATCTTTACTAAATTCTTTCTTTCGAATTCTCGCAAACCAACCTTCACTACTTAAATTTTTATTCGCTGTATCTAAAAATTGCACTTGTATTCTTTCATAATTTGTACCAGCCTGGAAATATTCTAGTACCTCTTCGTTCATCTCTTTGTTATAACCTAATACTTGTTCTGGCTTTAATAATAATTTCACTTCAAAACTAGGTTTCATCGGACTGGCGGCAAAGCCTTCCTTAACGTTATACAGGAAACAACAAAAGAAAATGCTTGCGAATACAAATACCTTTTTCATATACCGATCCCCTTTACATTTTAAATAACTTCTACACATTCCATTGCAAGTGAATACACATTTTCATACCCTGCCATGCTAAGCTTTTCCTGCAATCGATCCGTATCCTCTTTCAAAGCGTGTACTAACACCGTATGTTCTGGTAATAATGTATTTAACATCTCTTTCACATCTCTTATACTTTGGTGAACTTTATATGGAACTCGTTTCACCCTACATTCTTTACCTACACGTTCTTTCAAAACTTTTTCTGCAAAACTCCCTTTAGCAATATGTCCAGTAAAGATAATAGAATTTCGTTCTTCATGCCGGAGTTCTTCATAATATAACTGGGCCCGTTTCGTTTGCATATTCGCATCACTCATGACAACTATTCCATAACTATTTTGCGTACCGATGTCATGATCCATAACGATTATGTTTCTTTTTAAACTCTCCATAAGCCCTTCAAGTTCTTCATTATTTTTGAGCCAATCTTTATATACGAACATCTCTTGGAATCCATCCAAAATTTCTTGATCTACTATAATGGGAAGTTCCTTATATTTTTCATACAAATACAATACGATATCTTGCGCCCTACCAAGCGGTGGCAATGGTAGTAATGCTATTCCTTTATTTTGAGCAACTCGTTCAATTTCTGCACACAGTTCGTTTACTCGTTCATGTTGCGAAACATCGTCAGTATGATAAGCGGCATCTACGATTGCAACTTTTATCCCCCCACGCAATTTCTCAGGTAAATTAGCTCGTAGTATGTTAGACTCTGCTGAATAGTCGCCAGAATAAAATACATATGTATGACTCATATCCACTAAAAACCAAACAGCCCCTAATACATGCCCACTATATCCCCACTGAAAACGCAATGTAGGAGTAACCTGTATCCATTCATTCGGATTACTAATCTCATCAATACAAACATAGTTTAAATCTTTAACATTTTGGTCGTTATAAGGTACATTCCATCCTTGCGCCAAATTGTAGTTTCTCCATTTTTCATAATAAGCGGGAAGTTGCTCTTTCGTATAACGAGTCGTCCAAATTTTTTTCTTATATCCATACTTCGCTAATAAAGGTAAACCCATTGTATGATCTTCGTGAATATGTGATAAGAATACTGCATCTAAAAATGGTACAACTTCCCTCTCCATTTTTGGATAACTATCCTCATATGACCGATTAATACCACAGTCAAATACTATTTTCGTCTCTTTATTTTTTACGAAGTAGCAGGAACGACCATATTCTCCCGCTCCTCCCCATACTTCTACCCTCATCCTGCTACCCCTTTTCGCTTTTGCTCCATATGTTGCAGAAGTAATAAACATACTGTTGTAAGTCCAACTGAAACGACAGCCATCGCCATCCCAATAGATACTTCTCCTTGCTCAAATTGAGCGAAAATAAATGTTGCTGACGTTTCTACTGATGGAGGTAGTACGAGAAGCGATGCTACTAACTCTCTTATCGAGATTGTAAATGTCATCGCCCATCCAGCCAGAATGCCCGGGATAATAAGGGGTAATATTACCTTTCTAAAAATGTAAATATAATTTCCAGAAAAAATACTTCCAGCCTGTACTAGAGAATCATCAATATGTCCAAGCGATGCTTTTACATACTGCACCGTATAAGGTAAAAAAAGAACGACGTATGTTACGATAACCATGACTGGTGTATTGTAAATCGACAGGGGCATATAGGGTGAATTCCAGAACAAAATAAGCCCTACAACCATCACGATTCCTGGTACCATATTTGGTAACATACCGCACATATCAAGCCATTTTTCAGAGGACTTTTTCCCCTTTCGAATCATAAGCGCCAAAAAGACTCCAATAGTAGCAGCAATAATTGCTGTTATAAGTGAAAATAGAAAACTGTTCCATAAAGCCTCTAATCCTGGAGATCCAATTGTAAACAATGCTTCATAATGGCTCGTTGTAAAGTTGTTTACATGCAAGCCGCCACCTCTTAATTTTGATAATGAAGCAATCAGTATAGAAAAATACGGGATTCCAATTGATACGATTAATAAACCAATTACATAAACCCATGCTACAACCCGTGTAAATATAGACAATGTATACCTTTTAGATTTCACACCTTTTCCACTAACCATTGCATATGAGTACTTTCGATTCAATACATTTTGCATATACCAAATGAGCATACATGCACTAAGTAATAAAGAAGATAATGCTGTTGCGCTACTAAAATCAATTGGCCAACTTGAAATAAATTTATGAATCTCTGATGTTAACACATGAAATCCTATTCTACGTCCGAATGTAGCCGGTGTTCCAAATTCAGCAATCGTCTTTACGAAAATAAGTAAAGCACCCATTACATAACTTGATACTAATAACGGCAATATGATTTTTCGTAAACGATAGAAAAATCTTCCACCATGAACTGCTGCCGCTTCTTCTTTACTACTTCCGATTTGAAGTAAAGTATTCTTCAACATGAAGTAAAGGAATGGGAATAAATGCAGACTCATTATTAAAACCATACCTCCTAAACTAAAAAACGAAGATGAAATCGTCTTTAGCATCGGAAAAAACTGCTCGAAATAGCCGTTCGGCTGCATGAACAAAATCCAGCCCATCGATCCAATATACGGTGGAGTCATAAATGGAATCATAAAAATAATATCCAATTTACTATACTTTCCAACATCTGTTTTACTCATAATAAACGCTAGTGGAAATGCAAATATGGTCGCTCCTATTACTACGAGTACACCTAAAAGCATCGAGTTTAGAAAAATCCCAGCTAATCCACCACTCTGCATCACTTCAAAAGACTTTAAAAAATTCCAACTACTATTTTCATATACACTAGAAAATAAAATGAGGAAAAGCGGAATGACGATTAACATCGCCACAAGTAACAACGCTACCGTCATTCCAACTTGTCTTACTGACATGAATCGATTTACCATGTAATCACCATCTTATTGAAATACTTTCTTAAATTGTTTTCCTATTTCATCTTGTTCTTTCTCAACTGTTTTCCAATCAATATTTAATACCGGAATTTCTTCTACATTCGGTCTATTTTCAGCTTTTATATCTGTTCTACCTGGCAATAAATACGCTTTAGCAACTTGTTTTTGCACATCATCTGATAATAAATAATCAATAAACTCTTTTGCACCTTCTACATTTTTACTATCCTTCATAATTCCTGCTACTCGTGGGCTAATAACTGTTCCGCTTTTTGGATAAACAATATCAACCGGTTCACCTTTTGCTTTTGAACTGTACGTCATATAATCAACACCAGCAATGACCATGTCTTTCGCACCTGTTACTACTGGATCTAACGCTTCTTGATTTGCCCCCGCTACTGTAACTTCATTTTTCTTAAGCTGTTCAAATAAATTCCATCCATCTTTTCCACTCTTTTTCACATATCCTGTTACAAAGTCTAAAGCTGAACCTGAAAGTGCTGGATCTGGAAGATTCACTTTTCCTTTCCATTCCGCTTTCGTTATATCACTCCAATCTTCAGGCGCTGTCTTCACATTTTTTGTGTTATACACAATTCCTAACGCTGAAGCACTATATCCGAAATAATGTCCTTTATCGTCCGACCATTCAGAACGAAGCTTATCAGCTTGTTTCGCTTCTTTATAAGCTAACGTTTGCCCATCCTTTTTTAATCCTTCCATCGCTGGTAATGATGCAAGTACTACTACATCAACGACTGGATTTTTCTTTTCAGCTTCCATTCGTGCTAAAATCTTACCTGTTGTTCCTTGAAACATTTCTACTTTTATACCTGTTTTCTTTTCAAAGTCCTTTTGAATCTTTTCTGCTAATCCTTTCGGTCCTGCACTATATACAACAATTTTCTTTTCATTCGTAGCTTTACTCTTTGCATCTGCATTGCCTGTCTTTGAACTACACCCTGTTACTACAGCCGAAAATAATAAAGTACATACAAATAAAGACTTAAGCGAACTGAATTTCTTCATACGATTCTCCCCCTATATGATGAATACATTTTTTGGGCACATATAACGATACTGGTTTACCGATGCTTAATTTACTATCGTGATAAGCTGTCCATATTCCAAGTGCCCCCATGTTTACTTTCATTTCATACCGTTCTCCTACATATGTAACGTGCTGAATTTCACCTGTATACATTTCACTCACTTCATTTTTCGTCCAGCTTACATGTTCTGGACGAACCATTTGTTTCCCCTCTACAAGCCAATTTGCTTTGCCAACAAATTTTGCAACAAATTCATGAGATGGCTTCACATAAATGTCTTCTGGTGTTCCTTTTTGTAATACTTCTCCTTGTTTCATGACAATAATTTGGTCTGACATTGACATCGCTTCTGTTTGATCGTGGGTGACATACAATGCCGTTAATCCGATCGAATGAACGATATCCATAAGCTCTAATCGCATTTCTTCTCGCAAAATTGCATCGAGTGCACTCAGCGGTTCATCAAACAAAATAAAATGCGGTTTTGTTACAATCGCTCTTGCAAATGCGACACGTTGCTGCTGTCCACCAGAGAGTTCATGTGGATATCTTTTCTCCATCCCTTGCAGGCGAACTCTCTTTATTGCATCTTCTACTTTTTCCCGTAATTGATTCGTTTGCTTTGTAGCCCTTAAACCAAATGCAACATTTTCAAATACAGTCATATGCGGCCATAAAGCAAAGTCTTGAAATACCATCCCGATATTACGTTCATGAGGAGATGTTTTTATTTTTTTGGTTGAAGAATACATGCACGTATCTCCAAAATAGATTTCACCTTGATCTGGCTCTTCAAGTCCTGCAATCATTCTAAGTAAAGTCGTTTTTCCGCATCCAGAAGGTCCTAACAGTGTGGTGAATTCACCTTGTTTCATGACAATTTGTAACGGTTTTAACGCCTGCGTTTTTCCAAACGTCTTTTCTAATCCATGAATTTTAATATCCATCGTTTCACCTCTCTCCCCTCACTCTTAACCTGCTTTCATTCTATCTGGAAGATTTATACTGAATGTTAATGTACTGTAAAGATTAAATTAAAAAACTTCTAATAAACTATTTATTTCTATAGATTTTTTCTATAGTTAAAATAAAAAAGGCGGCAACTCATAATGAATCTCTTAAAATTAGAAATTGTAGTGCTTATTAAGAAATATAAAAAACTTACGATTGTTGCAGAAAAACTTGGTGTTAAACAACCTACTATTACATTCCATATAAAAAGCTTAGAAGAGGAACTCGGTGTGCCTTTATTTGAATTACGTTCTGGAAGATATTTCTTAACAGAGGCTGGTGAGGCATTGCATCATTATGCTTGTAAAATAGATGCACTTATGAAAGAAGCTAGGCGGGTCACGCAAGAGTTTAAAGATTTTCATAAAGGTGCTATAACAATTGGCGCTAGTTATGTACCAGCAACTTATCTTTTACCAGAAATTATTCACCAATTTCAATGCGAATTCCCAAATATAAAAATAACAATCATGGTAAAAACAGCTCCTGAAATTCGAACGATGCTACAAAATCATGAAATTGATCTCGGGGTAATTTCCGCGGCACCGTTTGATGAATCACTTTTACAAGAAACAAAAATAATACCTGATACACTTGTTCTTGCTTTTTCAAAAGAACATCATTTTTCAAAAAAAGAAAATGTATCATTACAAGATATCGAAAAAGAACGTATACTATTGCATCGTAATCCATCTACAACGAGAGATTTACTTACGCAATGGATGTTAGAACATAACATTACGTTCCAATCTGAAATTGAGTTAGATTCATTAGAAACGATGAAACAAATTTTAAAATATGGGAATGGAGTTGCTTTTATTTCTAAACTCGCTATTGAACAAGAAGTAAACCGAAATGAACTATGCTACATACCCATCCCTGGATTTGAATTTCAACGTAACATTTATACGATTCATCATGAGGACAGATGGAATTCTAAAATTATTTCTTTTTTACTACATAACATCACTTCTTATGCAGCAAAAAATTAAAAGGCTGTCGTTATACACGACAGCCTTTTAAACTATAACTCTATTTATTTTTCTTCGCTTCAATTTTTGCTTGTGCTTCTTCAGCCTTATCTAATGCTTCTGAAACTTTTTTCTCTTTTTCTTTCACGTCATCTATACTATCGACAGCTTTAATGAGTTTATCGATTCCTTCTTCTTCTACTTTTCTCCGCTTTGCTACTCTTTCATTCACTTTCTCTTCTACATCTTTTGCTTTTTGAAGCATATTCTCTGCATTTGATGTTACAGCTGTTTCAAGTGCATCGTCTTTTTTCATTTGCAACACTTCATTTGCAATGTCTTTCGCTTCTAAATACTTACCATCTTTTAATGCAGTTGCTCCGTGATCCATTTTCTCGGCCATTTCTTTATATGATTTCGCTTCATTTCCTGATTTTTCTTTTTCCGCTTTATCAAACCACATCGTTGCATCACTATATTTTTCATCTTTCAATGATTGCATACCTGTATCAATATACGTGTCATAATTACTACATCCAGCCATTACGACTACCAGAAAAAGCATAACAAAACTTAATTTTTTCATGATGTTTTCTCCTTTTCTTTGCCTGCTCACTTTACTGTAACACACATGAAAAAGAGTTTCAAAAACTAAAATACTAATTCGGTCATTTTTATTATGATAAGTCAAATTTTTATTATTTTCTTATTTTTAAGCGGACACATCCACTTGCTTTTTCGCCATATGTTGCTTTACCCCAACTAATACAACTAACAATAAACCTCCGCCTAATGTCATCATAACAATGCTAGTAGGCAACATATCTAATAATAATCCATATACAATCATACCGAGTGGTGCGATTGCAGTAGCAATTGTTTCAAGTAGGCCAAACACACGCCCTAAATAGCTCGGATCTGTCGTTTTTTGCATATGTACTTGCATCGGAATATTTACAATCATAATTGAAATACCCGTTAACATCATAAAAGCAATATAGTAAATAAAACTTGCCACTTTTGGAATCGTAACTAACAATGGGAAGACTGTACATAAACTTAAACCTGCAAACAAAAACAGTCCCGTATAAATAGAACGAAACGGATTATTCACTTCTTTACGCACTGATAAAGCAATCGCACCCATTAGCATCCCGACCGCTAACATTCCCTCTACAGTACCGAGTTGCTTTGAAGATAGATGCAATGTATGGACGATAATATATGGAAGTGCTACAGTTAGCCCACACGCAAAAAAGTTTACCCAAAGCGCTATTTTCATTAAACCATATATTTCATGCTGCCGTTTTACATATGAAAACCCTTCTTTTATACTCGTCAAGAAACGCTCTTTACTCTCAGCCACTTCTTTTTTGTATAAATCAAATACGATAAATAATTGCACAATCACTGCTAAAAAGAATGTAATGCTATTTAACAAAAAGAACGATTTAATGGAAATGAAACCAAATACAACTCCGCCAATAATCGGCCCTAATATATTTGATAAAGAAGCTGCTGTTTGATTTAAAGCACTCGCTTTTTGAATACGCCCCTCATCTACTAAATTAGGAATAGACGAAGTTAATGCAACAGAATAAAAACTGGCACAAATTGATAATAATGCTGCTGAAACATAAATAAAAAGAAGTGATGGTCCAAATATAGTAGCAAGAATAAACATAATAAGCATCGTTAAGCTACTTAATAAATCAGTGCCAATGACAAGCCATTTTCGATTCACACGGTCAGCTACAGCACCCGCAATCGGACCACAGATCATCCTTGGAAGTGATCCGCAAACGAGCGTAGTTGCAAAACCCATTCCTGAACCAGTTGTCTTTAAAACGTATAATCCCATGGCAAATGTATAAATTCCTGCCCCTAATAAAGACGTCATCTTTCCAATCATCATTAAAATAATATTTCTCGTTGCAATCTTCATTCTTGTATCATGTTGTCCTATACTTACATCTCCCATAATGACTCTCTCCCCTTGAAAGTTAAATTGTGTTAAACTTATTATATAATCGACTTTCCAATTTTTACAACAAAAAGTTAAATTGTATTTAACTTTTAACGATAAAGGAGCAATAATATGGCAACTCTCGGTGAAAAAATTAAAGCGCTACGTAAAGAAAAAAAACTTACACAAACAGAGCTGGCAGGTTCGGAACTTACAAAAAGTATGCTTAGTCAAATTGAAAATGGAAAAGCTACACCTTCCATGAAAACATTACAATATATCGCTGAAAAACTAGAATGTGAAGCGAGTTTTTTATTAGAAGATGATGATGGAGAAACTGTAGAACTCATTACAAAAATGGAGCAACTCATAAAGGAAAACAAATGTGATGAAGTGTATGAGTCCCTACTACCTATCGTTCAAAAAGAGCTCCCTTCTACTTTAAATACGGCTCATATATACAAACAATTCGTAACTGCCGCAGTGATTATAAAAGATTACAACATTGAATCTTACGTAGAAAAAGCTGTTTCTATTTTTGAAAAATATAAGTTATACCGCGACAGTACGGAAACAAAATTAAAATTATCTTTTGCAATATTCACACGTAAAAAGTATGCAGAATGTTTACAACTTATATCTAATATTAGAAATGATTATGAAGAGAAACATTTAGAAATGGATCTTATTATACATATTGATTTATGTTTATATGAAGCCATCATATTACTAGCATGTGGCGATTATGAAAAATGTGAAGAAACGATATTAGAGACACTCGCATTTTCAAAAAAACATCAAGTGTATTATAAAACAGATGTATTTTACCGGATTTTATCTTATCAAAAAGCCATTACAGTTGATAAAGAACAATATTTATATTACATAAAAAAATCTGAGCAATTTGCCATTTTTACAGAAGACACTCTATCCATTGCGATGATCGATATTTTAAAAGCTTACTACTACAACACGATTATTAATGAATATACAATAGCATTAAAACATGTAGAACAATTTCGAGAAAAACTAAAAGATCAGCCCATTTTTCAAGACGACGGATTGTATTATCTTGAAAAAGGAAAAGCTTTATACGGATTAAAACGTTACGAAGAAGCTTTACAAGCATTGCAACGTGCTATTATACCAGATTATATGAACCATCCGCTTGATCAATCGTGGCTTACAACAGCAGGTGCATATCGTGCACTTTGTTACGTCAAACTAAATGATAAAAAAAGAGCTCTTGAAGAAGCAACAAAAGCAAATGAAATGATACAATCGTATCCAGATTCTATTTTCTCTGCATTTATTAAAGAAACATTACAAATAATACAAAAACTTTAAGAATGTCTCGAAATGGTATATTATTCCTCTTTTTTAGCAAAGATAATAATGATGGGAGGAATATAAATGAATATTCAACGTGCAAAAGAGCTTTCTGTATCATCAGAACAAGCGAATGTCAGTTTTCAAGGCATGCCTGTTACCATTCAACACGTCGATGAAAACAACGAAACCGCCCGCATATATGAAGTAAAAAATCCAGGACGCGAATTAACTGTTCCAGTTAATAGCTTAGAGGAAATATAAAAAATGCCACTTCATTTTTGAAGTGGCATTTTTCTTACTTTCATATAAATTCTCTATACCTCTTGTTTTACAACAACTTAAAAAATAAGAATCTTCTACTTCTTTTCTTTTTTTAACCTGCTAAAATACAAACTATGAATGAATTATTCGCACTATATATTAAGGAGGAAAGATAATGAAATTTGATTTAGAAAAAAACAAGCATTATTATGCAGTTATATTCACTTCTCATTTATCAAATGATACGACAGATTATAGTAGCGTTGCAGACAAAATGGAGGAACTTGCAAAACAGCAACCTGGATTTTTAGGTGTAGAAAGTGCACGTGATCATGCGGGACTCGGAATTACCATTTCTTATTGGGAATCACTTGAAGCAATTGACAATTGGAAACAAAACGCCTTACATAAAGAAGCGAAAAAAAGAGGCCGTGAGCAATGGTATGAAAACTTCCACCTACGCATTTGCCGTGTTGAGAAAGAATTCAAGTTTCATAGAGGTACATTGTAACGGTGAAGAAACAATTAGCTCTCGTTGCTGTTCATGAAATATATGGTGTGAACGACCATATGCATCACGTTACCCAACACTTCACTTCATCTCATATCGATGTATTCTGTCCGAATCTTCTACAATCGCAGCATGCATTTCATTACAGTGATGAAGAAATAGCATATCATTTTTTTATGAATCATATTGGATTTGATGATGGAAAAAAGCAAATTGAAGAATTTATTACTCGTCTTTCTAGTCGTTACACACATATTGGACTTATCGGCTTTAGTGTTGGTGCTACCATCTCATGGCTATGCAGTAACAATCCGAAAATAGATTTTATTATCGGATGTTATAGTTCCCGTATACGTGACTATATTCATATGAAACCAACATGTGCTACCCTAC
Organism: Bacillus cereus group sp. TH152-1LC; assembly: GCF_027710505.1. NCBI lineage: Bacteria > Bacillati > Bacillota > Bacilli > Caryophanales > Bacillaceae > Bacillus > Bacillus cereus group sp. TH152-1LC. The sequence continues at coordinate 214,724 of NZ_JAQFNK010000005.1, read as the reverse complement.
TTATTTTCCCTGAAAAAGAAGCTAGTTTTTCAGTATCCACTTTAATTCAAACATTGCAGGAACAAAATAATCCTTTACTAGAAATACAAAAACTACACGGTGAACATGGATTTCTGAATCCGTACACTGAAAAATATAACGAGAACTCTACAAAACAGGCATACAATATAATAGATTCATTCCTTGCAAGAATAATCTTATAAAGTGAAACTTTAATCAGTGGTGGTTTTCTTCATCCCCCACTGATTATTAGCCCTCACCAATCGGACTTTTATGGGCAGTTGATCCCCCGCCTAACTTCTTTACTTTCGCTGAATTTGGAGGTGGGGGTCTTACTGCCCATTAAAGTGGGATAAAGGGGCTCTAAATGACACTTACCTTACTCTTACTTCTTTTCATATTCATTGCCTTTTTCGCAGCGCTAACTATCATTTTTATAACCGTAAAAAAAGGGGAGTTTTTTAAACGCCCCCACTTACAATCTATTATCGTTTGCATTTTATTTTTTACAAATTTGATCTTATATGTAACAACTTTTTATACGTTACTCCCGGAGAAAGTTAGCGAGTTCATATTCTTATCCATTTGGTTTTTCCTTTGTATTTTAGGTTCTATCGTTTTCTGGCGCGAATGGAGAAATAATCGTGTATTCTCAATATGTATCGGTTTTCTTTCTTTTATTAGTTTTCTATTTGGGTTATTGTTGTTAGTTCTTTCGGGGATGTAATAGAAAAGGAAGAAAAGCCAACTTTCAGCTTTTCTTCCTTCTATGTTTACCTTTAGTTTTCACTGTCACTGATTCACAAGGTGTGTAATATATTTGAGGTGTCGCCCTATCAACAAACATCATAAACGTAATAAAGCCGATAACAAAGAAAATAAACAACGTTAACAAAATTGCTCCTATCGTTAAAAGTACCATAACACCACCCCTATATCGTTCATGTTATTACACTTTTCGCTATTATATGAGCGTAATCCTTTTTAGAAAAAGAAACGTAACAAAATAATCACAATCACTCCCGTTAATACTGTACCTAATAAACTACGAGTATATATTGCAACAAGAAATGTCGGGATTGCTGCGATAAGGTAATCCCACTGCATCGTCTCATGCATAAATAAAACTTGGGCTAAAAGTGCTGCTAATATCGCAATTGGTATGTAATTTAACCATTTTAAACCCCAGTCTGGAATTTGAAGTTTGCTAAATACGAGTAGAGGTAAAATACGTGGCACGAGTGTGACAGCTCCTGCCGCTAGTAAAAGTAATAGTACTTCCAATCTCATTTCCATTTTTCAATCACAACTCCAATCGTCGCAGCTAGTAACGTTGCGATAATAACCGCTATACTATCTGGCATAAATAAGTGTGAAACGTATGCGATTATAATCGCTACAATTGCAACAGTAAGATGAATTGCTAGTTTTGGTTTACTACTTATGAGCTGAAGGACAAATAATCCGATAAACATTGCTGGTAATGCATAATCCATCCCGTACGTATGCGGATCCGGTATCCACTCACCAAATAACCCACCAATAATGGTAGCAAGAATCCAATTTAAATATGCTGTTACATTTAACCCCATCATCCATCTGTCGCCTACATATCCTTTTTGCGCTGCGTGTTGCACTGCAACGCCGAACGTTTCATCTGTAATTTGAGAACCGATCATTACGTTTTTTAATAGAGGAAGTTTCGTAAAGTATGGTGCAAGGGCCGCACTCATTAGAAGGTGGCGTAAATTAACAAAAAAGACGGTGAAAATGATTGCTGAAGCAGGAGCACCCGCTGCATACATACCAGCTAATATAAATTGAGCAGAACCTGCATAAATTAAAGTGGACATAAACGCAATTTCAATGATAGAGAAACCTGCTGTTTTTGCAATTACACCAGCTGCTATACCGATGCTCAAATAACCAAATACAGTCGGTAAACAATCTTTTACTCCTTGCTGAAATGTATCATCGCTCTGCAAAGCTACATGTGCCTGAGCTTTACCCATCCATATCATCCTCCATTCCTTTCATCATTCGTTTTCCTGTTACGACATGAACTAAATCAATATTTTCACGCCATAACGTATCTAGCTTATCAGCTCCAAATTCCTTTGTGATTTCTTCAATCATAATATCGTGCCGCACATACTCTGTAGCAACGAGAACTAGTGCTGGATCATATGTTGTAACGGCCCATGAAGTGCTATCATTTGAGAAGTTCGCAATTAATACTTCCTCTCCATCCCGAGCAATAACAGTTAAATGACCACCCATTCTCTTTTCAACAACGTGGGGCCTCATATAATTATGGTGAAACGTCGCACCTATTTTTGTATGGGGAGCGCCAAATAAGATTGAAAATATATGTACGCCTTCCTCTTCTTTTTGATGAATATATGGTTCAATTTCATGCACTTGATCTTCCCATACAGAAATCCATAACTCTTCCTTCGCCCTATTAATTATATTGCATATTTCTTTTACAACACGATCATTTGAGCGAATATGCGAAATTACATCTATTTTTCGCTCTTGTTCTAAACCATTTAATTTCTGGTCTAAAAATTCAAAGGACTTTTCAAAATCTTTTCGCATTCGATTCATTAACTCCGTAGCTGGTACTGGTACATATTTCACTGGTTCAGTAGGAACGATATGCACTGCTCCTTTATCCATTAATTTACCAAGTACTTCATAAATCATCGAACGAGGTACCCCTGTTTGCTTACTCACTTCATATCCTGTTACTGGGGAATGTTTTAGTAGTCCAATATACGCTTTACATTCATACTGGGAAAAACCTAACTTTTGTAATTCCTTTATAATCTCATCCATCGGTAACCCCTCACATTATATATAACTCTCATCTCAAAACGATACATATACATTAGTAGTTATTGGTATACCTACTAATATAAAAAAACAGACCCACAAAGTCAATTGATAATTCTGAAATTTAACCCAAAAATAAAAAGCCTTCTAATTAAAAGGCTTTTTCTACATACTATTCCACTTATTTTAGCTGCAGCGTATTTAATAGATTCTCCTCCAAATACTCCCGTAAAGTAGAACCTGCATACTCTTTCCTAAATACACCGGCCTTCACGAATAAAGGAATAACTTCACTAAAGAATAGATCTAGTGACTTTGGAGGTCCTCCTGGGATAGCAATAAATCCATCTAACGCTCCCGCCTCAAACCTATCCATAATTTGTTTCGCAACGTCTTGCGCTGTACCAACCGCAACCCAATGAGCCGAACCAACAACTTCTGGTCGTTCTAGTATTTGTTCAACAGTTGGTTCATTTTTAATAATGTAGTTCCGTAATAATTCTGCGTGTGTTTTACTGCGAACAGTTTGATCCCGACTTGGTAGCATCTCTTCCGTAATCTTACTTTCTAGCGGAATCCCTCTCGCATCTAGCCCGAGAACCATTTCGAGTAACGAGTATCTCTTCTCTTTTGTGAGATGTTGATGTGCTTGCCTATGCATTTCTAACGCTTCTTCATATGTATCATCGATAAAGAAATATAGTCCAGGCAATACGCGTATATCATCTTGGTTACGGCCATGCTGTTCTGCTCTTCTTCTTAAATCTTGACGCAGTTCCATTCCGGACTCTACATCTGGCGTTGCAGCAAAAATTGCATCTGCAACAGAAGCAGCAAAATCCCGCCCTGATTCTGAAGCACCAGCTTGAAATAATGGCATTTCCCCTGCAATATGCTGCGGAATATTAAGTGGACCTTTCACCTTAAAGTATTCGCCATTATGCTCAATAGGTTTTACCATCTCTCTAATAACATCCGGATTATCTACTTTCAAAACTTCATTGGGATGACTTCCCCAAAGTTTTCTTACTAACGCTGTACATTCTGCCGCTTTCGCGTATCGTTCCTCAGATGATGGCATTCCTTTCTCGCCAAAGTTTTCAGCACCATCAATGGAAGTAACAATATTCCACCCTACTCGCCCATTACTAATCCAGTGTAAAGATTGTAATTGCCTCGCTAATATATATGGTGGATAAAACGACGTTGAAGCAGTCGTAACGACTCCAATTTTTTCTGTTGCATACGCAATAGCAGTAAACAGTAAAGTCGGATCTAAAATGACATTCCCTTTATTACGAGCAATTAAATCCGGATGCGCCACTAAATAATCCGCTTTAAAAACAAAATCTAACTTCGATTTTTCTGCCTGTTTTGCTAACTCTACTTGCTCGTTAATTCCTGAATCAAATATACTATCTTCTTCTTTCTTTCTAGAAATTAAACATAATCCAATGCAAAGTTGTTTTTTTATAGACATACACACCATCCCCTTATTTTTAATTTACCTAGTTAAGCAATGTTGCTGTCATTATGAAATTCCATTCTTATGAAAAAAGATAAAATGATATTGATAATCATTATCATTTTATGGTGTAACCGAAATAAAAGCAATAATAAAAAAAGACTTCCGCTATGGGAAGTCAGTCTCTTATCTCAATATTTCATTCGCTTCTTTTTCATAAATTTTATCAAATGAAGTCATAACGCGTTGTGATGCTGAAATCATTTTTTGATCTGTCATAAGATCAGCCATCTCTTTCGTCAAATCTACATTTGAATTTTCTAGCATATGATTTTTCACTGCCCCTGTTCCGTTCGGTAAATCAGCAATGTTTCCTTCTGCTAGTGTAAAACTTTTGTTCTCTCTTTGCATTAGACGTGCATTTGCTTCTGCATCTACTGTTTTTGTTTGCAACTGTGCTATTACTATTCTCTTAATATCTGGGTTTTGTAAAGTTCCATCATTAACTTCTCTATAAATTTCTCCATTATTAGATACGAAGAAATTAACATTTTCCGGAATTTTAATACGTTCATTATTTACATCCATAACATAAGCACCAGATGATGTTTGCAGATCACGATCACTATTTACTGTAAAACTACCATCTCTCGTTAAAAACGTTTCATCGTTTTTAGATGTCACGAAAAATGATGATGTGCCGGCCGCACCGTCATCTAAAAAGAAGTCTGTAGCACTATTTGTCATTTGTATATTTCCTTGTACTAAGTTCACATGCGTTGCAGCTGGTACAACTGCATAATCAACTTTACCAATATTCGTGTTCATGCCATCACCACGGCGATATGTGTCTTGTACATCAAATACTTTAGAAGTCATATTTTCTGCTTTAAATCCTGTCGTTTGAGCATTTGCAACGTTATTCGAATGAACATTAATACGCTGCATGTAATTCATCATACCCATAGAACCTATATAAAGACCGTTCATACTTATTTGAATAAGGCGGTTGCCTTATCCTTCACCTCTTTTCTAGGATGTTTGCAACATTTGTTTCGCTAAATGTTCAGCTGTAGCGATATGTATATGTTGCTTCACGTCTTGTCCATCTGTCATTAATACAATTGGAGCCGATGATACTGCTGGAATTTTCAACAATTCACCACTACTAGCTGTTTCATCAAATTTCGTAAATACGATACCATCAATATGAATATCTTTAAAATTCGTAATGATTTCAATCATGTCTTTACTTTTCATCGATGCTGATAACGTTAAACAAATATAATCTGGCTCTACTTGTCCCATCGTTTCAATCATTTCTTCCACTGTTTCAGACGCACGATAATTTTTTCCAGCTGTATCAATTAAAATATAATCGACGCACGCTTCTTCTTTAAAATACGTTAGCGCCCTTGTCATTGCAGCTTCATCACGTACAGCGATTACTTCAAATCCCATTGTTTTTACGTAATCTTGCAGTTGCTGCACTGTTCCAATGCGTGAATGGTCTGTCGTAATAAAACCAACCGTTTTTTTCTTACCGTGAAACTGCCATGCCATTTTCGCAAGTGTCGTCGTTTTTCCAACTCCAGTTGGACCGATTAATGCAATTGTTTGTACTTCTTTTTCAAATACGTTTTCTGTGTTGAAATGAGATCTCATATCTTCTAATATATATCCGATCACTTCTTCTTCTGTAATCATCGTCGCATTCTCAAACTTCACTTTTAACTTTTCAGCATATGCATGAATGAAGTATTGTTCTACATCGTTTTGCTCTAGCATGCGAATTACTTTTTGAATAATAAACGGTACAGATTCTTGCTTTTCTTTTTTTACAACCACTTCTTCTTTCTTGACAGGAACGACTTTTTTCACAGTTTTTTTCTTTTTCGTTACTTTCGTTTCTTCCGTCTGTTTCACAACGACGATACCTTTTTCAAACATCTTTAATAGTTTCTCTTTCTTTCTTGTCCATTCTTCACTATTTCCTGTTTGCATCGCCGCATATGACATAGAAGTCGTCACGTTTTCTAAATTGTGCAGTACCGATTGAATTCCGTTCGCCTTCACAATTTGTTCTGAAGGATCGTTCACAACATCCATTAATTGTTCATGAAATTGAGCTGTACCTTCGTTCACGTCTTCTTGTTTATCCTCTGGAAAAGCAACTAACATTTCATAATTCTTTTTCCAAAAAAACGGGATATTTCGTTTTACACTTTCATCGACAACGTAATAATAATCTGTACCATATTGGTCAAATAACTTTCGATACAATTCATTTTTCGAAGCTGCTTTTATTCGCATTAACGCTTCTTTCTTTTCTGTATTTTCCATTACTTCACCCCCTACTATTCAATGTAAGCAATTTGATCTACAACAATTTCTGGAGCTAATTCACTAATACAAAGTACTTGCGCTTCTATTTGATAACGCTCTAGCAGTCTTACAATCGCAAACCTGAAATCTTTTCTACGCGTTAATAATACTGGTTCTCTTCCCATTAAGCGGGCTTGTTTAAATACGCGTTGTACTTGCTCAACGACTCGCGATTCTAAATCTAAATCCCAGTTTAATAAATAACCTTGATAAGAATTGTTCACAACGTCCGCATCTAACTCGATTGAATCTGAGAAGAGCGCCGCGTATATTTTACCGTCAGGATTTTTCGCATTTTCACAAATAACTTTTGAAATACATTCACGGACGAATGACGTTACACCGTCAACGTGGTTTTGATAAATTTCTTTTCCATCAATAATACCTTCAATAATGGTTGGTAAATCACGAATAGAAATGCCTTCTTTTAAAAGTTGTTTAATAACATTTTGAACGAGTGATAAGTCGATTTCTTTCTTCTTAATCTCTTCTAATAAAACACCGTTATCATTTTCAAGTGAGTTAATTAAGTCTTTTACATGTTGACGCTGAATTAACTCATGAAGATTACGTCTAACGATAACATCTAAATGCGTAATTAATATGCTAAGTGGCTCTAATACTTGATAGCCTTTCATCTGCGCATCTTGTACCATATGCTCTAAAATCCAATATCCATCTTCACCGAAAATCGGATCTTTCGCTGGTTCTGCATCTAAATCGGCCATTACATTCGGTGTTTTCAGTGCTAATAAGTACCCTGATTTTAAAACACCTTCAGCTGCCTTCGCACCTTTAATACGAATAATGTAACGTCCGCGTGGTCTAAAACTCGTATTATCTTTAAAGTTAATGCCAGGAACGTTAATACCAAGATCGGTAATAATCGACTTCCTCATTAGAACAACTTTATCACGAGCAGTTTCCCCATTAATTTTCTGCTTTACAAGTGCTGCTAAATCTAAACCGAGTTCTACTATAATTGGATATTTATCTGTAAATACTCCGAATGAATCTTCCACTTGTTGCAGTTGCTCATCTTCGCCTTGAATCATTTCTATTTCTTTTTGAAGCTCGTCTTCTTTTTCTTTCTTTATTCGGTTTTTATTGCGAACTCCTAAGAATATAATTGTTCCACCAACGAGTGCGAATGGTAGAAATGGTAGCGGAGTAAAAATACCCATTGCTATAAATAAACCACCAAGCGCATATACAACAACTTCATGCGCTAATAACTCTTTAAAGATACCTTCCGTTACTGTATCCGGTGAACCGTCAAATACACGCGTTACGATAATACCCGTTGAAATCGCAAGCATTAATGAACCAATTTGGTTTACGATTCCATCACCGACAGTTAACTGTGTATAGTGAATAGCCGCATCTGCAAAGCTCATTCCTTGCTGCATCATGCCGACAATTAAACCGAAAATAATGTTTACGAATAAAATGACAATCCCGAAAATAACGTCCCCTTTAATGAACTTCCCGGCACCATCCATCGCCCCGTAAAACTCTGTTTCCATATTTAACTTTTTTCGTTTTGCCTGTGCATCTTTTTCAGTAATAATACGCTGGTTTAAATCTGCATCGATTGACATTTGTTTCCCGGGTAAAGAATCAAGTGTAAAACGAGCCGCAACTTCAGCTGTACGAGACGCACCGTTTGCAACGATAAACTGGAATATGATTAATACTATAAAAATAACGATACCAATTAATAAGTTCCCGCCAATTACGAACTGACCGAACTCTTCAATAACATGCCCCGCATTTCCGTCTGTCAAAATCGCTCGCGTCGTCGATACGTTAATCGATACGCGGAAAATCCCGATTAATAACAACATCGTTGGAAATGACTTTAATTCATCCCACTCGTTAATACTTGTTGCTCGCATATAAATAAGCACTGACATACTTAGTAGAAAAACGATAACGATATCAAGTATAAATGGTGGCAGTGGAATTAAGAGCGCCACTACGAATGACGCTGCTAGAAAGATAGAAAAATAGGTTCTTGCAGAATCTATCTTAAACACAAGAGATCTCCTCCAACCGCGCTATTATACTTCAAGCTCATTCGTTTGAATTAAATAGCGCATAACTTCAATTACAGCTACGTATAAATCTTCTGGAATCGTCTCATCTTCCTCGACTTGATAATATAAAGAACGAGCAAGCGGACGGTTTTCCACCATTGGTATTTCTTGTTCGCGGGCAAGCGTTCGTATATATAATGCGAGCTCATCTTCCCCTTTTGCAACGACAATTGGCGCCGCATCAACCTGTTTATTGTACCGAAGTACGACCGAAATATGAGTCGGGTTGTTTACAATAAACGTTGCACCATCCATTTTCTTCGCAATTGTCCCTTGCAAGATGGCATGCATAAAGTTTTTTCGTTTCCCCTTTACTTGCGGGTCCCCTTCATTATCTTTATGCTCTCGTTTTACTTCTTCTTTTTTCATCTTAATATCTTGTTCGTATTCCCACTTTTGATATATAAAATCAATAATAGAAAGAACGATTAATATAATTAAAATAGCTAAAAAGATAAATTTAATTTGCCTAATAATTTCAGTAAGTGACGCAGTCCAGTTAAATCCAATCATACTCACGATCTTCTCTAAATTCTTTTTAAACAGAATGTAAGCGACGTAACCGATTAATCCCATATAAAATAGTGATTTCAAAATATCTACTAAACTTTTACGACTAAACAATCTCGTAAAATAGTTTTTCGGATTAATACGTGAAGCTTTCGGCTTAATGACTTTAGAAGAAAATAAGAAACCGACTTGAATCATATAATTAAATAAATGAAAAGCGTATACGAGTATTAATATCGGTGCTGATACTTTTAGTAATAAAATACCCATTAAATAAAAATACTCGGTTGAATCTGTATTTTTTCCAATTTGATCAAACAACACCGCTACAGAGTTTGCAATCTCAAACCCTAACCAATCTCCGAAAAAGTAAACGACAACTGCCAATACAAGTATGGAAAATAAATTATTTAAATCTTTACTCCGGGCAATATTCCCTTCTTCACGCGATTTCTTACGCTTCTGCGGGGTGGCCTTTTCTGTTTTATTATCCTTTGCCATGCGCGTCCCCCTACTTCGTTAAGAAAAAGTTAAATAGTTTTGTATATTCCTCAAGCAATACGTCCGTCATATTTTTAAACACATAACCAAGCATCGGTACACTCATCGCAATAAACAAAATACCACATGTAATTTTAATGACGTACGCATTCATAAAAACGTTTAATTGCGGAGCGTTTTTTGCGATTAAAATTAAAACAAAGTTAATGATGAACAAACTTCCCATAAGCGGAAGAGCAATTTCAACCGCTGATGTAATCGCAAATAATAACGTTGCGAGTAGACTATCTAGAAAACTAGTCGTCAGCAATTTTGAAATCGCCTCTGTATATTGAAACGACTTTAAAATCGTGGCAACGAAATAATTAATGCCGCCAAGTGAAATAAAAATAATGAGAAAAAATATATCAAAAATGGTTGAAAGTAAAGTAGACTGTGAACCTGCATTTACATCAAACAAACTTGCCTGTGATAAACCGATATCAAAGTCTAAAATATGCCCAGCCATTTTTGGAATATTCCACAGCATTTCTACAATTTTTGAAAGCGATAATCCAATTACAATTTGCGTACCTGCATAAGCTGCTACGTCCCAAGTTGTCTTTATGTGAGAGACATCAACTTGATCGGCAACTGTAATCGAAAGAGCAAGTCCTACTGTAACCTTCGCCATCGCTGGAATGGATCGACCTGAGAAAAACGGTAAAAAATATAAAAATGAAGTAATGCGGCAAAACGCCAAAAACGTCGCCGCCCATAATTCCATATTCATTTCAGTTCACCTATCTTAGTACGAACGCAATAGCGATGGGATTTTATCAAATAAATCTAAAATAAGTGTCGTTAACTCTTGAAACATCCACGGACCTAAAATGATAATAACGAGTACAATACTCGCCATTTTCGGTAAAAACGTCAGCGTTTGCTCTTGAATTTGCATCATCGCCATAATGACAGCGATAATAATAACGACAATCATACTTACACCGGCAACCGGCATTAAAATCATAACCCCTTTATAAAAAAAGGTTTGAAAAATATCTATAATTGGTGACGTATTCATTTATATGACTCCTATCACATAGCATCAAACGCTTCAGGCGACCGTTTTAAACATTATGTCGACGATTTTTGTATATCCACCTAAATATACGAAAACGAGTATTTTAAATGGTAGACTTAAAATCATCGGCGGTACCATCATCATCCCGAGGTACATTAAAAGTGTACTAATAATCAAATCTATAAATACAAACGCTAAATAAATGAACATCCCCGTTAACAATCCTTTTTGAATTTGCGTTAACGTAAAAGATGGCACGAGCGTAAATAAAGAAAGATCTTTCAAATCTTTCGGTAACTCTTCTCCGCGCACTTTCAGCATCATCTTTAAATCATGCTTATACGTATGTTTTGACATATACTCTTTCATAATTGGAGCTGTCGTCTCCGCAGCTTGACTTACAGTTATTTTCTCTTTCGTCATCGGATCCCACACATCGCTCTTCAGCTGCCCAAGTACAGGCTGCATCGTAAAGAGTGATAAAAATAAGGCAAGTCCAACGAGTACTTGGTTCGGTGGTAAATTCATTACCCCAAGTCCTTGACGTGTAATCCCAAGAACGATCATAAAATAAGTAAAATGTGTAAATAATAGAACGATAGAAGAAGATAATGATAAAAGGGTAACGAGCGCAAATAACTGTACACTTGAATTACTCGTAAACTCTTTTCCATTTTCGAAATTAATAAAACCGTTTTGGGCCGCATACGCTGGATTTACAAAAATAATTGAAAAAACGATAGAAAATACGAAAATAACGGCTAATAATGATAACTGTTTCTTTATTCTCATGATGGATCCTCTACTTTTTTCGTTTCACTCTTCACCGCATCTTCTAGCGCTTGTTGAAACTGATTTCCTGTTCCTGTTAATTGCACAGATTGTACACCGTTATTACTAATAACAGTGAACACTTGCTTGCCGTCTACTTCAAATAAAAAAGCGCTCGTTTGATGATTTAAATACACGCCGTCTTTCACTTGAATATGGCCATTTTCACCTTGTTTAAAAAACTGCTGCTTGCGCGTCTTTTTCGTCATATAATATGCACCGTAGCCGAGCGCACCAAACAGTAAAACGACTTGAAATAAGGTCGTCATATACGACATATGACTCCTCCTCTACTCTTTATCTAGCATTTGACTTTGCGCTTTCATAAGCGCAGCTTGCTTCTTGTCAGCTTCAATTTCAGAAATGATAATACCGAACTTCTCGTCCATTACGATTGCTTCACCTATGCCGACTTTCATATTACTTAAATACACATCTACTTTATGCCCTAAGTTTTTCTCTACTTCAAGAACATCGCCCACTTTTAACTCTTTCACATCACCGAGCGTAATAGATGATTTCCCAAGCTTTACACCAAGTTCAATCGAAATATCCGAAACAGTATCAATATGTGCTTTACCCGCTTCATTTCGCTTTCCTGCAAATTCTTCTAATCCCATTAATGACACAGGAGATACTTCATGCTTCATATGGATCCTCCTACTCTACAAAACTTTTAAATAGGAGCGCCTTACGCGTTCCATCTTTTCCAATAAAACAATTAAATTTATGCTTTCCATCTACAAAACCAAGCAATTCATCCGAAACTTTCGTATGAAGCGGAATAATATCGCCTTCTTCAATTTGTTCAATGTCACCCATTGTCATCTTCTGCTCACCAATCGCAACATGAACAGGTTTAAACACTTGATTTACTTTCACTTCCACTTCAGACGTATACTTTTTACGCTTATCCGAAGAATGTTCGACAATATTTTCAGACGTTAACTTATCCATAATTTCTTCAACAGATAAGAACGGAATACCGATACGCACCGTCGTATTCCAAAAATCCGTTTTCATATTTACGTTCAGTAATGAAATGATATCGCTCGCTGTCGTAATCTTTAATGCATTCGGATCCGTCTCAGTCGTCACAAATTTCGGTTTAATTGCCACAACACTTTCAAACGATTGCTCTAAATTTTTACATAGAAGTGCAAAAATATTATCAAGCGTTAAAAACTCAAATGCAGTTAACGGTCTACGCATCGTAAAATTACGTTTACTATCTCCGCCAAGCCAACACTCATGAATATAAATAACAAATGCTAAATCAATCTCAATAACAATTTCTCCAAGCTCTGGAAGTCCGAGGTCAATGACGCAATATAAATAATAATCTTTCGGCATTTTCTCCACATACTCACTCGTAAACGGAACTTGCTCCACTGTCGAAGGATCTAACTCAATCGGAATACGCATACGTGCAGATAACGTCTGTGATGTCTGTTTACCAAACGTAGAAGCAATCGCTTGCAAACTACGTAAATGTTCAACACCGAACTTCTCCGGTCTATTAAAATCATACTCTTGAAATTTATCTTGCTTCCCTGCTTCTTGTGCGAAAGCTGGCATTTCCTCGCCTTCATTTACCGCCTTCAGCAGGGCATCAATTTGCTCTTGGCTTAATTTATCGCCACTCATGAAAATCCCCTTCCCTACCTTTTCAATTCAACGATTTCAACGTACATCTTTCCATTTTTCGTCAAAATCTTTCCGGTTCCAATCTCTTCATTCTCAAGCATAAGACGCACCGTATTTTTCGTTGAATTTTCAAGACGATACAATGTACCTTTTGTAATATGAAGCAGATCTTCAATTTTCTTTTTCGTATTTCCGATTTCAAAATAAATTGTTAACGGAATATCATCTTGTAATTTCAAATCTAGCCAACTCCCATATCATGTTCACGAAAATTTCATGTTCTCTATTTATATAAATGAAATTTCTTATTTCGAAACGTCGATATTTAATATTTTTTTAATATATCCTTGCGTTTCTTTAAATGGAGGTACGCCTCCGTACTTTCTCACATTACCAGGACCAGCATTATAAGAAGCAAGCGCTAATACTAAATCACCGTTATTTTTCTTTAAATAACCGCTTAACTCTTTCACGCCACCTTCAATACTTTCAGCTGGTGAAAATGGATTTTTTATCCCCATCTCTTTCACATTCGCCGGCATAAGCTGCATAAGCCCCATCGCCCCTGCATGCGACACCGTTTTCGGATTGAAATTAGACTCTACTTCAATCATTTTTTGAATTAACGTTTTCGGAATTCCGTATGAACGGCTCACGCGATCAATAATATCCTCATACTTCCCTTCATTTGAAGAATGTATTTTTTGAATATTATACTTCTTCGTTAATCCCCACGTATCAACAGCCTCATTTTTCGTTTCCGGGAAACGTCGTTCAAACTCTTTTTGTGCAACTTGTACTTCATCAACTTTCTTCGTTTCTGGCTTCTCTTCCGACTTACTTACTTCCTCTACTTTACTAGAATCACCTTTATTAACAAGAGTTTCTATTTTCGTAGATTGTACCGGCTGACTCATATCCTCTACTTTTTCCGGCTGTGTAGTAGCCTTCGTTTCCTTCATAGGCTCGCTTTGCAACTTCTCTTGAAACCTACTACTAACAAACGCCTGCGGACTACTTAACTTTTGCTGAAACTGTCCTTTTTTATATGCAAGTACTTCTTTTACTATATTTCCAACTACCATAATATCACCTTTTCGGTAAACAAAGATAATCTAATATTAGAGTTTTTTCGTAAAGTTTGCAATAATCCTTTGCAATTATATTGTAATAAAAAAACGACTAAATTGTTAAACTGTTATTTTTTTATATTTATTAATTCAAATTTTCAGTTGACACCTATTATAGCAAGGCTTACAATAAATTCGAAATCGATTTTTTCGCATATTACCGTTTTTCAATTTGCAGAAAAGTCAATATAAAAAAATGGGGGTTCTTTTACATGAGAATTAATACAAACATTAATAGCATGCGTACACAAGAATACATGCGTCAAAACCAAACTAAAATGAGTAACGCTATGGATCGTTTATCAAGCGGTAAACGTATCAACAACGCTTCAGACGATGCGGCAGGTCTTGCAATCGCAACTCGTATGCGTGCACGTGAAAGCGGATTAAGTGTAGCTGCTAACAACACACAAGACGGTATGTCATTAATTCGTACAGCTGATTCAGCAATGAATTCAGTATCTAACATCTTACTTCGTATGCGTGACATCGCCAACCAATCTGCGAACGGTACGAACACTGACCAAAATAAGGTTGCATTACAAAAAGAATTTGGTGAATTACAAAAGCAAATCACTTATATTGCTGACAACACTCAATTCAATGATAAAAACCTATTAAAAGAAAACCAAACAATCAATATCCAAACGCTTGATTCAGATAGCGGTTCAAAACAAATTGGAATTGATTTAAAAGCTGTTACTCTTGATAAATTAGGAATTAAAGATCTTGCTATTGGAAACAGTTCTAATTCTTCTGTTGAACTTCAAGCGGCTAGAGATTCTTTAAATGCCCTTAATCATGACAATTTCGTTTCACCAGCAAATAGAGACGAAGCTGTTATTGCAGCTAAAGAAGCATTTGATAAAGTTAAAGATTTATACGATACAAACGGAAAAAATTCAATCAATACTGCATTTAATGATTTCGCCGCATCTAGATCAGATCAAAATGCAAAAGCAATTTACACTGCTTTAAACGCTACTGCTTTAAAAACAGTCGATGAAAATAATTTCGCTGACGCTACAAATGTATTCGATGACTTAAAGAACGCAGCTGATGCAGTTACAAATCCTGCTCCTGCTGCTGAAACTCATTCAGGAAAAGTAGCATTAGCTAAAGCTGAGTTTGATAAAATCAAAGATACTTTAAGCAAAGAGGATGTACAAAAATTAACTGATGCATTTAAAAACTACAATGACAACTCATCAGCTGCTACTGCAAAAGAAATTGGTCAAGTATTTAAAACAGTAAAAATGGTAGGAGCTGGCGCAGGTAATGTTGACTCACTAGATGCAATTAAAAAGATTGATGCAGCTCTTAAAACAGTTGCTGACAACCGTGCGACTCTAGGTGCTACATTAAACCGCTTAGACTTTAACGTAAACAACCTTAAGAGCCAATCTTCTGCTATGGCTTCAGCTGCTTCTCAAATCGAAGACGCTGACATGGCGAAAGAAATGTCTGAAATGACTAAGTTCAAAATCTTGAACGAAGCTGGTATCAGCATGCTTTCTCAAGCAAACCAAACTCCACAAATGGTTTCTAAATTATTACAATAAGCCATTCGAGTTAATTTCATGAATAAACCTCTCTGCTTGCGGAGAGGTTTATTTTTTCTATATAAATGAATTATTTGTAAAACCTTTCTTTTTTTAGATGGGAGAAAGCATCCGCAATGTGTAGAAGCGGTTAGTGCCTATACTGAATCCCCTCTTATGTCAAAATACACATAGCAAATGAGCATAAGCCTTTTTATCTTTTCATGACCATTTATTAGCTTTAAAACACTAACTATATCAATCTATAAGGAGTGTCTATTATGCGTATTGGTACGAATGTTTTAAGTATGAATGCTAGACAGTCGTTGTATGAGAATGAGAAGCGTATGAATGTTGCGATGGAGCATTTGGCGACTGGTAAGAAGTTAAATAACGCTTCTGATAATCCTGCGAATGTTGCGATTGTGACTCGTATGCATGCGAGAGCAAGTGGTATGCGTGTGGCGATTCGTAATAATGAAGATGCGCTATCCATGCTTCGTACTGCGGAAGCTGCACTTCAAACTGTGACAAATATTTTACAGCGTATGCGTGATTTAGCTGTTCAATCTGCTAACGGTACAAATTCAAATAAACACCGTGATTCACTGAATAAAGAGTTTCAATCTTTAATAGAACAAATTGGCTATATTGATGAGACGACTGAGTTTAATGATTTATCCGTATTTGATGGACAAAACCGGCCTGTTACGTTAGATGATATTGGTCATACAGTAAATGTAACGAAACATATTCCCCCTCCCCCTACACAACATGACATCAACATTTCAACAGAACAAGAAGCAAGAGCGGCGATTCGTAAAATTGAAGAAGCTTTACATAATGTATCACTTCATCGTGCTGATCTTGGGGCTATGATGAATCGTTTACAATTTAATATTGAAAATTTAAACAGCCAAAGTATGGCCCTAACAGATACTACTTCCCGAATTGAGGATGCGGATATGGCGCAGGAGATGAGTGACTTTTTAAAATTTAAATTGTTAACTGAGGTTGCACTTAGCATGGTTTCACAAGCAAATCAAATTCCGCAAATGGTATATAAATTACTACAATCATAATTGTCATTTCACTCTTTGAAACGATTCCACACAAAATAAAAGGGAAATACATATAAACTATGTACTTCCCTTTTATTTTGTACCCAATACTTCTATGGCGCTACCGTCATAACTTGTCCTCTACGGTCGATCCTTATTTTCATTTTGCCGTCTTGTGCGTTATATAAACCTAGCTTATTTAATTCTATTTTGCATTCTTGTACGAAGGTTGGTAATTTACGAATTTGATTGACATCCGAACTTTTAATGAAATTAATTAAATGTTGCGTCATGTCTCTCACATCTTGTACAAGTTCTTCTTTTTCTCGTTTTAACCTTTCATTTTCCAATCGTAGCGCTCGTAATTCACTTTCTAGACTACTTCTACTAGACTCTTCTTTAAAATGCCCTGCGGCCATGCTAGAAAGCTTATAAATACCTTCCATAAACTGATGTAATTCATCTTCTTTTCTTTCACTATGTTGACTAATTGTTTCAAAATTATCAACGATACCAGATATAACTGTTACAAGACTTTTTTCATTCTCTTTATGCTGTACTTCCTCTATTAATACGTGATTGTTTTCTTTTTTCATTTCAACAATTGTTTCTTTTACAGGTGTATACTTTCGCTTTCGTCCAGGTTTTTGCTTTTCAATATTTTCAAACGGTATTTCACGCTTTTTTAACTTGTAATACGTATTTTGTAATTGACTTTCTGTTTTCGGGAAAAGATTTAGTTCGTTTTTACTAACATATTTTGAAATATTAATAATGTTTAAACCGTGACGTTGGCAAAATTGATACACTTCATACAGTAACTCTAGCTCTGACTTTAGCCATGTAATCGCTGATTTTTCATACGCTCGCATCCCGCCATGTTTTTCTATATCTATTTGAAATAATACCATTCTATTATGTAAATCAACTAGTTCTTCATACTTTACTTGGAATTGTTTTTCTATTTTTTTAAATTCCGCTTCTAGTTGTGTATCGTTCATTTTATTATTTGACATGTTTTGTAAGAGACTTAATACATTGATTGCTGTGTGGTGATACATAATCTGTGCCACTCCCCCTCATCCTTTCACAATTCTCATCTGACTCCCATGTCTTTTCAGAAAATAGCAATTTTTACATATCCATATTATAACATTTCAAAATTGTCTGTCAAATAATAAACATACAAAAATGTATAGAAAGTATAGATATAGAAAAAAGGATTTTTTAATTAATATGTATAATTGCATATTAATTACACTTAATTATATTATATGGTATTTCGGATGTATTTTCACCGAAAAAGTTTGCGTTACCACGAAAAATTACTAAAATAATCCAAAGGTACGTTTTTTTATATTTTCAAATCAAAAATCTTCAACTAAAGATTTTTCATACATACAAGCTCAAACACTCTAAAAACGTTCCATCTTTCCACCTATATAAAGTATAAAATACTAAAAAGGAACTAACCAATACTACACATGGCTAGTTCCCTTCTCTCCACTAAAAGAATAGAGTTGTAAATAGTGTCTGCAAATCCTTACTTCTTCTACTTACCTAAAACCACTCCATATCTCTGGTCTCATATGGTACGGCGCTCCATTAGGCACTAACCGCCACCACACATAGCTAGAGCTTCTATTCCAGCTAAAAAAAGCTTTTCCAAACTCTTTTACAGCACTAACTTATCTACTAAACCAATTAACTCTTGAATATCTGGCTTACTTACTTGAGCATTTGCCCCTACAGCTTCGCCTTTATGGAATAATTCATTTGTAATTAGGGAAGAGAAAATAACGATTGGTAAACGATGCGTTACTTCACCATCTTTAATTACTTTCGTTAAATGGTGTCCATCCATTTTCGGCATTTCAATATCCGTAATGAGCAAGTGAATATGTTCAAACATTTTTTCTCCTTGCTCTTTCGCTAACTTTTCAATTTGCGCTAACGCTTCTGCACCATTGCTGAAGAAGTTCATTTTCGTATATCCAGCTGATGATAATGTTTCTTCTAATATTTGACGAAGCATTGCTGAATCTTCCGCAATATAAATAACTTTTTCAGCACGATCTGTTTTTTGCTCTAATCCTGCAAGTGATTTATTGTCATAACCAGTGTTGCTAATTTCGCAAACAATTTTTTCATAATCTAATAGTAAAATGATTTTTCCATCTAGTTTTACAATACCAGACGTCGTTTCTTCTAGTCCCATAGACAATGAAGCTGGCTCATCAATTTGTTCCCAAGAAATACGTTGAATACGATGCACTTCATCCACACGGAAAATAACTTTCATTTGGTTTAATTCTGAAATGATAAATTTCGTTTGATCAAGTGGCTTTGTCGATTTTAAATTAAGAGCTGTCGCTAAGTTAATAACAGGTAAAATTTCACCACGTACTTGAACAACACCTTCAACTGCATGATGAGATTCTGGCACCGTTGTAACAGGGAATGGATTAATGATTTCACGTACTTTCATTACGTTAATACTAAATAGGTTTTCACCAACAGTATATGTAACAATCTCTAATTCATTTGTTCCGCTTTCTAATAAAATACTTTGTGCTTGTGACATAAAGGTGTCGCTCCCCTTTCATTATTTCCGTATATCTAATTATTAAGCTTTATTAAAACGAAAAAGTCAACTATCTATATGAAAAATATAGATAGTTGCATGATTTATTTAAAAAAGCGATTATTCTTGTATAAACGAAGCAAGTGCTTCTAGTAACACTTCTTGTGCCCCTACAATTTCTGTCGGCATTGCTTCCCATTTTTTCGAAAGCTCCGTTTCTACTCTTATCCTTAACTCTGCGTTCATATGTTCTAGCACATAGTCTTTCGTTGCTATATCAACATCCAGTAGCGCAAGAGCATACAGTTCCGGATCATTTATTTTTTTAAATAATCGTTTTAATACTGCCGGTGCTATATGTTTTAATTTTTCAATGTGAATTTCTTTATCTGAAAATAGTAATTCATATTGAATAAACGTAACATTTTCTTTAATCACTTTAAAATAGCAATTATTTTTTTTATCATTTACAAAATAACCGTTTGGATCTGCAATAATACTCTCCACTTTACGAATTAAATCCGGCAAACTACTCGCCGCCATTACAGTCCGCTGCTCAACCTCACTTGGCGAAATGAATGTAACGCGATACTTATTCTGCGCCATCCTCCTCACCTCTCCTTTTATAAAAATCCATCGTCACAAACTATCCAGAAAGCACTGACCTACTATGAAATGATTATCTCATCCCCAGCCATCTCAGTACCTCTCATATCTCTTTACAACTCCATGTGGATCATAACTATTATCCACACTTCGCTTACCTCTTCTTATACTACCCTAGTAACTCTCCATATCTCTGATCTTAAACACCGGTCGAGACTCTATTAGGCACTGACCGCTACCAAACACCGCCAGGCCCTCTCTCAAAACCTAAAAAGGCTTTAAAATCTTTTTTAAGATCCTTTCAATAACTCGATGTTATTGAACCAAAACGCTATCTGCTGATCCGCAATATCCGGCAACGTAACAAAAAACTCACGACACTTCATTTCATCTTTAAACAGTTGATACTTCCAAACCTCATCGCTACCAACACTTACGAAATAAAATTCGTGAATACGGCCGATGATTGCTTGTTTTTCACCAAATGAGTACGGAGGGACTTGCTTAATTTCAAATTGATCTGGTAAATATACATGCTCTTCTCGTTCCATTTTTAACACTTGCTCGGCAAGTTCACGTTTATTTTCGAAAAAAGGCAATTGTAAAATCCGCTCTTGTCTTGTCATACGAATAAAAAATCCTTTCTACTACATTACGATTTTTCTTTATTATATATTATCGAATTAAGTTTACAACTTCATTTAATACTTCATCTGATACTTTAATTACTTTCGCATTTCCTTGGAATCCGCGTTGGTATAACATTAAATCAACAAATTCTACAGATAAATCTACGTTTGCACCTTCTTGCGCACCACCACGTACTTTACCTGCACCGTTTTGACCAGATGCACCAAGTGCTAAAATACCCGTTGTATTCGTCGCTGTATAGTTACCATTACCTGTTTTCATTAGTCCACCTTCGTTCGGGAACATCGCAACAGCTAATTGACCAGCTGACTTCATACTTCCATCAGAGTATTTTACCATTACGTATCCACCGTCAGCAATAAAGCAATCTTTAACAGTTGCTGCTGCTCTACCGTCTACATCTGTTACGGATAATGTTTTATCTGTCGGATGGTTTGTTAATTTACTAAAATCTAAATTTATCGTTCCGCCGTTAAACGGGATAGCTGCTCCTTGTTGTACCGGGTCTGGATTTCCAACGCTATTAAATTTCAAAGTACCTGTTGAACCTGCCCCTGTAACCTCTTCAAACTTTGGATCTTTTGCCGAGTCATTACGTCTTTGCACTTTATACGTATACTCGTGGTCATTCGTTTTCGTAAATTCTACACGCATCGTCCATGTATTACCGGCATCATCATAAAACGGTAAATCTTGCGTAATTTTACTTTCATTCACCGGGATATTCCCTTTAATTGTACCCTTCGTTGTTTGAATACCACCAATTGCTGTTCCCATCGGGATTTGCAATGGTCCTGGAATGCCAGATAAATCAACTTCACCTGTTGCTTGGTTTGCAGGGTATGCAAATACGTATTGACCTTCTGTATTCGTAATATAGTAATCTGAAGATATCCCAAACGTACCTTTACGAGTAAATTCCATATTCCCGCCTGTTGAATCACCTACTACGAAGAAACCATTACCTTCCATTGCCGCTTGTGTTTTACCACCAGTTAACGTAATTGTTCCGTCGCTATAGTCTGTAACCGTTCCGCTCATTTTCACACCGTTACCGATACTTTTTGGATTCGTTCCAGCATATTTATTGTCACCTTTTGAACCAATAGAATTGTTATATAGTAAATCATCAAACATAGCCTTTTGTTTTTTATAACCAACCGTTTGTGCATTGGCGATATTATTTGAAGTTACACTTAATGCATTTTGTGTTGCATTCATTCCTGTAATACTTGTATATAACGCTTTAATCATAATGTATGGACACTCCTTATGAATTTATAGTTTTTACTTCTTCAGTACCTTTTTGCTCGTCTTTTTTCGCATCTTCTGGATTTGTTTCTCCAATTGGTTTGTCAGACACTCTCTCAACGAAACGAAGAGATACAACTTTATTATCAATAACGAGCTGTACCTCATTATTTTCTGCGAGGCGAACTGTCTCTACTTGGCCAGTGACTTTTTTGCCATCACCGTCAATACCTCTTACATACTTCCCTAAAAACTTCATTCCGCCATCAAGTGCTGTTGAATACATTGTCGTTTTTAAAGAGTCTACTGCTTTCGTCATATTCTGCACTTGTTCCATAAGAGATAATTGCGCTGTTTGGTTCATCATTTGATTCATATCCATCGCATTAAATGGATCTTGATGTTGAAAACTCGCTAAAAACAATTTTAGAAAATCATCTTTCCCCATTACACCAGGAGTCTTTTGTTCTCCTGCTGAAACTCCATTTGCTTGCCCTACTGCCGGTTGTGCACCATTAACAGATGCGTTCCTATTCTGCGCTCCTGCTTGCAATGGAATATGATTTGTACTCGTTGCATTTAATCCAACTGTTGGCACGCTTTATTCCTCCAATAATCCCGCAAATTCTTTTGATTCTTGTTTCTCATGTTTCGTATTTGCTAATTGTTGTTTTTGCCTTTGTTCTTGCTCTCGCTGCTCTTTACGATTTTCATCTTTATCTGAATAGCTAATTTGAATATTGATTTCTTTTTCTTTTAACTTCAATCTCAATTCATCAAAAATGATTTCAACACGCTTTTTCGCATCGTGTTTTTCCATTTCTATGTGAACATCAATTTGATCTCCATGTTTTTTCATAAACACTGTTAAAGTACCAAGTTTTTCTGGATTTAACTGAAATAAAACACGTTCTTGTTTCACTACAAACTTTTGCAGTGCTTCTACTTGTGCTTCCATTTTCTTTCCTAAGTCAGGCAATGAAACTTTCTCAGCGCCACTATTGGATTTTCCTATATGATCAGTACTCGTCGCTTTATTTAATAACTCCGCACCCGCAGAATTTGAATCGTTGAATACATCACCTTCTGGCAACTCTATCTTTACATCCTCGCTCTCAGCTTTCGGAAGATCTACATCTAAGTCTTTGAACTCTTCTTGTTTCTTGGCAATATTACAAGTCTCTGTTTCTACCGCTTTCAATACTTGCATCATTTGCTCAGGCATCTTCACTTTATCTAATATCATTTGCATTGTATCTTCTAAACATATAGCATTTTTGATATTCATATTGGAAAGGAGTTCTTGTAATTGTTGTAATTCACCTGCGGGTAATTCGTTAAGTTTTATATTTCCATATTCTTTATACAGCTCTTGTATTTTTTGTATGTATTGATATAACAATTCTGGCTGCACACGTAATTGCTCAATTGCAACCATTTGCTCAGATACAGCTAATAATAACTGTTCTGTCTCTTTTTTTTCTTCTTTCTTTACATTAGGCTCTTCTTTCGTTGCCGATTTTTTAGAAAGAATGTTTTCTTTTCTATCTTCTGGTGCATCTTCTCGCTTTGTTTTCTCCGTTTTCGGCTGCTGTTTATTTTCCATCCTCATCGCACGATCGAATGAAGAATCTTCACTTTTGGATTGTACTTCTAGCCCTTTTTCTTTTTGCGGAGGTAAACTTTGTTGCACCGGTAATACAGACTGTATCACTATATTCACCTCATCCATTCATACACATTTTCAAATCAAGAAGCATTTTTTCTTCCTGCTTTTCTCGTACTTTTGCAAGCTTTCTACAATCTTCTTGATACATCTCATCAATGACACGTTCTTTTTCTTTTACTTGTTCTAAAAGGCTTTCATTTTTTCGAATAAAATCTTCTGTTTTTTTAATTTTCCGATTCCATTCTTCTATTCTTTCAGGTGAAAACGTATGTGAGGATAGCATCCCAGCCATAATACGTTGCCCAGTTTGTACAACTTTACTACGCGATTTCACAACATATAAATCATATTCTTTTTTTTGTTCTATTTTTCTTTTTTCAGCCGTTAATTCATACACTTCTTTCAAAATCTGTTCTTTTTCTTGATTTATTTGCAATTTTATCGTGTCGTACTGCTGCTTATCCACCTGTTTTCATAGCCCCTTCCTATTATAACGCTCTCTTTTTCTATTATATAGTTTTTTTACAAAAAAATCTGTGAAATATTAAAAAACAAAAAAATAAGACCTGCAGGTGCGAGGTCTTATACTATATGGTGCACTTCTTGAACGATATCATCAAATTGGAAACGATCTGATCGACCTTGTTTTAAAAATGAATTTATACCTTCTACTTTATTTTTACATTCAAAAACATAAGCATTTTCTTCATTTTCTTGAATCGTTCCTAATTTGAAATATAATTCATTTTCTTTATAAATAGATAAAATTTTTCTCATTTCATTTGCTAGTTGCCAATGGGTTGGCGAAACAATTTCTTCCATAATCCTACTTACCGAGTCTAACACTGAAATAGCAGGATAATGACTGAGTGTTGCAAGTTCACGTTTTAATACAATATGTCCATCTAAAATACCACGTGCTAAATCTGGGACAGGACCGTTTAAATCGTCTCCATCAACGAGTACAGTATAAATACCTGTTATAGACCCCTTTTGTGTTTTCCCAGAGCGCTCTAACAGCTTCTTCATATAACTTTCCATTAAGAGTGTTTTACCACCGATCGGTAACTCTTTAACGGCAATATCAACACTTCTACGTGCATCAGCAAAACGAGTAACAGAGTCCATCATAAGTAATACGTTATTGCCTTGGTCTCGGAAGTATTCAGCGATAGATGTTGCAAGCTTAGCTGCGCGAAGTTGCATAAGGTGACTTTCATCTGACGTCGCTACAACAACGACGCTTTTCTTCATACCTTCCTCACCTAATTCTTTTCGAATAAAGTCTTTTACTTCCCGGCCACGTTCTCCTACTAAACTAATAACGTTTATATCAGCTTTTGCATTTTTCGCAATCATTCCGAGTAAAGTAGATTTACCAACACCTGATCCAGCGAAAATACCAATCTTTTGACCGATGCCAATTGTTAGCATAGAATCAATGGATTTAATTCCAGTTTCAAATACATCGGTAATCTCTTCCCGTTCAAATGCATGAATAGGCGGAGCATCTAACTTTATTTTTTGCACTGGTATGTTTTCAGTGTTCTCATTTAACACTTCGCCATTTGCACTTAATACTTTTCCGAGTAAATGATTACCACGGGGTATAACAACATCTTCAGCAATTAATGTAACGGAATCTCCGTAACATACTTTTTCTGTCTGTTCAAATGGGAGTAACATATTGTTTTCTTTTTCAATCGCAATTACTTCACATAAGACGCTATGTTCTCCAACGAGACAAACATCACCTATTTTCGCCTTTGGCCCTTTCGCTACGAAAAACTGCTCTTGTACACTATGAACTTTACCGACTTTCGTATAAAACGGCGTTTCAATAAATGTATTCCATTTTTGGTTTTCATTCATTAACAGTCGATTCATACGTTTTGCTCCTCAAACAACTTCTCTTCTTCCCA
Source organism: Bacillus cereus group sp. TH152-1LC (assembly GCF_027710505.1). Lineage (NCBI taxonomy): Bacteria > Bacillati > Bacillota > Bacilli > Caryophanales > Bacillaceae > Bacillus > Bacillus cereus group sp. TH152-1LC. Next base: position 188,970 of record NZ_JAQFNK010000005.1, on the reverse strand, counting down.
TTTCTGGCGAAGCTTCGCGAATATAGGTGCAAATTTAAATTCAAAAAACTCTTTCTCTTCTTCTAGAACAAATTCACCGAACTGTAAGGAGAAATCGTATTTCCATTCTACTAATTGTAGTAACCAATACTCTTTCGTATTTTCCTTCTCTTCTTGAATACGTTCAAATGTTTCTGGATGTACGGTAATGACTAATTTTTCAAAAGAGGTAGGCAATGTTTGAACGATGCCCGTTAATATAGGTAACACATCAAGTAATCTAGCATCTACAGCTTGATTCACAATTTTTTCTGCTAGTTGAAAAGATTGATCCCATAACAATTCCATCCATTCGTATGCTGTTTCTTGTTGATCTTTTTGAAACTGCATATGTGCTGAATCTATCTCTTGCATCTGTTGCTGAACATGCATTCGAAATTGTTCTTGATCCTGTAATAACTGTTGACGTTCTCGCTCTAACATTTGTTGTTCTTGCCTTAGCTGATTGAGTTCAACATGTAATGATTGTTGCTGTGCAAGAAGTTCTTCATGATCTACTTGGATTTCTTCTTCTACGTGAGCTAGTATTGGTTTTGGAAATTGTAATTCATACGTTTCTTCAGAAAAAGAAACAGAATTCTTCGGAATTCTGTTTTTAAATAAGGACATCATCTTCACCTCTTTGAACGATAATTCTTCCTTCTTTCTCTAGCTTTTTCACCGTACCTGTAATTGTTTGCTGCGCTTTCTCAGCATCCGTCATCTTAAGCGGTCCTAAGCCATCTAATTCTTCTAGAATCATCTCTTTACGGTTTGAAGACATACATGTAAATAGTTTCTCTTTAATTTCTTCTTTTGCAATTTTAAGTGCTTTTGCAATGACACCGTTATCTGTAATTTCTTCTAGTACACGGCGAAGCGCAAGATCTTCAAGACCAAGTAAGTCTTCAAAGACAAACATATTTTCTTTAATTTTCTCAGATAAAGCATAATCAACTTCATCCAGCTTTTGAAAGACTGTTTTTTCAACGCCTCGTGAAACGTTATTTAAAATGTTCACGATTGTTTTTAAGCCATCTGTTTTATTAATTGCACTAAATGCCATATTATTTAATTTCGCTTTTAATAACTCACCAATTTGATTAATGAGTTCACCGTCAACTTGTTCTAGTTTCGCAATACCCATTACCGTTTCTACTCGCTTATGATCTGGTAATCTCTCAATTAACTGCGAAGCAAGCTGCGGTTTAATGTAAGAAGCGATAATTGCAATTGTTTGTGGCGATTCATCATTCAGCACTGTAAGAAGTGGCTCTAAATCTGTAAGTGAATTTAAGAATTCAAATGGATTATCTTTGTTATACCAAAGGTCTTCCAATAATTTTTCCAGCTCATCTTCTGGCATATTTTTAAATATGCGACGAATGTACTCTTTATCCGGAGTGACTAAGTTCAATTCTTTTACATTTAGTTCATATAAAAATTCCCCTAGTACATTCTCTAACGTTTCTGGTTTATATACACGAAACTTCGCGATTTCACGAAGTAACACTTCTTTTTCCTCAGCCGTCATATATTCAATGACTTTCGCTGCCACCTCTTCATTTAATGTACGAATGAGGATGGCAGCTTTTTCTTTGGAGGAGATTTCATCTAACATCGTTGTTCCTCCCTTACTGTCCGTTTAACCATTTTTTAATTACTTTTGCAGTACCTTCTACATGTTCTTTCGTAGCATCCTGCACTTGTTCATCTAACGTCGGTTCTTTCGGTTCTTCTGGTTCAAGTTTTACTTTTGGCTCTGGTACTATTTTCTCTTCAGGAATTTCCATAATACTTTCACTACTTGCAGCAACTTCCTCTTCTGCTAAGTATTCTTCATATTCCTCTTCTTCTTTCTTTCTCTTACGTCTTGCTAAGAAGAACCATAATAGACCAACGAGCGCTAACACGCCTCCTGTAATTCCACCGATTAACCACCAGTTCATACCACTTGCTTCTGGCTCTTTCTTCTTCTCTTCTTTCGGTTGATCAAACTGAACTGTTACCACATTAACTTGACCATTTGTAAAGTTTCCATTTGGATCAGCTTGAAGTCCAGCTGCTGTACCAATTGCTTCTTTGAAAGTTGTCATATCAATTCTTCGTTTTACTAACGTATCATTATCTACCCATACAACAACATTTGTTTTCGTTAATTCTGGATGTTTCTTAATCGTTTCAACTGTTTTATCTATTTCATAGTTTTCGATTTTGTTACCATTTTTATTATCGTAGACGATTTTGCCATTTTGATTATTGTTCGTACCGTAGTTTGGCACTTCACCGTTTGCTGTAATACCAGCACCTTGCTTCGCATCTGCACCTTCTTGCGCAGTAGAGCTTTCCTCTTGCTCTTGTTTACTACGAAGTACACCTTTATCACCATATTTTTCAGACTGACGTGTAACTTCGTCGTAGTTCACAGATACTTTCGTATTCACTTTATATTCATTCGGCTTAAACATCGTCATTAACGTTGCATCGATATCTTGCTTTAATTTACCTTCAATTTGGTGTTGCATCTCTACTTCTTTCTCATAAGAAGAAGAACTACTAGAATGTGCTTCATCTGCCCCTTTTGAGATAACACCTTTTTTGCTATCTATAACACTCACTTCTTCGGCTTTTACACCAGGAACTGCCGCACTAATCATTTGCTGTACACCCGCAACTTGATCAGCCGTTAATAGTTGACCACGTTTCACACCAACTGTAATCGCCGCTGTACCCTTTGCTTTTTCTTCATCAAAAATTGTCTCTTTTTCAGGTAATGTAATTTGAACATTTGCCGTTTCTATCGCCGCAAAGTTTCTAACAATATCTTGCTCTAATTGCTTTTTCGTACCGACAATTTGCTTCATTTTTTTATCTTGCTCACTTGAACCGAGCGAGCTTTCTAATAAAATTTCCTCACCGCTTTTTGAATTAAACGGTAATCCCATTCCATTCATTTCTTTTCGAACCCATGGAGCATCATTCTTTTGCACACGAATCGAACCATCGGCTGCTAATTGGTAATCGACACCTAGCTTCGATAATTCTGCTGTAATCTCTTGCTTGTCTGCATCATTTAAATTTTGATATACAACAACATATTTATCTGGCAAGGTGAAGTATAAAAGTGCTCCTGTTACAATTGCTAAAAGCGCAGCACCAATGACTAACTTATGCCACGTCTTTAACGATTGGAAAACATTTTTTAACTTTTCCATTTAAACACACCCGTCCATTTTCCTAAATTTGCATATTAATTAGTGACTTATAATTTTCAATAAGATTATCACGTACAAGAGCAGCCGTTTTCATTTGAGACTCAGCTTTCTTTTGCTGAATTAAAACGTCATGTGTTTCTCCTACCCCTTTTGTTAATAAATCATATACCGCTGTTTGCGCATTGTTTTGCGTTTGATTCATATCTTCCAATAAACCGATAAACTTTTTCCCCTCGACTACAGGTGTTTCTGAAGTTTTCGGTGCACCAATTGACTGAATCGCGCCAAATGGCTGTGTATGTAACATTGGTTGGATTTTCATCTTCCCCTATTCCCCCTTTATCCTCGGCCGATTTCTAAATCTTTATCAAGCATTTTTTTATTCGCATTTAATACACTTGTATTTGCTTCGTACATTTTTTGAGCAACCATTACATTCGTCATTTCAGCAGTCACATCTACATTCGGATAACGTACATATCCTTCTTCATTAGCATGCGGATGCGTCGGATCATACACTAAGTTTTCAGTTTTGTCCGCTTCAATACTTTTTATTTTCACTCCGTTAGTAGGTGTACTGTCTAACATATTTGCAAAGCTATTATTTGATTCAAGTACTACACTACGGCGCTCATACAAATCTGCCCCCGGAGCTGCCGTTGTATTTGCATTTACAATATTATTTGAAGTAACTTCCATCCATTTTCTCGCTGTTGTCAGCCCTGATCCACTTGCATTAATTGCCTGAAACATCGTTGTCTCTCCTTCTACTATTAACGTCCACGCGCTGCTTGGTTAATTGCGTATTGTGTATTAATCGCGTTAATTGAAACACCATATAATTGGTTTGCTTTCATTAAATCTAGCATTTCCGTCGTTACATCCACACTATTTCCATCTTTATTCGTTTGCATTGATTTCGTTTGAATCTTTGCATACGTATTTTTCGCATTTACTGTCGGTAAGTGCATTTTATTCGTTTGATATAAATCTGGATTGCTGTTTAAATCTGCAGCATTACGCTTATATAATGCACTACTTTTATTCATTTGCTCAGCAAATGTAACGTCTTGTGCTTTATAGCCAGGTGTATTCGCATTTGCAATATTACTAGAAACGGTATTTCGTTTCGTCACTAAATAATTCATATAATGGCTTACATCACTCACTAAATCTGGCATACTCCACACCCTTCCTTTTTAACTTATCATTTTGAACATAATGATCCACTGATGGAAGTTTCACTTCATTATTTAATTTCCTATATGTATTTATTAAAATATTTACTATTATGTACCCTTACATATTTTATTCCATTTTTACATTGTTGTCTTTAGAAAAATACAAAAATATAAAAAGAATATAAAAAAACTGTATACGCGTAGGAATCTATATAACATTTCAATATATTTACGACGAACTGAACCCTATTTTTATATTATTTAGATTACTTCTATTTTTTACAGCCATAAAATGAAACCTCAACCAGCGGAATTCTTTATTTACATGAAGGAATGGACCCCCTTTCAAAAAGAGGAATCCGTTCCCGCACATTATTATTAATATTTACCGTAAAATGAATTTGCTTTCATTCGCCCATCATTTGTCATAATCATTTCTTCCAAAATCTTTTGCTTATCACGAATATGCTGTGCTGCCTTAATGATGAATGGGCTTACTTCTGCCGCAACTTTCGAGCGCGTTTCTTCATCCAATGTCATCATCCAACGATTTAACATCGCGCTCTTCTCAGCAAACTCTCCATCTGACACTTGCAATTCACCGATTTCATTAAAACAGCCGACAAATGCTCGATAAATATCATTGTTCATTTTCAAGCGCTCCGCGGTAACCGTCTATTAAATCTTGTAACACTTTCACAATCGCATCAATATCTTTCGCCTCACGTGTTACTTTCATCGTTTGAATTTGAACGCTAATCCAGTCATATAAACCATAAAGACTATCATATAAATCTTTCGTAATCTCAGGATTTAATTGAAGCTTTAATTCTTCAAAAATACGTTCTAGCTTTTCAAGAAGTGCATCTCCTTCTTGTAGTTTAAAAGTATGTAAAAGCTCTTCTAAATTACGAAACTCTACAATGCATCTTTCATAAATAAAAATTGTATTTTTAATCGGATTACTCGTCATAATATCATTTTGCATATAACGTTGCCATGCTTGCATACGATCACTTCCTCAACTTTCATTAATCATCACTTTTTTGTTTTGTCATTGCTTTAATTGTTTTTAATTGGCTATCTAACGCCGCTAATGTACTTTCTAACTTTTGATACTTCTTCACGATTTCATCTTGCTTTTGTAAGTTTTGTGACTCAATGTCTTTTATCTTCTTATCTAAATCACTTACACGTGAATCAATGTTTTTTACACGTTCGCCAACTATACCTTTATCACCGAATAATTTATCAAGTGGTTCTTCCATCATTTTTCCTAAACCGTTAGAACTAAAGAAAAATTGCTTCGCTGCATCTGGCTTTTCTTTTAACGCTTTCGTTAATGCTTCATCATTAACTTCCATCGTTCCATCTTGTTTTAATTGAATACCAAATGAGAATAAATAATTACCATCTTGAGAAAATGTTACGACATTATTCATCGCTTGGCGTACACTTTGCATAATCGTTTGCCCTTGGAAAGCTCCGCCTTTTCCAGCAAAGATATCTATTGTAGAAACAGCTTTATTATAATCCGCAACCATCTTTTTAATAATATTTGATGCATCGGTTACGTTTGAGTCACTTACTGTAAATTTCAGTTCTATCCCTTTTGCTTTCGCCTCTGTTGTCTTTGGATCAACCTCTGTCTTTTCACCATCTGGTTTTTCTTCTACTTTTTGCTCAGTTACTTTTAACAATTCAATTTTCACACCAGGAAGGGCTTCAACTGTATTGGTAGAACTATTACCTTTAATACCATTAATCGTATATTCAGCATTTTGCGCTTCATTAATTACATTAACCGCTACGCCACTCTCATTAGCTAACCCTATATCTTGAAACAATGTAGATGTGTTGTCCTTAAAATTAATTTCTCCTTCTTTACCTTCTTTTTTTGAGGACATAAAAATTTTATTTCCAAGTGTATACGCTGATACGCCGTAATCCCCGTCATTAATTTTATTAATTAAATCTTTGTATGTCATATCAGATGTTACTTTTAATTCTTTACCGCCTAGTTTTAATGTTTCATTTCTATTAAGCTTCGCATCTATATCATCAATTTCTTTAGAAGCTATTTGATGACGCTGTGCAAGTTGAGTAATTGTCATATTAAAAGTTCCAGCAATCGCACCGCCATCAGCTTTTACATTAATATAACCGTCTTGTGATGTTGTTACCTTTTTCTCATTTCCTTTAAAAGCCGCTAAGTTTTTAAAGGTTTGCGTGAAAGAACTAAATTCTGATTTTAAACTTGTATATAAAAGTTTATCTTGTGAAAGGCTATTTTTTTCATTTGTATACGGCGTTTTTCTCATATCTAACGCATTCATTTCTAATTCAACGAAATTAGAAGTATCGATCATGTTATTTCCGAGGTTCCAAATCTGTTGTCTACCGCCAATACCGGTTAACGTTCCTGCCATATTTCTCACTCCTTATTGTTTACATGTAGTCTAAAATACTCGTTTTACTCATCGTGCTAACCGCTTTAAGTGTCGCTTCATACGTCGCATTAATATACGCTAAGTCTGAAATTGCTACCGCTAAATCAACATCTTCAATTTCTTTACGATTTTCTTGAAGTGCTAAATTTTGCTCGCTTAAAATGGTCTTAAACGTATCTACAGTATTCATCGTTGCTCCTACTTCTGTTGTACGATTAATAACACTATCCAAGTTTTGTTTATTTTCCGCTAATAACGGTTGTAACGCTTTTTGATCACCGTTTTGCATTGCGTCTTTCATCTTTACTAACGTTTGAATCACAGGAGTTAGTAAGTCCTCACCTTTACGAAACGCTTTAATTTCATAACCATCATTTAGCTTCCACATTACATCTTTTTCGCCGCCTTGGTATGTCCCATCATCCGCAAATGGAGGCTGCTCTGCACTATCTCCACCAAACAGATAGCGACCTTGCTCTTTCGTATTCGCTAAATATACAACTTGTTTTAAAATTTGATCGATTTCGGCACCGATTGCCTTTAATTCTTTTTCACCATTTGGTCCATTTAATGCTTGTACCGTTAATTGATCCGTTCTCGTTAAAGATTTCACAATACCTGACAATGTATTTTCTGTCTGACTTAGCACATTTTTAGAATCTGCTATATCTTTTTGCATTTGTTCAATATTCGCCAACGAATGTTGAATCGCGAATGATTTACTTGCTGCAAGTGGGTCTTCACTCATAAGAAGGTTTTTCTTCCCTGAAGTTACTTGATTTCGATGATATTGCTGTTGCACATTCAAATCCATTAGCTGATTCTTTGCCCAATTTGCATTTTGAAATGTAGATACTCTCATTTCTATCTCCTCCTTACTTATTTTCAATCAATTTCTATTCCCTATCGGATAATCGAAAACAGACTATCAAACACTTCATTCATCGTAGAAATAGCTTTAGAGTTTGCTACGAAGTATTTTTGGAAGGCCATTAAATTTACCATTTCCTCTTCCATATTCACGCCTTCGACACTCATTTTTTCTTGCTGAATACCTTCTAATAAATCCCCATGAATTTTTTGATAACCATTCACTTCACTTTTATCAGATGCTACCTTAACGATAAATTGGTCCAGTGCTTTTTTATATGAAAGACCTTCTTTATAATTGTCATCTGTAATTCCTGCCAGTTTATTTGCAGTCTCAGCAGATATTTTCATTTTCGAAAAATCATTTACGAATTCTGGATTTAGCTTCAACTCTTTCGCATAATCCCCAACGAAGAATTCTTTTCCCATCACTGTATTTACTTCATTTTTCATTGAACTCATTAAGTCTTCAAGATTTTTCTTATAACTAGCAATCTGCCCTTTCATATCAACCGCTGATTTTATTGCACCACTAGTTAAAGGGATTTCCGAACCATATATTTCAACTGACATTGGCTCTTTCGTTTTATTTAATTGGAGCGGATATGTATCTTGTCCATTTACTGTTAAAACACCATTCATTCTAACACTTGCGATATTAGGATTCATAGATTCATAAGATACTTCTATATTCGCGTACTTTGACATTTCTGTAACGATGCGGTCACGTTCGTCTAAAAGTTGATTCGGTACTTGTGTACCAGCCTGCCCAATTTTTTTATTCGCTTCTGCTAAACTAGCAGCAAGACGATTAAATTCATTAACATGTGCTTCAATATCTTCTGTCGTCTGCGCTTCTACTGAATCTAAATTTTTCGCTAGTTTATTTACCTGACTTGTAAACTTCCCAGTTTCAGAAATTAGTGTATCGTAATAGTTTGATTGATCTGGATTTTTTGCAACTTCCCGAAAAGCATTAAAGAATCCATCCATTAAACTAGATAGTGAATTTTTCCCTGTCGTTCCTACCATAGACTCTACTCTTGATAAAACAGAATTTTTATAATTATAGTAAGCAAGCTGAGATAATTGATCGTTAAATTGTTTCGTCTTCACTTCATCTGTAATACGATCAACACCTAACGTTTGTACACCATAACCAATTCTCTGTTCCGGCATATGCCCATTACTTGCTCCAACAGAACCGAAATTCACCGCTTGACGCACATAGCCCGGTGTATGAATGTTAGACAAGTTTTGTTTCGTCGTTTGTAATCCCATTTGTGCCGCTAACATGCCTGATAACGGGGTATTATAATCAGATAATCTCACAATGCTTCACTTCCCCTTTACAATAGTTCGTTCATAAAGATTTGCGAATTATTGTTTCGTTCTAAGTTATATTCAGAAACGGAATCCACAATACTTTCTGTAGTTTTTAATAGTACGTTTAAGTAATATTGATTTTTCAAAAGAATCATTTTTACATTCTCTTCTAATTCAGTTAAGTTTTTTTGTAATTTTTCCATTTTTTCAATTTCTTCATGAGAAAAATACGAAAATAACGCACTTACGCGAAATGATTCAACTCCCTGTTCTTTACAAAACTGAACAACCATTTCTTCAAATGAATTTGATAACTTTTTTAAACCATCAATGTACTGCAATTGCTCTACTTGCAGTTTTTGAACCGCATTTACATTTTTATGTTTTAAATTCTCATATATTTGTTCCCCAAGCGCTTGAATGTTTTCATATGCTTTTTGAATAATAACGAGCTTTTCATATAATTGTATATACATATAGCTTCCTTCCCTTTTACAAGACTAAATTTACAATTAAACCGTGGATTTCTCCAATTTGATTTAACATTTCTAAATGTCCCGTTTTTGTATTAATTAAATTCATAACATCTTCTAATTCATTTAATCCCATTTCTGCCTGCTTCACAATCGTCATTTTTTGTGAATATCCATAACGCGGATGCCGAGACATGACATCTTTATATTGCAATACATTATCAACGTAAAAATTCAAAAATGATTTTACTGTATTTTTGTATTCCATTACGTTATCAAGTGTTAATTCCATTTCAATTTTCTCTTTAATTTCTCCAATATTATCAACAAACGCTTCCATTTGTTCTAACAATTTATCTTTTTTCGGATCTGCATGCAAATTATCCGAAAATGCAAGTCCTGTTCTGACATTTGCTTCTTTCGGCATTTGAGTAGCAGGCGGTATATGCGATAAGATTGGATTATGCGAGATAGAACGCAGCATATATATCACCTATTTATTTTTTTATTTCTTCCTAAAGTTAATCGTAAAATCTAGTTATTTATAATTATACTCTGAACACTAATATTTTGCAGTTATTTTTTATAGAAGATATGTTACAATTTAGCATGAGGTGGCACAATTCTATGAATATTTTTCTTTGTGGTTCAAATCAATTAACAGCATTAGATCAAGAAGAAATTAAAAAATTTTTAACTGACTATGCTCACAAGCATAAAATTTATATATCATGTTATAAATCTATTGAAAATGAGGTACTTCGTTTTTTCGTCGAAAACGAAAGACTCGCTCAAAATTTATGCCTTTACACGCTACAACCGTTACAAGCAGTAACAGATGAATTTCAAGAAATCGTTGATTATTTAAAAAAACACGGAGCCGATTATGTTGCTTTTGATCATCCTTCCGACTCTATTTACCGATCAGATTATATGTTTTTTGTTAAACAAATTATTGAAGATACCGATTTAGTTCTCTGTTTTTATAATGGAGACAAACATACATCTGTCATTCCCGTTGATATTGCAAAAGAAGCTGGGATTGATGCTGTTATTTATGATTTACCAGGTTTACATGAAAAGCAAATGAAAAAAAGCTTTGAACAAAAAATTCGTATGATGTAAAGGGGGCGGCACAATATCATTATTGTGCCCAGTGTAAATATGATAATTGAACAAGATTATGATCATTTTATCGCGAGTTTTAAACAACAATTCAATATGGATATCGCTTCGTATAAACAAGATAGAATGCGCCGTAGAATCGATGCTTTTATTTCAAGAAAAGGCTTTGAAAACTACACTACTTTCTTAAGTACTTTACGTGCTGATCAAAGCTTATTTTTAAGTTTTATTGACTATATTACAATAAACGTTTCAGAGTTTTTTAGAAATAAAGAACGTTGGCAAACGTTAGAATCGAAAGCACTACCAAAATTACTCGAACAAAATAACGGAAAATTAAAAGTATGGAGTGCCGCTTGCGCTGCCGGTGAAGAGCCATATACACTCTCTTTAATTTTATCGAAACATCTATCTCCATTTCGCTATGAAATACTAGCAACGGATCTTGATTTTCATATTTTAGAGACTGCAAAACGTGGTCAATATACGGAACGTTCTTTAAAAGAATTACCTAGCGATTTGAAAGAGCGTCATTTCACAAAAGAGGATGATATATATTCATTGCATCAAAACATGAAGCAAAACGTCACGTTCAAACAACATGACCTGTTAATGCAGTCGTTCGATACAAATTACGATTTGATTATTTGTCGTAATGTAATGATTTACTTCACAGAAGAAGCAAGAGTCAAACTGTATGAAAAGTTTAGTCGTTCTTTACGAAAAGGCGGTGTGCTATTTGTTGGTAGCACAGAACAAATTTTAACACCCGAACGATTCAATCTTCAGCGCTTTGACACATTCTTTTACGAAAAAATATAGAAAAAACAGGGCGAATTCACCCTGTTTTTTTGTGTTTTTTCACCAAAATCATAACGAGGAATTGCGGGATTACATTCAAAAGACTAACTAATAGTAATAATTGATAAGGCGTAAACGGTTTAAAATAACCCCGATGCCAGCTTACCCCTAACTCACTCTCCATCTTGTATAAAAAATAATATGAAATAATTATAGATAGTATATTACCTATAATAAAAGGAATTGTATTGCTAAAAAGTTTAGAGAAAAAAGCAAGAATCGAAGTCCCTATCACCATAATTACATACCCAATCATAGATCCGTTAGCAAAGTCTTGATACATCGAAAAATAGACAAAAGGAAAGCAGTATAAACAAACTATTAGAATAATAACGATTAACTTTCTCACAGTTTCGCCCCCTTTTTTGATTACATTCCTTCAACGGTGTAATTTTACACCGTTGAAGGAAAAATTTGCAAATACCTTTCTCTTGTTGACTCTCTTATAAACATACAAAACCCCGAATCATGTGACTTTTTTCATGTCCACAATTCAGGGGGCCATTCATTTTCTTATATAACTCGAATTAAAATAATACAAACAATCCATATAAAGAGAAACAGAAACGTCATGGACCATTTATGTTCTTGCATCGTTCGTTTCAACGCCTGTGATAATTGTGTCATATTCATTTCTGCAAGTGCTCTCCATACACTTGCATCCCGCTCTTTAACTGTGCGATCCGTGACACTAATTAAAATGGTTTCATTAGATAATTTCGTTATATACGCAGTAATAACCGTTACCATTAAATTTATATTTCCTTCTGACGAATCACTCTCCACGTTAGAAAGAAGTGCACTTACATCTAGTAACGGAATATGTACCTTTCTACCAAATGATAGTTGTACTTCAGCGAAATCATACGTTCCATCTAACAAAGGCAGTTCTTTTATATGCGCCTGTTTCACAAGCCCTTGCAAGCTTCTCATTATTTGTTCATATATTTTTTCGGTTTGCTTTCCTTCTCCAGATAGCGTGTGTAACTTTTTAAAAAGTTGTAACACTGTATCCATCTCTTTAGAAAGCATTTCCTTCACAATCTTTCCGTCACCTAAGCTAGCAAGTAAAATCCCGATTTCATTATTTTTCATAATGATTTTGGAATGCCCAGTAAACACTAGGTTACTACCTTTTCGTTCTTTTTGAATCTCATGTTCTGAAATAGCTGCAGGCTGTTTTAATGGTTGTAGCGTCTTATTTTCAATTGTCGTACGTTTAATTTCCATTTAAGCGCCTCCACTACGGTGAAATAATTAGCCCCATTCTTTATTACTCTTTAAAACTAAAAACAATACGAATAACCCTGACATAATCGCAAACACATTAGAAGCTTGTACTCCTTGTTCGCCATTGTCTTCCTTTTTCTTTTGTGGTTCTTCTATTTGTTCTTTCTTTTTCGAAACAACTCCATTGTCATTTCTACTTTTTTTCTCTTTGTGGGCCTTTCCATCACTTACCACCTTATGATCCTTCAATGGCTCTTTTATAAAGTAAGTAATATCTTCGTTCTCTTTCAGCGGCTCTTTTATAAAATCGTTTATTTTCTCTTCTTGCTTCGGAATTTGGACAACTGGCGGGTTTTCTTCCTGTAGCGGAACCTCTTCTTTCGAGTCTTCCTGCTTCTCAGGTTCTTTCTTATCTTCTAATTTATCTTCTTTCTCTCGTTCTTCTACCTTGTTATCCTCTTCTGTTTTTTTCTCCAAAACAGAAACGATATACTCACTTGCCTCAACCAATTTATTGCCGGCCGCATCCACTATTTCTACAAGTAGTTCGTATGTGCCGATTGGCAACGCATCCGTTATTTCAAATACTTTTTGCCATTCCATATCGTGCTTATTGTAATCTAATAAAATTGTAATCTCTTTATTATCTTTCCCTTTTAATGTAACTCGAACTTCTTTCACAACCGATTCTGCGTCTGCCGCCTTCACTCGTACATGCATAGGATCGCCTTGTTTTCGTTCAATTACGTTACCCTTCGCCTCGTCAACAGTAACTTTATGCAACTTCGGCAACTCTTTATCTATTGTTGGTGTTTCATTATTTATACGAATAAGAGGAACTTTCACTTCATTTTCTATAAGCTCTTCTTTCTCATTTTCTTTATAACTTTGAACAAGCTGCAGGTTCCAATCACCTTGCAAATCAAAAATCCCGACCTTATAGTTAGCAACCCATCGCTTCGTTTCTTCTTCATAGTTAAAAGATAGCATTCTTTCTTGCTCATACAGATCGCTGTTTTTTGGCAACTGCAACATACCTTTTATACTTTGAATATTTGTCTCTTTTGGCTCTACAATAATCCGAACTTCTTCGCCAATCTGTAATTCTGGCTTATTTACTGTAATAACCCCTTGATCCGTCTCTATCTTTTTTTCGGTTTCTTGTTCATTTTTTGCTTCTTGTTGTTCCTCTTTATCTTGCTTCATTTCCACTTGCTCTGGCTGTTCTTGAACTTCCTTGTTTTCTTCTTGCACATTCACTTCATTTATATTTTGATCTGGCATATTTTGCTCTTCTGCCTGACTTTGCAATGGGAAGAGCAAGCACACATGTATGCATAGCCAGCAAATTAGAAAAAACTTTACGTTTTTCATCCGCCTGTTCAAACTCCTATTTCAACGCCTTATAGTGATTTCGTCACTTTCACTCCGAAAAATCCATCTACATTTACAAGTTCACCATATGCCACCAATACATCATTTACATAAATTCGAATTGGTTCATCAATATCTTCATCTAAAACAACGGCTTCATTTTCTTGTAAACTTAATATATCTTGAATTGTTTTCACTGTACTTCCAAATACAAATTTAACGTTCATTTCTACATTTTGTAGAATGGATGTATCCATATACACTGGCTCAATTTGTTTCACTTCTTTAAATTCAATCGGTTGTACAACAGGTTCTACAACCTCTTCTTCTATTTCTTCCTCAGCAATCTCTTCTTCTTCTGCTTCCACCATTGGATATAGCAGTCGTCTTACCATTTCTTTCGCTTCTGAAATTGGTAAAATTTGATACATTTTTGATTGAAGTAGGTCGCCGATTTCAAGATTAAACGTAATTTGGACAAGCTCATCCACTTCCATTGCTTCTCCCAAATATTCCATCTCTTCTTTTAATGTGACAAATTTAACGTCTGGCGGCGTCATATCCATTTTTTCTTTAAACATTTCTGACATCGCTGTTGCAGCATGCCCCATCATTTGGTTCATGATTTCTTTAATACCGCTCAGTTCTAATTCACTAAGCTCTTTCTCTGGATCAATCTCTCCCGTTCCCATCATCATTAAATCTACCATTGTCAAAGCAACATCTTTCGTAAATACGAATACGTTCTCATTTTTCAGGCCTTCAACAAAATCAACATTTAAAATAACAAAAGGAACTGGTACTCCGTCATAATGACGCACATTAATCGCTTCTACATTTGGTGTACTAATCGTAACCGGTTGATTTAATAGCGTTGACAATACCGTTGAGGCTGAACCGATTGAAATATTTGCAATCTCCCCAAGTACATCTTTCTCTTCTTGCGTTAACTGCTCTTTTTCAACATGTTCTTCTACAATCTCAGCTTCCACTACTTCTACCGGCTCATCTTGCTCTTCCGCCTCACCAGACAATTGTAGTAATTTATTTATCATCTGTTTCGTATGTTCAACTGGAACAATTTGTACAAGTTTAGAGTTTACAAGATTATCTATTTTAAGGTCAAATGACACTTTAACAACCGTGTTATTTCCAGTTATTCCAGAGATTTTCTCCATCTCTTCTGATAGCTTTACAACTTTAATTGTCGGCGGAGACATGTCTACTGTATCTTGGAAGAATTCCGACATAGACGTCGCTGCGAATCCCATCATTTGGTTCATCGCTTCTTGTACAGCACTGAGCTCTAATTCGCCAAGCTCTTTCCCTTCTTCCACTTCACCTGTCCCCATCATCATTAAATCAGCAATCGATAAAGCAACATCTTGCTGAAGGACAAGTAAGTTCTCCATATCTAACCCTTTTGTAAAATGAATGTTTAATACAACATGAGGAACCTCAACATCACTTGTATCATATAAGTCCACTAACTCTACATGAGGAGCAGTTATACTTACTTGCCTATTTAAAATTGTTGATAATACTGTCGAAGCTGAGCCAAATGATATATTTGCGATTTCGCCAAGAATATCACATTCTTGAGGCGTTAAAAGCTCCTTTTCTTTATCTAGCACAATTGTGCTCGTATCCCCTTTTGTGTGTTGCTCAGGCATTTTTCCTGCCTCCTCATTTTTGTTTTTCTATTAAATGAATACACTTTAACTCATTCTATTTTAACAAACTTCCTACACTAATTATGAATATGTATTTATTTCCATTTATATATTAATTTTCTTATATTTGCATAGTTCACAAAAAGCTCCCCAATTGTTTACAAGTGGGGAGCTTTCCTTCATTCCTATTATAAACCTTCTGGGTTTAAAATGAGGACCACTCGTCCATCGCCGAGAATCGTCGCGCCAGAGAAATAGTTTGAACTATCTGCAAAGAAGTCGCCTAATGACTTTAAGACTATTTCTCTTTGACCGATAATTGTGTTTACAATAAGTCCATAGCTACGATGTGTATTACGAACAATTAACACAGGAACCATTTGACTATCATATGACCCAAACGCCTCATCTACTGTTTTTTCACCAAATACAGTACTTAAATGCTTCACTTCAATAATTTGATCACGATAGTTTAACACGTCTTTTCCTTGTACGGATTGGATGTCTTCTCTCTTAATTCGAATCGCTTCGACAATGTTACCAAGAGGTAGGGCATAGCGCGTGTCATTTGTTTGAACAAGCATGGATTGAATAATAGATAACGTTAACGGAAGTTCAATTCTAAATGTACTTCCTTTTCCTTCCTCTGAATCAATAATCAAATGCCCACCTAGACTATGAATTGTATGTTTTACAACATCTAATCCAACGCCACGTCCTGAAAGATCCGATACTACTTCAGCTGTACTAAATCCTGGTTGGAAAATGAGATCATACACTTCACGATCCGTTAATTTATTTGCCTCAGATTCTGTTACAACACCATTTTTAATCGCTTTTTCTAATACTTTTCCTTTATGAATACCATTTCCGTCATCCGTAATTTGAATAACAACATGATTTCCACTATGAAACGCTTCTAATTTAATCGTACCTGTCTCATTTTTTCCTGCATCACGGCGTTGTTCAACAGTTTCAACCCCATGATCAATCGCATTACGAATTAAATGAACGAGTGGATCACCGATTTCATCAATAACAATTTTATCGACTTCAGTGTCTTCACCTGAAATTTGTAAATCGATTTTTTTCCCTAAATCTTTCGCTAACATACGTACCATACGAGGGAAACGATTGAAAACAGTTTCTATCGGTACCATACGCATATTTAATAGTACATTTTGAATATCTTTTGAAATATCACCTAATCGATTTAAATGCTCAATTAACTCCTTGTTTTGAATCGTTTGTGCCAATTCATCAATACGCCCACGTTCAATTACACTTTCTTCAAACATGTTCATTAATCGTTCGATTTTCTCTAATTGAACACGAATGGAACGATTCTCACCTTTAGCATTTTTCGTTTTTGCAGCGCTTTTCGTTGTCGTAGCACTTGCTGGTTGCTTCGCTGCCTCCATAGGGGCTTCGACCTGCGTAACTACATCCGATTGGATCATTTCTTCTACTTGCACAGCTTCTTCTATAGCAAACTTCGAATCTACTTCCTGTAAAGATTCTCCTTGTTTCACTAGTACTTTCTCAATTTCAGAAACATGAAGCACTACCTGTTTTAATTCTTCTACGCTACGATCCGTATTCATAAATACTGTGAACTCAAATCCGAAAGCATCCGCTTCGATTTCTTCAATACTAGGAACTGTTTTTTGTATATCACCTATATTTTGCAGCGCTTCAATACACATAATGGCACGTACTGCTTTTAAAATAGCTTGCTGTTCAACTGTTATATGCACTTCATGCGAAACTGCATCATTATTTATAGGTTCTTGCTCAATATATTCCGCAGGAGTTTCTACATTGCCATTCAATAATGCTTCTAATTTCTGCTTAGTTGTAATTACATCAATATTGCCCATTCCGCCTTGTTGCACATCTGCAACCATCTTCTCCAAATTATCAATGCACTCAAAAATCACATCAATAATATTCGCATGTACTACTATATTCCCATGACGAATTTCATCTAAAACGTTTTCCATTTTATGCGTTAAATCCGCCATTTCCGTAAATTCCATACTCGCAGACATACCTTTGAATGTATGGGCTGAACGGAATATTTCTCCTACTACACCCATATCAGCAGGATTCTGTTCTAAAATTAACACATTTTCATTTAGCGACTGCAAATGTTCTTCCGATTCTTCAAAAAATATATTTAACAGATCTGTTTGCATTTTCATCCCCTACCTGTCTAACAAACATTTCATTTATGTATAACAATTTAGTGTTTTAAAACGAGAAAAAAGGGTGCCACACATCTTTCCGTTATCACTGTTTTGATTCCTTGTGGCACCCCTTTTATATTAGCTATTTGCTACTTTTGTTAAAGCTTCGATTACACGATCTGCTTGGAATGGCTTTACAATAAAGTCTTTTGCTCCACCCTTAATTGCATCTAATACCATACCTTGTTGTCCCATTGCTGAACAAATAACAACCTTTGCACTTGAATCAATTTTCATAATTTCTTTTAATGCTTCAAGTCCGTCCATTTCTGGCATAGTAATATCTAATGTTACAATATCAGGTTGAAGTTCTTTATATTTTTGAATCGCTTCTACTCCATTCTCTGCTTCTCCGATAACCTCAAATTCAGAATTACTTTTTAATAAGTTTTTAATCATCGTTCGCATAAACATTGCATCGTCTACAACTAAAATTTTATGTGCCATTCTATTTGTTTCTCTCCTTCTATGTATAAATATATCTTAATATTTCACCTTATCATTCTCACTCATTATACAAAATAAAACGATAAAATTTAATATTTTTTTAAAAGAATTTCTGTATTTTTATTATTTTATTACTAAAATAAAAATATACTATTCTTTAATATAAATGACAACGCGACGGTTTTTCTCCCAATTTTGCGGTGAATCATTTGGTACGACTGGTTTTGTGTCTGCATATCCGACCGCAGCTAACCTTTTATCCTCTACATTATACACTTCAATTAAATGGTGGATCATATTAGCGGCCCTCGCTGAAGATAACTCCCAATTAGAAGGGAACTTCTCGTTATGGATCGGTCTACTATCAGTATGCCCTTCCACAACAATCGGGTTTGGTACAGATTGAAAAAACCCGACTAATTGACTAATGATATCTTTCGCTTCAGGTTTAACGTTCGCATCACCCGTATCAAATATTAAATTATCTACTATAACGACGCTCACTCCTGTATCTTCTCGGTATACATTCACTTGACTAATACCGTTACTATCTACATATGCTTTTAACTTTTTGTACAAGTCATCCATTCGCTTTTTCGAGATCATTTTCTCATCATTTTTTTCATGTGAAATATCTGGTATTGTATTTTCCATTACTTTTGCATCAACTTGCTCCACGTCACTAAACTTTTCAAGCATCTGTGATAATTTTACTGTATCTTGCTTTGATGTAGCAACTAGTAATACAAAGAAAGTTAATAATAACATCGTTAAATCTGTAAAAGTCGTCATCCAACGAGGCGATCCCTTTTGCGGTCGTTTCATCATAACCATAACACTCCTTGCAATATTAGGCTGCTCGTTTTACTTTTTTCATCTTTGTTTCATATACATATGTATCTAGTTTCAGCTTTAATTTAGAAGGAATTTGTCCACGATACAATTCTGAAATTGCTTCAATAACAAACTTCTTCTCTGTATATAAATCTTCAATACCACGATACACTTTTTCAGCAAGAGGGATTGCAATCATATTTGCAAGTACTGATCCATACAATGTCGTTAACATCGCAACTGCCATCCCTGTACCAATTTGTGATGTGTCTTGCAAGTTTTGAAGCATAATAATAAGACCGATTAAAGTCCCTATCATGCCCCAAGCTGGAGCGAAATCACCAATTTTATCTAATAATGTCGCTCCCTTTCGTAACTCATACACTTCCGTTTCAACATCTTTCATTAATACTTCTTTTAATTCCTCTTCATCGTAACCACTTAACATAAGTTGAATTCCTTTTTGAATAAAAGGATTATCTACTTGCTCTCCATCAACTTCTAAAGAAAGCAATCCGTGTTTTTTAGACTTTTTCGAAAAATCAACAAACAAATCTGTTAACTGTTCCAAATCTTCTTCTCTTCTATGTAAAACAGTAAAAATACTTTTCGTATATTTTTTTATTTCTCCAAATCGATACGCCACAACAATTGTCGCTGTAGTTCCCCCTATGACAATTAAAATAGATGAAACATCTAAAAAGTTTTTAAAAGCTTTTATTCCGCCGCCGCCAATCATAATTGCCGCTATTACTATGGCAAAACCTACTATAATGCCAACTGGGCTAGAAATGTCAAACTTCCTTTTTCTTCTTTGCGGTCTAGCAAATCCTTGATTTTCGTCTCCCATATTCCTGCCCTTTCCTTTTCATTTTTATAAAACATTTTTTTATTTTAATAATGCGTTTTCACATATAACGTTTATTATACGCTTATCATCTATTTATCGCAATATACTCATAAAATTGACACATTTCATTTCCATATTAGAATTATAGTATGGAAATATGAGGAGGATTACAATGGAACATAACATTTTACAAGTCATTGCACTAGCAGAAAAACTAAAATATGAAATGCGACATAGCTGGCTTTCTAATGGACGTCAAGAAAGTGTTGCTGAACATACGTGGCGCATGTCTCTAATGGCCATTTTAGTTGAGCCTTATTTAGATCAAAAAGTAAACATTGAAAAATTACTTAAAATGGTTATTATTCACGACTTAGTCGAAGCTGAAGCTGGTGATATTCCTGCTTTTGATACAATGAATAGTCATGAATTACAATTACAAAAACAAAAAAATGAGCAAGAAGCCATTTTAAATATTAAACGAACATTAAAAGGTTCTCTCGGTGAGGAATTATATGATTTATGGATGGAGTTCGAAGCAAAAGAAACGTACGAAGCAAAAGTAGCTAACGCCCTTGATAAGCTTGAGGTGAAAATCCAGCATAATGAAGCTGATATTGATACGTGGCTACCAATTGAGCATAAAATGACATTCCAAGTAGCAAAGCATACAAACTTTGATTCTTTCCTGTCTAAATTACAAAAAATGATTGAACAAGATGGTGAAAAGAAATTACTAGCTGCCGGCATTGACGTGGAAGCTTGCAAACGATAATGAAAAGACACTCAATTTGAGTGTCTTATTTCATTATCGTTGATACAGCCTGCTTGTAAATCAGTTGTTGTTTCCCATCAACTAACATTAAAACGGTAAATTTGTCTATTGCAACAACTTCTCCTACTATTCTAACGCCACTCTTTAAAAAAATTGTAACAATACCTTTTTCTTCTTTTATTTGTTTATATAGCTCTTCTTGTAAATGTTCCAAATACTTTTCTCTCCTTTTTCGCAAAATATCTTAATATAAAAAACTACAAATTATTTATGTGCTTTATCTTTTACATTCATAAACTTATTAATAAGTATATCTAAATCTCGGCTAAATAACAAAACTTTATCATGTTCCAATCCATGTCTAGCAACAAGTTGAATTAGCTCTTTCTTTTTGTTTTCTATTTTATTGTGTAATTTTCCCATCTCCATCTCTTTACTAAAACTCCCTTTTCCCATAATATTACTTGTAAAATTATAGTACAAATCCTCTCATAAAAAAATATAAAAATGGTTTTTTTTACAATTTTTATATTTTTTTATGAAGAAATCGCAAAATATATAACGATTTCTTCACATATCCCTAGCTCAATATACAATCAAAATGACCATACAGGCGTTTGTCTAATTACAAAAGAGACTGGCTCCTTTTCCATACAAAAAACATACTGTATATAGTAGTCCATGAATTATATAGATTAACTTACTCA
Source organism: Bacillus cereus group sp. TH152-1LC (assembly GCF_027710505.1). Lineage (NCBI taxonomy): Bacteria > Bacillati > Bacillota > Bacilli > Caryophanales > Bacillaceae > Bacillus > Bacillus cereus group sp. TH152-1LC. The sequence continues at coordinate 167,312 of NZ_JAQFNK010000005.1, read as the reverse complement.
AAAGGAGGAAAACATATGAGCTATGGTGGAAGTTGCGCTGGTTTCGGCGGTGGATTTGCTTTGCTTATCGTACTATTCATCCTTCTAATCATCATCGGATGTAGCTGCTGGGGTGGCGGCGGATACGGATACTAATATATCCTATCCTTAACAAATGAACGAAAAACTATACGAAAACAGCTCATATTTGAGCTGTTTTTTCATACTTTCGTATGAAGTGATATCCCTCTTTTTTGCGATTTCAACTAATTACAAAACGTTTACGATGAAATTAAGAAATACTTTACTAAGGAGGATTACAATGATTAAAGGTCTTTACGAAGCACATTTACCTGTCCGCAACTTAGAGATATCTATACCTTTTTATGAATCACTTGGACTGAAATTATATAAAAGAGGAGATGATATTGCTTTCTTTTGGATTAAAGAAAATGAAAGTTGGCTCGGCCTTTGGGAAGGCACAGAATACAAAGTTAATTATCATCCCTCTTTACGACACATCGCCTTTCAAGTAAGCTTACATGATTTAGAAAATGCGATTCATTGGCTAAATCAAAAAGGCATTTCAGCACGAAAAGATTTCGGAATGGAACCAATTGAACCGATTGTTTTTCCAGAATTAGCGCATGCCGCCGTATACTTTAACGATCCTGATGGAAATAGTTTAGAATTGATTGCTCAATTACCTGTTGGACTTCCTACAGCGGAAAAAGTGTATGTAAGTGAGTGGAAAAAACAAGTTCAAGCATCATCATTACATAAAGATTAATCTTGTTATGTCAGTTTCTTATTCTACACTTCTAAAAACAAATAATAACTTCAAAAAACTATTTTACGGTCAAACGTTAAGTGTACTTGGAGATTGGTTTCATACTGTAGCTTTAGTAACATTCGTCTATAGCATAACGGAATCTCCGTTTATGATTGCACTCACCTTTATAAGTAAAGGATTACCTCAACTTCTGCTTAGTCCATTCATAGGCGGCGTTGTAGATCGTTTTTCTAAAAAGAAGATTCTGATTTTTACCGATATTTTACGAGGTATGATCGTCCTCACTTACTTATTTGCACTATATAAAATTGAGATTATTTTCATTTCTAATATATGTTTAGCTGTACTTTCTTGTTTATTTGAGCCGGCTAAACAAGCAACCTTAAAAAATACCGTACACCAAGATCATTTCGTAACTGCTAACTCTCTTTCTAGTATAATGAATAGTTTTATGTCTATTATGGGGGCTTCTTTAGGCGGAATCCTTGCACAATCTTTACATATTGAGTTCGCTTTTTTAGTTAATAGCCTGTCATACTTTATTTCAGCCTATTTTATTTATAATATGAGCGCCCCTTCTCATGATACTTGTAATAAGAAAAAAGCATTTTTTACTGATATAAAAGATGGTTATACGTACATATTACAAACAAAAATCATTTTAACCTTAATTCTTGTCGGCATTTCATGGGGCATGATTGGAGGTGCTTATCAGCTACTTCTAACGATCTATGCCGAAAAAATTTTTCACACGAATATCGGAATTTTATATACGGTTCAAGGGGCTGGGCTTATGATGGGAAGTCTCCTCGTTAATCTTTATATGTCTCATAATAAAGAAAGAATGAAAAAAGCATTTGGCTGGGCCTACTTCCTACAAGGAATTTTCTTTCTCGGATTCATCGTATCCGATCAGCTTATTGTCGGTGTGATTACATTGCTCTGTATGCGCATAGCAGGAGGAATCATCGTTCCACTTGATACGACATTACTTCAAACTTACACGAAGGAAAATATGATGGGTAAAGTTTTTTCATTCCATTATTCCATTTATGGATCTCTTATTCAGTTATCTATGTTTTTTACAGGAGCGCTTCTAGAAGTTCTTTCTCCGCAAGTTATCGGTACCTTGTTGGCTATATGCTGTATTTTTGTTAGTTTTATATGGCTTTACTTATTCTATCGCGGGAAACTGAGTAAAGAATCCACTATCACTTAATAGCATGTTTAATACATGCTATTTTTATTTTTGTCGAAATTCAAAGGAAAAAGGCGATTTATTTTCCTTACGTTCTAATTTTTTAGAATATACAATAAATTTAGATTGTAAGAAAGGAGATGTCATAATGTTTGACGATAGACTTACTATTTCAGCTGAGCAACAGAAGCTCATTTCTAACGCAACTCGCATTCAAATTCTTCACCTTTTAAAAGACGAAGCACTCACTGCAAAGCAAGTAGCTACTAAACTAAATAAATCTGCTGGTAGCGTACATTATCACGTTCAAATTTTATATGATGGAGGGTTACTTGAATTAGTAGACACGAAAGAGAAACGAGGAATTATTGAAAAATATTACAAAGCAAAATCTGCTCATTTCTATATTGAAGAAAGCGGCACAGAAGGAACGAATACAGGTAGTCATATTGTATCTCATTTATTTTTAACTCCAGAGGAATTACAACAGCTTACGTGGGAAGTTTCACAAATTTTATTACGCTGGGAAAACAAAACCGCTCGTCAATCAAACTCCGAAGAGGAATACGCTATTTCCTGCAAGATTAAAAAACAATGAAAGAAAGGTCCAGCTGCTCATGAAAAATAAATTATTATTATTGTCGGGAACAGGAATTTCTCGTTTAGGTGATTTTATGTATCTCATCGCCCTAAACGTAATGGTGTTAAATAGCACAAACTCCCCTGCTGCTGTAGCAGGATTATGGATTGTAGGTCCAATTGCGACCGTTGTTACAAAAATATGGTCTGGTAGCATAGTAGATCGATTAAACAAACGGTCCATTATGCTCATCACAGATATAATTCGGGCAGCTCTCATTGGCTGTATTCCACTATTTGATTCTATTTGGGCCATTTATATTTTTATCTTTTTAACTCGCATCGCTACATCATTTTTCGATCCAGCATCATTTTCTTATAGAACAATGCTCATACGAGCTGAAGAACGCGCTCAATTCAACGCTTGGAATAACTTTTGTACAAGCGGGGCTTTTATTATCGGTCCAGCCCTTGCTGGAATACTTCTCACCACGTACTCAGCATCCTTTGTTATTTACTGCAACTCACTTTCCTTTCTACTTTCTACTATTCTCATTTATTTCTTGCCAAACATTACATTACAAACAAAGCAAAACGAAGAAGTTGCAAATACTTTCGTACAAACATTACGAAGTGATTTGAAACAAGTTTTTTCATTCGCTCGAACGGAAACTTACATCATTCTCATATTCGTTTTATTTCAAGCTACTATGCTTGTTTCTATGGCGCTCGATTCACAAGAAGTTGTATTCACAAAACAAGTACTGTTTTTATCCGACATGGAATATAGCATGCTTGTTAGTATAACTGGTGCTGCATATATTTTCGGTTCATTTCTTGTTTCTCTCTTTGCTAAACGATTACCGATTCAACATTGTATCGGATTCGGTATGTTTTTTACAGCAATAGGTTATGTAATTTTCGCCTTTTCAAATTCATTTATAGTCGCGGCAGGCGGTTTCATTTTACTTGGCATTTCTTCATCATTTGCTGGTACTGGCTTTATCACATTTTATCAAAATAACATCCCAGTTCATATGATAGGACGTATTGATAGCGTATTTGATTCTATAAAAAATTTCATCCAAATCTTTTTCATTTTAGCAATTGGGGCATCCGCACAATTTCTTTCCGTTCAAATTACTGTAATCATTAGTTCATTACTCATTCTTCTCCTTTCCTGTTTATTAGCAATCCGGGTAATGACGCCTTCACGAGAAAAATATTTTAAGGCTACAGGGTCATCATTGGAATATTAAATGCATCATAAAAAGCGGCTATTTAGCCGCTTTTTTCCCATTTTAAAGGACAGTAAGCCCCCACTGATTTAAGTTTCACTTTATGTTAAAATATGTATTGGATTTGATTATGTAGGAGGGCTATTTTGGAGATTATATTCATTTTCATATGTATTATATTAGTAGCTTCTATTTTACAAACAAGTACAGGTTTTGGCTTTTCTATTATGGCAACACCTTTCTTACTCATGCTATTTCTACCACAAGAAGCTATTCAAATAAATATTATTTTATCATTAATTATTTCCATATCACTCATTTGGAAAATAAGAACAGACATTGATTTTATTCTACTGAAAAGATTAATTTTCGGAAGCATAGTTGGTGTTCCGTTTGGTATTATCATTTTCACTTCCATTAACATCAACACATTTAAATTAGCAATTAGCATCCTGCTCTTACTATTAACGTTGATGCTAATATGCAACTTTAAGATTCAATCAACAAAATCTAGAGATTTCATAGTTGGCGGATTATCTGGTCTTTTAACGACAAGTATCGGTATGCCAGGACCACCTCTGTTGCTTTACTTTACAGGAACGGATACGAAAAAAGAGAAATTGAGAGCAACCACTTTAGCTTTTTATCTATTTATATATTTCATTAGTCTACTAACTCAAATACTCTTTACTGGTACAAATAAAACAATTTGGGAATCCAGTTTTTATGCTATTCCAATCGTATTTCTAGGTTTGTATATAGGTCAAATTATTTTCAAATGGCTTAATCAACGGATTTTCAAAATATTTACGTATATCCTTTTAAGTTGTACAGGTATGTATCTTCTTATTGAGAGTTTACATTTGTTATAAGTAAGTTTTTCAATATAAAAGATGCTTTATATTATTACGTGTGGTGGAGTAGTCTACATCGAAAAAAAACATATTTTAGAGCTACAAAATCATAAATAAAATACTAACTAAACGATAAAAAGCGGCTATTATTCCGCTTTTTATATTCACATTAAATATTTTAAAACTAAAATCCCACCTATTACTATTACAAAGACATTGAAAAAAATCATCCAACGTTTTTCAAATTCCTTATATCTCTCTTCTTTCACTCCATATTGTTTTAGTTTTTCAATTAAAATTGTTAATTTTTGATTATACTCTTCACTTCCTAATTGTATATAATTGTTATTTATTTTAATTCCATATACATTTTTCATTTTTTTATGTTGCGAAACTGCTTGAATTGAGTTTATTAGTACATTGTATTCATTCAACTTTTTAAAATAACAATCTAACGCTACAATTTGTAACCTTGTATTAGTTAAAACAATGTAATAATAAAAAGTAGCACCTGCCGTGAATATATTCGGTATAACTTTAGAATTAACAAATCCTCCTTCTTCCACTAATATTTCACACTCGATTTCTTCTCCTTCTTGTAACTCTTTCCGAACTGATTCTTCCAACATTTGCACCGTTAATTTCTTCAATAATTCCCCGTTTTTCACATAATACTTATCTACATTTATAGACTCATTCGCTTCTTGCTCTAAACGTGCAATTTCTTCCTCTGAATATTGGAGCTCATTTAACATAGATAATAATCTTTTATCCATATTACACACTCCCTTTCCACAGTTTTTGGAGTTTTTTCTTCCCACGAGAAATTCTATTGTATATATAATCTGCCGTCACTTTTAATTCTTTCGCAATATCGTCAATGGAATATCCATCAATATACCTCTTCAAAAAGATATATCGATCTTTCTTATTTAAATCTTGAACTATTTCCATAATCTCTTCTTCTTCTTCTTGTTCTATTTCATACCTATCATGAATACCTGTATCTATTTCTACGTCTTTATCGATTTTATTCTCTTTATATATTTTCTTTTTATATTCCAATGCCTTTAATTTAGTAATACCAATCATCCAAGATTTTAAGTTTCCCTTTTCTGTATCAAATTGTTCGATATGAAACCAAATGACAGTAAATACATCGTTATAACAATCATCCACATATTGTTTCTCCATAGGGGTACTTAATGATTTATGAATAATGTATAAAATTAACTTTCCATATTGATCAATTACTTCTTTCAAAGCATCTTGATCACGTTTTTTCATAGCTATAATTAAATCCTCTTCAGAATCGAAAATCATAAACATCTTCCTTCCTCAATTCCCCTTTAGCAGCTGCCTTTACTTACTATTGGTATTTCATTCTCATTTTCTATCACTTTTGTAAAAATTTCTTAATTTTTATTTCTATGTATAATGATAACAAATAAAATACCTAAGTTCAGAAAGGAGTATCTACATTCTGAACTTAGGTATTAACAATTAAATTATTCACTTATACTAACGTTTCATCACAAACCTCTGTTACATTTTTAAAATATTGCAAGTTCTCCTTCGCTTCAGCTTCATTAAATAAATTGAGCTGCCTCATTATTTCAGCAGCAAATTCAACGTACGCAGATCCTACCGCTGTTATAATTTTTCCATCAACGGTTATATCTTTATTTTGTTTATATTCCCATTCATGTAAATGCGCTAATTGTTTTTCATCTGGTGTTAATGATGTTGAGAATTTCTTCTTATTAAGTACTCCTGCTGCATGTAGTAAAGATGTCCCTGCACAAATACCCGCTATCCATTTATTTTGCTTATGTAATTCGTTCACGATAGATAACAACTTTTCATTTTCTAAATGGTCAAAAATATGTCCTCCTGGTACGATAAGCACTTCATGGTCCGCTACTTCAATAAGCTCGATAGAGACATGTGGTTGACACAAAAAACCACCTTCTCCTGTAACTGTTTTGCCGTCTATTGTTGCTGTTATATTTCGAATTGCTTACTGATCAAAAATAAACTCGCTATATTTACTTCAAATTCTGCAAATCCATCAAATAAAAAGATTAATGCTTTTTTCATATTATCTCCTCCCCCTATACTTATTCGAAGACAATCATATTTCTCCTCCAAAAAAGGCAGACCTGCATACAGGTCTGCCTTTTACTCATTTCTTATTAAATCCTTTTTCCCTTAAAAATTCTTTCATATGCATTCTTTTTTCTTTAGCCATAAACGAACTCATTGATTCCGTCCATGTTACGTTTTTCTTATTTGATGATCTTTCTTTGTAATACGAACTCATCGTTTCATCGTATTCGTTTAATAATTCATCATATTTCTTTTCATCATATCCATTTTCATGAAGGATTGCTGCTACTGGTAAACGTGGTTTCACTCCATGATTTTCATCTGGTACACCAACTGTCATTCCGAATACAGGATATACTTTATCCGGTAAATGAAGCAATTCACTCACTTCTCTCGGATTATTACGAATACCACCAATATAACAAATACCGTATCCTAACGACTCTGCTGCTAACGCTAAGTTTTGTGCGAAAAGTGAAGCATCTACCGTTGCAACGATAAAGTCTTCTACTCCTTCATGTTTTATCTCTGTACTATGCTGTTCACACGCTATTTCAAGTCGTTTTAAATCTGCACAACAAACAAAGAATGCTGCGCAGTCTTTCACGTGACGATTTCCGGATAACTCTGCTAGTTTAGCCTTTAGGTCTTGATCTGTTACATATATAACAGAATACGCCTGTACAAAATGTGAGGAAGCGGCATGCTGCGCAGCTTGCACCATTCTTTCTACTACATCTTTCGGGATTGATTCTTCTTTATATTTACGAACTGAAACGTGTTGCTCCATTTTATGTATAATCTCATTCATGAAAAACCCTCCTTTTTTCTCTTCATAATGAAAAATTAACATATCTTTTTTAATATTCACAACTTATAAGCACAAAAAGAGCAATTCTTTTTGAATTGCTCTTTTTAAAACGTCTATTAATACGGTAAATGAAATTTTATCGATATATCGATAAATAACAATAAATTATTTCTTATCTTATTACGCTGTTTTCAAAACTTTAATACCTTTTACGATATTCCAAATAAAGTAGTAAATCCCTACAAGAATGAACACCGCATATGTGATCATCATTCCAATTCCAGCACCATCAGATTGATTGAAGCTTAAGCCATATATGCCAGATACTGCTAATCCACCAAATAAAATCGCATACGGGAAAATATGTGACCAAAATGCTTTTTTCGCGTGGTATTTCACTTCATCCTCCGCAACGAAGTACACGATAATTGGCAGTAAAAATGGTGCAAAAAAGATACTAAAGTAACATAGTGAAGATAATATATTATTTCCTTTCATCCGATTCACCTCTAAATAGTTTTTGTTATCTTCATTATGTCAGGAATCCATTGTAGAAACTATCGCTTTACCTTTCATGAACATGACATATTTGTAAGATTTCCATCAAAAATAATCCCGCCTGGATTTCGAGGCGGGATTATTTTCTCTATATTCGATTCATAAACCAATATTGCGTAATGGCTAAATACTCTCGTATATTCGATGGAATGACAATTCGCTTCGGTGTTTCAGCCGGAAGGCCTTCTAATTGTAAACCTTGTTTTGCTGCTATTTTTTTAGCTCTAAACATATGAAAATCGTTTGTTACGATCATTCCTTTTTTCATATCGCTCGGAATTAACGTTTTTGAGAATGTAATATTCTCATCTGTACTCGTTGATTTATCTTCCATTATGATTCGGTCTTCTGCAATTTTTAGTTTCATTAATCCATTTTTCATTGCTAATGCTTCTGAAATATCTTCCCCTTTTCCTTTCCCTCCAGATACTATAGCAATTGTTTTCTCATGTGATTGTAAATACTCAGCTGCTTTATCAATACGATATTGCAATGAGTACGATGGTTTCGTTCCGTTGACTTTCGATCCTAATACAATTATATAATCCGCATCGTAGGTAGCATTCATTTGCCCATGCTTATAAATGTTATATTGTAAAAATCCCGCATAAACGGCGCAAACCATTATAATTCCTATCATATACTTAATTATTTTCTTCTTTCTCATATCCATATACCCCTATGTTCTTTTCTTCTTTCATGATAATATCCATTTATTTGTTTGTATACAGACAAATTCCAATTCACCCTAATTTATCCTCCTGAAAGTAATATTTATATTTTCTTTCGGGAACAGTAAGTACAACTTTGCACGAAGGAGTGTCTCTATTGCTTCTCTTTTTATGTAACGTATCGTTCTTTTTTATCTTATTTTTACTATCACTTAAGATGCTCGGGAAATCTGCTTTAGCACAACTAACTCCTCATGATTTTGGTGCTATTATCTTTTTATCTTATTTAGCTTTTCAGGCCATACCAGTCTCTGGTGCTTTGCAAGCTTTTCTCGGTATGGTCGTTATTACAGGTTTGCATTTACTTCTTACAAAATTAAGCTTACTAAACAAACTAAATCGTTTCATTCTCGGACATCCTATCATTTTAATTAAACATGGTGACATTATTTTTGAGAACTTACAAAAAAGTAGATATCCAATTGCTGAACTACTTTCTAATCTTCGCGTCGCAGGATATCCAAGTGTTCACGAAATTGAATACGCTATTTTAGAAGCAAACGGAGCCATTAGTATTTTACCAAAGCGTGAGCTTGTACCATTAACTCCAAAAGATTTGAACATAGATGTTACGTATGCCGGATTACCAATTGCCCTTATCGTTGATTCGCAAATTCAATACGATAACTTAAAGTTAATTCATAAAGACGAAAAATGGTTATATAAAGAATTAAAAGAAAAGGGCATCACTAATATTAAAAGCGTTGCTTTCGCGTCTGTTCAAGAAACAGATGGATCTTTTGCGATTAGTTTAAAAGCATAAAAAAATCCCCTTACTTGCTCAAGGGGATTTTCTTCATTATATCGCTTCTTTCTCTCCCGCTATATTTAATGGAACAGGATGTTTCATACGATTCATCGTAAATACGATAATGGCTGTCAATACTTCAGCTACTGGCATAACGAGCCAAATTCCATTTATCCCAAATAATTTTGGCATAATCCATAATAATGGAGTAATAAATAGTAACCCTCGGCTCATTATAATCAGCACTGATTTTGTCGTTTGTCGCACGGATTGGAAGTACTCTCCATACACAATGTTATAGCCTAAAAATACATATTGGATAAAGAACAAGCTAATACCCGTTAATGTTAACTCCAATAACTCTGGAGATTGGACATCAAATAGACCAATAATATATTTCCCGAAGAATAATCCGACAATTATTGCAATACCACCGAGTACTACCGCAATTTTTACAGCGAACTTTAATCCTTCACGCAATCTCTCTGATAAATTTGCGCCGTAATGGAAACTAGCAATCGGTTGTAATGCTGCTCCAACACCGAAGAATAATAGTAATGTCATAGCGTGAATACTATTCACCATCGCATAAGAAGCGACTCCAACTTCTCCTGCATATTGAACGAACGCGATATTAAAACCGATTGTTACAATCGCTACTGTACTTTCTGCTGTAAAGCTCGGGAAACCTATGATCATAATTTGTTTAACTGTATCCCATTCAAAATGGAATTTCGTCCACTTTAAAATACTACTTTTTCTAAAGAAGTGCGTTAATAATACAAGGAAACCAATTGCTGCTGAAAGAATAGTCGCTGAAGCAGCACCCGTTACACCCCATCCAAAGATGAATATAAAGATATAGTCAAACACTATATTTAATACTGCCGTTACAACTAGACCTGCCATTGCTAAATTAGGATTTCCGTCATTTCGTATAAATGTACTTAAAATATTTTCTAAAACGTATATCATTCCAAACATTAATAACACATGTAAATAGTCTAACGCATACGGTAAAATCACTTCGTTTGCACCGAATAAGTATGCTATATCTTCTATTCTCCATAAACAAATCGCTGCTAAAACACCTACGATCATTACTGCTACTGTCATGGATTGCGTAAAAATAGACCTTGCTCTTTCTATTTTATTTTCACCTAGAGCAATGGAATATAACGTTGCTCCGCCCATTCCAATCCATAATGAAATAGAGAAGAAAATTGAAAAAGCTGGAATAGCCACGTTTACTCCTGCTAATCCGTTTGCTCCAACTCCCCTACTAATCATAACCGCATCAATCACAATATTAACTGACATTAATACCATTCCAAGAACGGCTGGTATTAAATATGAAATAAATAAACTTTTTATCGGTTTTTCTCTTAACTTTTCTGTTGTTTCCATCATATAAATGCTCCTTTTTTCAATGCTCTGTTCACAGTTTAAACCTTAAAGTTACTTGAAGGTCAATAGAGAATTTGAAAAATAGGTAACTTAATTATTCTGTTTGATGTCAATTTGTAATGATACGAGTTCTACATCTTATTGCTTTATTTTTTCATGATAGGAATTTGAATTTCAGTTACTTGCTCCTCTGGATTTTCTGTTACAGACCAATCAATTAATGCAATCTCAATTGCATCTCCACTTACTTCGTATCCTTCTTGATCAATATATTTCATTAATTTCTTATATGTTTCATCCGTTTCTTCATATGGGCCGTGATGGTATACACAAGCGAACATACCTTCTTTAATTTCATCTGAGCTATGTACTTGAAAAGGCATGTAATCTAACAGAATGAAGACACTACTATATGCTTGAAACTCATTTTGCATTAATCCTTTTTTTGCCACCGTTACACCGATATCTCCAGAGAATAAACTATCATCCATTTGTTTCATATTTTTTTGCAGCGAATGAATATAGTACTCAAACATATCATCCGTCGTATTCGGGGCAACAGCAATGGCTGTTATCTTTCGCTGCGGGATCTCTTTAATTACCATTTGTTCAGCTTTTGCTTTTGTTGCTTCCTTAATTAAATGAATTCTATGCTCCATTTTTGCCAAAGCATACTCAATTTCTCTTTGTTTTTTCAACATCATTTCTTGTTGTTTTTCCAGTAAATTGAGTGCATATGCTGGATTTCTTTCATCAATATATTTCTTAATTTCCTTTAATGGAATATTTAATTGGCGTAAGAACTTAATCGTATCTAATAGTGAAAATTGATCGATTGTGTAATAACGATAATTCGTTTGCGGATCCACAATGGACGGATGAAAAATCCCCTTTTCATCATAATAGCGTAGAGTAGATTCTGCTATATTATGCATTTTTGCCATTTCTCCAATTGTAAAGCGTTTATTTAATAACATATGTCCTTCTCCAATTCATAAAAAATGTCACCTTGTTTCTTCTTATTATATAGTGGTTCCCTCCATACCTAAATCGAATCCTATCATGAAAATCTGCTATTTTTTCATTGATTTTTCATACATTTTATTATATATTAATTACAGGTTCAAATTACGAGTTCAAAAGAACTTGTAATTAGACCCTTTGTTTAATGGGTTTTACATATTTTCATTAGGCAAATCCCGAGAAATCGTATGATAAAAATAAAAATGATGAGGAGAGGATCCGATGGAATTCGAATTTTTCTTTCAAATTGCACTTATTTTATTAAGTACAAAGCTTGCTGGTGATCTTAGTGTTAGACTAGGTCAACCTTCTGTACTAGGTAAATTAATTGTCGGTATCGTTATCGGTCCAGCTGTATTAGGTTGGATTGAAAATTCAGAACTTCTAACACAATTAAGTAATGTTGGTGTTATTCTTTTAATGTTTATGGCAGGACTTGAAACAGACTTAGAGGAATTAAACGCAAATCGTAATTCTTCTTTAGCAGTTGCACTTGGAGGTATCATTCTTCCATTCGTAGGTGGTTACGTTTCTGGTCTTGTTATGGGAATGGAACAAGGAAATGCTGTATTTTTAGGATTACTTCTATGTGCGACAAGTGTTAGTATTTCCGTACAAACACTTCGTGATTTAGGAAAGATGAAAACACGTGAAAGTACAACTATGCTTGGCGCTGCTGTATTTGATGACATTCTTGTTGTTATTTTATTAGCATTTGCAATGAGCTTCTTAGGTACAGACGATGTTAACTTAACAATGGTTATCTTGAAGAAAGTTGTATTCTTCGCTTCTATTATTTTAATCGGATGGAAAGGTGTTCCTGCGATCATGCGCTGGTTATCACCACTACGCGTATCTGAGTCTATCGTGAGTGCGGCTCTTATCATCTGTTTCTCATTCGCATATTTCGGCGAGCTATTAGGAATTGCTGGCATTATCGGTGCTTTCGCAGCTGGTATCGCTATTTCTCAAACGAACTACAAACATGAAGTAGAAAAGAAAGTAGAACCAATCGCTTACGCTATGTTCGTTCCAGTATTCTTCGTTAGTATCGGTATGAATATTACATTTGACGGTATTGGTGATCAAATTTGGTTCATCCTAGCATTAACAGTAATCGCTGTATTAACGAAACTAATTGGTTGTGGATTCGGTGCACGAATGACTGGATTTGACGCTAAGTCTTCTGCAATTATCGGTGCTGGAATGGTTTCTCGTGGTGAAGTTGCACTTATCATCGCTGGAACAGGACTTTCTTCAGGTCTACTAGCACAAGATTACTTTACAGCTATCGTTATCGTTGTTATTTTAACTACAATGATTACACCACCAATGTTAAAATACACTTTTGGTGCAAAAGATAAAGCAATGAAAGCAAGTAAATAAAATTTATATATAAAAAGAGATTGCTATCTTATAAGATAGCAATCTCTTTTTACTTTTATCTTTACACAATCTCGTTCTTTTTTAACCATTTTTCAAACATAATTCGTGCTTCTTCATCGTCAATATCATCACTAAATGAATACACCATAATGCCGTAATCATCCGTATATTCACCCAGTTTCATTTTCTCCACTTTCTTATAAAAATCGTCTACCTCATAATGCGGAATATAAGCATCCCAAACTGGTTCATTTATTCTTTTGTACGCCGTCACTTCTAAATCATATCCATCTTCATAATATCCGATGTGATAATGTTGACTCAGATCATGTTTCTCCATAAAAAGCCCCTCCTACTAAACAAAAGCGAGCTGTAATCTACAAGCTCGCTTCATTCATTAAATACGTTCCATCGCTGTCTTCAACGTTCCAACAACAAAAGCGATTTCTTCACTCGAAATAACAAGTGGTGGTGCTAATGTTAAGACGTTATTATATCCTGCTGTTGTCATACCATTTCGCCCTATAATTAACCCTTTTTCTTTACAAGCATTTACAACACTTGCAATTTTGTCGTTATCAATGGGCTCTTTCGTCTCTTTATCATTTACTAGTTCGATTCCAACTAGTAGACCTTTCCCTCTAATATTCCCAACAAGTGGATGTTCTCCAATTTCTTCTTTTAATTGCTCTAATAAAAGCGAGCCCATTTGTGCAGAACGCTCAATTAAATTTTCATTTTCCATAATCTCTAAGTTTTTAAGTGCTAATGCACAAGCTGCAGGATTTCCACCAAATGTATTAATATGACGGAAGAATTCATATTCTCCATTCCCTTTAAATGCTTCATATATTTCTTTTTTCACAGCTGTCGCTGATAATGGTAAATATGCGCTCGTAATCCCTTTTGCCATCGTAATAATATCTGGCTTCACATCATAATTCATAAATCCAAATGCCTTCCCTGTACGTCCGAAACCGCAAATTACTTCATCGCTAATGAGTAGTGCACCGTGTTTTTGACACGTCTCATGAACGGCTTTCATATAGTCTTGTGGTGGCATTAAAATGCCTCCGCCCGTAATAATTGGTTCCATAATAAAAGCTGCAATCGTTTCACTTAATTCCCATGTCATAACACGATCTACTTCTTTTACACATTCTACATCATAAATGTCCTCTGCTTCTATTCCAGGCATACGATAACAATCTGGCGGTGTTACATGTAAAAATCCTGAAGCAAATGGCTCATATTGATATCTACGCTGCGCTTGTCCCGTCGCTGCCATCGTAGCCATTGTATTGCCATGATACCCACGGTAACGTGACATAAATTTATAACGATGCGGTTCACCTTTTTGCGCATAGTATTGCCTTGCTATTTTAAAAGCTGTTTCGTTCGCTTCCGAACCACTATTAGAGAAGAAAATAACATACTCTCCTCCAAGCCACTCATTTAATTTTTCAGCAAGCTTTATAGCAGGTTCATGCGATTGTGACATCGGAAAGTATGATAATGTTTGTAATTGCTTATAAGCCGCCTCTGCGAGCTCTTTTCTTCCATATCCACTATTCACACACCAAAGACCACTCATACCATCTAAATATCTTTTTCCTTGTATATCTTCAACCCAGCACCTTTCTGCTTTTGCCCCTACCATTGTACTATTTGGACTAAAGGGACGCATTCCGTGCCAAACATATTGCTCATCTTTTGCTAACAATTCATCTGTCTGTTTCGTTTTCATCATTTCTTCCACCTTCCATAACAACTTATTTTTCACAAAAGCTGCGCTGGTGCCATGATGATTTAATTTTCTCCCTGCTTATTTTCATTCCACAAAATTAAGACAAAATCCTACTTACAATACAGTAATATTTACAAGAAAAAAAGAGCTTTTCTTATATATCGAAAAGCCCTTCTCTTTTTAATGGGAAGATACATCACTAATACCATGACCAGTATTAGATTTCACAAGAATTTCATCAAACTTCGCTGCATCTTCTTTCTTACTAGATAACACGGTTCCTAAATATGCTGCAAGGAATCCAAGCGGAATTGAAATAATTCCAGGTGTCGTATATGGGAAAATCGCTTCCCCAACAAATATAGCTTTTCCAGCTACAGGGTTCCAAACATTTGGACTTAACGCTACGAGAACAATTGCTGATACAAGACCAACAACCATACCCGAAATAGCACCCGTTGTATTAAAGCGCTTCCAATATATTGTGAATAATATAACGGGTAGATTTGCACTCGCTGCAACTGCAAATGCTAATGAAACTAAAAATGCTACATTCAATGTTTGAGCAAATAACGCTAGTATAATGGATAATACCGCTACTCCAATAGACGCATAGCGAGCCATTGAAACTTGCTCTTTTTCCGTTGATTTCCCCTTGCGAATAATTTCATTATAAAAATCATGTGCAAATGCTGATGCGGCTGTTAATACAAGTCCTGCCACTACAGCCAAAATCGTTGCAAAGGCAATGGCTGATACGAAAGCAAATAAGAAATCTCCACCTAGCGCTTTCGCTAATAAAGGTGCTGCCATATTACCAGCTGGATTCGCTTTAATAATCGCCTCATTCCCTACAAATGCCGCTGCCCCAAATCCTAAGAAAATTGTCATAATATAAAATGCACCAATTAACCACGTAGCGTATACAACAGATTGACGTGCTGTTTTTGCGTCACGTACTGTAAAAAAACGAACAAGAATATGTGGTAATCCAGCTGTACCAAGAACTAGTCCTAAATTTAAAGATAGCGTATCAAGACCATCTTTATACTTTACTCCTGGATTTAAAAATGAATCTTTTAATGGCGTAGCTGTTTTCATTTGAGCGAACATTTCAGTCACACTAAAATTAAATTTGGAGAAAACGATAACAGAAATAATAAATGTACCAGCCATAAGTAGTACAGCCTTTACAATTTGAACCCAGCTTGTCGCAGTCATTCCGCCAAAAATAACGTACACTGTCATTAATGTACCAACGATTAAAACGGATGTCGTATATTCGATCCCTAATAATAATTTAATAAGTGCACCCGCCCCAACTAGTTGTGCAATCATATAAAAAATCGAAATCGTCATCGTATTAAGCGCTGCAACTCCGCGAACTTTTTTCGCATCAAAACGCGCCGCAATCATATCTGCTAGCGTGTACTTCCCTAAATTTCGAAGTGGCTCTGCAACTAAGTATAATACAACTAAGTAAGCAACTAAGAAACCGATACTATAAAAGAACCCATCAAACCCAGTTAATGCGATCGCTCCGGCTATACCAAGAAAAGACGCAGCAGACATATAATCTCCCGCAATGGCCAGACCATTTTGCCAACCAGTTAATCCCCCTCCAGCTGTATAAAATTCACTCGCATTTTTCGTTTTTTTCGATGCAAAATAGGTTATGACGAGCGTACCGAGAACAATAATTAAAAATAGTGCAAACGCAGTAATATTCAAATTCAGCCCCTCCCTTTTTGCATATCTTGCAGAATGTTTTGTGAGATTTTATCAAAGGATTCTGCTTTTTTGCTATAAATCATACATAATGACCACGTCATGATAAATTGTGCAAATGCAAACACCCACGCCCACGTAACATCCCCAAATGCTGGTGTATTGAGCACCTTTGAATACGATGTTAAAATAGGTAATGCAATAAAAAAGCTTAAAAAGAAAATACTCATCGGAACGATAAACTTCTTTTTTGTATTTAATAGCAATTGAAATTCTTCTGACTGAACAACCTCTGTATAATTCACCTCATTTTGTAACTTACGTGCTGACGTATCATCTCGTTTCATTCTCTAATCCCCTCTCTTACTAGAAATACAATTCCCCCTTGCATACACAAAGACTAAATTTTATAAATATTCAGAAACTTATTTTCATTTTAGACAATCCATACATTCCTGCAAAGATTTTTCGATAGACATTTTTCGGCATTTTCCCCTAAGTTTTTAATATACTTTTTCAACATAAAATTTACGTACTGCAATCTCATACCAATAAAGATTCAATGCTCATTAAAACAAAAAGACAGAAGTAGTGCTTATCGCACTACTTCTGTCTTTTTCTCTTTTTCTAAATTACGAGCTGTTTCGCTTAATTCAACTTCTTTTCCATCTTTAAGCGTTCCAAATATGAAATCGAATACTGGATTTGAAACACCGAACCAAAACTTTTCATTTTTATAGTGGTGTAATATGTGCTGTTTTTTAAGCCATCGTCCAAACTTAGTGAACGGACGAATTGGTTTATGGGCAATATAATGTTTCCATTCATAAACGAGAAGCATAATAATCATTCCGATTCCAAATGAAAGTGTAATAGTAACACTTTTTGTTATAGCGTATGATATGAGTAAATATATAGTAAAGCTAGGTATGCTAAACCATACAGGCAAAAATAATAGTTTTAAATCATCTGGATATACGTGATGATCATAATGCAATCTTCTTAACATTTTTAATAAAAATACGTTTTTTGGTGGCTTTAAGTGAAATAAAAATCGATGTGTTAAATATTCGTTAAGCGTATAAAAAACAATCCCAAACAAACACGCTAACATACCGATCCATGTGAATAATTGCATTTTTAAAATAATGATGAAAATAAATAAAATACCATACATAATAACGATATCATGTTGTAAAAAGAACTCTTTCCCCACTCTCTTCATCTTCCTTCCCCCTTTTCCAAAAAAACAGCCGCAACATATCGTTACGACTATTTCTTTTATTTTCTATTCTTATTCTATTCACCTTACAAATTTGCCTGCTGCTCTATTGTCGAGAAAAAATTGTTCGATCCAAATATATTTTGCTTTGGAATAATATGTTCCACCGCAAATACTGTTACTTCTCCTCTTTGAACCTCTCCAATAATGAGCCCAAATATTTCATGATTTACCGCAAACGTCGGTTGCTTTGTTTGTAGTAATCTTGCTGCATTATGAAATACCGCTTCATATAGTGGATTCCTATCAGTAATTTCTTTTCGGATTTTTGGTGCTAGCGTAATAATAATTTCTTTTCCGTCAATAGTGGTTCGATACATAAAAATCTCCCCTTCAATCTTATGTGAACAACTGTAAAGCTTTGTATGCAAAATGGATAGAATATCCTACTAAAATAATACCTGCTCCGGCTGTTATATAGCCAAGTGCCTTTTGTTTTAATAAAGTTCTGCCAAAATGGACAGAAAAAGCAATATTTAAATTCCACAAAATAATGCCAACGATAATACAAAGACTGTACAAAAAGGCTTCTTGTTTCGTTACTTTCGTAAGCAATGAGCTAAGTGTACTTCCGTATATACCAAACCAAAAAACAAGATTTAATGGATTGGATATCGCAATTAAAAAACCTGCCATAAACGATTGTTTAAGGCCACCTACCTCTTCCTTTTTATATTCCATATTCGTGTGGGAAATTCCTTGTTTTACACTTTGAAATCCTAAATAAAATAATAAAAAAAAACCTGTACAGTACATAAAAGCTTGTACATATGTATACATAAACACGGAAGATAAACCGAAATAAATGAGAAGCATAAACAAAATATCTGCAGTCATTCCACCAATTCCAACAACCCACGCATGCCAAAAACCTCGTTCAATTCCTCGTTTTAACATTTCAATATTAATCGGACCTACCGGCGCAGCTAATGAAATACCTAATACAATTTGTTGTATAATTGCTCCAAACATCGCTCTATCCTTTCTACTTCCTTTACTATTAAGTAATGATGTAATGATTAAAAATAGACTAGCTTTCATCAAAATATTTACTACTAAAATACCCTTTTTTATCCAAAATATGCAAAAGAGCCATCCGAATGATGGCTCTTACTTTTCTAACTTATGAAGAAAAGGACATTTTCCTTTTATCGGCTCCACATCGTCTCCTATGA
The DNA here is from genome assembly GCF_027710505.1 of Bacillus cereus group sp. TH152-1LC. Classification (NCBI taxonomy): domain Bacteria; kingdom Bacillati; phylum Bacillota; class Bacilli; order Caryophanales; family Bacillaceae; genus Bacillus; species Bacillus cereus group sp. TH152-1LC. Next base: position 147,966 of record NZ_JAQFNK010000005.1, on the reverse strand, counting down.
AGTATTGTTTCCATTCACGATGATCTGGATCACCATAATGACTAATATTAGGATGCTTCGGCAGCTGATCCCACTTTTCAACTCGATCTCGGACCGTTTGTCTTGAATATGCCCCTTTAGGACGATCCCCTTCTAATCCATCAAAGATGGTGCGTGGCTGAAACCCAATAACGAGAGAATTTCCTAAATGCCTAGTTTTTCGTTGTTTATAAGCTGGCGCATTTCCAAATGCGAATATCGGTTCCCCACCAAATGAAAATTCCCATAAGTAATGGTCGGGGTCTTCAGGAATTTGCTTCGGCCATGTTTGATCATCGTTTTCATGTAAATATTGTAGTACTTTCCAAAAGTAATCACGATAATATTCCAGTGATTGTTCCTCACATTCCGGTTCTACAAAAAGAAAAAATCCTCTTCTTACAATTGGCCGCTCTTTCATCAACTCTAAAAAAGCTAGCATTGTATGTGGCAAATGACTCCAATCATTATGAGAAAGAAATGAATAACGAAGTTCATTCTTTTTCAAAGCTGTTAAGCCGAAATAGCACGGAAAAGTTGGTTCTAGCACGACACTCGAAAAATTTTGAAATTCTTTTGTAACCCAATTTGGTATGTCAGTTCTCGTTCTCATTCCTTCATTATCTAATAAATAAGACTCATTCATTCTTTCTTTCACCTCATTATGTATATCAATTAAGAATATTACATACTCGGCCTGTCCTATACCTATTTAAAAATCTGGCTGAAAAATTATTTAAAAATACAAAAAAATAAAATCGCTTACTTGACTAAATTCTACCAATTCGTGTATATTTAAATTAATCATTTAGCAGAATATTCAAGATTATAGCATTTTTAGTTTATATTATCTTTCAAATGAATTTCACTAAATGAAAAAAGCAAATGTTTTTAGGAGGAATTGTAACATGCAAGGAAAAGTAAAATGGTTTAACAACGAAAAAGGTTTTGGATTTATCGAAATGGAAGGCGCTGACGATGTATTCGTACATTTCTCTGCTATTCAAGGTGACGGCTACAAAGCTTTAGAAGAAGGTCAAGAAGTATCTTTCGATATCACTGAAGGAAACCGTGGACCTCAAGCTGCTAACGTAGTAAAACTTTAATCCAACATATAACAGGAGGTTACCTTATTTGGTAACCTCCTTTGTTATTCCTTTGTATATTTCCGTTTTACAGAGCAAAAACTATGTGAAATGCGCAATATACAAAGGAGGAATTATCAATGGGATCAGAAGTAAATGATTTTGAAGAAGTAAAATTCCGTGTAGAAACAGCACAAAAAATGGTAGGATCAGCGACAATTTCAATGGATCCAGATACGTTAGAGCATGCTACTACTGCTGTAGAAGCCGCTCGCTCTCAGCTTGAAATTATGAAATCTGTTGCGACAGATTTAGATGAGCCATTTCTAATGAATGAGGAAAAAAAATTAAGTAAATGCGAGCATCAATTAAATGAAGCAAGACACTAAAAAACATCCAGAGAATTTTCTCTGGATGTTTTTTCATGATAACTGTTCTCCATACTTTTTCAATGTTTCTCCAACTGTACATTGCCTAATACAAAAGGAATGAGCATAATACTTACTATTTGTCTTTCGATTATGTTCCCGCAGAAAACACCCTTCACAATACGTTTCTAATAAGTCATTTACCTCTGTAATGAGTTGCTTTTTATCCACCTTCGCACCTCTCTATTCGGTTATTTCTTTATGACTATCAATGACGGTTCCTTCTAATGCTTGCGTAGCTAATTGATGCGCTTCTTTATTTTGTTTTCTAGATATCGGTTCACAGACAAGTTTTAACTTCATTTGCTTCGCTTTTTGTTCAATTTGATCTAAGTAATGATTTAAATGCTCATCATAACAAGGCCATTCTCCAGCCAATTGCTGTAGTACAACTTGCGAATCACCGCGAAGCGTAACTGCTTCATACTTAATCCCTAATTCCTCGAGTATATTCATGCCGTATAGTAGTGATGCATATTCCGCTTCATTATTATCATATATACCTTCTATATATGCATTACGACGAATTCGGTATTTTGTATTTCCTTTTTTATAGTATACACATATACCTACTCCAGCTTCTTTCGTCTGAACATCATACCCTCCATCAAAATAAAAGACTATTTCTTGGGGCTCTTCCTCCACTTGTTTACTCAGCTTTTTCATTTCCTTTAATGACCATTCTGCATCCATTTCATCATAAAATGATAGTTCTTTCACTCTTCCTGTTTTCTCGAAATCCTCTGCAAATTGCAGTACATCTTCTATGTTCATATAGTCTGTCGTTAATTCCGTCTGCAAACCGCGCTTCGTTTTATACAACCAATGAATTTTATATTTCATACTAGATTCCCCTTATATAAGACTTCTTATATGTAGCCAGCTAATGAAAGCCTCACTTTATTTTATTATATTGTATCAAGAGTGACAGCATTATATTCAATTTGCTTACATACAAAAAGAGCTATCCCTTTAGGAATAGCTCTTTCATCTATTACATAAATCTTTCAAATTGTACTCGTTTATTAATCCAGTACATTACAGGCATACCAATTGCCATGACAACAAATTCACCAATGGCACATGTTAACCAAGTCAACATAAATGGTAAATCAAATGCAAGATGAAGCTCAATTGCAATCATAAACATTGTAATTGTAAAAATAACTGTATTAAAGATCATACGAGCCCAAACACCTTTAATAAATCGCATAGAAATAATCGTTGCAACTAATGCAAGAATAGATTGCCCTACTCCAAATACTAAATCGTAAGCGATCATTGGTGAGAAAAAGAGATTTGTTAAAAATACACCTAATACAATTCCGTAAATTGCTTTCTTATTAAATACAACAAGATGATTAAACATCTCTGAAATACGAAACTGTACATTTGTAAAGCCAAATGGCTGAATAAGCATAGAAACAGCAATATATAATGCCGCTAAAATACCATTACCGACTAATGTTCTAATATTCATGACAAAATCTCCTTAGTTTTTTTACGTGGGATGGTTTCGAACCACGTTATTCGTTTTTTAAGCAACAAGATTATATTCTACGCAATACACACTCTTTCGTCAATAGTTTCCTATCATTAACTACCTTTTTTCTTTTAGACAACGTATAATAAAACATATGAAAGTTTTAGGAGGTTTCACTTCATGACAGCAACAATTCAAAATGAAAAAGTGATCGTTTCCATTTCTGACAAAGGTGCAGAATTACAAAGCGTTCGCTTAAAAGAAGATAACACTGAATATTTATGGCAAGGCGATTCTACTTATTGGGGGCGCCGCGCACCAATTTTATTCCCAATTGTCGGCCGATTAGTAGATAATACATATTACGTAGATGGTGAACCATATTCTTTAACACAACACGGCTTTGCTCGTGATCTTGCATTCTCTGTAAAAGAACAAAGTGAAACGAAAATCACTTATATTGTAACTAGTAATGAAGAAACATTAAAAAAATACCCATACGAATTCGAATTACTCGTTTCTTATGAGCTAGACGGACAAATCGTTCATGTAACATATGAAGTAAATAACCCTACTTCAAAAGAGATGTTCTTCTCAATCGGAGCACATCCTGGTTTCAACTTCCCCTTATTAGAGGGCGAATCATTTACAGATTATCATTTATCATTTAATGGTTCTGAACGTTTAGAAACAAGCGTATTAGAAGGGCCTTACCTTTCAAGTACAAAGCAATTAATAGCTGAAAATACGAATGAATTACCACTTACATACGATTTATTCAAAAATGATGCACTTATTTTTGAAAATATGAATACGGATGAAATCTCTATCCGTTCTCATAAACATAATAAATTTGTAAAAGTAGAATTTGACGGATTCCCATTTGTCGGCGTATGGACACCAGGCGAGAATGCACCTTTCTTATGTATTGAACCTTGGTACGGAATTGCCGATGAAGTAACTCCAGCAAGAGATTTCAAGGAAAAAAAAGGAATTCAATCTTTACAAGCGAATGAAACATTTACATGTCGTTATAGTATTACAATCGGCTAAGTTACTCTATCCCCTACTTAAAAGGAAACATATAAGTAGGGGATCATCTTATCATTTGGAGGTTTCTCATTTTGATTGAAGTATATATTGATGGTGCATCAAAAGGAAATCCTGGTCCTTCTGGTGCAGGCGTATTTATTAAAGGGGTGCAACCAGCTGTACAATTATCATTGCCTCTTGGGACAATGTCCAATCATGAAGCAGAATACCACGCTTTACTTGCGGCATTAAAATATTGCACGGAGCATAATTATAACATTGTCTCTTTTCGTACAGATTCGCAACTTGTCGAGCGAGCTGTCGAAAAAGAATACGCAAAAAATAAAATGTTTGCACCGCTATTAGAGGAAGCACTGCAGTACATAAAAAGTTTCGATCTCTTTTTTATTAAGTGGATTCCAAGTAGTCAAAATAAAGTTGCCGATGAGTTAGCTAGAAAGGCTATCTTACAAAATTAACGGGGGTATGAGTGTGAAAAAAGATTGGATTGCTCCTCTTGCTTTATTATTTGTCTCTTTTATTTGGGGAGCTACATTTGTCGTCGTTCAAAATGCTATGTCTTTCGTTGGTCCATTTACCTTTAATGGTATTCGCTTTTTATTTGCTGGAATTATTTTATTATTCGTTCAAATGATTTTCGTAAAAAAAACATCAAAACAAGATATAAAACAGAGTAGCCTCGCTGGATTAATCGTTGGATTCTTCTTATGTGTTGGCTATGTGTTACAAACATTTGGCTTACTTTATACAACTTCTTCAAAAGCAGGTTTCTTAACAGGACTTAGTATCGTTATGGTACCCATTTTGTCTTTTATCTTTTTAAAACAAAAAGCTACTATTTTTATCGTAATGGGTATTGCTGTAGCAACAGCTGGTTTATACTTATTAACGGCTGGTGATTCTTTTCAATTAAACATTGGAGATATACTCGTTCTCGGTTGTGCAGTTGCTTTCGCTGCTCATATTCTTGTTAACGGATTCTTCTCTAAGAAAATATCACCTTTATTATTAAGCACGTCGCAAGTATTAGCTGTCGGCATGTTTTCTTCTATTTGCGCCTTTTTGTTTGAAGATTGGGAAAAATTATTTTCAATAGCACTATGGACGAATTCTTCCTTTTTATTTGCTCTATTTTTAACTTCCCTATTCGCGACATCCATTGCTTTTTTTATTCAAACCTCAGCACAAAAACATACGTCTCCAACGAGAGTAGCAATCATTTTCGCAATGGAGCCCGTTTTTGCTGCCTTAACAGGCGTTCTCGTGGCAAACGAGCAACTTTCTGTTTCTGCTATTATCGGATGCCTATGTATTTTCCTAGGCATGGTTTTTGTTGAATTACCTTCCAAAACAAAAAAAGAAGCGCAGGCTGCATGAAGTTACGCTTGTAACTTCCGCATAAAAGCCTTAGCGCTTTTTTTATCGGTAATTTCTTCTTCTTTCAATCGTTCTAATAACGCAACAAAATAACTCCCATCAAACTGTAATTGATGTTTAATTGTCGCTTCTATTGCTGCGTTCACAATTCCATCAGATGCACCCGTATACCCTTGTCCGAACATAATAAATCCTTGTGCTTCCTCTGATAGTTTAAATCCTTTCATATGTAAGAATGAAAGATAATCTTCTACTGTTTGCATGTTATTCCCACCTACTCAAAAATTCTCCATCTCCTATCATACATGTTTTTACACGCTATGAGAATGAAATTTCTTTGACAACTTTGTAAATCTATCGTCTACTGCATAGACAATAGAGGATTTCCTTGCAATATGAATGAATATGTATAGTGGCACTTATTTCATATTAAAGGGGAGACACGATGAAACAAGCACTATTAATTATCGATGCGCAGCAAGAATTAATGGATGGAAATGAACAAGAACATGAAGTTTTTCGTAAAAAAGAGTTATTATCTACACTAAATACAGCCGTACAGAAAGCGATAGATGCAAATGCCCTTATTGTTTTCGTAAGAGATATCGATGTTGCTTCTGGCAGCGGAGAAGGATTTGAAGTACATAATCAAATTAAAGTACCTCAATCTGCAATCCTTATTAATAAAGCAGCAACAAACGCATTCTATGGCACTTCTTTACTCGAACTTTTAAAAGAAGAAAAAATTAACCATATCGTTATCGGTGGATGTAAAACAGAACATTGCATCGACACCGCTGTTAGAACAGCTACTGTACAAGGATTTGACGTTACATTAATTAAAAACGGTCATTCCACAACTGATTCTAACGTATTATCTGCAGAACAAATTATTGGTCATCATAATAAAACTCTACATGGACATTATAACGTTGATCATTTTTCTATGGTGAGAGATATTGAGGAAGACCTCTTTCAACCAACTCATGACCAATATCGTGATTAAATTACCTAAAAAAGAATCCTTACGTGAAAAGGATTCTTTTTTCATCCAAAAATTTGCGCTGCAATGCTATACAGTTCATTACTCCTTTTTAATAATTTATCGCTATTTTTCATCATAATTGGTGGTGTATGAACCTTTTGAAAACCAGTAATCTCTAATTCTTTCATGAAACCATTCTTTCCTTCTGGTACATCCATTCTTAATTTACCACTATGCTCTCTTGCTAAATAATGTACAATCCTCATTGCCATCGAATCATTTTTCGCAACGACTGGTCCTATTATTTTATTTTCTGATGTTTGTATACTTAAACCGTAACCTAATACATTTTGTTCCTTGTCCTTTACAACGATGCACTGTTCACTTTGCATCATTCTTTTCGTTAAAAACTCTTCTCTATTTGTTCCAAACGAACACTCATCCAATTTTATTATTTCTTCTAAATCACACTCTTCATAATTCAAAATATAATCTTCATTTCCTACACAGTAATCATTCACATTGTACGAGTTACATATGTATTTAGAAACATAGCTTACTGCCCTAAATCCTAGTTTTTCATATAACGGCTTTCCTTCATCCGTAGCAATAAGCATAATGGGAGTTTGAACCGATACGCTCTTCATGCATGCATTCGTTATCGCCTTTCCAATCCCTCTCCCCTTATAATCTGGATGTACAATGACCATTCCGATAGACGTTAATTTCTCCCCATATAATATTATTGCCGCGCTAGCAATTAGTTTCTCCCTCTCATTCCACACACCATATACGATACCTGAATCAAAAATAGTCTCAATTTCTTCTCTGTTATAATCCCACCCAATATAAGAAGATAATGCTACAATATCGTCTATTTGTTCTCTCCTAAGACGCTCCACCTTAATTTCCAATTCAAGCATACTTCATCCCCTTATCTAGACATTTAAATCATTATTACCAAATCAACTTGTACATGTTTCACTTTCTCTTTCACACACATATCCTATTTTGACCAAGACTATATTGTAAATGAGGTGACAACATGCCCATTACGAATCGATTTTCTACCACCACTAACGGCGCACTCGCAATTACAGGTAATACTTTAGGTTTAAGTAAAATTAGTAATCAAAACCGTGCTGGTACAATCGGGGCAATTGGTGCATTCGCAACTACGAATACTGCTTTACAAGTACCTACTTTTCCTGCTGGTACAACATTAAGCTATACACAAAATAGTTCTACCGCTATTTTAAATATCCCTGCTGGTAGTACTATTCTTTATGCAGAACTTGTTTGGGGTGGAAACTATTTATCTCGTGATCAAAACATTACGAGTGTATTAGGAAACCCAGTTTCTTTTACAACACCTGTGTCAACATACTCGATTACCCCTTCAACTGTTACAGCTTCTAATCAAACATTCGTTTCTGGCTCTGTCACATTTGGATTCTATACACGATCCGCAGATGTGACCTCGCTCATTCAAGCTGGAGGGTCTGGCTCTTATACAACCGGGTCTGTCCCAGGACTTGTTGATCCTATAGATGCTTCTAATGGAACAATTAATTCAGCTGGATGGACGCTTATCGTCGCTTATCAAAACGGGACATTACCTGCAAGGAACTTAACCATTTATGTAGCTGGTAACCGTGTTTCTGCCGAAACCGGTAGTGCCGATGTATCTGTTTCAGGATTTTTAACACCTTCAGGGGGACCTGTAAGCGGGAGATTATTTTTAAGTTCTACCGAAGGAGATGCTGATTTAACCGGAGATCAAGCATTATTCGGACCAAATTTCAGTTCATTAAATGCTTTATCCGGGCCAAATAATGCTGTAAATAATTTCTTCGGTTCTCAAGTGAATAACGCTGCCGGAAATTTAGATACAACTGGGACATTTGGAACACGAAATCAAAGTGCTTCTACAAGTACAAATATCTCCGCTGGAAGGCAAGGCTGGGACATTACTTCTATTGATATTTCTCCTTATTTAACAAATTCCCAAGTCTCCGCCGCAATCCGTTTAACAACTAACGGAGATGCATATATGTTAAATACAGTCGGATTACAAATTAATATAAACTCGCCTAACATACAAGCAACGAAAAGCGTGAATAAAAGCGTAGCTGCAATTGGAGATGTTCTCACTTATACCGTTACTATCCCTAATACCGGGCTTCTTCCCGCCAATAACGTTATTTTTATAGACAGTCTTCCTAACGGTACCTCCTTTATACCTGGCACTGTAACGATAGATAACATACCTCAAACAAATGCAAATCCCGCTGCTGGTATATCTCTTGGAACAATTAATAATAGCGCTTCTCGTACAGTAACTTTCCAAGCAACTGTCGTTTCTCTTCCAAGCCAAAACCCTATCTCTAACACTGCTAATATTACATTTCAATATACACCAATTGCCGGTGGAACGACTTTTAATGGTCTTGCAACAAGCAACTCTGCAGGAACACAAATTAACCTCGCAGATATTAATGGTACAAAATCAGTTAACAAAATCTTTACCGATATTGGCGAAACGTTAACTTATAGTATCGCCTTAGCTAATATAGGGAATATCGCCGCAACGAACGTTTTATATACAGATCCGATTCCTAGCGGGACTACTTTCATTCCAGGAAGTGTAACTGTTAACGGAGTTACTCAAGCTGGTGCAAATCCCGCTACTGGTATATCAATTGGATCTATTGCTGCTAATTCTACGACTACTGTTTCATTTCAAGTATTCGTTCCTTCTATCCCGCAAACAAATCCAATATTAAATAGTGGTACAACAACTTATCAATACATTCCTGTGCCAAATCAGCCGGCAGTAAGCGGGAGTGATACGACCAATATCGTATCTACTCAAGTGAATAACGCTACTGTAACTATGGCAAAAGCAGTAGATAAAATTTTTGCAGATATTGGTGATACATTAACATACACCGTTTCCTTTACAAGTACAGGTAATACGAATGCGAACAACGTTATTTTTACAGATGTCATTCCTACCGGAACAACTTTTGTCCTTAACAGTTTAACAATAGATGGCACGACACAAGTTGGAGCAAATCCCGCTACTGGTGTGAATATAGGATCTATTCCAACTGGCTCAACAAAAACTGTTTCATTTCAAGTAGTAGTAAACACAATACCCGCGTCAAATGTCGTATCTAATGGTTCAAGTGCTTCTTATCAATATACCGTCAATCCTAGCCAATCACCCACTACAAAAAACATTTCTTCTAATCTCGTTTCCACTCAAATTAACAATGCGAATTTAACATTAACAAAATCAACAAATAAACAATTTGCTACAATTGGCGAAACAATCAGTTATACAATTCTTATTACAAACAGTGGAAATACAGCTGCAACTAACGTACAACTAACAGACCCACTTCCAAATGGAACGATATTGACTCCTAGTACTGTAACACTAAACGGAGTTTTGCAAAATGTAGATTCTCTCGTCGCTTTACCGATTGGTACAATTCCTGGCGGAGCTACATTTACCCTCTCTTTCCAAGTAACAGTTATCAATCTTACTGCACAAAACCCTATCATTAATAATGCTTTCGCCTCTTATCTTTATACTGTAAATCCAAGTCTGCCACCCACTTCAAAAACAGCAAATTCTAATTCTGTTACATCAACAATTAGACTAGCAAATCTTCATGCTACTAAGTCTGTAGATAAAACATTTGCGGAAGTTGGAGATGTATTAACTTATACCTTTGCTCTTACAAACGATGGAAATATTGCGGCGAACAATGTAATACTATCCGATTCAATTGCGAATGGTACTGCCTTTGTACCGAACAGTGTCATAGTTAACGGCATTACTCAGCCAGGCATTACACCAACTAGCATTACTATTGGTAGTATTAATGCCGGTACTACAATCACAGCTTCATTCCAAGTATTAATAACTAGCATACCAAATCCAAATCCTATTTCAAATAGCGCTTCTATTGCCTATAACTTTATTGTGGATCCAAATGCTTCCCCTGTAAGTAAGAACACAACTTCAACCACTACATTTACTCAAGTGAATGACGCAAATGTCATTTCAGACAAAGCAGTGGATCGAGCGTTTGCTACCGTAGGAGATATATTAACTTATACCGTTACTTTGACGAATGCAGGAAGTGTTTCCGCTGATAGTCCTACTTTCGTTGATACGAATCCTGACGGTACTACCTTTATCCCAAACACTTTCCTTATTAATGGTGTACTCCAAAATAACGCCGATCCAAATGTCGGTGTTCCGTTACCTTCCATTCCTGCTAACGGCTCACTTACCGTCTCTTATCAAGTAACTGTCACCTCTTTACCCACACAAAACCCAACAATAAATTCATCTAGTACACAGTATAGCTTTATTTTAAATCCAGGCGACCCACCAACTATAGAAACATCTTTAAGTAACACTGTAAGTACACAAATCAACTTAGCAAATGTAGTTATTGTCAAACAGGTAGATGTAACTATTGCAGATGTTGGGCAACCGATCACATACACAATTGCCCTAGCTAACCCTGGAAATACTCCAGCAAATAATGTAGTCGTTACCGATATACTCCCCCCTGGCACAGCTCTCGTACCAAATAGCACTTTTATAGGCGGCGCTTTACAACTAGGTGCGGATCCAAGTGTCGGTCTTCAAATTGGTACGATTCCAGCAGGCGGCATTACAACAATTGTTTTCCAAATTAGTGCAAATAGTTTACCTTCACCAAATCCAGTTCAAAACAGTGCTGCACTTCAATATAGCTTTATCGCAGATCCAAATTTACCTGCTGTTGTTAGAAATGCAACTAGCAATATCGTAGCTACACAAATTAATAACGCTAATATTGTTGCTACGAAACTAACGAGCACAAATTTCGCTGATGTTGGCGATGTCATAACTTATGCAACAGTTTTAAGTAATAATGGCAATATCCCCGCCTCTAGTGTAACGTTTACAGATATCATTCCAGCTGGTACTATCTTCCTTCCTAACACTGTAACGATTAACGGTGTCCCTATAGCAAATGCAAATCCTGCTAACGGCATTCTTATTGGTACGATAGGAGCAAATTCATCACGTACTGTTGCATTCCAAGTTTTTGTACCAACTATTCCTGCTTTAAATCCAATTACAAATCAATCAGGCACTACTTTCCAATACACGTACGACCCATCCAAACCAACTGTCATGCAGATGGTGGCATCTAACACTGTACAGACAACTATTAATAATGCCTCTATTACCGCTACAAAATCTGCTGATAAACAGTTTGCGAACGTAAATGATATTATTACGTATACGACTACTTTAACGAATAACGGAAACACACTTGCATCAAATATAGTATTTACCGATGCTATTCCAAGCGGGGCGTCTTTTATTACAAATAGTGTAACAGTAAATGGTACTCCACTCTCTAATGCAAATCCAGCTAATGGCATAGCAATTAATCCAATAACCCCCAATGCAAATACGACCATCTCGTTCCAAGTGCAAGTAAATTCCATCCCGAATCCAAATCCAATCCCAAATCAAAGTAACACAGCGTACCAATATATCGTAAATCCTAACTTACCTCCAGCATCCTCTAATGCGCTAAGTAACGTAATAACAACTCAAATTAACAATGCTACGATTATCGCTACGAAATCAGTGAACACACCGAACGCTGCAATTGGAGATATCGTTACTTATACGATTGCAGTTACGAACACAGGAAATATCCCTGCTAGTGCTACAGTTTTAACAGATGGACTTGGACCAGGTGCATCCTTCGTCCCAAATTCCGTTACGATAAATAACGTATCTCAACCTGGAGTAGATCCTTCATTAGGGATTCATTTAGACGATATCTCACCAGGAGGCACTACTTTCATTACATTCCAAGTGAACATCCTCGCTATTCCACCTAGTGGAACTTTAACGAATAATGCTCTTGTAAACTACGAATATGCAGTGAATCCAACTGAAACACCAGCCGTCGGTAGTACTATTACAAATACGACAGTTACACCGATTATTGATGCTACTTTAGTAATAAATAAAAATGCTAGTACAACTTTCGCTACAATTGGGGATACAATTACATTCACTTCATCTGTTACAAACACAGGAAATACAACTGCTAACAACATTGTTTTTACAGATTCCATTCCAAATGGCACTGCCTTTGTCCCAAATAGCTTTAAAATAAATGGTGTAACTGTCCCGAATGCCAATCCACAAAACGGTATTACTATTGGTAACTTGAATTCAAATGCATCGGTTACACTTAGTTTCCAAGTAAATATTACAACTCTTCCAAATCCTAATCCAATTCCGAACAAATCATCTCTTCAATATAGCTTTATTGTTGACATAAATGAACCGCCTGTTTCACGCACCGTTAAATCCAATAAGACTTTTACACAAGTAAATACTGCCTCCGTTATCGCAACAAAAACTGCGAGCAGTACATTTGCTGCTGTTGGAGATACAATTACGTATACAACTACGCTCACTAATAGCGGAAATACTACCGCTAACACACCTGTTTTTATCGATATATTACCACCTGAACTTTCATTCGTGCCTGATAGCGTACAAATTAATACGATCCCACAACTCGGCTTTAGACCAGATAGCGGAATTTCTTTAGACGCAATTCCAGTTGGAGGAACGACAACAATTAGTTTTCAAGCGATCGTCGGCTCAATACCAGCTACAAATCCAACTTTAAATCAATCCAGCACGACATATTCCATCATTGTGGATCCTACCCAGCCGCCAGTGACAGAAACAGCTACAAGTAATCCGACTTTAGTACAAATTAACGAAGCAATCATCCAAGCAACGAAAAGCGTGGATCGTCTATTTTCTGACATTGCTCCTGGAAATTCATTTTTAACGTATACAGTTTTATTAGAGAATATTGGAAACGCAACTGCTACAAATATCATTTTTACAGATGCAATTCCAAATAATACCGTATTTATAGAAGATAGTGTTCGAGTAGGCGGGGTTTTATTACCTGGAGTAAATCCAGCGAACGGGATACCCATTGGGGATATTATTGCAGGAGATTTTATAAACGTCACTTTCCGTGTGCAAGTAGTTAGCATCCCAAATCCTATTTTTACAATCGGACCTGGAGGACCAAACTCACCAGTTGTAAATGGCGCTTCCATTGAATATCAATTTATGACAGGTCCTAATTTACCACTTGTTTCACGAAGTACGACATCTAATTCGGTTTCGACACAAATAAATGCTGGGGAAATCGCACTCGTTAAATCTGTAGATAAAACTTTTGCAACGATTGGCGATACCATTTCTTATACAATCACATTAAGTAACCCTGGAAATGTCACTTCACAAAATATAATTTTCACGGATATTTTGCCTGATGGAACGACATTTATATCTGGCACTCTTGTAAATGATTCTGGTGCGCAGCAAATTGGAAATCCTGGGAACGGGATTCAGATTGGAAATATAAACCCTGGTAGTACGGTTGCCATTACGATAAACGTACTTGTTACAAACATTCCAAGTATAAACCCAATTTCAAATTTTAGTTCTGTACAGTTTGCACATGTGGTCGATCCTAGCCAACCTGCCGTATCACAAACAAATATATCTAATACGGTTTCAACAAAAATTAAGAGCGCTATATTAACAACTACAAAAAGTGCCGATAAATCGATTATTTCTGTCGGAGATACGATTACGTATACAACTACGATTACGAATACCGGTAATACACCAGCAACGAATATAACATTCACAAGCGCTATTCCAGCAAACACTACATTTATACCAAATTCGGTCACAATCAACGGTGTTCAGCAATTTGGTGCACAGCCAGCACTTGGGGTAACTATACCAAATATCGCTCCTGGTGAAACAGTAACTGTTACTTTCCAAGTAAATGTTATTTCAGTGCCCCCTTCAAGTTCGATTATGGGTAACGATACGATTTTATACTCTTATACTGTTGATCCAAGCACAGCTCCTGCTACTACTTCTACTTCAACGAATATCGTTACAAACCCTGTACTAGATGCTATGATAACAATGGGAAAATCGGTCGATCAAACACTTGTAACACTAGGTGATACGATTACCTATACGACACTTTTAGCGAATAATGGGAATACAAACGCTACGAATATTACGTTCACTGATCTTATTCCAGACGGCACAACGTTCGTTTCGGATAGTGTCACAATAAATGGCATCACACAACTCGGCCTTAACCCTAATACAGGTATTACGATTGGGTCAATTGCTCCTAACAGCTCAATAGCAATAGCATTTCAAGTTATCGCTACTTCTACACCAGCCCAAAATCCTATTTCCAATTCCGCTACTGCTTCTTACACATTTATCGCTGATCCAAATGCACCAATTGTTTCAAGAACTGCTACTTCAAATACAGTGTTTACTACCATTAATACCGCTACCATTCTTTCATCAAAACAAGTCGATAAATCATTTAGTCATATCGGGGACACACTCACTTATACTGTTACTTTAACAAACAACGGAAATTCATCCGCACAAAATGTTATATTCACAGATACTGTGCCGAGTGGAACTACATTTATTACAAACTCTTTTTCTATTAATGGCATTCCCCAAAGCGGTGCGGACCCATCGAACGGTGTAAATATTGGGCCTATAACAGCTGGGAATACAGTAACAGTTTCGTTCCAAGTTACTGTAACGTCATTACCAACCGAAAATCCAGTTGTAAATTTCTCATCAACATCGTATCAATTAGTCTCACCACCTGATGCAGAAACTTCAATTAGCAATCCTGTTTCAACGCAAATGAAAGAAGCTATATTATCCATGACGAAAAACGAAAGTGTATCTTTTATAGATGTCGGGCAAACTGCTTTTTACACTACTTCTATTTCGAATATAGGAAATACAGATGCAGCCAACATTGTATTCACAGATGTATTACCGAGCGGACTCACATTTATTCCTAACACATTAACTGTTGATGGTATTTTACAACCTGACGCGAATCCAAATACCGGTGTATTACTTGCAACACTTCCGCCTAATGAAATATATAGTATCGTATTTCAAGTTGCGGTTAACAGTATCCCACCTATTAATCCGGCACCAAATACAGCATCAACGACGTATGAGTTTACTGTTGATCCTGTTACCACTCCCGTTTCAAGTACAGCTAATTCTAACACTACGCTTCTTCAAATAAACAACGCAACTATTATTAGTACAAAAACAGCTAATCTTGCTTTTGCGGATGTTGGTAATACAATAACATTTACACTTAACCTTCCTAATACCGGGAATGTGGCTGCAACTGATGTTACCGTTATCGATATTCTTAATAGCAACTTAAGTTTCGTTCCAAATAGTTTCACTGTTAATGGTCAAACCATTCCAAACGCTGATTTATCTACTGGTGTAAATATCGGTTCAATTAATGGTGGAAGCACATCAATTGTCACATTCCAAGCCATCGTTTCAACCCTACCAAACAACAATCCTATTTCTAATTCGGCTCTTACCACTTACCGTTATATTGTTGATCCAGATCAGCCGTTCATTTCAACTTCTAATCAATCTAATACAACGACGACACAAATTAATAGCGCTATCCTTACTGCACAAAAAAATTCAAATGTAGCAACAGTAGATATTGGGCAAGATATTATCTACTCCGTTACGATTACAAATAGCGGAAATGTTAGTGCGACGAATGTTATTTTTACTGATATGATTCCAGACGGAACCTCCTTTGAACCGAATAGTTTTACACTTAACGGAACTACCATCCCAAATGCAGACCTAATTACAGGCGTTCCAATTGGAGATATCGTACCAAACCAGTCTGTCATCGTAGCATTTCATATTAATGCCGATGAAATTCCGCCTATAAATCCAATTACCAATCAATCTAGCGTTAGTTTCCAACATATCGTTAATCCAGCTAATCCTCCCGTTTCAAAAAACATTACTTCAAATAGTGTTACAACAACAATTGAAAGTGCTATTTTAACTACTACTAAAATCGGAGATAAAGCTTTTGCAACGATTGGTGATACGATTACGTATACAACTACGATTACGAATACAGGAAATATTCCTGCTAATAACGTTATTTTCTCAGACCCGATACCATCGTGGACACAATTTGTTGCAGGATCAGTTATTGTTGATGACACTCCATTAGCATCTGCTTCTATCATTGACGGTATTGGCATAAATACGATTATTCCAAATCAAACTGTAACAATCGTATTTCAAGTGCAAATTGTAAGCAACCCAACAACATTCACACCTGAACTCCAAAACTTAGGATTTGTGAACTTCCAATATAATGTAGGAAATGCATTACAGGCTCAGCCTGGCAATGTGGAAACGAACGTCTTCGTTACTTCTATTAATTCAGCAATACTTTCAGCTGTAAAAACTGCTAATACTGCCTTTGCAAACATCGGAGACACGATCACTTATACAGTTTTAATTCAAAATAACGGGAATACAAACGCTACGAATGTAAATTTCTCAGATTCGATTCCAGCAGGAACGACTTTTGTTGAAAATAGTTTCACTGTAAATGGAAGTACCATCCCAGGTGCAAATCCAAATAACGGAGTGAATATAGGAACCGTGAATACTGGTAGTTCCTCAACCGTTACGTTCCAAGTCATCGTTACATCTACTCCACCTTCGAACCCAATTACAAACGTTGCATCTATTCAATACGAATTTATAGTTAATCCGGCCTCTCCTCCTGTTACAGGTACAATAACTTCTAATAGTGCTTCCACACAAATTAATAACGCTACTGTTACAACTGTTTTAGAAGCAAATCGATCAATTGTATCTATCGGAGATATCATTACGTATACAGCAACATTAACGAATACTGGAAACTTCCCTGCAAATTCTGTATTACTCATTAATGGAGTTCCTGAAGGAGCATTATTTGTTCCAAATAGTGTTACGCTTAACGAAATTTCACTTCCAGATGCAAGTCCAACTCTCGGTATTCCAGTTGGCATTATCGCACCAGGTAATTCTGCTACGATTACGTTCCAATTTCTTGCAAGTTCTATTCCACCGCAAGGAGCAATTATAAATCAAGCACTTACAAGTTACACGTATATTGTTGACCCAAGTCAACCTCCAGTTACAGCAACATCTTCATCAAATACGGTAAATACAGCTGTCGTTGATGCATCGCTATCTGTAATTAAAAATACAGATTCCCTCGTACAGTCTACTAACGGTACAATCACTTACACTGTAGTTGTTCAAAATAACGGGAATACAACTGCAAATACAGTTACTTTAACAGATCTAGTCCCAGAAGGAACTGCATTTATTCCAAATAGCGTAACGATTAATAGTGTTTCAGCTCCAGGTACTGATCCAAACGTAGGAATCTCATTAAACTCTATTGCGCCTTTGGAAATCGTCATCGTCACATTCCAAGTTATCGTTCAATCCATTCCAAGTGTGAATCCAATTTCTAATATAGCCCGTATTGACTATACTTTTATCGCCGATCCAACTGCCCCTATCATCTCTCGAACCATTACGTCTAATCCAGCTTTCACACAAATTTCGGATGCGAATGTTCTTTCTTTAAAAGCCGTCAATGCACAACAAGCAACAACAGGGGATATTTTGACCTATACGATAACACTAGAAAATACCGGAAATATTCCAGCTACTAATCTCATATTTTTAGATACAATTCCAGAAGGGACTACATTCGTAGAAAATAGTTTTACACTTAATGGAACAGCTATACTTGGTGCAAATCCGAATGCAGGTGTTACTTTGCCTAACCTAGCAGCAAACGCTACTCACCTTATTTCGTTCCAAATTCTTATTAACGATCCATTCTCACAACAATCGATTACAAATCAGTCTAATACAACATATACAATTCAACCAGACCCAGGACAACCGCCAATTACTGAAACATCTACAAGTAATATTGTCATTACAAATTTCGTGCAAGCACAATTAACAGTTACAAAAACGTCCAATCCAATAACTGTAGATATTGGCGGAACTATACTTTATATTTCTGAAGTGAAAAATACCGGAAATGTTGACGCAATAAATATTACTTTTACAGATTCTATTCCAGCTGGGACTACATTCGTTCCAGACAGTGTCACAATTAACGGTGTACTTCAGCCTGGTGTAAATCCAGAAAACGGAATACCAATTGGAACGATTCCACCAAACAGTTCCAAAACAATACTATTTCAAGTACAAACAAATAATCCACCAACTGAAACCGAAATTGTAAATCAATCATCTGTAAATTACCAATATGTAAGTATTCCTACAGCTCCACCAGTGAATCGCACTGCAAATTCTAATATCGTTACAACATCACTTCAAAATGCAAATATTATTTCTGTTAAACAGGCGGATGTTACTTTCGTATCAATCGGGCAAATTATTACCTACACAAATACACTACAAAATATAGGAACTGTTCCAGCTAACAATACGGTGTTCATTGACAACATTCCAGAAGGGACTATATTTATTGAAGATAGCTTATCAATAAATAATATAATTCAGCCTGGTGCGAACCCTGAAAATGGAGTAACTCTTGGCACGATACAACCAGACGAAACAGCCACTATTTCATTCCAAGTACAACTTATAAGTATACCAGAGGGCAACACAGTCATTAACATTTCAGACACTTCGTATGAATACCAAATTGATCCTAGTTCTCCTATTATTCAGCGCAGATCGTTATCAAATGCAGTAAATACTGAAGTGCGGACGGCAAATGTTAGTGCAATTAAATCCGCTAACAGATCTATTACACGCATAGGTCAAATCATCACATATACAATCGCAGTTACAAACGCTGGTACAGTACCTATTACAAATACTCTCCTAATTGACGCAATTGCTGCTGGCACCACATTCGTTCCAAATAGCATTCTTGTAGATGGCATACCAAGACCTAATGAAAATCCAATTACCGGAATCACCCTTGATATTATCCTTCCAAACAATACAATTATCGTTACATTCCAAGTAAATGTAGTCTCTATACCTTCTCAAAATAACATTAATAATATCGCCGTCATCCACTATGAGTATCAACCAGACCCAAGCTTACCACCAATTTCAGAAACGACATCTTCCAATAGTACAAATATACAATTTATTGATGTGATTCTTATCGCTACAAAATCCACTAATACAGTATTAGCTAATATTGATGAAACCATTGAATATACAGTACTCATTCAAAATAACGGATCCACTACAACTAACTCCATCTTTTTTACAGATACTATAGAAGATGGAACAGTATTTATTCCGGGAAGTGTAACAGTTAACAACACTGTACTTCCTGCAGCAGATCCGAATATCGGCTTTTCCATTCCTAATATCGCATCAGGTCAATCGACAACAATAACATTCCAAGTTTCCGTTACGAATTTACCTGCCGTAAACCCAACACCTAATACTGCAAACATCGTCTACGACTTTATTTTCAACCCTGACTTTGCACCAATTCAAAAATCTACTACTTCCAATACTACTTTCGTTCAAATTAATGACGCTGATATCGTTTCACTTAAAACTGTTGATTTGACTTCTGTAGCAATTGGTGACATTTTAACTTATACAACAACTTTAACGAATACAGGAAATACGGATGCTACTTCTGTTGCATTTACAGACAATATTCCTGTTGGAACAACTTTTATAGACGGTAGCGTTTTAGTAAATAATATTCCACAACTTAACGCGAATCCAAGTACTGGTATACTTGTAGGAACGATTGCTCCTAACACTTCTATCCCAGTCACGTTTTCCGTTACCGTGGTATCTCTTCCAGCTAGCAATCGTATCCAAAACCAATCAACTTCTCGTTATACAATTAATGGTGAGGAACAAATATCAACTAGTAATATTACCTTCACTGAAGTTATTTCTGCTAGTGTAATTGCGACAAAAACAACGCCTATCCAATATGCTGACCTACAAACGATTATCCCTTACACAATTTCCATCACAAACAATGGGAATATACAAGTTGAAAACATTATCGTTACAGATATCATCCCAGCAAATACGAGCTTTATAGAGAACAGTGTTATTGTGAATGGCACGGCTCGTCCAAATGACAATCCACTTAGCGGGATACAACTTGATAACATTCCACCTAATACAACAGCAACAATTCTATTCCAAATACGGGTGAATTCGATTCCGCAAACCAATCCAATCTCTAACACAAGTACAATTGAATACCAATACACGTTACCGAATCGACCACCTATTACTGAAACTATTATTTCATCAGCTGCCGTAACAACAATTAATCACGCAAATTTGAATAGTAATAAAGCTGTTGACCTTGCATTTGCAACGGTCGGTGACACATTAACGTATACGATTACACTCAATCAAACTGGTAATGTTGCAGCAAATAATGTAACCATTCAAGATATGATTCCTCAAGGTACTACATTTATAGAAAATAGCGTCATTGTAAACGGAGAGGCCCTTCCGGGAGTTAATCCAGTAAGTGGTATACCAATTGGCACTATAACTGTTGGTGGAGATGCTAGTGCTTCATTCCAAGTTTCTGTAACTTCTATTCCAACACCAAATGAACTCAACAACAACGCAATTACTACCTTTAACTATATAGTCAACCCAAATAACGTACCTGTTACAAATACAACTACAACAAATACCGTCACAACAACTGTTCAAAATGATAATGTCGTTGCCATAAAGTCTGTTAATGCTACGAATGCATTACCTAGTCAAAATGTAACCTATACAATTACGATTACGAATAATGGTAATGTGACTATTGAAGATATTATTGCTATAGACACCGCACCAGTAGATACAACCTTCGTTACGGGAAGCGTTACGATTAACGGAATCACTCAGCCTAATGCAAATCCTGAAAACGGTATTTCGTTAGGAAACCTTGCTCCTAATGAATCTACTATTATTACTTTCCAAGTAACAATATCTCCTTCGACTCTTCAACCTGCAATCAATAACGATGCTTCTGTTTCCTATGCTGTTACCATTGATCCGAATGAACCGCCTATTACAATTACAAAGCAAACAAATACCGTTACAACAACAGTAGTTGATCCGATGGTTCGCATTGAAAAAACAGCAGATAAATCTATCGTAGCAACAGGGGATACGATCACTTTCACATTAGAAGTGATAAATCATTCACCAATTCCTACAATCAGTACTTCAGTCCTAGATATCATTCCAACTGGTACAACATTTATAGAAAACAGCGTAACCATTAACGGCACTCCGGTTCTAAATGTCCGTCCAGACACTGGTATTAATATTGGTGCTTTACCAGCTGGTTCAGTAGCAACAATAGCATTTAAAGTTCTTGTCACTTCTATCCCTTCAAACAGTACAATTATCAATTCCGCAACAGTTACAGCCGCATTCCAGTTGACACCACAAGATCCAATTATTACTTTCATTGTTAATTCAAATATCGTTCTTATACCCGTTCAATTTATAACTGCGACAGTAGTGAAAGGTGCTTCCGTTAGCTCAGCTTATTTACACCAATATTTTGATTATACGGTGCGTATTACGAATACTTCTGATATTTCACTTTCAAATGTTTCTTTACAAGATACCATTCCAACAGGTTTACAATTTATGAATGGAACTGTCTTTATTAACGGCGAACGCTCTCCACTAGCGAATCCGAATATCGGTTTCCTAGTCGCTACTAATTTGGAACCGAACGAAACAATTATCTTGTTATTCACAGTACAAGTAATAAGTCCACCTGTTACTAATGAATTTAAAAATACGGCCAATATTTCATTACAACTTCAAGTCTCGCCTACCGATCCACCAATTACAGTAACCGTTACAAGCAACGAAAATATTGTCACCTTTATTTCAGAAAATCCTAATGAAACACTTCCAAATTTTAATTGCTTCTTTGACGGGGAACGCTTCATACGCATTACTCCTCGAAATGTACGAAATTACTTTTGGACTTGGATTTGGTGGGATTAAATGAAACAAAAAGAGATTGTAGTTTGGTTGAAACCAAATTACAATCTCTTTTTCATTCTCTTTATCGTATCACTTAATAACTTGTCCAAGCATTTATAACCGAGCATCATCTCAAGTTAATTTAGTCGTAATAAGTTGGCCAGCCTCATTAATCGTTACTTTCCATTTCGCTCCACTAGCAGTCTTCATGACGATACCTTTACTTGCTTCTATTTCAATATCTCCAAACATTCTTCCACCAGTTGTCGCTAACCAAGCATTCCCATTCTCCATAGAAGACCTCGCGAACATACGATTAATCCGAAAACGCTTATGGTCTTGAACGTAACCACTGAGTGTAATTCTTATTTTGTATAACTGGCTCGCCTTCATATTCGATATAATTGTATCACCTACATTTAATGGAACGTCTAATGCAACAACCCAATTTCCAGTTGCACTTAATGCATATTCAATTTTAATTTTCTTCGGGCTCTCTCCCCATCCAAAATACATGCCAAAACAATTCAACATTTGGATTGGATTTTTCGTAAAATCTAATTCAATCACAACTGGATTACTATCTGGAACATCGATATAGTTTACACTTTGTTCATCTATTAAATTAAAACAATTTGCAAGATTCCCCCCGTAAGGTAATTTCCCACTTGCTTGCTTAACAGTATACTTCTGCTGAGCATTTACTAATATATCATCTTGATTCCCTATTAAATGTGGTTTATTTAACGTAATCGGCAACTGAATCCGAAGAGATTCTTCATAGGTAGACTTACAAACATTGTATTGTCCTTTATCTACAATAGTTGTGGAAAGTACATTCGAAAAAAGGTAGTTACGATGCGAATTAGAAGAAAATTCAATGACAATCTGTTCACTACTCATCCGGTACGTATCCCAAATCATACAATCAAATGTATTATAGGCACCCGTACAACGAATGACTTTTTTCGTTTGCTGTCTACATTGTACTTGAATATCATGAAATGTATTCCCTGAACTTTCATTTGGCAAATCACTATTTCCATCTACTTCTATCCCATATTGACATCCATCAATAAATATAGATTGAAATACATTTGCGTTAATCCAGCAAGGTGTATTTATATCATCTATAAATTCTGTCTTTAAATGTATTGCAGTTTGAAAGTTTTTAATTTGAATAAAGTTAACTTGAAAGAAACTAATATAATCCCATGCTTTTTGACAATAAAAGTGTATAGCCTTTCCTTTATATGACGACGTTGCATTTATTATATTTATATTTGATATAAGAGAGTGATTAGGAACTTCTATTTGTTGCGAACCGGAAACATAAATAACTGCAGATTGAAACACTGGATTTATAACTTGAACTGTACCACCTGTTATAGCCGCATTCTGTTGCAGTTCAAACGCATTAAAATCTCCATCAATTTGTAACGTAACAGTAGGATCTAGCTCTAACCTTACATTTGATTTAATAACAATCGGCTTTACAATTTTGTACGTATTTACCCCTGTAATTCTAACCGTCGAAATTCGGTTCGCTACACAATAATTTATAGCTTGCTGAATTGCTAATGAGCTATCATTCCCTGAGTTCGGAACTGCTCCAAAACAATCAATATGAACGCTATTTTCTGGTGCACAATCTTCTTGTGATGAAATATACTCTGACAAAATAAATTCACTCCTTATATTACCTTTTTCATATAATATGTGAGTTTTCTCTTAAAAGTTTCTATAATAAAAAAAACAAACGACTTCTAAAGTCATTTGTTTAATTCATATAAATCTTTCGTTTCTTCTATCATTTTAGTTAACGAGAAATATCTCTCTGCTTTCTCTCGTGCTTTCAGTCTAATACCATTCACCTTTTCTTCATTCTCTTTTAATTCCTCAAGCGCACTTACAAATCTCGATTCGCAATATTCAGATATCAAAACACCTGATTCTCCATCTATTACCGCTTCATTTATTCCGCCGACATCTATTGAAATAATTGGTGTCCCTGTGGCCATCGCTTCAATTACCACCATCGGAAACACTTCACGAAAAGATAATAAAAGTAAGGCATCCATATTTCCTATAAATCCATGTGGTTCCGAAATATTCCCTAACATCTTTACATTTTGCTGCAATCCATACTTTTCTATTTCTTTCATAATAGACTCTCTCTCTGGTCCATCACCAGCAATATAAAACTTAAAATCATCTCTCTTTTTCAACACATTTGCAATTTTTACAAATAGTTGATGGTTTTTTTCTTTGGATAATCTAGCTAATATCCCTACATGATAAGTAGATTCGGTCTTTTTCTGCTGGAATAAGAACTTTTCAATATCTACACCGTTATAAATTGTCTTTATTTTTTCTGCAGCTACATGCATTGAAATTAAATTATTTTTTTCAAACTCACTTACTGTAATAATATTGTTCACATATTTATTCATGAAATAACGAAAAAGAATTGGCATTTTCTTTTCTAATATCGTTACATTATGTTTCGTATACACGACTTTTATCTTTTTTTTCATAAACTTTTGAAGCAAAAAGGAATATAAGACCATTCGTAAACTATTGGCATGAATAAGTTCTATCTTTCGTTCACATATTTCTCTTCTTAAGTAATAAATATTTCTCAAATGATTCCATCGACTAAGCAACATGAAATTTTCTTTTCTAGTAAGAGATTCATATAGTTCTCCATCACCAGCAGCTGTATAAACTGTAAAGTTCTCATCACGCAAATTGCTTTCCAATTTACAGAAATAACTTTCAGCTCCTCCAATTATCAATTTGTCTGTCATCAACAATATATTCATAATTGCGTCTTCCCAACTACATTAATTTTATTTTTTCTATAGGCATGAAAAGCATACTTACTAAAATAGTAAAAGATTTGCGCTGTATTCAGTCGTTTTTGTTCCTTTAATAATTTCCAATACCGAAAAGCCGCTCTCATTTTATTTCTCGAAACAGAATTTTCTACAATTCTATACTTCGCTAACACTTGCTGTATTCCTTTCGCCTCATGCCCTTCATGTAATAAGTTTAGCCATAGCGCTGTATCTTCCGGCTGCACATTAGGCATTTCAATATGCGGAATTTTTTCACGATCAATCATTACTGTTAAACAACCGATAATTGTATTTCCTGCCAAACGATGATAGTCAACAGATTTTGGTACATTCACTTCTCGATTTAGTCCGTTACCGTTTTCATCAATTAAACTATACGATGCATATGAAAAGGCCGCATTCATTTTTTCCATAAATAACAATTGCGTTTTCAATTTATGTGGCAACCATATATCATCGCTATCTAAAAAAGCAATATATCTTCCTCTCGCCTCTTCAATCGCTAAATTCCGAGCTTTAGCAGCACCGACATTTTCTTTTAATGATATTAGTCTAATACGCGAGTCCCCTTCTATTATTTCTTTAATTTTTGCAAGAGATTGGTCAGTTGAAGCGTCATCAACGATAATCATTTCCCAATTTTCATATGACTGATTCTGTACAGATACAATCGTCTCACCTATAAATCGTATACTATTATAAGAAGGTGTTATTACAGAAACATGAGGCGCCTTATTATGTGCTGATAGACATTTTACCATCTACCTTTCCCCTTCCTTCATATATTGAAATGTACTTCACAACCATAGCTAAAAATAAAAAAAACGCTTCGTTAATAATGAGTGACAATGACATCATCTGAAATAAAAATGCAATCATAGTCAATAAAAGATACGGTTTTTCACGAAACAGAGTATACTGCGTTAACTTGACCATTAATACGAATAAAAAAGCGCTGTATAAAAGAAAACCAATTGTACCCGATTCAGACAAAATTTCTAAAAAGGTATTGTGCACATATAATTTTTCGTTAAATTGAAACTCATAATAATTCGAAAAATTAAACGCACCGATTCCGATATATGGATTGGATAAATAATATTTAAAAGCAGCTTCCCATAATGTAAATCTTCCACTTCCATTATCGTGCGAAAAATCAGAAATTCGTTTATTCAATATGTCATCCAATTGGCCACCCATTACACTATTTGATAAACTAAAAATTACTACACCAAATAATAGTAAACTCATTATTATTTTTATTTTTTTTGCAAAACTAGATGTACATACATATACAAAAACGACGAGCACAAGTGCTAATATTCCTCCCCTTGAAAAAGTTAATAAACTTGTCGTAACACATAAAATCAATCCTAAAATGTTCGTCATATTATGTAGGTTTGTCATATAATACATAAAAAATATTGTATTGTAAAAAATAAAAATGTTAGGATCATCTAGCAAACCAATCAATCTTGGATACCCTCTATCAACTAATAGTCCAGCAAAGGTTTCTCTTTCTTCTCCACCGTACAATCCAAAGTGCTGTAAACCGACTATATACAGTATTAGGCTTACAATATTGAATATAATTCCCACATAGACAATAGATGATTCAAGTGTTGCTATTTCAACATTTCCTACTAAATTTCTCATTATAAAATAACACCCTAAAACAAGTAGCACACCAAAAATCATACGAATACTAGCATGTAAATATATAGAAAGAATTCCACTGAAACAATAGATGAAATAAAATAATAAAAATACAATTTCATGAAAATATAGCTT
Organism: Bacillus cereus group sp. TH152-1LC; assembly: GCF_027710505.1. Taxonomy (NCBI): domain Bacteria; kingdom Bacillati; phylum Bacillota; class Bacilli; order Caryophanales; family Bacillaceae; genus Bacillus; species Bacillus cereus group sp. TH152-1LC. Next base: position 120,828 of record NZ_JAQFNK010000005.1, on the reverse strand, counting down.
TTGAATATGAAAGTTTTTAACTGTTAAACAAAAATATATGACTAAAAAAATCATATATATCTTCAGCGAAAATCCAATATATATGTTGTATTTACTTAACATGACAAATAATATTAAGAGCATAATCCATTTCATCGATATTTTCATATTATTTTCCATAGGCTATATCCCCTGTTTCGTAATATAATCCTTTTTGCGTGTTTTTTTTATAAACGAAAGAAGAAGTTTTTTCAGCTCATAATCATATAGGAATATACCCACTACTACGATTAACGTATTAAGAACGAGTGCAATGAAATGATATGTATGCAATATATATTGCACTCCAATAAAAGTTACGCCAAAATAAATTGTATAAGGTATTACAATTTGAAATACAATTTTCCCCTTCACTACACTTACTGCTATATACCCAACTAAAGCTACAATTTCAAATAAAACCATAGCATAAGCCGCTCCTATCACTCCACCAATACTACTAAAGCTATAAAGCATAATCCCACCTATCACTAATGCTATACATTGCACAACCGTTCTTTTATTTTGACGTCCACTCGTTGTTAAGCCGTCAGCTATAGCAATATTTAAACTTTGCAGCACAATGAGAAATGATAATATTTGGAGTGGCTCTACTGCATTTCTCCATTCTTCCTGAAAAAATATAGAAATAAAGTATGGCGCTAAATGATATAAACCTATCGTCATACATATTCCCACAATCGCCATTGATTTTATTTGAAGTAAGTTTAATTTCGTATGCTCTTCTAAATTATTCTGATTATAATGCCTAAAGAGTACTGGATAAAATGCACCTGCAATCACCCCTGGCACTTGATATAAAGCTGCTGGCATCCGATATGCCACTGCGAAAACACCTACCATACTTAATGGCAATGTATAGTTAAGTAAGATAGGTGCTAATTGTGGCGTACTCATTATTAAAAACCCACTAATAATAAAAGGTGTCAATTGCCAAAATAACGCTTTATGAATTACGACTTTCATATTCATACTCGTCATTCTTTTCATTACATATATGCTGAATACACCACCGATCATATAACCAAATCCATATAAACGAGCAGTTATATAAACTGGTAACTCTCCGAGAATACAAAAACATGTAATGATAATGACAACTGCTGCTGATACAACTTTAATAAGCGCTATGTACTTCATACGCTCCGTTAGCTGAAAGTAGGCAATCCCTATATTTTGCCAAGTTAATCCTATTAACATGAAAAACATTACGTTTATCATCATATAAATCAAATTTCTATCCGCATACATATAATGAATAGCAATATAGCCGATTATAGAAATAAAAATAAGTAAAATCATCCTTACTTTTATATACGATGATAAAATCGTCTCTAAGTCTACTCCATCTTTTGCGCCTTCTCGAAGAAACGTATTTGTAAGTCCTAAATCTGTAAAAAATAACATAACAAACGTCACTGCTATGGCAACACTAAACATCCCATAATTTTGTGCATTTAAAAAATTTGCTAAAGCAATTAAACTCACAGCCTGAAGAAGATTAGCTAAAATCGTGCTATAAAATAGATGGATAATATTATTAACAATAGATCTTCCCATACCTGCTCTCCTTTGCAAGCAACCTACTTACATATATTTATCTTGCACCATTACCGTTCAATACTATTAAAACGGTTTTACATAAAATCCGAATGTCCATCTTAATCGTTTTCATTTCAATATACTCCATATCCAATTTCAACTTTTCTTTCGGATCAAGATTATATCCTCCATTTATTTGTGCCCATCCTGTTAACCCTGGCTTCACTATTAAACGATCCTTGAATTCTGGAATATACGTATCAAATTGTTTATAAAAATACTCTCTCTCTGGTCTTGGTCCGACAAAAGACATATCACCTTTTAAAATATTTAAAAGTTGCGGTAACTCATCAATTCTCGTTTTCCTTATAAACGATCCAACTTTAGTAATCCTTGGATCATTTTCATTTGCCCATTGTGGTCCATTTATTTCAGCATCTTTTACCATCGACCTTAATTTAAATACATTAAATTTCCTTCCATTAATCCCTAAACGTTCTTGAAAATAAATTGGAGCTCCTGCTGTTTCTAAAGCAATCATAATACAAAAGAACAACATAATTGGTAGCGTTACTAGTAACAATATGAGTGAAAATATAATATCAAACAAGCGCTTTATACTTCGATTCAGAATACTGGTCTTTTCTTGAGACGGAATCGTATACAACTTGGCTTGGTTTGTTTCACGAATCATAGATCGTTACCCCCACATTCAAGAATATAAAACTATACCTATTAATTCACATTCTTTCCTCTTTATATTTGCTATCACTTTTTGCACCGTACGTAGGGAATCTTTTCTCTTTTTGACTGCTAAGACCACTCCATCGCATTTCCCTGCAATCATGTGCGTAGCAGGAAGCTCAAATACTTCAGAGGAATACAAGAAAATATAATCAAAATCTTCTTTCCACTTCGCAATTACATGATCAAATTCATCCGTAGCAACTAAAGGTGTACCGGTGTGTACTGTTTTTTTGGCAGGAATACAATATAAGTATTTAGATAAATTACTAGAAAAAGTTGCATAACTACAGGAGGGATCGCTTATTATATCATTCACTGTTTTCGTATGGTTGCTTTCTAATAATAGATGTAGCTTAGGATCGGAAAAATTCACATCGATAAGTAACACCTTTTTTTTCATTTCTGCAAACACTAACCCTATATTGACTATAAGTGAGGCAACAACGCCCCTATCCTTCGTTGAACTAACCGTGAACACTTGTTTTCCCGATTTTTTCAACTCGTGATACACCGTATAAAACTGCTCTTTCATTAGTACATCATGCGGATCAAATGAAAGTTGTTTCTTTGTCTTAAACATCGACATGTTCACCTCGATATACAGATGATTTCGTATCAATTTCTGTAGATTTCTTTTTTCTTTTCGGTTCCATATTTATGTGACCAATAACAGATACTGTTGTTATTTTCTCTAAATCTTGTTCCACGTATATACGCTCATCAAAATAATCTCGAAATACAGCTAAACCTATTCCAACAAAAAAACTAACAATTAAAGAGATAGGGATAATAAGTTGCAATTTCGGAAACAACTTTTCAGCTTTTTCCTGTAACTCAGGGTCAGTTAATATTTTTATCCCCTGTACATTCGTATACTGTTGAAAGCTTTTTTGAGATTGTTCTGCCAATGACTTTACAATTTCTTTGACGATTGTAGGATCTGAATCTTTTACTGTAACAGTAACGATTTGAGAGTTGTCCATATTCACCACTGAAATTTTTTGTGCTAATTCATAAATTGATTGCTCTAATTGTAAATTTTTTTTAACCGTTGAGATAATGAGTGGACTTTTTAATATATCAACATACGACGTTACAAGTTGCTTATTTTCCTGTGTTTTATTCACTGCATTTTCCTTATTAAACCCATCTAAATTCCCAACGAGAATTTGCGTTGAATATTGATACGAAGGCTTTAATACATACATAGAAATAAGAATTAAAGAAACTGTTACACAACACACCGTCAAAATAATTGTTACTACTCTTCTTTTCAATAGCTGCTGAAAATCCTTCATACTAATTTCTTGCTTCAATTATTTCACCGCCTTTGTTTGAATGACATCCTGCAACTCACTTTCTACAGATAGTCTTTTCTTTTCTAAATTCGATTGCTTTGTTATATACTTTCCGATCCTGAATGCAAATTTTTCTACAAACAAATAAGAAATTATTGCTAGTATAAACGAAAGAATGAGCGATAACATTAAAACAATGGGTAACGGAAATATTTCATGAAGCATATACACTAGGGAAAATAAAGATATGATGTGGTATAAATAAAGACTGTAAGAAATCTTCCCTAAATATAACAAGTATTTATTACGTAGCAAGGATGACAAAGTTGATACTGACAAGCTTAATATGACAAATAAACATGCACTTATCGCTACTACGTAGTCTCGAAATATAAAATTATTAAGTAAATTAATTTCTCCAACAAGCCCTTCATACATATAAAGTAAAATCGCAAATAAAAACCATGCAATTTTCTCATTTTTAGTACGATTACTATAAAAAACTATTAAATTATTTTTATATTTCGCAACTAGTGCTCCTAGTAAAAACAGCACTGTGTAATGCAGAGTTAATGCATAACTAGTTAATGTTAAACTTGAGTGAAATAAAAATAAAATCACGACAGAACATATACTAAAACTAAACAATGACAATAATGAATACCTCAACGTTTTTCGTAAACAAACCATCAAAACTAACGGAAAAATTATCGATATTCGCATTTCATGAACAAGTGACCAAATTACGCCGTTATATGCATCTGTATTATATTTCCCAATCAATAAAATATGTTGTGCGATTAAGCTTAAAGAACTTTCAATCGTCCATGAGCGATTAAACCATTCACTTAAATTAGAAATACCATATTTACTCATTGTAGTCTGGCATAAAATAGCTATACTTATTGCTACGATATATGGAATATAGATTCTAGATATACGCTTCAAAAGGAATGATCCATAGCTATCGTAGTTTTTTTGAATGGACTTATACAAAACAAATCCACTCAAAACAAAAAAGATAATAACAGATTCGTTACCACTACTAAAAATTAGACGAGCAGGTGTTTCTTTTAATAGATAAATAACAAATGGTTTATTATCTTCATAACTGTAATTTTGAAATACTGAAAAAATCATTAAATGATGGCCAATCATTACTATCAATGAAGAAATTCCTCGTATAGAATCCAGTTCTTCATACCTATCCATCGTTTTACATCAACTCCTACTGAAATGATAATAATCATTTCAAAGCGACACCATTATTCATATTCCTCTCCTTTCTTTTCATTCCAATTTTTCATATTAAAATGATTTTATAGCGTAATTTTGAATGTATTGTAACATTTTTTGTAATATTATGAATAGCGAATTTTCAAAATTGATATATACCAATTACAACCTCGAAAAATGAATAATATTGACAGAAAAACACTATAAAAATATCTTGCATAGTTGCAAAATTAAAGAGAAGAATAAAGTTTTTTCAATATAAAATAAAAAAGATAGCCTTTAAAGGCTATCTTTTTTATTTTATTTAATTATTGGCACCACTATATGCTACATGTCGTTTCTCAATTCTCTCTTCAATTTCTTTCATATTTTCTTTATTATTTAATAGTGTTTGTTTATTTTCAATTAATAATTGTTTAAAAGATTTTCGCACTTTTTTTCGCATTTTCATTTCCTCCTTGGGGGATGGTTTATATAAAAGATAAAGAATTATCTGGTTGTTCTTATAATAATTGATTGTTGTGAATTCTATTTGAACTTCATATGAAAATTACGTTTATTTTCTGACAACTTTGTGAACACACAAAAATTTAATCACCCTAAAACCATTTTGAAATTGCTTCATTTTATTATAAAAGTTTCTATCGTCATCAACTTCTATCAATATTTTTGTCGAAACATTTATATACTTAAAATTTAGTTCGATATAATTTTATTTACTACGATACTGTTCGAAAAAACAAAAAGAAGGATGTTGTATAAGTCAAAGTTTGACTTATACAACATCCTTCTTTCAAAACTATTTATAGCATATTGATTAATATTTCAGGTCTTCCCCAATTCATTTCTTCACAAACGAATCTAAGTTTTTCTTCATCCATTGTGTGTAATCCTTCTTCTAGTGAACATGAAATTGGCACTTCACAGTGAATTTGTGCTAATTGTAATGAAATATTTAAGTTCTCTAAATCACTTTCAATCTTTGTACGCTGCGCTTTCGTTAATGATGCTACATTTTCTAGTACAGTTGCTACTGTTCCGTGCTCTTGAATCAGTTTATACGCTGTTTTTTCCCCGATACCTTTTACACCTGGGTAATTATCGCTCGTATCTCCCATGAATGCTTTCGCATGCACGATTTGCCAAGGCTCCACACCTTTTTCTTCCATGATCTTCTCTGGTGTATAATATTCGTAATTTCCAATTCCTTTGCGCAAGAGCATAACTGTAACGTTCTTATCAACAAGCTGAAGTAAATCCGTATCGCCTGTTAAAATATATACTTCTGCTTCATTGCAGTATTGTTTTGCAAGCGTACCGATACAATCATCCGCTTCATACCCTTTCATACCGATAACTGGAATAGACAATTTCGCAGTCATTTCTTGTACTAAATCAAATTGCGGAATTAATTCTTCAGGCGGCGCTGCACGATTCGCTTTATAATTTGAGAACGATTCTGTTCTAAATGTCGTACTACCCATATCCCAGCATGTTACGATATGTGTCGGTTCAATTGCTTGCATAGCTGTTAATAAATGTTTCATATAACCATGAATCCCGTTTGTAGGGGTACCATCTTGTCGTTTCATAAATTGTCCGTAGACGCTTGTTGCGTAAAAAGCACGAAATAATAGTGCCATACCATCAACTAATAATACTTTTTTCATAATCCCTCTCCTACTACAAAAAATAATAACCTCACGTCATCACGTAAGGTTATATAAATAGATTACCATTCTACGTTTTTTCAACTTTGTCTATTATACATTGTTTTTGTATATTTAGCATCATTTACACATTAAGACATTCTACTACAACAAGTATGAAGAATTCCTGAATACGTATTTTTCCCAGTCGAAACAACTACAGCCTTTGCATTTCCGCCAACAATATACGTCCCTTTGAAACATACATTTTCAAGTTCAAGTGGATTATAATCTTTCATTCGTTTTAAAGGAATAAACCTTTTGCGCTCAAGGTGATAGCAGCTTTCAAATTTCTCAATATTTGTATCTTTTCCTGTTAGCACAGATTCATTTACTAATAAATCATTCGCGTAAATGATACGTACATCCGCTGGTACTATATCACCTTCTGAAAGAAAAATCATGTCACCAGGAACAAGCTCTTGTACTGGCAAATTCATCATTTTTAATTCACCGTTTAACCCTGTTACACTAGAACACTCTACTCGAGACACAGTAATTTTCTCACATTGTGATCCATCACGCACATGTTGTTTTGAAAAACCTGGAATCATTCCACTTAGCTTCATCATTACTTCCGCAATACGCGCTCTTTTTGAAGTTAATTCATTTCGGCCGTATACTTGAATACGTTTTTGTGCCTCTTTCATAGATAATCCATCTCTTGTTGTTTTAAAATATGCAAATACAGATTTTACATCTCTCGTTGCGATTTCAATTAATAAATCTTTATTTTTTTGAAGCATTGTTTGTTCTTTCATTGATTTTTTACTTAATTTATATGACGTGTTACCCACAGTTTTGTTTGCATATAACATATTATCGTCTCCTCCTGTACAACATAGGAAGAAACGCTTTGTTTCTCAATTTATCCACTTTACCGTAACAGTGTCTAGCGCTTAAACATGCATATAAACGCTACATTATGATAAATATAGAGGGAGGAACAAGTCGTTTCCTGCCTACATCATATATTTTTGATTTGAAGTATATGGGTAACGGAACCGAGTCAGAATTTGACATGCTCCTCACCTCCTCGTTTAATTTTATAGTTTATTCTATGAAGTTACTCATAGCTTTGTAACAAAAAGACCCTTACTCCGAAAAGAGTAAAGGTCATGACATACACAAATAAACGATTCCTAATACAATTAGAAATCTACGGACCTCTCCCTCGCCGAGTTTTAGCACTGTATAGCATAGGTACATTACCAGCTACGTTAAGAAAAACCTTAATTCGATCATTCCTGTTGACCCATTGGCGTCTCTCGACATTTTTGGGCAGTAGCATTTCTCTATACAGGAGCCTCACCTAACAGAGACTTATTTTTATTACATAGAAAATGTTACTCTTATTTAAAATAGATGTCAACAGTAGCCTACAATTTTTTCAAAAGGTATGGCGAACTAACGTGTATAAAATAAAAAACTTCACGTTGTGACGTAAAGTTTTTAATAAGTTATACAACCAGCAATTACAATCCCAATGGAAAGCGATAAAAACATAAGAAAAAGACCGACTGCTTGATTATCTTCTTCGAGACTTTTGTTTATATTAAAGCGTGGTGTAAGCCACTCAGCTAAATAATAAACGATAATTTGAGCCAAAATACCAACTGCTCCCCACGAAACCATATCAAGAAGTGAAATAGAATTAGCTGCTGTCGAATATAAAACAATAGCTAACCCAAGTAATCGCCCTCCAAGTACATAGCTTACCGCCTTATTTCCTTGAGCCATTAACTTAAATTCTTTTACTTTCGTTGTCACTTCCATCAGGAAAAGACCAATGCATAAAAGTCCAAGTGTTACTGCTAAATATAATAAAAAATTAATCATATACTTTCCTCCTTTTTATCCCTACTGGTAAATAGTACGATTCATTCCCCGTAATTTTTTCCCCAGCGCGAATGCCGATACTACTCGCTTTTCCAGCAATTAAAAACGAACCAAACACATACGACAGTTTTTCCGTCCCTTTCTCTGTTTCCAAGGATACGACTGGAAGTTCTGTATACTTTTGAAATATTGGCAGTGACGCTTTATACGTTTGGTGTACATTTTGAATCATAATATTTTCGTCCTTATCGCGAACGGTAATTGTGTCCCCTTCTCTACCAAATGAAGGTTTTTGAACGAAAGAACTTTTTCCTAAAAATAAATCTGGTTCTAAATATGTAGGTAACATATATTCTTTAATCCACTGTTGTTCCTCATTTGTATAAAAAGCATCTTCTTCTGCTAGCCCCCAAATGAGACACTGAATTGATTTTGGCTGAAGTAAAAATGCCGATATAGGATTAACAATAAAAAGCTTCCCTTCTTTTACAAGTTGCAACAGTTCCACACCTACCAAATCTCCTGTTTCAGGATCTTGGTCCTCAATTAAATCTTCTATTGGATATGTTTGGCGATACAAAACATCAATCGGTACTCCATCGCTATCGACTAAAGCATCTTTTGTAATTCTAAGTTCTGTCATTGGCACTACTTTATTTTCAACATGGCATAACTGACTCAAATACATAGTCGTATTCCAATCCTCAATATGTTCATGATGTGCTGTAAAAACAACATTTGGGTTGTCTATTCCCTTTATCGCTTCCATAACAGCTTTTGTAACACCAGAAGATAGTAATCGTTCTCGCCCCAAGTTCGGATCATCATAGCCTTGCTTTTCACAAACTTTTCCATTCATTCGAAAGCATTCCATAATAAAAGTTGGTGTATCACTATTAAACTCAAGCATTTTAATTCGGTTATCACCTGTTAAAACGAAATCAAAACGCGAAATAACAGATTCAGGATATAATCCTTTCATTCTAATGAAGGATAAGCTCGCAGGAGGAAATCCAAGTTCAAGAAGCTGTTCGTCACTTAAATGACGTAAAAGTCTAGCAGTCTTGAAAAATATTTTCCCCATTCGTTCAGTTGCTACTTGTAATTGTTTCCTAGTCTCATTTGTTATCGAGAAAACATGAAATAAACTATACTCACATTCATATAAATCCGACCAGAAATCCGGATATATCGAATAAAACTCTTTTCGATCCCTTATGTATTGCGACATATGTTAGCCCCCAAATCCTCCCTTTGAACCGCTTCCAATTCCCCCTTTAAATTCCGCAGACGATTGATACGATTTAAACGCCGATGAATTTTTAAAAGTGGATTTATTTTGATAGTATCGCCCACCATAGAAATAATGTCCACGATAACCTGAACTACTATCATCACACTGCCATACCCCAAGTTCATCATCCCAATCCCAATCTGAACAACTATTATCATTCGGTTTTGGGGGAAGATCTTGTGCGCAGCCAAATAAGGTGCCAGTCATTAAAGACGTTACAACACCACTTACTAGCCATTTCGTTTTTTTCACCTTCGCACTCCCCTTTTTAAATTCTATTCCTATTATATAGGATGGCATGATAAAGTAGAAGAAAAAGGAAAAAGAGGGATAAAATGCGCTTAGAATATCGACTTAATGATGAAACGAAAGGGTATCCTGCTTTATGGAACTACGCAAATATTTCTAATCCTGAAATCATCGCACGCATGACTTGTGAATACTTTATAAAAGATAAAAATACATATGTTGTTACTGCAACTTCAGTAGATCCAGACGGCACAGCAGTTATATATATTCAACAAGAAACCTTTTCTAACGATCCTTCAGATCCTACTTACTTCCACATCGGTTTTGAAATTAGAGAGCTAAAGGATACGAGTTCAAACTTGATTGAAAGTAAAGATGTATGGAACTATGAAGAAATTTTGCCATCTCTTCATTCAGATATTATATATATTAAGCGCGACGGCACGCATATGGAGTTCACTTTAGATTCAAGAGAGATTGATGAAGACAGAAAGTGCTATATTTATTATGGAAACTTCACAGGTGAATCGAGATAAAGTGAAACTTTAATCAGTGGGGGTTTTCTTCATCCCCCACTGATTATTACCCCTCACCAATCGGACTTTTATGGGCAGCCCGCCCCCCCACCTAACTTCTTTGCTTTCGCTAAATTTTGAGGTGAGGGTCTTACTGCCCATTAAAGCGAGATAACATGGATATATTTATGCAACAAAAAAACCTTACGTATAAAACGCAAGGTTTTTATTTAGCCCCACATATGCCGTTCTCTCTAGATGTCCATAAACCTGCTCTCACAGGTGGATGCTCTCACAAATGTTTGTAACGTCCTTCTTAAAAAGATGGCATGTTAGCTACATTTAAATATTGAACTTCCATATTAAACTTATTGGTTTAAGACATACATAAGCTACGTACACCGTAGGAATTTTATATAATGTTAGTTGAAATAAGACCCCCGCACGTGCCGCTCCTCGTAAATGTCCAAAAACCCGCTACTCGCAGGTGGATGCCCTCACAGTTACCGTACATCTTCCTCCACAAGGAAGGCTTGATGATGGTCGCTAAATATTGAGCTTCCGTATAACTAACATCGGTTTTAGACATAAATAAGTTACGTACACCGCAGGATGTATTATTTACTTGTCGTTATATTATCACATTGTTTCCAATGTGTAAAATACAAAGTTTTTCGAGCAATTTCTTGCTTGTGACCTTATTTTAATACAAATTATTTTTGCATGCAAGTGATTAATCTTCTTCTTTTGCAATTTGATTTTCTGGATAAGAAATCCAATCACTCCAGCTACCTGCATACAATTTAACATTCTGGAATCCAGCTAATTTCAATGCAAGAATATTTGGACATGCTGTAACGCCAGAACCACAATATACAATTGTTTCCTTATCTTTCGAAAGATTTTGGAATCGTTCTTGTTGCCCAGCTTCATTCTTAAATTGTCCTGATTGGACAATTCCATCCTTCCAAAAATAATTTACTGCTGTCGGAATATGCCCTGCTTTTGGATCAACTAATTCCTCTACACCTGCATATCGTTTTGGCTCTCTAGAATCAATTAACGTAACATCTGCACCTGCATGAATATTCTCTCTGACCGTTTCCATCGTTACAACCATATGAGCTTGTACATTTGCTTTGAATGTTTTTCGTATAGCAACAGGAATTTCCGTTGTTATCGGTAGTCCATTCTCTTTCCAAGCTGGAAATCCGCCATCTAATATATATACTTTCTCATGTCCTACATAGTTTAATAACCACCAGAGACGAGAAGCATTTGCACCCGCTTGACTGTCATATGCAATTACTGTCGTATGTTCGTCAATACCAGCTTGCGAAAGCTTGTCTGCAAATTCCTCAATATTCGGCAATGGATGGCGACCACCATGTTCTGTTACAGGACTAGATAAATCTAAATTTAAATCAAAATATAACGCATGAGGAATATGTTCTTCCTCATACTTTTCTCTACCCCAATTAGGATTCGCTAAATCAAAACGACAATCGATTATACGGACATTCTCATCTTCTATATGCTCTCGTAACCATTCGACTGTAACTATCATCTTTAACGACCTTCTTTCTCTTGCAAACGACTTACATACTCCATAACCATTTCTTCTGTAACATATTTACGCTGCAAGGTAACACCATTTTTTGCAAGAGCATTAATTTGCTTTGTTACAACATTAATGACATCAACCGAAAATTCTTTCCCATTTGACGCAAGAGATACGGCTGCTTCAATAGCTGCTTCACGCTGCGCATCTAATTGTAAACATGCTTTTACACTTTCATTTTGTTTACGAGAATGTGCTGTAATTGCTTTATGTACTTCCATCTTCTCTTCCCCCTAAATAAGTTATACGTTCTGATTCAATTCCATTGCAAGCCGAATCATATCACGGCATACAATCCCATTTTCAATAATCTCTTCTTCATAATGCTTCGAAAAGTAATCAAAATCAATAGAAAAAATACGAAATCCACATTTTTGATATAAAGCAAGTTGTGAAACACTAGAATTGCCTGTACCAATTTCAAGCTTTGACATACCATATCCTTTAGCAGTTTCTATGGCATGACTCACTAGCTTCTTTCCAATCCCATTTCCTTGCAAATGCTCTACAACCGCAATATTCATAATTTCCATCGTCTTCGGCCTTGTTTCCAAAAGAACATATACACCGATAACTCTCTCCTCTTGCTTAGCTACATATGTTAAGCCTCTTTGTACATATGAATCAATTTGCTGCTCACTTGGATCAGCAAGCAATAATAAAGGTTTCGGTATAGCTTCTTGCGAAATATACTCTATTACTACATTCATAAAAAATTCCCCTTTCTCTATTGTTCTAATCCCTCCTTGTCTACCATAAGTAATAGAAAGGAGGGATTCACCATGGACAACAATGAGAAAAAGTGCAACGTCATCTCTATTGATGGAAAGAAGAAGAAAAGCGACACGTATTCCTATCCAAAATTAGTAGTAGAAAACAAAACATATGAATTTTCTTCATTCGTCTTATGCGGTGAAACACCAGACGGCAGACGACTCGTTCTTACTCATATGATTTCTACCGATGAATTTGCTGGGTTTGTCAAATCTTTAGATACAGTACTGCAAAAGAAAATTGAACGAATCTTTTTCTCATAACGACTAGATCACATAAATTTCTTTTTCAATCTCCACTAACTGCTTTCGCAATTGTTCTTTACTTTGTTCATATAGTGATACATCAATCGTTTCAGCCAATGCAAATAATATACTTTCATAATAGTTCATCACATCTTGCTGCATCACTTTTTGGAATAAGTTCCATTTCATATCCCATTCTTGCTCATAATGATGAACAAATAAATCTTTTTCATCAGCTACATAGTTTGATACGAAAGGCTCTAATACAACTTTAGCCTCTTCTTGCATGGAAGCTTTATCATTTTTTTCAAAAAAGCTTTTTTCATTTTTAAAATGTGCCAATGCTTTTTTGAAATCTTTTATTTCAACTGAAGGGAACGGTTCTTTATGTGTAATATCTTTATATTCATAATCCACTGTTCCATTCATAGAAATTGATTCATTTTCTACTTTACAGTTCACCACAATTTCATTCTTTGCACGTTTCATCGCTTCATCTATCCATTTTTCAAGACGTAATGATGTCGCACGCATTTCTTGTAATAAATCATGCTGAATAAATGCTACTAATTCCATAACGCACTGTTGCAACTGCACTTTCACATTTCCATCCGTTCGCAGCGATGCTGGATTAATAAATTCAGTAAACACATCGTTATAGCGTAGGAATAGACGCTGGTGCACGTAATACAGCAATTCTTTCACTTCATTTTGCATCGCCTGCTCTTCAGCAAGCACACTATATGATGAAATAATATGAAGTAGTTGATCACGCTCTGCTTCATATTTTTTCGTTTGCTTCTCTTTCTCTTCATTCCCTTGTTTTGCACCATTTATCATATTTACTAAAAGCTGATCTGCTCCTTGCAATGCACCATATAAAGCATGAACAGATACGAGCATTAAATCTCTCATCATAAAGGATGTAAATGATTCCTCGAACTTAGCAATCCCAGAGTTTTGTAAAATACCGTACTTCTCTTTTTCAATATTCTTTCCTTGTTTCTCTTCAAGCGCACATAAACTTGAAATTGCGAATAAACGTGGATTTCTAATACCGTATTGCAATAGCTGATCTGCTATATACCCTTTTACCATTTCAAGTTCTTCTTCAGACTCTGCTAAATCGGCCGCATTAATTAAGAAGAACATTTTATCAAGAGCAAACGTATCCTTTACACGACCAAGCTGAATTAAGAATTCACGGTCAGCACGAGAGAACACATGATTATAATACGTTACAAATAAAATAGCATCTGCGTTTTTAATATACTGGAACGCAACATCCGTATGGCGGGCATTAATGGAATCCGCTCCAGGTGTGTCTACAAGCGCTACTCCTTGCCTTGTTAAAGCACAATCATAATACAGCTCCATGTACTCGACAAAACATGATTTTTCTTCATTCGCTACATAATCAGAAAACTCTTCTAATGTAACTTGTACTTGCTCTCCTAAATGAGCAGAAACCGTACCATACCCTTTTTGTACCGCTCGTAAAAAGCTAAATGTTGTTTTTTGCTTCCCAGTTGGTGAAGGATATTTCATAACTTTATCAATTTGTGCTAACGCTTCATCTAACGTAGTAATCTCATAATGAAACAGCTTATAAACAGCTTTCATATCTTCTAATAGAGCTTGCTTTGATTTAAATTGCACGATTACTGTTCCGTGTGGTTTTTCCTCTGTAACTGGCAAAATTTGATTAATCGTTGCCGTCGTCGGATTTGGTGACACAGGAAGTACCTTCTCACCAAGCAATGCATTGGCAAATGATGATTTCCCAGCACTAAAAGCTCCGAATAACGCTACTGTAAATTGTTTCGTTTCCACACGACGCCTTTTTTCTATTACCTCTTGCTGTACGTGTTTCAGCGCTGGCAATGGCTCTAATATCGTTTCAGCTTTCTTCACTTGCTCTAATATACGCTGAATATTTAAAGCTGCCGTTCCTTTTATCTCTTCCTCACGAGCCATTACGTTACTGTTTACGCTTTCCTGTTCTTGTAGTGTGAATTTCTCACTAACAATTTGTGTTTTACTTTGCAATATCTCCTCTATTTGCAATCCTTCTGGTGTAGCAATACGCTCGTGCCAAACATTTTGCAAATAACTTTCATATGCCTCCAAATTGTTACTGTATTGCAACTTCGTTTCTTTTGCTGTTTGCAACATCGTATATTTTTCTATCTCTTCTTCAATACGAGTAACTTCTTCCTTCACCTTTTGCTTTAAAACCACTGCACTTTTATCAAAAATTTGCCGTGCTTTTGTAAAATAACGTTTCTTCAGTTCATTCGCTACATCCGCTGTATAAAGAAGTAAGTAATCACCTGTGAAACCTGCACCTTGTTTAATGACTTCAGCTAACATTTCTGGTCCAAAAGCAATTTCTAATGCATATATGTCTTTCCCAATTTCCTCTGTAAACAATCCTTCTTCTTTTAAGAAGGCAACAATAAATTCTTTCACATGGAAATCAAGTTGCGTTTCAACAGTCTTTTGCAAGGCAGAATAAAAATCATCTAAACGTCTCTGTTTTTCTTGCTCCGTCTTTCCTTTCGCAAATAGCAAACCGACCTTAAACTTAGTTAATTTCGTTTCTAAATACGCATTTGCCAATTCTCTCATTTCAAATGGCATTAAATACGCGTTATCTAATATAGCTTGTAATCCTTTTATAAATTCGTTTCTCACATGAGATTCTTTACTAGCCTCGCGATGTTTAGTTTCCGTTAGCTCTTCTTTCTTTTCAACTATCTCTGAAATGGAAAGCGGTGATGCTAATTCTTCCTCATATTTCAAAAGAGCTTTTTCATTTTCAGAAAGAATATACGAGAAATGTTCCCCCATTAAATATTCTGTTTCTCGCTCCATTCCATCTCTTACATACTGCTCTTTTTCTTTCATAATAGAAGTAATTAATGTTTCTAAGCTTCCAATTTCATTATGTGTATGGTTCATCATTCGTAATGAAGTATAATACACTCCATCTACTTCAATATCCCAGTTAGAGAACGATTGTTTTACACTATCTTTATAATCCTCAAACGATAATTCATTTTCTTTATGTTTATCTATTTGATTTACAACGAGATAAACCGTTTTATTACGTTGTTTCAATTCTTTAACAAATTGTAAATTCACTTCCGATTGGACGTGATTATAATCCATCATATAAAAAATTACGTCTGCTAGATGCAGCGTTGATTCTGTCGCTAGTTGGTGGGCATCATCTGTTGAATCAATCCCTGGTGTATCAACTAACATAACACCTTCAGGAATTGGCGCATCATTCCGATAAATATGAACACCAATTACCTCATCACCGTCTTTACAAATTTGTTTTAACTCTTCAGCTGAATATGCACCGTCATACTCGTACTGTTCTCCAGATTTAACTGTTACAACAACACGATCCATCCCTTTTTCAATTTTGACAACGTTAGCACTTGTCGGAATTGGACTTGTCGGTAATAACTGCGCTTTATATAGATGATTCATCATCGTTGATTTCCCTGCAGAGAAGTGACCGCAGAACGCTATCATAAGCTGCTCTTGTTTATATTTTTGAATCACCTCAAACAACTTTAAACTATTCTCTGCATCGCCGTGTTTTTGCCACTCTTCATAAAAACAAACAAGTTTTTTCATACCGTTTGTCTGTACTATGTTTGTCATCCCCTTGTTCCCCTTTATCCAAGATGTATATACTATACCCGCTATTTGCGAGCTCGTAATCAGTGAGAGTTACCCCTGCCCATTGATTACAGTTTCACTTTACTATCATACTAAATTTTCAGCATATTCTCATTAAAAATAAAAAATCCCTTTCATTCTTTTTACAAATGAAAGGGATTTTATGTCATATTACTCATTTTGCTGTTCCTACTCCATTTAAAACATACTTTGCAATAACTGCATATACAGCGACTGTACCTGCTACTAATGCATATACCATACTCATGCACCAACCTTTTTTGATAATGATTATCACTTTTGAATACATTTTATCATTAAAGAGAATCATTATCAACACTTTTCATAAAGAAAGCCCCTTATAAGAAGGAGCTTTACTGCCTGTTTTGAAGAAGGTTAAAACTTGTTGTGCACTCTTATTATATCTCATACTACGCAACTTAATAGTTAAAAAAAATGGAAATCTACCCTATACCCTCCATCTTACATTTTGTATAATAAAAGGGAATTAATTAACAAGGAGGAAAATAATGACACAAAATATTTCACAAGGCGAGAGGATACACTCCATCGATATTATTAGAGGAATAGCTGTACTAGGTATTTTTCTTGTTAACTGGCCTGTTATCGCTGGGATTGACTCACGTGATCTTTCAGGAGTTTATGAGGGGCTAGGTAGCTATATCCGTCTGTTCTACGATATGTTTATTCAAACAAAGTTTTATACTATCTTTTCGTTTTTATTTGGCCTAGGCTTTTATATTTTTATGACTCGTGCTGAAGCGAAAACCGATCGTCCAAAAACTTTATTTGTTCGTCGCTTACTTATTTTATTATTATTTGGTTTCTTACATTACGTTCTTTTATGGGACGGAGACATTTTACATACGTATGCAATCGCTGGATTTTTCTTATTTTTATTTTATAAGAGAGAACCGCGTACCATTTTAATATGGGCAATCGTTTTATTAAGTATTTTTCAGTTTCTTATGCTAATTGCTAGTATTGGTATTGCCTTCATGCCAAAGGAGGAACTTGGGTTATCCTTACCAATCATGCCACTTGAAGACTGGGTGTCACAAATACAAAATCGTTTCCATGCATTTTATGCTGATGGAATTGGACTAAACGTATTCATGCTCCCAGAAACAGTTGGGCTATTTTTACTTGGTTTATATGCCGGTAAAAAGGATATTTTCCGCCGTACGAAAGAGTTAGATCCAAAGCTTAAAAAATGGCAAATTATTATGTTCATTTTAACATTGCCAATGTGGTTCTTCATGGTCCGTTATTTCTTATCAAAACCATCTTATGAACCAATTTATATGCAGGCCTTTACAATGTTTAGCGGAAAGACATTATTCATCTTCTACATTTTCACGCTTATGCGTTTATTACAAAAAGAAAAATGGCAAACATTATTACGTCCGTTCCAATACGTTGGTAGAATGGCGTTAACAAATTACATCTCGCATACAATTGTTACGTTACTTGTATTCGGACTATTGTTCAAAAATGATTATCTTGCTCCATTATGGGTAGGACCACTATTCTGCATCGGTTTCTACACGTTACAAATCTTTATTAGCCGCTGGTGGCTGTCACGTTATCAATACGGGCCACTTGAGTACATTTGGCGTCTTGGTACGTACGGGAAAATGATGCCACTTAAAAAGAAAAGCAAGGTCTCATAACGAGACCTTGCTTTTTTTACGCTTCTCTTACTGCACTTTGTATAGAAACTGGCTCTTCTTTTACTTTCGCTTTACGCTGCGGCACCATATTAAATACAATATTTAAAAGTACTGCTGACGCACTTCCAAGTACAATTCCGTTATCTGTTAAAATACGAATATTTTCAGGAAGTTGTGAGAATAAAGTAGGAACGACTGTAACTCCAAGCCCAATCCCAACAGAACATGCAACGATTAATAAATTTTCTTGTCTTCCAAAATCAACACTACTTAACATTTTAATACCATATGCCATTACCATACCGAACATTGCTAACATTGCACCGCCAAGTACTGATTTCGGAATGATTGTTGTAATAGCTGCGATTTTTGGAATGAACCCAAGAACGATTAACATACCACCACAAGTATAAATAATAACGCGATTTCTTACTCCAGTTAATTGAACAAGTCCTACGTTTTGAGAATATGTTGTATATGGGAACGCGTTAAAAATACCACCTAACACCATCGCTAATCCTTCTGCACGATACCCTTTTGTTAATTCTTTTTCACCGATTTTTTTATTACAAATATCAGATAATGCAAAATAAACACCTGTTGCTTCTACAATCCCTACGCAAGCAACTAAAATCATCGTAATAATTGGCGTCAATTCAAATGTTGGTGTACCGAAGTAAAATGGCTCAATACCATGGAACCAATCAGCCTCTCCAACCGCTTGCAAGCTTACTTTCCCCATAAATGCTGCAACGATTGTACCAAATAAAAGACCTAGTAAAATAGAGATTGAACGGATAAATCCGTCAAAGAAACGATACATAATGATAATAAATAGTAACACACCAAATGCTAATGCTAAATTTTCTAGACTACCGAAATCCTTGCTTCCTACTCCTCCAGCCATATCATTAATTGCTGCTGGAACAAGTGTAACTCCAATTACGGTAACGACAGATCCTGTTACAACTGGTGGAAACAGTTTTACAAGCTTTCCAAATAATTTCGCAAAAATAACTACGAATAACCCCGCAGCAATAATTGCTCCATAAATAGAAGACACGCCGTATTGTTTTCCGATTGCAATCATCGGCCCAACCGCTGTAAATGTACAACCAAGTACAACTGGGAGTCCAATACCGAAAAAGCGATTTGATAATGCTTGTAAAATTGTCGCAACGCCGCACATTAATAAATCAATTGAGACTAAATATGTTAACTCTTTTTGATTTAAACCAAGTCCACCGCCCACAATAAGCGGGACGATAATTGCACCAGCATACATAGCAAGCATATGCTGCATACCAAGCGATGCGATTTTAAATGGATGTTGCTTCATCGCTTATTTCACCTCCGCAGTTTCATGCTGTACAAATGTAACTGTGCCGTTATCAAGTGATGCAATTTCTGCTAGTGACTCAACACGAACTCCTTGTTCACGAAGCTTCTTTCCTCCATCTTGAAATGCTTTTTCAATAACAATACCAATACCTGCAATACTTGCTCCTGCTTGCTCTACTAAACTCATTAAACCTAAAGCAGCCTGACCGTTTGCTAAAAAGTCATCGATAATTAAAACGCGATCAGTTTCATCGATATGATTTCGAGATAATGAAATTTCATTCGTTTCTTGTTTCGTAAATGAGTATACGTTTGCAACGTACATATTATCTTGTAACGTTAACGATTTACGTTTTCTTGCAAAGATTACTTTTACACCAAGCTCTAATGCAGCCATAACTGCTGGTGCAATGCCTGAAGATTCAATCGTCACGATTTTTGTAATGTTCTCTTCTTTAAAACGTTTAGCAAATTCTTTTCCGATCTCTTGCATAAGTACTGGGTCAATTTGATGATTTAAAAATGCATCTACCTTTAATACGTCACCAGATAAAACCTTTCCTTCGTTCAAAATCTTTTCTTGTAATACTTTCATGTTTGTTCCCCCTCTTATGCAATAAAAAACTCCAAAAGCCGCCACCACTCGTTACAAGTGAGAGACGCGCTTTTGGAGTTTCGCAAAAAAGAATGCTAAACAAGCAAATATATTCGTCCTCACTCATAGTCAAAGTATTTACGGTACTTCGGTAGAAACTTGCAGGCCATATCCCCGCGATTATATGAGTGTAGCTAACTATTTATTTTATAGAAGGATTATAACGCACTTTTTAATTTTCGGAAAGCATTTATTAAAAAAACACGTACAAATTTTATAAAAACACTATTTTCGTTCGAGTTTTGCAAACTCTTACATTTCTTATTAAAGCTTCGTTAAAATGATCGGACCATCTTTCGTAATCGCAATTGTATGCTCATATTGAGCTGATAATTTACCGTCCATCGTTCTTGCAGTCCATCCATTTAAATCTACTTTAGAATAGCGCATACCTACATTTACAATGGGCTCAATTGTAATGACCATTCCTTCTTGTAGCTCAGGTCCTTGCCCTTGTTTACCAAAATGAAAAATTGCTGGTTCTTCATGAATCTCTTTACCGATCCCGTGCCCTGTAAAGTCTCTTGCAACAGAAAAACCTTCATTTGCTACATAACTTTCAATTGCATAGCCAATGTCCCCTACATGATTACCGATTACCGCCTGGTCAATCCCTTTATACAAAGCATTCTCTGCTACTACTAATAACCTTTCTGCTTCATCAGAAACTTTTCCAACTCTATACGTCCAAGCAGAATCTGAAAGACCACCATTTAAGTTTACTACCATGTCAATTGTTACAATATCACCCTCAGTTAAAGGAATATCATCCGGAAACCCATGACACATTTCATCGTTTACAGATGCACATATCGCATATGAATACCCGTTGTAACCTTTCTGCTGAGATATTGCACCATGCTTTTCTAAATACGCTTCAACAAACGTATCAATTTCTTTTGTCGTAATACCTGGTTTCATCATTTTCGCAATTTCCCTATGACATGAAGCAAGTAATTTCCCAGATTCGTGCATCAAATCTATTTCATTTTTCGTTTTAATTGTAACCATGCTATCTCTCCTTGCTAAACTACTATTTGCTACTAATACAAATCCTCTTCCAAAACTTCCGAATTATAAATCCAAACATCATTTCCCCTATTTTCTGAATGTAAATTTTTATTTCATTCGTTTTTTAGGTATTACATCTAGTATTTTTTATTGATGTTTATTTATAAACAAAGTATATTGTAACTATACTATTAAAAGGAGGATTGTTAAAGATGATGCACGCAGGAAGACTACGTCAGCAAACTTTGAACAATAAGTAACTTAATATGTTCAAAGGCTCTGTTTTCATAAAGCAGAGTAAACGGGATTAGTCTGCACATTTTTAATAATCTTCAACGGAAGAGTACACTTTCCACATGAAGAAAGGGAGATATACGTCTGTCTTTTTTTCGTATATTTTTTCATACAAAGAGAGGCGTTTATTCATTATATCCTCGTTTACTCTTAACCACAGACAGAAGTCCGTCTGTGGTTTTTTTATGATTACATTTTCTTATATCTCGCTACTTTAATCATATTGATGTAGTTAGAAACAATTAGTAACAGAAAACATTAAAATTAGAATAAACATTTGGAGGAAATGAAAATGAATACACTTAAAGTTAAACAATTAGCAAATAAGGAAGGCCTAAATATATTAGAAGATTCAATAGTAATTAATGAATCTGGCGTTGACTTTCAAGTAGCACACGTTAAAGAACAAAATGGGGATAAATGGATACTAAGAATTCCTCGTAGACCAGAATCTATGAGACATGCCCAACGAGAAAAAAAAGCATTAGAACTCATGAAAAAACATGTAGAATTCCAAGTTCCTGATTGGTCTATATTCTCTGAGGAACTAATCGCTTATAAACAACTAAGTGGCGTTCCTGCCGCTACTATCGATATAGAACGACAAGAATATGTATGGAACTTTAATGAAAAGAATGTACCAACTGAATACAATATTTCATTAGGAAAAGTTCTAGCGAATTTACACTCATTACCTCAGCAAAAATTTAACAATATAGGTGTTGAATTGCTTACTGCTAACGAAGTAAGAACTTCTATGAAACAAAGGATGAATCGAGTGAAGAAACAATACGATATCAATCAAAACTTATGGGATCGTTGGCAAGCATGGCTAGCTGAAGACTCTTTTTGGCCATCTCATGTAGGAGTAAAGCATGGGGATATACATCCAGGTCATATCCTGATTGATAATAAAAATAATGTAACGGGCTTAATCGATTGGACAGAAGTAGGGATTGCTGATGTTTCAATCGATTTCACATCTCATTATCTGCTCTTTGGGAAAGATGGACTAACAAATTTAATTCACTCTTATGACAACGCTGGCGGTAAAACTTGGTCAAAAATGGATGAACATATTATCGAACTTCTAACAACGAGTGGTATCACTGTTGCTGAATACGCTCAAGTGTCAGGTTTGAAAGACATGCATGAAATAGCTGTACACATGCTAGCAACTGAAAGTTAATGAAGTTACAAACAAAACAGAAGAAGATTCTTCTGTTTTGTTATTTTTTACATATATAACTCATTCTCAAAAACTCAAAACAACTACCATTCGTCTTCTGGACAAACGTTCCAATTGCTTCAAATCCTGCTCTTTTATACACTTTTATTGCTCTCTCATTAAATGTCGCTACTGATAATGTTATATAATTGCAACCATATTGTTCTCTACTAAAATCTAGTCCAGCGTTTATGAACTGTAATCCTAATCGATTTCCAGTTATATCGGGTTTCATTCCAAGACCTATATCAACCGCTCCATCATTTATTTTACAAACAGTTAAAAAACCAATGAGAGCGCCATTTTCCTTCACAGAAAATGTATGATTTCCTCTACTGTCTCCCGCTAAAAACTCAGCTAAATCTCCTTCATCTGCCTCTATATCGTAAAAGGAATATTTCCCTTCATAATGCCAGTTATATGCAATTTCTTCTGCTTCTTCTTGCGTCATTACTGTATATGTATAAGTCATTCTTCTATCCCCTTTAAAAAAAGAGCTGCAAGTAAGCAGCTCTTTTTTATAACTCATAAATTTCTTTATACTTCGCTTCTAAATAATCCGCTAAGTAGTTTGCATTTAACCCTTCACCTGTCACATCTTTTAAAATTTCAAGTGGCTTTTTCGTTTTACCGTATTGGTGAATATTTTCTGTTAACCATTCACGAATTGGCGTTACGTTTCCTTCTTCTAATAATGCATCAAAGTTCGGAATGTCTTTTAACATTCTTTGCTTAAATTGCGCTGCATACATATAACCAAGAGCATAAGATGGGAAGTATCCAAATGAACCACCAGCCCAGTGAACATCTTGCAATACACCTTGTGCATTGTTTTCCGGACGAATTCCTAAATATGCTTCCATCTTATCATTCCAAGCCGCTGGCAAATCCTTCACTTGTAATGTACCATCAAATAATTCTTTCTCAAGTTCATAACGAACCATAACGTGAAGCGGATACGTAAGCTCATCTGCTTCTATACGAATGAATGATGGCTTCGATTCGTTAATCGCATCATAAAACTCGTCTACTGATATATCATTGAATTGGCCATCGCTATACTCTTTTAATAAATCATAATTTTTCTTCCAGAATGATTTATTACGACCGATAAAGTTCTCAAAGAATAATGATTGTGACTCATGAATCCCCATAGATGTTCCACTACATAGCGGTGTACCTTCAAATTTCTCAGCAATATTTTGTTCATATACAGCATGACCACATTCATGAATTGTTCCAAACACAGCCATACGGAAATCTTTTTCGTCATAGCGTGTCGTAATACGAACATCCCCTCTATTTAATGTAATCTCAAATGGATGTACCGTTTCGTCAAGACGACCTGCTTCAAAGTCATAATTTAATTGCTTTAATAGCTCTAATGTAAAGTTTTTTTGTTTTTCTTTTGAAAAATGTTCTGATAAAGCACTTGTCTTTAATCTCTTTTGTGACTCCGATATTTCTTTTACGAGCGGAACAATACGCTCACGAAGCTGACCAAATACGTGATCTAACACTTCTACTGTAATACCCGGCTCATACATATCTAATAATGTATTATATTTATATGTTTCGTAACCCCAATATGTAATGAATTTCTTTTTAAATTCAACTATTTGTTCTAAATACGGACGGAACATTTCGAAATCAGATTTTTCGCGAGCTTCTTCCCACACACTTTCCGCTTTCGCTTCTAATTTCACATACGCTTCATATTCCGCTTGTGGAATTTTTTTATTTCTATCATATTCTTTACGACACTCTTCAACCATTTTCTGCGTCGTTTCAGGAATTTTATCTTCACGTATTAAAGCTTCAAGTTCTGTTAAATAGTTCCCCATCTCATCTGAAGTCGACATTACAAATACTTCTGATGAAAGCATACCAATTACTTCTGAACGCTGGTCTACACCTTTTTTAGGCGCACCTGTTCTTAAGTCCCAAAACATTAAGCTTAATGCTTCTCCGTAATTTTGTATCTTCTTCACATATGTTAAAAATTGTTTTTCTACTTCATATGTAGCTACTGTCATCGTATAAAACCTCCCTTTCCTACCTCGAAACTTAATTCGACATGGAAATCTAAATTCCTTTTATAATAGAAAAAAAGCTTGGCAAGCGCCAAGCTTTCTCCTTATAATTCTTTACCTTCTACTGGTAGTACGTTTTTCACCGCTTCTACCACTTTCTCATCTTCTGTATTAGATAAGAAGATTGATATAGCACCTTTATCGTCGCTCGTACGAATTAAACGTCCAATCCCTTGACGAAGACGTAAAATCATATATGGTACATCTACATCCCAGAACGGATCATTTACATGTTTACGCTTCGCTTCAAACACAGGATCGTTTGGAGGGAATGGTAATGACCAAATGATAACATGTGATAACGATGAACCAGGAATATCTAAACCTTCCCATAAATGAACGGCACAAAGTACAGTCTCTTCTTCATTTTGGAAACGAGAAACGAGCTGACTAATTTCTTGATCCCCTTCATATAGGAACGGAACGGACATTTGTTCTTTACTTACATATTCTTTAAACGCTGCAAGTTCTTGTGTTGTACGGAATAATACAAGTGTACGTCCATTTGTTTTCTGTATATTTTCAAGTGTATATTGACACTTTCTTTCCCATTCATTTTCTTTCGTATGCGATAGTAAGTTTACTGCCATTTGCTCCTCATAATCAAACGGTGAGGCAACTGAGAATGATAAGTAATCTTTTACCCCTAGGCTATTTGCTGTAAATGCGAATGAATCGTTATTAGATAATGTAGCAGACGAGAAAATATACGGGATTTTCTTCGAGAATACTTTCTCTTGTAATACTTCTTCTACCGCACGTGGCATAATCACTAACGTGAAGGCTCCATCACCTTCTTCACCCCATGTAATTACATTTTTCTCGTGCATGAACAGACGAAGTGAATGTTCTAATACATCTAAATGTTCATCAACGATATTTAAGTCATACGTGTTTACTGTATGCATTTCACTTTCAAATACTAATGCATCACCGACTTCACCAATTTTCGCATAAAGTCGCTTCGCTTCAGCAGTTACTTTTTCTGTCACAGTAATTTCTAAACGATCAGAACCGGCAATTTCTTTTTTATTTTCTTGTAACACATCAAAGAATCGCTCTGTTTGCCAAATTGTTTCTTCTACTAAATGCGCAAACTCTTCACGAATATCGTTTTGCAACAATCTCGTTAAAAGTTGCTCCATCATCGTTTGCTTTAAACGATACGTTAAAGCTTTTTGAGCTGCATATTCTACAAGATGTCCTTCATCGAATACCACGCAGCTACTTTCTGGTAATAACGGAATTTGTCCTTCACGTTTACGAGCATCATACGTCCAAATATGATCCATATAGAAATCTTGAGAACAAATAATTAAATCTGCTGCTTTACGATAATGTTCACGCGAAAGAGTTTGACCACAACGATGACGAGAATCACAAGTGAAGCAATCTTGGAAGTAATCCCAATTTACTTTTGACCATTCCTCATCATTTAAAAGCGGAAATTCTTTTCTGTCACCGTAGTGAGTAAAGTTTTGCATCGTACCATGGTCGAATACAAACTGCGGTAATTCGTAGTATACATCTTCAATTACTTCTGGAGCTCGTCCACTCATAACATCTTCAAGTTTACGTAAACATAAATAATTATCCATTGATTTCGCAAGTCTAACATCAACAGATAGTCCTAATGCTTCAGATAACTTAGCAATGTCCCCTTCTTCTTTCACAAGCTGCTCAATTAACGTTTCATCAGCACAAGCGATAATAGCTGGTTTTCCAGTATAACGTGCATAGCAAATTGCATATAGAAGATATACAATTGTTTTCCCTGTTCCTACACCCGCTTCTGCGAACATTACTTTCTTTTCTTGGAAAGCACGTTCTAATTGAAACGCCATAAAAATTTGTTCATCACGCTCTTCAAAACCTTTTTCCGGAAGGATGTCGTAAAACACATCTCCAATCCACTCATTCAACTTATCATAAAAATTATCTTGTTTCCCTACTTCAAATGGTAATCTCTTCTCAGTAAACATCCTTAGCCTCCAACCAAAAAGTTTTTCTATAAAAAGATATAGCAACTGCTACTCATATGTGTGCAGCCACTTTCCCCTGTTGCCATACATAGAAATACACGAAAAAAAATTTTCCTTTCGAAAAAGGAAAATTTTCTTCTATATTAATGACTTTAAATACCGTTTATCAATCGCTGTTTCATGCGAAAGAGCTGACAAATATTCATCTTGTGCTTTTTGTATTTCATCTACAATCACACCTTGACTATCCACTTCTTTTCCGAGCTCGTCATACGTACGGTGAATAGCTTTTTGAATCATTGATAATTGGAAACTATCCATACCACTTCCTCCTTTACGCACTACATAATAGCCAGTATATGCGTGCTGGAGGAGTTTTATACTACGAGTTACGCGGTGGACGTTTTCCGAAGTATTGGTAGTAATCTGTACGGATAAATCCATTAAACAGTTTACGTTTCTTCGATGCATCTTTTCCGTAACACTTTTCAAATGCTTCGTAACTTGTTAATACATACGCTGACCATGTGTCTAATGGGCGGAATACTTGTCCCATTTCTTTGTACAATTGTTCAACGAGTGCTTTTTCACTTAAACGTTCTCCGTATGGAGGATTCGTTACAACATATCCATAATCCTCTTTTGTCGTGAAATCTTTTACTTGCATTTGTTTAAATGTGATCAAATCACCTAAACCTACTTCTTCAGCGTTATCTTGAGCAACTCGAATCATACGATGATCGATATCTGATCCAATGATTTGTAGTGGTTGATTGTAATTCGCTAAATCTTCAGCTTCTTGACGAGCTTCACGCCAGTTTTGTTTACCAATCCAGCCCCACTCATCTGATGCGAAGCCACGGTTAAATCCTGGTGCAATATTTTGGCCAATTAATGCTGCTTCAATCGGAATTGTACCTGATCCACAGAAAGGATCCACGAAAGGACGATCTGGCTTCCAGTTTGTTAACTTAATTAAAGACGCAGCCAATGTTTCTTTTAATGGCGCTTCCCCTTGATCCATACGGTATCCACGTTTATGAAGTCCAACACCACTTGCATCAATTGTTAACGTCGCAATATCTTTGAGCATTGCGATCTCAATACGGAATAACGGACCATCTTCTTCAAACCAAGTTGTACGTTTATATGTTGTTTTTAATTTTTCAACGACAGCTTTTTTAACGATACGTTGGCAATCCGAAACACTGAACAACTCAGATTTTAATGATTTACCGATTACTGGGAACTCTCCGTTCTCTGGAATATAATCTCCCCAGTTTAATGCTTTCGTTTTTTCAAACAGCTCATCAAATGTTGTCGCTTTGAATTCGCCAACTTTAATTTTCACACGGTCCGCAGTACGTAACCATAAGTTCGTGCGACAAATCGCCTTTTCATCTGCTTCAAATGTTACTTTGCTGTTTTCCACTTGGCATTCATAACCAAGATCACGAACTTCTCGGGCAACTAATGCTTCAATACCCATTGCCGCTGTTGCGATTAAAGTAACTTTTCCCATTTGCATTCACCTCTTATGTATAGTCAAACAATGATTAATAGCAATTTGTCCTATTAATCATTACATTTTACGAAAAATTTTCTCATTAACCATTTTAACTCATAATTTATAACTTCATACAAATAAAAAGCCCTCCTCTAACAAAGGAGAGCTGAGTTATTTCATAGTTGGTTCATAACGTTCTGTAAGCCATGTTCTGTTCCTTTGTACTGCAAACGGCCCACGCCTCGTACTCCGGTGGCAATCATCTATCTACAGGTTATACAACCTGTCCTTTCCCATCGTTCATTTCCTTGGAAAAGATTCCCCTACCATTATTTGGGTTTCTCGCTCGTGGGGTTTACCTCGTTCCACTCCTATCATTTCTTCAAGGACTTCGTCACTGTGGCACTTTAAAGGTAGTCAAACCATATCCGAAAGGACTTAGGTTTTTTCCCTGCCGTTAAACCAGCCTCACAGCCAGAATACCCTAGCTTATGAATTGGCTAGGCACGAACACTACAGCCATCTCAGGCCGTGCGAGCATGGACTTTCCTCTACAACGTTGGCGTTGCAGCGATTACCCAAACGTTATGACATCCATTAGTATAGTGGAAACAAAAAGATTTTGCAATGTTTTTTTCTATGTAAAATGCTTTAACCTTTTTACCACTAGAAATTATTCGTATAACTTACTTCCAAATACAGCTTTTTCTAAATTAGATAGACGTTTTAAAATGTCCGTATTCGTGTTGTTATATACAGGTTGTGCAACTGGTGTTTGTACAACTGGTTGTTGTGGCACTTGCGTTGCTACTAGTTTTTGTTCCTCTAATTCACGCTTTAAACGAGCGTTTTGTTGCTTTAATTGGTCAAACTCCTTGTGGAAAGCTTCATAGTCTTTAATGATCATATCAAGGAACTTGTCTACTTCTTCTTGTTGATAACCTCTCATGCCTGTTTTAAATTCTTTTTCTAAAATATCTTTCGCTGTTAATTTAATTTTATCCGAAATCATTTTCTTCACCTCAAATTTTTGCCAAAACTTTCATTACCTAAATTTTTTCAGAAACAATGCCTTTTGTCAATCATATATACGAGTACTATATTACATATTACTCAGCATTATTCCACTGTTCCTCTTCTATTATATCTTGTAAATCGGAAAAAAGAATAAAATAACTGTGATAATTTTCTATTTCTCCTTTTTTCTTTGCTGCTTCTACAATATATTTAGGACTCCCTGGTTTTTCTTCATCATATACAGCTAAAAGTGCATCACTTTTTTCAATAAAAAATTGATTTTTTAATTTAAATTGCTCTGGGCTTTCGTACTTCCGTTTCGTAATACTATCAATATGGTCTGCTTGAGAGAGAATAAATTCATAATATTCACGGTTGTCTTCTTTCCAGCTTTCTTCTTGTTCTAAAAACGGAGTAAATACCGCTAATTTTAAATCCGGATATTCTACTTGAATGTCAAAAACAACTTCAGCAGCCCATAATTCGACCCCTAACTGTCCACTTATTATCACCCATTCCAAACCTTCTTCTACAAAAGTAGTTAATTTTCGGTGCAATGCTTTTTTTATACATTCCACCCCTGGATGATCATTTTTAAATATACCAAGTTCAAATGGCTTATATCCCGTTACAGCAATAACTTTCATATCAACACTCCAATTACAAAAAAAGAACTAGCATTTCGCTAGTTCTAACATATCATTTACTTTTTAAACATTCCACCAACGTTTGGTCCAATATTTGGACCGAATGGTGATACGTTTGGTCCAATATTCGGTCCGAATGGTGATACGTTCGGTCCAATATTCGGTCCGAATGGTGATACGTTCGGTCCAAACGGAGATACATTTGGTCCTGGACCAAATGGAGATACGTGATGTCCATGGTGTCCATGACCACATGGTCCACATCCGCCGCCAAATCCTGGATCAACCGGGTCTACAACATTTACATTCGAGTTTGTTTGTGGGAAGAAGTTTTGGTTTTTAATTTGTTGATGGTGTACATGTGTTGTATGTGTCGGGAAAATATGTGGCACCACCGTTGTTGAAAAAGAATGTGTTACACACTGTTTCGTCGGATGAATGACAGGAGCAGTTGTACAGATAGGTCCTACAGGCTTATGCCCTCCAAAACAAGGATGACAATGATGCATAGTTTTTTCTCTCCTCTCTCGTTAAAAAAATCTGATTACACTTTACAATATGAGAAAAGAGGGAAAGCCGCTTGTTATATATACCCATTTATTCCAAGGAAATTTGTCTAGTCCCCACTTCCTATACAATACTTTTTATAGACAACCATCCAAAATTACTTACCAAAAAAACCTCCAACTTGCTTTACAATACCTGTCACTTGATTCATCGCATTCATCATTTGTCCAGCTGTATTCATCATTTTATTTACATCATAGTTACCATCTGACGTTTTAAATTGAGAAACAAAACTAGAAAATTGACTCGGTTGCTGTTGTTGTTTTTGTTTATTCTGCGTCGGATACGGTTGCTTTGGTGGATAAAACATCGCTTGTTGATTTCCATAGGGAGATGGTGGTGGCATATAGTATTGTGAATTCATATAAGGTTGCTGTTGTTGATCCATATAGGGCTGCTGTTGTGGATTCATATAAGGTTGCTGCTGCTGTTGTTGCGGTTGGTTCATAAACGACACTTCAAATGGCTGGTAATAATTTTGATTTCCATAATGAGGCTCGAAAGGATACATATTATACCGTAAATATGTATCTGTATTATATTGGTACATATTTTGCTGTGCATACGGATTAGATTGCTGGTATACGTTAGATTGTTGAAACATGCATTCTCTCCTCCTTCACATAAGTTTCTACATATATAATATGTACTTGTAAAATAATTTGTGTGACGGAGTATCTGTCTATTTTTGTCGGAAGTTTAAATTTTTAAAAAATTAAAAAAGAAAACCCTTCCATGCTATGATAATGAAGAAGAAGATTCTCATGGGGGAGGAATCAACATGGTATTAGGGGATTTAAAACAAGCGTTTTCTCAAAAAAAGGGGTATTACACAGAGAATGTAAATGAACTGTTAGACTTTGCGAGACATTGGTATCTCGAAGGAAAAATATGCATTTCAGATTACCGAACATTAATAAAAGAATTAGAAATAAACGGTGCAACAAAACCTACAACAATGACAGAAGCATAAAAAAACAAGAGGGCTTTCCCTCTTGTTACTTACATTGCTCAATTATATTTTGCAAAGTATACGAAATAGCTTGATGTGTTTCAAAGAATCGCTTACCTTTACCTTTATTTACAAAACATTGCAACACATTTGTCTGTAAATTATCGTACACTTGATCAATTTGCTGTACATGTATATACTTCGGTTTTTCTTCCTTAATCCATTTATAAGCTAATTCTTTCCACACCTTTAATTCCTCATCTACCATATCAACAAATGGTTTCATATCCTTATAAAAGTCGTATTCAATCATTTCTCTTTTTTTCTCATTTGCTTCATTATTATGCTGCATAAGTTTTTCTGAAGACTGTATTAATGCTTCATACTTCATTTCATTCCCACCTTATTATGCACTCACTACAACGTTTTGAAATGCCTTCACCCAATTCCCTTTTTCTTCGTGATGCACTAATTTATTTTCCATATGCTCAATATGCATTTCTGTTATTTCTATCTTATTACATATTTTTTCACTCTTATCCTTCAATGCATGATTCATTCTAATCCCTATATTCATTTCCAGCAAATCGAGAGAACTTAACATTTGATCCATTGTTTTCATTACATCTTCCTTCTGAACCATCGCCATATACAAAACGCCCCCTTCTTTGCTTTTCCTTTGTCATGTAATTTCGCCGAATGATTCCTCACTCCTGCCCACATGACAAAACTAGTTGTTATTCGTCAAAGAAATCATTTTGTATGTCATCAATAGAAATGGTAACAATACAAAAAGGAGGTGTATGAAAATGGCAAAGAACAAAAACGAAAAAAAGAAAAAACAAAACAAACAAAATAAGCCCGAGACTGGCAATCCAAAGTTAGATGGCCCAAACTTCCCTGCTACATAAAGTGAAACTTTAATCAGTGGGGTTTCGTTCATCCTCCACCAATTGTGCTTTTACAAAAAAGCTAATTTCTGAAGCATCCTTAATCTCTTATGTTCATTACGTTTTGAGATTAAATTTCTCGCACACATGGCAGGATTACTTTACATTAAGAAGTCCCGTCTTCATAAATGAAGACGGGACTTCTTTTCTATTATATCACGAACTCACCCATCCTTTTAACAAAACGATTTACAATAGAAGCAACATAGATTTGCTCCCTCTTTCTTTTATACCATTTTGTTATATCAACTTCCCCCTTATACTCTTCCAGTAAAAACAACTCATTTATTTCCGTATCTCTACAAAACCAATCTCTCATGCTTATTTCCTTATGTGCAACGACAGGATAAACCTCTCTAAGGGCTGGGGTACAAGATTTTCTAACTTCTCTTACATAGCATTCATAGTCTGCTCTTGATCCTGTGTGTATAGTTTGCAATGCAAACCTATGGAATAAACTTTTATAATTCGGATGAAACAGTAAATCCGCTAATTTCTTCCCTAGTTCTATACGCTTTTGTAACGTTTCAAATTGATATACTGAAAACCCATACATTCCCCCTTCAACGGTTGGAAAAATAACAGCACTTATATGAAGCATTTCTTGCAATTTAAAAAATGCAGTATGAAATACATGTTTTTTAAAATATGCATTCTCAATAACTGGTTTTTGAATTTTATTTTGCTCATTTATAATAAGCGCTGTCATGAGCCTATCTCGATCTTTTTTCTCCCAAAAATAACTCCATTCTTTTTCCATAAAAATTGATACGTTGAAATATTGTAACAAATGGAATAGCGGTACCTGTCTCCTCTTACTTTCTTCGTATAACAATAGCTGAGGAAATGCATCTAAAAAAATAATCCAATTCGCTTCTTCATAAGTCAGAAACAAATGTTTTTTTACTGTTTGAGGTAAAACAGTAGCATAATACCTCCCTTTTAAATCAGTCATATTCCATCCCGCATTTCTCGAGACCATACTTGCTAAAAAAGCCCACCTAATTTCACTATTTCTCACATAATATTCTTGATAGGACTGTGTTCGAGAAATGTTGTCCATATTAGCTATTTCTATTTCCCTCTTCATGTTGTAAACGATTGTTTTTTCTTCTTTTGTACAAACCATATTTTTACGATATTGTTCAATTTTTTTATAATCATTCCATGTAAACATGAGCTAGTCATCATACCTTTCTTCAAAAAGGTCACATCTTTTTTCATTTTTTGTTATAATCACCTTTGTAAGTAATTCTTAACAAGTTGGGAGTGGACACACTATGACCATTCGTTACCCAAATGGAAAACGGTACAATCAAGCTTCACAACCTCATAAAACACCAATTAAAAAACATACTTATAGTAATAGAGGTATGTCCCTTGAAGAGGAATTAAATGAAACAAATGAATATTACTTAACCCATAATATTGCATGTGTACATAAAAAACCTACACCTCTTCAAATTGTAAAAGTAGATTACCCCGCTCGAAGTGCTGCAGTGGTAAAAGAAGCGTATTTTAAACAACCTTCTACAACAGATTACAACGGTGTATATAAAGGGAAATACATCGATTTTGAAGCGAAAGAAACAAAAAATAAAACCAGCTTTCCACTTCAGAACTTCCACCTCCATCAAATTGAACATATGAAGCAAGTAATCGCTCATAATGGGATTGCATTTGTTATTATTAAATTTACACTTTTTGATGAACTTTATTTATTAGATGCAAAACATATTATTGCATTTTGGAATCGTCAAAATACTGGTGGACGAAAATCGATTACGAAAGAAGAAATAGAAGAGCATGGATCTTTATTATCATGCGGTTATCACCCTCGGATTGATTATATCCGTGTACTAGACACGGTTTATTTTTCGTGATAGAGTCATCACTAAGGCTCTTTTTTCGACTTTTGGGGGAGAGAATGAAAGGTAGGAGAAAGTATAATGTCAGATAATTATCGTTCTCGTACAGAACGAAATCATGTAAAAAATCAAAAGGAAGAAACAAATAAAGAGAAAAAACCAAAGAAAAAAGGCTCCTTTTTTAAAAAATTCCTTATAGGTTGTCTACTTCTTGGTATCGTTGGTCTTGTAGCTGGCGTTTCCGCTTTCTTTGTTATGGTGAAGGACGCTCCAAAATTAGACAAATCAAAACTTGTCAATCCTTTATCAACAAAGTTTCTTGATAAGAATGGGAATTTTTTCTATGAATACGGTGCTGAAAAACGAACCCACGTTACGTATGATCAAATTCCAAAGGTAGTTGAAAGTGCATTCCTTGCAACTGAGGATTCACGTTTCTATGATCATAATGGAATTGATTTTAAACGAACTACAAAAGCAGTTATGGAAAATGTCACTGGAGGATTCGGATCTCAAGGTGGTAGTACGATTACACAACAAGTAGTCAAAAACTATTTTCTAACGATGGACAAAACTGCAAAGAGAAAAGTACAAGAATGGTACCTATCTTACAAATTAGAGCAACAATACTCTAAGCATGAGATTTTAGAAATGTACTTAAATAAGATTAACTTAGGTAACCGTTCATACGGTATTGCAACAGCAGCCAAAAAATATTATGACAAAGATTTAAAAGACTTACAGTTACATGAAGCTGCAATGCTTGCAGGTTTACCCCAAGGTCCTAATATTTATGATCCAACAAAAAAAGACAACGTTGAACGAGCTACCCAACGTCGTAACGTCGTATTATCATTAATGAATCGACATGGTTATATAACAAAAGATGAAATGAATAATGCAATGAAAATCCCTGTAACTGAGGGTCTTCAACCGGCTTCAGAAGTAACTGAGATGAAGTATCAAGCATTTTTAGATGCTGTTGTAAAAGAAGTTGAAAAAGAATATCCGGATATAAATATCGGTTCAGATGGTTTAACGATCCATACAACACTTGATCAAGATGCTCAAGATTACGCAGATAAAATTATGGATGGCAATCTTATTAAGTATCCGAACGATCAATTCCAAGGATCATTCGTATTTATGGATACACAGTCTGGAGAAGTTCGAGCAATTGGAGCTGGGCGTAAAGAAAGTAAGTCTACTTTCAAAGGTCATAATATGGCCATTGATTTAAAACGCCAAGTTGGTTCAACAATGAAACCAATTTTCGACTACGGTCCAGCAATTGAGAATTTACAATGGTCTACATACCATCAATTAAATGACTCAGAGTATACGTATTCCAATGGTAAAAAAATACGAAATGCAACAAATAGTTACAAAGGTGACGTTTCACTACGTGAAGCTTTGAAAAAATCATTAAACATTCCGGCTTTAAAAACAGCCCAAGCGGTTGGTCTTCCTAAATCACAAGCGTTTGCTGAAGACTTAGGCATGACATTTAAAGACGGCAAAACATATGAATCAACAGCAATTGGTAGTAACGATAGTTCTCCTTTACAAATAGCAGGGGCGTATGCCGCATTCGGTAATGACGGTGTGTATAATAAGCCTCACTTCGTAAAAGAAGTCATCTTCCCAGACGGGAAAAAGAAAAGCTTTAAACCGAAAGAACAACGTGCAATGCACGACTATACAGCTTACATGGTGACTGACGTTCTTCGTGACGTAGTAAAACCTGGTTCTGGTGGTACAGGTCCAACAGCATACGTTTCAGGTATAGACGTAGCAGGTAAAACAGGTACACAAAACTTTGATGAAGACGTTATTAAAAAATATGGTATTCCAGCTGATGCAAACAGAGATAGCTGGTTCGCTGGATATTCACCGCAATATACAATGGCTGTTTGGACTGGTTACGAAAAGGATGGTCCAGAAAATTACATTGGCGATCGCTCTACTAGAATTGCGCAACAAATGTTCCAAGTAATGATGAGCAAATTCGCTACAGATAAATCTCGTTTCGAACGCCCTTCTTCTGTACAAGAATTATATGGTGAATTGTACGTAAAAGGTGCTAAGAAAGATGCGGTTAAACAAATTAAAGTAGATGCACCTAGTGGTCTTAATGTCGCTTTCGATGGCGCTAGCACAGTTACACTAAACTGGTCTGGACCAGCAGAAGTTGATGCGTATGCAGCAAGCTATAAAGCAACTGATGGTTCAAGTGGTAGCCTATCAATAAGTGGTACGAAAGCTACTCTTAGTGGTATTAAACCAGGCGTTACTTACAGCTTCTCTGTAGTAGCGAAAAAAGGTAATGGAACAAGCCCTGCAGTTGGTGCATCCTTCACTGCACCTGGCGGAACTCCAGACCCGAAGAAAGCTGATGAAGAGGCTAAGAAGAAAGCTGACGAAGAGGCTAAGAAGAAGGCTGACGAAGAAGCTAAGAAAAAAGCTGATGAGGAAACTCAGAAAAAAGCTAATGAAGATAAACTAAAACAAGAAGAAGTTCAGAAAAAGGCTGCTGAAGAACAGCGTAAACAACAAGAGCAACAACAGCAACAAGAACAACAACGTAAACAACAAGAAGAAGCTCAGAAAAAGGCTGCTGACGAAGAAGCCGCTAGAAAGAAAGCCGAAGAAGAAGCTGCTAGAAAGAAAGCTGAAGAAGAGGCTGCTAGAAAGAAAGCTGAAGAAGAACAACACAACCAACAAGAACAACAACAAAATACCGGAGGAGATACACCTCACGCAGACGGAAATGTTGTTACAACAGAGTCTTAATGCAAAAAAGAAGTCCTTTCTCTTAACGAGAAAAGGACTTCTTTTTTGTTATCATTTTCTTTACATATAGCTTTTCTATTTCAATGTACAACTGCGCTAACTGAATGTAGGAATGATAATTATTCGGTTTCTTTATAATGAACGAATATCGCTCCATAAAATTAACTGGTTGTACTTCTAAATTACTCGTATAAGCTTCTAGTTCATTCAAACTATGAACAGGTTGCTCATTTAGCCAATATACAATCGATAACAAATGTGCCGCAAAAAGAATCATTGGACCTTCAGCTTCTTGCTTATTTCTGTTTCGAAATAATATAGCAATGTCTTCATGCTTACTTTTCCACACTTTCAACAGTATAGGAATACTATTTCCAATTTCACTCCACGGCTCATCTTGTCTTTCCATATCATATATAAAGTAAGTATTTTGTATGATTTCTTCAAAAGATTGTTCTGTATGATATGCAACCGAATTTATACTTTCTTTAAAAAATGGTAAGCACCGAAATTCTTTCGGTATTTCTATCACTCGCTCCATCCTTTATTTCCCCTTCATTCGCTTCTTTCCTTCACGACATACTTCTAGTAATCGGCACTCTTCACATTGTGGTCGCTGTGCTTTACAGTGATAACGTCCAAAGAAAATCATACGGTGGTGTGTAACTCCCCACTCATTCATTGGAATTTTCTTCATCAGTGTCTTTTCCACTTCTAACACAGAATCTTTCCATCTACAAATCGCTAACCGTTTACTAACTCTCTCTACATGCGTATCAACAGCAATCGCTGGAATTCCAAATGCAACCGAAACAACTACATTCGCTGTCTTTCTTCCTACTCCTGGTAACTTCGTCAGCTCGTCACGGTCTTCTGGAACTTTCCCATTATAATCATCTAGCAACATTCGGCACAATTTTTGAATGTTTTTCGCCTTATTTCTAAACAATCCAATGGAACGTATATCTTGTTGTAATTCTTCTAAAGACACACTTAAATAATCTTCTGGTGTTTTATATTTTTGAAATAAATTTTTCGTCACTTTATTTACAAGTGCATCTGTACATTGTGCAGATAATGCCACCGCAATTACTAATTCAAACGGATTATCATGAATTAATTCACAATGTGCTTCTGGATACATATCCGCCATTGTATCTAAACAATAGCGAATTTGCGTTTTATTTAACATATACTTCCTCCTACATTACTGCTCCAACCAATTATAAAAAGGCACTTTCCCAGTAAATTTCGTCTCTTGTTTTGTCGTTTGCTGCGTTCGTTGCTGATTTTCTCTAAATTTTCGTCCTTGGTTTTGGGCTTGATCTACTGTTTTAATACCATTCTTTTTCCACTCAAATAAAATACGATCAATATATCGAAAATTAAGCTTACCACTCATTACAGCTTCCCTGAGGGCCGCTTGAATTAAATTCGGATGGTGTTGATCTTGATCTTCCCACATACCCAACGTTTCACATTCAAACGGAGAAAGTGGTCTTCCAAATTCTTTTTCAAATACTGTATATAAATTTACTTGCAGTTGTTTTATTTCTTTTTGTTCTTCCTCTACTGATTCATTCATTAAGAAATGTAATATTTTTTCCCACAGCGGTTGTAAAGAATAACTTTCACACATCATTGCTTCTGATTTTTGTCCACCTTCTAGTGATAAAAAACCTTTTTGAATCAATGCCTGAATGACTTCCATACATTTCATTTCAGTAATCGTCATCCGTTCTGAAATCTCTGACGGAGTCGGAAACGAATTGCCCGATTCTAAAAATGTGTGTACATGAAGTACAACCATAAATTCCATTTCATTTAACCCTAATTTTTTATAATGCATCATAAGTAATTTTGGAATTGCAATGCTTCCCTGCTCAAACCACTGTAACATCATTTTCTTTTTCATCACCAAACACCTCGTTCTCTAGTATAACACACCTTTTACTATTTCTTTTTGCCACAATTCGTCAAAAAAACCTCCCTATTATGTAGGAAGGTTTTTTGTATTGCGTTAATAAAATATACAATTAAGCTTGCACTTTACTTTTCATAAACGTATGAATGCGTTCTAATGCTTTCTCTACTTGTTCAAGAGATGTCGCATATGATAAACGAACGTTATTTGGCGCACCGAATCCTGTACCTGGTACAAGAGCCACTTTTTCCTCTTCTAATAGAGCTTTTGCCCAATCATCAACATTTTCGTATCCTGATAAAACTACAGCTTCTTTTACATTAGGGAATAAGTAAAATGCACCTTGTGGTTTAATACAAGTAAAGCCAGGGATTTGAATTAATTTATCATAAATAATGTTTAATCTCTCTTCAAATGCTTGACGCATTGTTTCTACAGGTTCTTGTGAGCCTGCATATGCTGCAATGGCACCGTATTGAGCGATTGACGTAGGGTTTGACGTACTATGACTCGCCAAGTTCGTCATCGCTTTAATAAGCTGCTTATTTCCTGCTGCATATCCAATACGCCATCCTGTCATAGAATGAGATTTAGATACACCATTAATAATAAGTGTTTGTTCTTTTAATGCATTAGAAAGCTGGGCAATCGAAGTATATTCTGCTCCACCATAAATTAATTTTTCATAAATTTCATCTGAAACGATTAATATATCATGCTCTAAACATACTTCTCCAAGCTGTTGTAATTCCTCTTTGCTATAAATCATTCCTGTTGGATTGCTCGGTGAATTAATAATAACTGCTTTCGTTTTCTCTGTAATTGCCTCACGTAGCTGCTTCGCTGTAATTTTGTACTCATTGTCTTCCATGCCTTCTACGTAAACTGGCTTACCTCCAGCGAGCTTTACTTGTTCAGGATAACTTACCCAGTAAGGCGTTGGGATGATAACTTCATCTCCTTCATCAAGTAATACTTGGAATAATGTATATAATGCATGCTTTGCACCGTTACATACAATAATTTCAGATGGATCATACGCAATTCCTTGATCACGTGTAAACTTTTTCACAATTTCTTGTTTTAACGTTTGTAATCCACCTGTTGGTGTATACTTCGTATGTCCTTCTAACATCGCTTTATGTGCAGCATCCATAATATGTTCTGGCGTATTAAAGTCAGGTTCTCCTGCCCCTAATCCAATTACATCATGACCTTCTGCTTTTAATGCTTGTGCCTTTGCTGTAATTTCTAAAGTTGCAGATGGTGTTAAAGCAGCTACTCGCTTTGCTAATTTCATTTGTAGTTCCCCCTACATCTATTTTTCAATGCTGTAGTGACCAGCATAATCCCCATTTTGAAACTCTAAATAATAATACGTATAACGATCTTCCTGATCAATATATGTAATTTCCCACAACGGAATATCGTTTTGAGCACCTAATTTTACTTTTATAATTTCTTTTGGCTTTGGCTTCGGCTCATCGCCTTTTCCTGTAGCTTGTTCAGCCAACTTTTGCAAAGCTTCTTTTTCAGGAATACCTTCACTCTTTTTCTTCACAAGGACATTCCCTTTTTTATTCGGCACCCAAACAATAATTTGTTCTCCTTTTTCGTCTACACCTTGTACGACCGTATATGAAGAATTTCCGTTATAATAATCAACAGATTTTACTTTTGTAAGCTTTGCCTTTTCTTTTGCAATTTCTACAGATTTTTCCTCTTTAGAGATTTTCTTTTCCATTGCTTTATTATAAACATACGCCCCATATATTCCGCTAGCAACGATTACGATAACGATTGCAAAGATCCACTTTTTCATTGTATCACTACGTTCTGTATATCGTAAATACAGCTGTTTCTTTGTCTTTTTCGTCTAATGCTAATCCGAACATGAGGTCCTGCTCTTTTAACGTACGATTCAAACTATCAACGACTTTATACAAGTCAGACGAATATTTAAGACGCGTCGTTGATAGGACTTCGATTTTCTTATCCATGAAAAAACTCCTCCGTTACACAAAAATTTCTAATTATAGAAGAACGCAATGCGGTTACAATAAGAGTACATTCTTTACAACCCCTGCTTCATCACCCATCTATTATAGCAGGACATGTACTGCAAAAAAAGGTTTCAAGTCGAAAACCAATACATTTTGTATACAAGAAGTAAGAAAAATAAAATTCCTCCTACCCACATTTTTTACGCCTGAAGTTTAAATGTACTTCAGGCGTATTTTTCTTCCAATTTTATTCAGTTGGCCGTTCTTTTAATTGTTCTAACAATTCTTCTAAAGGGCCTTCATAAAGCGGAACAGTTGGGATTGATTGTAAAAAACGTTTCCCATAAGAAGCGCTTGTCAAACGACGATCTAATACAAATACCGTTCCGGTATCTGTACTTGTTCTAATCAGACGACCAAACCCTTGTTTGAAACGCAAGATTGCTTGCGGAAGTGCTAACTTAGCAAATACGTCTTCTCCTTGATTTTTTAACCACTCTCCTTTTGCTTCCATCATTGGTTGATGAGGAGGCGTAAAGGGAAGCCGGACAATAACAAGACAACTAAGGGCATCTCCAGGTATATCTATCCCTTCCCAAAAACTACTTGTTCCTAACAAAATCGATTTGTCGAACTCTTGAAATTTACGAATGAGACGACTTCGGCTCTTATTATTCACACTTTGTGTTAATAATAAATAACCTTCTAATTCCTCATCATTTTTCAAATTCGTATACGCTTCTTTCAACATTTCATACGAAGTGAATAAAACGAGCATTCTGCCTTGTGTAGCTTTTGCTATTTTTGCAATATGTGCCGACACAGATTCAATATATTCTTCATTACTTGCTTGCTTTATAAACGGCACATCAGTTGAAACCATTAATTTCATCTGTTCTTCAAAACGGAATGGTGACGGGACCTGTAATGTATTTGGAGCAAAATCATGTAAACCTAGCTCCTCTTTTATATAGTCAAATGAATCGTTTACTGTTAACGTTGCTGATGTGAAAATAACACTCTTTTTTTGTGTTAAAAATTCATCCGCAAATCTTTCACCAATATGAACAGGCTGTGCATATAAAACCGTTGAATGAATTGTTCCCTTCGTTTCAGTCTCCATCCATGTCACGTATGAATTTTTTTCTAAAATGAGTAATTGTAAAGATTGTTCCATCTTTCTCAACAACTCAATTAAATGCATAAATTCACCTGTAACAACATGCATCTCCCATTCTAATTTACTTTGCAATATGTCAACTTGCTTCTCAAGTATAGTCAACAATTTTCTTATATCGTATCCAAAACGATTTGTTAACTCGGTAATGCTATCCCATAACTTACCTTTCTCTACTTCCGTGTTATATCGATAAATGAGTGGCATATTGCTTATCCCTTGTTCCTGCTTTGTTTGCTTAAAGATAAAAGCACGTAACATTTGGAATAGCTCATCCGCATCAAATTTCAATTCCTTCAAACCATGACTCACCATACGGAAAGTTGAACGAGAGGCTTGCTCTGATTTTTTCATCATTTTATATACTTTAGAAAGTACATCATCTGTTTCTAGCGTACCAAGTCGAGATAAAACTAGCTGGAAATACATACAGGAGAACTGTTCACCTAATGTCCTACTCGCCGCTTCCTCAATATGATGAGCTTCATCAAAGATAATATGTTCACATGAAGCAAAAAGTGGTTCTTCACTTGAAAAATCTTGAAATAATAACGCATGATTTGTAATAACGATATCTGCAAATAATGCTTTATTCTTTGCTCTTTGGTAAAAACAACGACTATACCAGTTGCTTTGCATCCCGCCTGGACTATGTACATCACTACAAATACGGTTCCAAAGTAACTTTCCGCCCTCAGGAATATTTAACTCATCCCGATCACCAGTTTCTGTTTGCAATAACCACACTAAAATTTTTGCCTTTGTGAGCGCCATATCATAATTTTTCTCTTCCTCTTGCAAAGCATATTCAAATTTATGTAGACAAAGATAATGCTTTCTTCCTTTCAAAAGAGCTACTTCAAATGAAAATGGCATTATTTTCTGTAATAATGGAATTTCTTTTTCTAATATTTGTTGTTGCAGTTGTACTGTTTGTGTACTTATGATGACAGGTTCTTCTTTTTTCGTTGCAAAATAAATACTTGGAAGTAAATATGCAAGAGTCTTCCCTGTTCCTGTTCCTGCTTCAATTAGTGAAAACCTAGAATCTCTTAGTGCTGTATATATTTCCTTCATCATAATCTGTTGGCTTTCTCTTTTTTCAAACTTTGGCATATTCAATGCAAGTTTATCGATTGTCTTATGCAAGAAAGCATCAAATTTAGATGAACATGTTTCACTGAGATCTAAAGAATAATTCCGTTTTCGAAGCGCAATATTTCGATACACTTCATACCCCTCAGCCGCTTTTTTACCATGCATCATTTTCTTTAAAATATTTTCAGAAATTACATCCGCTATATCACTTTGAAAAACATCGCTTAATTCATAGAGCGATTGCAAGGTGACAAGTGGTAACTTTTCAATTTCATTTAAAAATTGTAAAAACAATTCAGCTGTTGCAAGAGCATCACTATCCGCACGATGCGGTTGATCGTGCTCTAGTTCATGTTGTTTAGCTAAATCACGTAATTTATAACTATCAGCCGTCGGCAAAAGAATTTGCGCCAACTCAACTGTATCAACTTTAGGACAATGTACTTCTGTATATCCAGCCTGCCTTAATTCTTCCGTTAAAAAATTCCAATCAAAGTGAACGTTATGTGCAACGAAAGCTGCACCTTGTAATAGCTCAACAACCATCGGGGCTACATCTTGAAATAACGGGGCTTGCTTAACCATACTCTCATCAATCCCTGTTAGTTCTGTAATAAATGGCGGAATCTCTCTCTTCGGATTAATAAAAGATGAGAAAATCTCTAATATCTCTCCATCTTCCACTACAACAGCTGCAATTTGGGTAATTTTATCCTTCCCATCCTTCCAGGAGTTCCCTGTCGTCTCTAAATCCACAACGACATAACGCTTACTCATATATGTAACACCTCAATTTCTTACCTATCAAACACAAAATTATATAATGTTACTATACCACGTTTTATCTCATCTTAATGAAAAGATACACAAAAAAGCTATCTCCGTAATAGAGATAGCCTTCTTACTTATAATATCGTACCCGCTTTTTCAGCACCTAACATTTCAATAATTTGATTCTCATCGTCTAACACTGCAATTTTCGGCTCTTGTTTATGAATATTTTCTTCTGCCACTAAACCGTAGCAAATAATAATAACTTTATCCCCTGGC
This sequence comes from Bacillus cereus group sp. TH152-1LC, assembly GCF_027710505.1. Classification (NCBI taxonomy): domain Bacteria; kingdom Bacillati; phylum Bacillota; class Bacilli; order Caryophanales; family Bacillaceae; genus Bacillus; species Bacillus cereus group sp. TH152-1LC. Next base: position 76,170 of record NZ_JAQFNK010000005.1, on the reverse strand, counting down.
TGTACAAGCCTTGCAGCTGCACCATTTAAACAAACAACACCGCTACCACGTTCGCCCTTAATAACATATGTCTCTAAGCGAGCACCATTATTATTATTTACAATTTGTACTTTTTCATTTTCTACAATATTTACTGCATCCATTAAATCTTCATCAATTGTAATACTACCTACATAGTTTAAATTTGCTTCTGTTACTGTTGCGCGATGTAACTTCGCTCTCATCATTGTGCGAAACATAGATGCTCCCCCTTATTTAACCGTTACTGTTATATTGTCAATTAATCGTACATTCTCAAATTTAACTGCAATCGCTAAAATGATTCGTCCTTCAATTCTATCCATTACTTGAAGTGAAGGATAAGCATATAAATCAGCATAATCCACAGTGCCTTTCGTATACGTCTCAATATACTCCTTCACAAGAGTTGTAATGATTTCTGCATTCCGTTCGCCTGCCTCAATTTTTTCTTTCGCTATACATAGACTGCGGTATAATTGAGGAGCCTCTTCACGTTCTTCTTGTGATAAATACACGTTACGAGAACTTTTCGCTAATCCATCTTCTTCCCTTACAATATCCACTGGTACGATCGTAACCGGAATATTAAAATCAGCGACAAATCCTTCAATGACAGCAACTTGTTGTGCATCTTTCATACCGAAATAAGCACGCGTTGGTAATGTAATATTAAATAGTTTCATTAGTACAGTCGCAACTCCAGCGAAATGACCAGGTCTTTGTTTGCCACATAATACATCGGTACGCTTCACAACTGCTACTGTTGTCGTTTGTTCTGCTGGATACATTTCTTCTACACTCGGATAAAATAAATAATCTACACCGTTTTCTTTTGCTACATTTTCATCTCTATCAATATCACGAGGGTATCGATCTAAATCTTCATTCGGGCCAAACTGTAGCGGATTGACAAACACGCTTAAAACTACAATTTCATTTTCTGCTCTTGCCTTACGTAATAAAGTCGCATGACCTTCATGTAAATAACCCATTGTTGGAACAAAACCAATACTTTTTCCACTTGCATGCAGTTCGTTTGTAATTTGCTGCATCTCTTGCACTGTAGTTACGATTTTCATTATTGTTTTCCTCCGTACAACGCTAAGCATTCTTCTTCTTTCATTGTGAATGAATGTTTTTCTTCTGGAAATTGCCCTGTCTTTACTTCCGTAACGTATTGTGAAATCCCTCGCACAATCTCCTCTTGAACAGACGTATATTGCTTCACAAATTTTGGAACACGATTTACGCCGTATGAGATAAGATCATGATAAACAAGTACTTGCCCATCTACTTTTTTCCCTGCTCCAATTCCAATCGTTGGAATTGTTAGTTGCTTCGAAATTAATTCCGCTAACTGCATTGGCACACATTCTAACACAAGCGCTATCGCACCAGCTTCCTCACATCTCTTCGCATCTTCTATTAATTTTTTTGCACTTTCAGCATCTTTTCCTTGTACTTTATACCCACCTAGTACTCCTACAGATTGAGGAGTTAAGCCTAAGTGCGCCACGATAGGAATTCCCGCGTTCGTCAAGTAATGAATCGTTGATACTACTTCTCCTGCACCTTCTACCTTCAGTGCATGGGCACCACTCTCTTGAACCATGCGGCGTGCATTCACCATCGTATCTTGAGGCGACACATGATACGACATAAATGGCATATCAGTTACAATAAACGTGTCTTTCGCTCCTCGGCGTACAGCTTTCGTATGATGAATCATATCCTCTACTGTTACAGGTACTGTTGAATCGTATCCAAGCACCACCATCCCAAGTGAATCTCCAACTAGAATCATATCAACTTCAGCTTCTTCTGCTAATTTAGCAGATGGATAATCATACGCCGTTAGCATTGTAATCGGCTCACCTTGCTCTTTCATCTTCAAAAAATCTGTTTTTGTTTTCAAAAACTACTCCTCCTTTACGCAGGAGAGAGGAGATGGCCGAAATCATATAAAAAACCCCTCTGGCCATAAAAGGGCAGAAGGGTTGTGTGTTAGTCGGCATTATTCATCCCTCTGTCCCAGTCCGCTATTGGATCAAGGCAGAATCCAAGTTATTATTTTTTCGTATTGCTTCGAATGATGGTGCAGTTCAATCTGATACTGCCCACATTCGAACTAATTATAGCAAACTCCAAAACGGAATTACTACATTTTTTCGAAAAAATAATTTTTTATTCTCATTACGGTATGTGAAATTTTTTATAAATAACTCAATCATAGAAAGATAAGTGCCTCGTATAACTCTTAAACTTATGATGCAAGTTAATTGTGGAACATACTTAACAAAAGGAGAATTGCGAATGTCTATGAACAAATGGTTATTTCGATTCACCGTTCTGCCTGTGATGATTGCAGGGATGATAACTTTTAGCTCCTTCCATGCATTTGCCTCAGTTAACGTCGTAACACAACCTATCGATTCAACGAAAGTAATTGAAGTTGAATTAAACGATGATTACTTTCAGCCAAACGTCATCACGATTCCAATTGAAAAGTCAACAACATTGTTATTAAAAAACAAAGGTAAGAATGAACACACCTTTACAGTGAAGAAACTTGGCATTGACGTCGTAGTCGAGTCAGGAAAAGAAAGAAATATTACCGTGAAACCTAAAAATACTGGTACATATGAATTAATATGCCGGTACCATCTTCTTAAAGGAATGGAAGGCAAAGTAATCGTCAAATGAAAAGAAGTTCCAAAAAGGAACTTCTTTTACTTAATTTCGATATCCGCAGAATGAATGTGATGTACTTTCCCTTCATGATCCTCCAGAAGCAATACACCATCCTCTGTAATTCCTTTTGCTACCCCTATAATTGTCTCTCTCATCGTTCGAGCGGTAATTTCTTTCCCGATGCTCACAGCGTAACTTTCCCAAAGAATTTTAATAACAGAGAAACCATTTTGTAAATACTCTTCATATAATTTTTCTAGTTGTAAAAAGATTTGTTGCATAAGCTCTGCACGAACAATGGGCTTACCGGACTCAATCGCTAAAGAAGTAGCAATATGCTGAATTTCCTCATCAAAATGTTCTTGCTTTTGATTCGCATTAATACCAATACCCATAATGACAGCATTAATTTTATCAGGATCAGCCTGCATTTCTGTTAATATACCTACAGCCTTTTTACCTTGAATCAAAATATCATTCGGCCATTTTATTCCTACGTTTACACCCGTGCACTTTTCAATTGCTTGTGCAACGCTAACAGCCGCTAACAAAGTAAGTTGTGGTGCATGATGAACAGGGATTGATGGACGTAAAATAATACTCATCCAAATTCCTGTTCCTTTTGGTGAATACCATTTCCTGCTTAAACGACCTCTGCCCGATGTTTGTTCTTCTGCCACAACAATCGTTCCTTCTTCTGCGCCTTCATAAGCAAGTTTCGCTGCAATATGCTGCGTAGATTCAACAGATTCTTCAAAATATACCGTTCTACCAATATGTTTCGTTTGTAACCCTAACTGAATTTCATTAGCAGTTACTTTGTCTGGCTTACCCGCAATGCGATAACCTAATCGACGCACAGCTTCAAGTTCATATCCCTCATTCCGAAGGTCCTCCATATGTTTCCACACAGCGGTTCTTGAACAACCAAGTTTATCACTAATCGTCTGGCCAGATACAAACGCGCCATCCGCTTCCGAAAAAACTTGCAATAACTGCTTTCTTATAGTAGATTGCATTCTTGCAGCCACTCCCTTATACACTCTTTCTCATTAACTACGTTTCCTTGTACGATTGCTTCCTCAATGTTTTGAATCATTTCAGCAACCCACGGACCGGGCTTTTTATTTGCCCAGTTTAATAAATCATTCCCAGTCACATTCATTTCTTGTCGACTCTTGATTGGCAATGCTTCAAACAACGTTTGTACTCGTTTCACAGATGTATTGTCATAGCTTTCAATCATCGCCTCATATACTCTTTCTGCCATTTCAGCGATATGAATTCCCGTTTTATAAAGAAGGACTGTATCCCAATCCTTCTCCTTTCTCGTACGGATTGTTAATAAAACTGCGACGATATCTTTTATTTTTTTATTCGAAAACTTCCATTGACGTAAAAAGACAGATGGATGCTCTTCTCCGATACAATATAAGAAAAATGCCCATGCCTCAATGTCTGTTTCAAAAGAATCCCATTTATACTGCGTAGCTTTTACCAATCTCTCTTCTGACATTTGTAAATATGGCAGATGAGCGAACAGCTTCGTTTCTACTAATTCTTGCAAACCCTTCACACAATATGTGCCAGTTAACAGTTTCTCAAACTCCACTGTAATTCTCTCAATTGCTATATGTTCCAGTAAATGTCCATACGTTTCAATTGCTTGTTTCGTTTTCGTTTCTAAAGAAAAACCTAACGTACTTACGAAACGAATACCACGCATCATCCGCAAGGCATCTTCTTGAAAACGATCCGCAGCATTTCCAACTGTCACAATTTCTCTCTTTTGAATCGCTTCCTGTCCAGCAAATAAATCAACCATTTCGCCTTCTTCTGTCATAGCAATTGCATTCATTGTGAAATCACGACGTTTTAAATCCTCTTCTAATGAACGAACAAATTGAACACTACTAGGTCTTCGAAAATCTTCATATTCGCTCTCTGTTCGAAAAGTGGTTACCTCATAAGGTTCACCATTTTCTACCACAATTACAGTTCCATGCTCAAGACCAACAGGAACATGTCTTGGAAATATAGCCATCACTTCTTCTGGTAAAGCAGATGTCGCAATATCAATATCTCCAATCGGCCTATCGATAATAAGGTCTCGTACGCTTCCACCGACAAAGTAGGCCTCATGTCCTTGTTGTTTTAAAGTCTCAATAATAGAACTAGCTTTTTTAAATCTTTTCATTTTTGTCATCCCTTAGTACATCATAGTAAATCGTTTCATATTGTGAGACGATTTTTTCAGAGCGGAACTGCTCGTAAACACTTGCTCTTGCTCGCTCTCCCATATTACGGTGAAGTTCTTCATCCATTAATAGCTGAATGGCCTGATTTGCCACTCCTGTTGGATCACCAACTTCACATAAATATCCTGTTTCACCATGTTGAATGACTTCTGGAATACCTCCAACCCTTGTTCCGATACAAGGTACACCACACGCCATCGCTTCTAATAAAACAAGACCAAAACTCTCCTTCTCTGATAAAAGCAACATTAAATCACTCATCGCAAGTAGCTCTGCAACATTATCTTGCTTCCCTAAGAATAAGACGCGATCTTCAATATGTAGATTTTTGACTAACTGTAAAATCGTGCAAAATTCTGGTCCATCTCCAACAAGAAGCAACTTCGCATCTACTTCTGTAACAATTTTAGCAAATGCCTGAACAACATCTTGCACACGTTTCACTTTACGGAAATTCGAAATGTGAATGAGTATCTTTTCACTCTCACTTATACCGTATTCTTTCTTTAATTGAGACATATCACGCTTGAAATATACACGTTCGTCTATAAAGTTATACACCGTTTGAATGTCTTTATTTGGTTTTACAAGCTCATGCGTTTCGTTAATTAATGAATGCGAGACAGCCGTCACAACATCAGATTGCTCAATCCCAAAACGAATTAAATTATTTAGCGAAGGGTCGGAACCTAACACAGTAATATCTGTTCCATGCAAGGTTGTAACAATTTTAATACGCTCTCCAATCATTTGTTTTGCTAAATAAGCACAAATTGCATGTGGTATTGCGTAATGCACATGTAAAATGTCTAAGTTTTCTCTTTGTGCAACTTCTGCCATTTTACTTGCTAATGCTAAATCGTATGGTGGATATTGAAATACAGAGTATTGATTTACCGTCACTTCATGAAAATAAATGTTTGGATACACTTTGTTTAACCGGAATGGTAAACCCGATGTAATAAAATGAATTTCATGCCCGCGTTCCGCTAATTGCTTTCCTAATTCTGTTCCAACAACTCCAGAACCACCTACAGAAGGATAACATGTAATACCTATTTTTAATTTCATTTACATCCCCCTATTAAATCAGCATGTAATAAAACCGGTTTCTTACTCATAAATCCCTCGGCATATAAAACTCCAACTTCTTTTCCAAACATTTTCTCACGAGCAACCACAGTTTCAACATAACCTTCTGTTAACGGCGTTTTCACACCATCGCTCCCTGTTGAAAACTGACTTTCATATGCTTCTAATGCTTCCACTTTTATAGAAAGGTACTCACTTATATCTATACAAAAATTCGGTTTATGAAAACCATTAATCATATAATGATAAAAAGACTCTACACGATGTGGTGGAACCTCTGGCATATATTTACGAATTCCCGCTGAAAAAATAGCTTCTTCCACAAGTTTTGCACAATTTGCATGATCTGGATGACGATCTTCATAATACGGTGCAAAAACTAGTTTTGGTTTATATGTACGAATCACCTTTACAATTTCACGTATATACTCTTCTTTCATATACAAACCACGGTCTGGCATCGCTAAATTCAGTCTCGTTTTTACTCCCATTATACGAGCTGCCGCCTTTGCTTCTTCTTTTCTCAACTCTATCGTTCCATTAGAAGAAAGATCAGCTTCTGTTAAATCACAAATACCTACTTCATACCCTTGTTTCGTATATTTAGCAATGGTACCAGCCATGCCGATTTCAACATCATCGGCATGAGCACCAAACGCTAATATATGTAATCCACTCATAATTGTTCCCCTCATTTTCTTAACTTGCGGTAATCTAAATCTCCTCGCTCTAATGCGTGCATTAACATTTCAGCACTTGCCATATTCGTTGCAAGTGGAATCGCATATACATCACATAGACGAAGCAATGCATTTACATCTGGTTCATGCGGCTGAGCAGTTAGTGGATCCCGGAAAAAAATCACCATATCCATATCATTTTTTGCAATCATTGCACCAATTTCTTGATCGCCACCAAGAGGACCCGATTGAAATCTTGTTACAACTAAACCGGTCGCTTCCATAATACGAAGTCCTGTCGTTCCTGTTGCAAATAATTCATGTTGTTCAAAAATTGGTTTATATGCGTATGCAAACGAAACCATGTCATTTTTCTTTTTGTCATGTGCGATTAAGGCAATTTTCATCCGTTGTCTCCCCTTTAGTCGATAATATTTTCTAAACCGTACACAAGATGATCTAGATTCATTACTGTATCAATTGATAGTTTTACACCCGACATAAATGATTCACGATTGAATGAATCATGACGAACCGTTAACATTTGTCCATTTCCACCAAACATTACTTCTTGATGTGCAATAAGTCCTGGTAAACGTACACTATGAATGTGAATGCCGTCTACATTTGCACCACGAGCTCCTTCTAGTTGCTCTACTTCATTTGGATGACCTTGCTGCTTTGATTCACGGTTTTGACGAATTAATTCTACTGTTTTTACCGCTGTACCAGATGGTGCATCTAACTTTTGATCATGATGCAATTCAATTACTTCAACATCTTGGAAATACTTCGCTGCCATTTGTGAGAATTTCATCATAAGAACTGCACCAATTGCAAAGTTTGGAGCGATAATAGTTCCTACTGCTTTTTCTTTTGCAGTCTCTGTTAATTGCTTTAGTTCTTCCTCTGTAAATCCAGTTGTACCAATAACAGAACGAAGTCCACGCTCAACTGCAAGTGTAACGTGTTGTTTCCCAACTTCTGGCGTTGTTAAATCTAATAACACATCAGCTTCTACTTCCTCTAAACAAGTATGTAAATCTGCGTAAATAGGTGCATCTAGCGCTGGCATACCCGGTAAATCAGAAATTTTCTCTCCGCCATGCTTATAATCCACCGCTGCTACTAAATTAAAATGTTCCGTTCTTTCCATAAGAAGGACTGCTTCATGTCCCATACGTCCTCTTGGTCCAGCGATAATTACTTTAATTTCTTTCATTATTCTTTCTCTCCCTCATCAATACGTGTCCAGCGATCTTTATCGCGAGTATTAAATTTATTCATTACAATGTTATGTGCTGTTTCTAAATCAATATTTAAACTATTTGCCATACAAATCATAACAAATAATACATCTCCAAGCTCTTCTTCAATACTACGTTCTGTTTCAGTTGTTTTCTTCGGTTTCTCACCATAATAATGATTAACCTCTCTTGCAAGCTCCCCCATTTCTTCCGTTAAACGAGCCATCATTGCAAGTGGACTGAAATAACCTTCTTTAAACTGACCAATATATGCATCTACTTCTTTCTGCATATCCCTCATCGTTTTCGCTTCCATACAATTCACCTCTAATCCTTCCTCTTTCATGTTAGCCAATTCATCGCGATTTGACAAATATTATTCCCCGCCAAACACCCATTTGCGACCCTTTTTTGGATAGACTATAATAAAGTGAAACTTTCTTTTGCGTTTTTTGCAAAAGATCAGCCCGAACCAATCGGGTTCCTACGGCTGGTTTGCCCTACTTCAGAGCTTTATCCCCTACCAGCCGTTGGAACGGGGTAAAGTGAAACTTCTTTTGCGTTTTTTGCAAAAGATCAGCCAAAATCAATCGGATTTTTTAGCCTTCACTATTTTCACTAACAACTAGAAATTACTTATCATTATGTTTTACCGTATCAGCGGAACAATGCAATCTACATAATTAGGGGGATTTCTATATGTCATCAAATTTGAAGATTCGAAATATCATTTTCATTTTAATTGGTTCTGCTATTTTTTCTTTCGGTATTGTGAATATCAATATTGAAAATCACCTTGCAGAAGGTGGATTTACCGGTATTACACTATTATTGTATTTTCTATTTAAGTTTGATCCTTCTTACTCAAACTTAATTTTAAATATCCCTATATTTATTATTGGTTGGAAGTTGCTTGGAAGAACGACATTTATCTATACATTAATCGGCACCTTTAGCGTATCTTTATTTCTATGGATTTTTCAGCGTTACGGTGTTCTCAACTTACATTTAAACTTACAAAATGATATGACACTCGCGGCTTTATTCGCCGGGGCATTTATCGGTATCGGTCTTGGAATAATATTTAAATACGGCGGGACTACTGGCGGTGTAGATATTATCGCGAGACTCGCTCATAAGTATGTTGGCTGGAGTATGGGGAAAACGATGTTTATGTTTGATGCTATCGTCATTATCGTCTCAATTCTTACCTATTTATCATACCGCGAGGGCATGTATACGTTAGTTGCTGTTTTTATCGGGGCGAAAGTCATTGATTTTATGCAAGAAGGAGCCTATGCGGCGAAAGGAGCAACTATTATATCCGATAAAAATGACGAAATTGCTGCTAAAATTTTATCGGATATGGAGCGCGGAGCTACTTTTTTAAAAGCTGTTGGATCATATACAAAAGTGGAACGGAACGTATTGTATTGCGTTGTTGCTAAAAATGAAATCGTGAAATTAAAAAATATTATTACTTCTGTAGACCCTCATGCTTTTGTTGCTGTAAGTGACGTACATGATGTAGTTGGTGAAGGTTTTACATTAGATGAAAATAAAAATCCGTTACATACATAAACCGAACTAGAAAAGCTCTTTAGCTTTTCTAGTTTTTTATTACATATTTTTTAAGTTCCTCTAAATCTTCATAAATAAGCTCCAATAAACTGCGATTATAGAAAATGGAAGCAGGATGAAAAGTCGGGAAAATATGATATTCTTTCTCTGACCATGTAAATGCTGCACTTTGCATATCCTTTAATTTTTGAATCGGCTGTGTTAATAATTGTCCGTGCACATCAGTTATTTTTTTATTTTTTCCTGTTAAACGTTGAAGGCCGATATTTCCAAGTGTGACGATAAGCTTTGGGTTTATTTTCTCTAATTCATAATCTAACAAAGGGGCATGTGCAAGTATTTCTCCTTGATTTGGCGTTCTATTATACTTTTTCTGTACGATCTCACCATTTCGTTCTTTTTTCTCTCTCCACTTATAAGGTCTACTCCGAACAGCGCTCGTAATATATACTTCTTCCCTTGTAACATCAATCCGTTCTAAAAAAACCATTAATTGTTTTCCAGCCCTTCCGCTAAACGGAATCCCATTATGAATTTCTGTTTCACCAGGCGCTTCTCCTAATAACATAAATTTGGGATTTTCAGGACCTTGTCCACTTAAAAAGCCTTCTAACTGATAAAGAGCACTACGTTCTTTCACTTGTTTTACTAAATGGCTTGGATATTTCATTTCCCTCACCACCTTTCCGCATTACTTCTATTATTTCTATTTACAATACATTATATAATTCAATCCACAAAACAAAAAAAGACTATCAAATGATAGTCTTTAGTCGTCGCTACGCTGCATACCAGTATACATTAATACGAGACGTAATAATTCAAATACCGCTACAGCTGCAGCTGCTACATATGTTAATGCTGCCGCATTTAATACTTTACGAGCTTGGCCATATTCATCTGTTGATACGATACCTAACGCTTCAATTTGTTGCATTGCACGCTTTGATGCATCAAACTCAACTGGTAATGTAACGAGTTGGAACACAACACCTGCTGCCATTAAAATAATTCCTAATAACAATAGTTTTGACATTGTTGCAAATATACCAATCATAATAAATACCCATGATATATTCGATCCAAAATTCGCCACAGGCACTAACGAATGACGAATACGCATAAAGTTATAATCTTTTGCATCTTGAATTGCGTGTCCTACTTCGTGTGCTGCAACTGCTGTACCAGCAACTGAATGACCGTAATAGTTATCTGTTGATAATCTAACTGTTTTGGCAGTTGGATCATAATGGTCTGATAAATGGCCTGGTGTTTCTTCTACAGCTACGTTGTATAATCCATTTTCATCTAAAATTTTTCGAGCCACTTCCGCTCCTGTCATACCTGATGTTGAATAAACTTGTGAATACTTGCTATAAGCACTACGTACTCTTGACTGTGCATACAACGGTATGATCATTATGATCGCGAAGTAAATTAAATAAAACATCATGAACCTCCATTGAAGTTTTAATTATAGTACTTCTCATTCTATTTTCTTCTGCCATCATTGTCAATGAATAAACCTTACAATCCATATCTTTATTTATTGCATTATCTATTCTTAGAGTGTACATTACTTTTTCTTTTTTCTCTCTCCCCTTTATACTTTCTCCACCCAACATAAGTTAATGTGAATAAAATAAGACCTCCAGTAATTGTCATAAACCAAATGAGCGAGGGTGCAATTTCATCTTTTTTTACTGTGTGAAATATTTTTTGCAAATCCCCTTTAATGATTCCTAATTGCATTTGCCCACCTTTCGTTTTTAACATAACGTTACGAAATTCATCCAAATAAGATAAATGGGCATTTACACGCTGCACTTCGTTTTCTGGCAAAGCAATCATTAAGCTTGGATAAATAATATTAAATTCATGTAAAAATGTGTTTAACGTTTGTTGAAACTGTCCGGTATCTTCTTTTTTCATCGCTTTTTCCATTTGAGAAAAGGCACCCATTATTTTTGTTTCTCTTTCCATCCAAAGTGGTTGATATTTCGACACTTGCGCATCAACAGCGAGCTGCAGGGCTAACACATTATCAATTTTAACTTGTTTACCTAAATCTGTTTCCACGAGAGATTGTTTCGCCTTGTCGTAAGCTAAAGAAATAACTCTAACTTGATCTGGCGTTACTTCTTGCTTCTTTTCATTCCCCTTTATTACAAACTGCTCCGAGAAATGTTGTAATACTTGTACTGCTTTTTCATCTTCATTACGCTTCACTAATTGTAATGAGTCGTCTAACAACCCTGTTAGTTCACTCCACTCTTCAGCATATATACGTAACGGAAACATTATAATTAGAAATGCTATCAATCCAATTAATGTTCTCTTCATCACGGTCCCCCCTATAACTACTAGTACAAAATATGTTAATTGGGACAAGAATAGAACAGAACTGAACTGAACTGAAAAATATATTATCGTTTTACAAACAAAAAAATTCTCTTTAAGCAGAGAATTTTTCCTTTGAAATCCTTTTCTTTTTTACGAAATATCTATACAAGCTATAACAAAGTATGCTGCCGCATAAAATAAATAGTAAAATAGCACACGCAGCATGCATAAAGAATTCTTCTGGTAGCATTAATATAATCGGATCCGTTTCAATATCAAACATCCAATAATCATTACTGAATAAAAGCTTATGGAATAATACAAAACTTTTTTCAAAATTAATAGCAATCGGTAGCATCAGCGCGATTGGAAAGATAATTGTTAAAATTGATCCATGCAGTAAAAACTTTTCATTTTTCTTTTTTAATAAATAAATCCCGCCTATTATGGCAATCATAATTGTCGCATACATCACATATTGAATCTTTACTAAAATATTTTTAACATCTACAAAATGAATACGTCCATTTGTAGACATATCTAATGTTGGCAACTGCAATGCACCATCATAAAACGGCGATAAATATGTGATAAGCACATCATAATTTCTTTTAATATCACCCTTCGTCATATCCGCTAAATCTGGAATGTTTAAAAAATCAATTTCAAAATAATACAGCCATTTTCCGTATACAACCGCCGTTGTTGCAAGTGCAAATATAGAAAATGCTATGCTATACGAAACAACTATCGTAATCAATCGATCCCATATTTTTGTACCACTCTTATTTTTCTTCATTTTCTCCCCCTACATGTTTTAACTATCATAAAGAAAACTGTTTTCGGTTCTCACGCAAGCAAGAATAATATGTAATACATAGTGTAGCGATGCTTAGCCAGAACGTAAAATAACCAATTTCTTCTACAAACAAATGCATAATTCCATATCTCGGCATTTGCCAAAATAAATAATCAATTGCATCATTATGTAATGTCCATATAGCCGCTACCGCAAAATGCCATTTTTTTATACGATAAAACGGTGCATATAACAATCCTTGTACTGCCATCGCAAAATGCGAAAGCATTAACATATACCCCATAACACCAATAGGACCTTTTACATAGATCATAATTGCATTTACAACAACAGCCCATATACCATATTTTATTAAAGTAACAATCGCTAGCGCCTCTATTAATCCCCAATTTCTCTTTATTAAAAAAGCAATTAAAACAAAGACAAAAAAAAGACTCGCCATCGGGCTATCAGGTACAAACGGCCAAAATATAGGTGAAGTTTCTTTTAATTGATTTCCATACCATATAAATCCGTATATTGTACCTAATATGTTAACAACTAATAAAAATAATAATACGGAGCGTTGTCTTAACATTGCATACAAGTAAACCAAGCTGTATGTCCAACACCTTTCAAACAAAGTCATTCTTTCCTCAAACTCTACTCTATTATATAGTAAACTTTCTCTCATCAAAATAAAAAGCTGACTACAATTTTTTGTAGTCAGCTTTTTATTATTTTTTATTATACTTTGCAACGAATTCCGAAAGTTTCTTCAGTTCCTCATCTGTACCTTTAAATACACCTTTAGGCATTGAACCTTTTCCATCTTTCGCAATTTTAGCAATTTCTTCTGGCTTTAAAGTTAAGTTTTGCAGTGCAGGCGCTGCTGCCCCACCCTGTAAATTGTCACCGTGACACGTTAAACAAGTATTTTTTTGCATTAATTTATAGCCATCATCATTTTTATCAACTGGTGCTGTTTTTACAATTGCTCCTTGTTTTTTTGCAGCTTCCCAGTCGTGGTGTGCTACAGATTCCCAAGTTAAAAAGATAATCGATGCAATTGCTAAAAGCATAAATCCAGTTGCTACAGGACGCTTCAACGGGCGTCTTTCTGGTCCTCGATCAAGAAATGGCGCTAACAGTAATGCACCAAACGCAATCCCTGGCATAATAAACGCTCCAATTACAGTGAATGAACCAGAAGCATATGAATACTTTAATAACTGATACAAGAATAAGAAATACCAATCTGGAAGTGGTATATATCCGGCATCAGTTGGATCCGCCATTCTCTCAAGTGGTGACGGATGCGCCACTGTTAAACATAAATAACCGATTAAAAAAACTGCACCAACCATCCATTCTTTTAACAAGAAGTTCGGCCAAAATGCTTCTGTTTTTCCTGGGTATTCAGAATAGTCTTTTGGAATATTTGGTTTCCGAGCTACTGGTACCCGAGAATCTCCTACAAACTTCATCCCTTTGCCGCGATGCATAATCTCCCTCCTTTAGTTCTTTCTCCTTTTATTTAGCAATCTCTTATAGCGGACCGGAAATACCTTGTTTGCGAATCATGATGAAGTGGAAGGCCATTAAACCTAGAAGTGCTGCTGGTAAGAAGAAGACGTGAATAGCAAAGAAGCGAGTTAATGTTTGAGCGCCAACAATTTCGGAATGACCAGCGAGTAATGTTTTAATATAAGGACCAATGAGCGGTGTTTGCTCTGCAATTTGAATCCCTACTTTCGTAGCAAATAATGCTTTCATATCCCACGGTAATAAATATCCGGTAAAACCAAGACCTAACATAACAAAGAAAATAAGAACACCAACAATCCAGTTTAGCTCACGAGGCTTTTTATACGCACCCTGGAAGAAAACTCTAAGTGTATGTAAAAACATCATTACAATGACGAGACTAGCACCCCAGTGGTGCATACCACGAACAATTTGCCCATATGCAACTTCATTTTGTAAATAATAAACCGATTCCCAAGCATTTTTAATATCAGGCACATAATACATCGTCAAAAACATTCCAGATAAAATTTGAATTACAGTAACGAAAAAGGTAAGTCCTCCAAAGCAATAAACGAATGCAGAAAAGTGATGTGCCGGGTTTACATGTTCAGGTACTTCATGATCAGCAATATCACGCCATATTGGTGTAATATCTAACCTTTCATCTACCCAATCATAAATTTTATTTAGCATCTACTTTGCACCCCCTCTTGGCTTCGCTTTTCCTAAATACAGCGTTCCATCTTTCACTTTAGATTCGTACACATCAAGTGGAGCAAGGGGCGGCGTGCCTTTAATGTTCATCCCGTCTTTTGTGTAACGGCCCCCGTGACATGGACAAAAGAATTGATTCGGATGTGCTTTGTCCGAATTCCAGTTTACTGTACATCCTAAATGTTTACATACTGGAGAGAACGCCACAATGTCTCCGCTTTCATCTTTATGAACCCAAGCTGATTTTGGCTCTTCGGACTTGTACCAACCATCAACCTGCTTCACCTTAAAGTCGAAACGTTTCGGCTCTGTTGTAATATCCTTTACTTGTGCAACAGCAACCATATCCGTTCCCGCTTCTTTTCTTAACACCGGATCAAGCGCAAATCGCGTCATCGGCATTAAAATACCCGCTGCCATAAAGCCTCCTACCCCTGTAAGGGTGTAATTTAAAAACTGTCTTCTTGATACACGATGTTCTTTCTCGCTCACGAAAATTTCCCCCCTCTATCAGAAATTGTCCCCTCGTGATAAATTATATAAAAAATAAAAACTAGGACACTATCATGATATAATACGCTTATGCACAGGTCAATATCATACTACTCATAATAATAAGAACTTTCTGTTTATTATTACTTTCCCCATTTTCCTTCTAGCATTACCATTATATTTTTTATATGCGCATGAATAACTTCTCTTTTCGCTTGATCACTAAATTGTTCTAACGCCAATGAAGGAAACCAAAATAAATCTCCTTGTAATTCTTGCATATCTTCTTTCCATGAAAAATCACTTGTAACATAAGCAATATGCTTAAAACCTTGCTCTTGTAAATGATTTGTCCATTCTTGCAAACGACCTTTTTCATTTTTTTGACTTTCTACTAAATACGTAAATGCAGGTAGTAAAAGCACTCTTCCTTTATATTCTCTTTCCAGCTCCATACTCAACAATTCGATAAATTCACCTTGTTCTACTACCATTTTCATTTCTTTTGCTGCCGAAATTGATAAAAGTGGTATAACACCTGTATCTACATACTCTCTTGCTTGCTCAAACTGTTCCACATCTTTTACAATCCATTTCAAATTTCTTCCCTCCCCTCACCTACAAATGACAGAACTTTCACTTTATATATATTAAACCATACTAAAAGAGGTAAAAAAAGAAAAACTACCTATATTAAGGTAGTTTTTCTTAAAAAGTCTGAAATTTGTAAAATTTTATGAATCCAAATGAATTCTACAGCATCTTTAACTCAGCTGTTAACCTATGAAACGCTTCCTGATCCTGCTTATCTAGCGCTTCATCAATTTGTTTCAAAAGACGTTCTCTTCTAAAAGAAAATACACTTTCTTCTAAAAATCTTTCTGCAAGTAAACGATCTTTTTCATTTACTTCAATATGCTTTGGTAAATACGGGTTTTCTTCTAATACAGCTACATAATTGGCATTTTGAAATGATGATTTAAAATTGAGTTGAATATAAATATCCTCATCTCGATTTAAACGAATATCATGAAACGATTTTTCAGCATCCGTTGTCATAACATTTTGTTTAAAAAAGTGAAACGGTGTATCTTTTACACAATTCGCGGACATCACTAAGCCACGCGGACAATATTTTGCATGCTCTACGAAGTGGACTTTATGCATCAATTGGTCGTGACTCATTAAATAATTCAAAATCCATACACATTCACGCTGTTTCAGTTGGTAATTATTCAAAAACCACTTTACAAAATCCTTCTTCTCGTTTACAGAAACAGGGGTATTCATAGCAATTAAGTCCCTCCTCTGTCTTTCTCTTTTCTTTTTAGATTCAAGAAGCGGCATTCAGTTTCCTTCCAACTTATGAAAAATCCTCTAAATTATATAACAATTCTTCAATATGAATTTGTGTTGGGTCTAGTTGTATTAACTGAGTAAATACTTCTTTCGCCTCTTTTCTCATACCTTCTTCCAATAAGAAATAACCGTACTCTTCCAAGAAGTCTGGATGATTCTTAAAAGAAGTATATGCACTTTCATAGTGTTTTAATGCATCCGAATACATTTCTAATTGTTTTTTTGCAAACGCAAGATCCCAAAGTAGTTGTGTATCTGGTTCTCCGCTATCAATCGCACGCTCTACAACGGCAATTAGCTCTTCATACTTTTCTTGTTCTTTTAAGATATACGCATATTTTAATATCGCACCTAAATGTCCTGGATCTAACTCAAGCGCTTTTTGAAGCACTTCCTCTGCTTCCGCTATTTTCCCTAATTTCGCTGCAATGTTCGCTAATTCTACATACAATGGTACAGAAAGCTCATCTACTTTAATTCCTTCTTGAAGTGTTTCATAGCTTTCTTGAAGCATTCCTTCTTTTTCATAGCTTTTCGCTAAATACATGTAAAGCGACGCATACTCCGGATCCAATTCTTTTAGTTCTTGCCAAGCACCAATTGCTCTTTGGTATTCTTCGCCTTGGTATAATGTGAAGGCATATCCAAATAATGAGTGAATATCTTTTTGTTCCTCTAAACCTGCTTCGTAGTAAGAGATCGCTTCTTCCCAATTTCCAATCGCACTTAACGTTTCTGCGAGGCGAAGTGCAATGACAACACCACCCATTACTTTATGTTCCGCTAATAGCGCCTCATAATAAGTGATTGCCTTTTGTTCTTCCCCTTTACTACTATATAACTCTGCTAATCCAAACGTAATAACAGGCTCATCAGGCATCATTTCTTTCGCCTTTAATAGTTTTTGTTCCGCTACATCATCGAAACCTTGCATTTGGAATAAATCTGCAACAAGTAATAACGATTGAACATATAAATCATCATTTTCCGGAATATCATGAAGCACTTCAATTGCTTCATCTTCTTTGTCTAAATCAATATATAATTCTGCTAAAAATACAGTGAATTCACTTTCTTCCGGGTACAATAAACGCAAATCTTCTGTAATTGCTAACGCTTCATCCATAAATCCAAGTGTATGATAATAGCGAGCGATATCGTACTTCTCTTCATCATTCGCAATTTTTAATTGTTCTTTTAATAATTGTAATCCTTTTTCCGCTTCACCATTTTCAATATATGAAACAGCTTGTTCAAAGTTTTGCATAAACGTCTCCTTTAATTCTAACAAATATTATTTTCTGGTCATTTCCCCCGATTTATGCGGGCTAATAATCAGTGAAGATGAACATCCCACTGATTAAAGTTTCACTTTATCATAAGCAACTAGGTGTAAGAACGCAACCTTTAGAATGAGCATACTTCTTCTTGTACTTTCACTGATAACGATTCGAATATGACACCGATACCGCATTACTACTTTCTATTGTACCGTTTTCTTTCATTACCGTGCAAATAACTTCCCTTATTAATTATTAACACGCACGGATCGAGTCATTTAAATAAAAAAGACTCCTATAATAGGAGCCTTCACACACTCTTAAGAGTATGTTTCTTCTTTCTTTACTTGCTCTTTTACAAGCTCTTTCAATAATTCTATAATTTCATCATTTTCTTCTTTCAAACCGACAGTAATACGAATACCATCATGTATACCAAATGCAGCACCAGAACGAACAATGTAGCCTTTCTTCATTAATCGTTCGAAAGCCTCATTACCAGGAATACCGAGTTTTAAGAAAATGAAATTTGTTTGAGATGGATAATAGAATACGTTATATTCCTTACAAAATGCGTAATATTGATTTAATCCTTCTTCGTTCTTTTTCACACATTCTTGTAAAAATGCTTGATCTTCTAATGCAGCAAGTGCTACCGATTGGGCTACAGTCGATGTATTAAATGGTAACCTTGCTACTTCTAGCTGTCCGATTAACTTCGCATTACCAACCGCATACCCGATACGGAAAGCAGCTAAACCATATGCTTTTGAAAACGTACGTAAAACCATAAGATTTTCATATTTTTCAAGAAGTGATAATGTTTGTGGATAGTCTTCTGCTCCCGCATATTCATAATATGCTTCGTCCATAATAACGAGCGTTGACTTAGGAACTGATTCTAAAAATGAAAGTAACTTTTGCTTCTCTACATATGTACCTGTTGGATTATTCGGGTTACAAATCCATACAATCTTCGTTTTATCATCTACTTGCTGTAACATCGCATCTAAATCATGAATGCCATCTTTAAGTGGTACTTCACGAACTTCTGCTCCTTCAATAACAGCATGGTGATGGTATTGAGAGAATGTTGGATTCGCCATTACAACATTTGTTCCTTCGTGTAGTAATGCACGGCTAATCATTTGAATGACTTCATCTAATCCACTACCAAATAACAGTTGTTCCGCTTTAACACCTAACTGCTCTGCTACTTTTGTCCGAAGTTCAAATGCATATCCATCTGGATAAAGAGCATATTGACTCGCTAAAGAAGTTAATGCTTCTGTTACGCGTGCTGAGCAACCGAATGGATTTTCGTTCGATGCTAATTTCACAATTTTTGATAATCCATATTCCCTTTTTACTTCTTCAATGTTTTTCCCAGGTACATATGCTCTCAAAGTTAACAATTGCTCTTTCACTCTCATTTTTCTTCCCCCAGTCATTTTATTCAATTCGATTACACTACGGTTGTAATCCCGCACTGTAATCGTTTATCTTAACCGCCACTATTACGAGAATACCTCAAAACAAGCACTTCACACTTCTTAAGCCATATCCTTTTGAAATGCCTCTAACGCAATATGAACAGTCTCATCTGGAATAGATACGACATTCACTACCCCATATTCCTGCATTAACACCATATGAATTGCTCCAGCATTCGCTTTCTTATCTTGTTTCATCAACTGGACGAGGCGCTCTACATTCAAATCACTTGGCATTTTTGGATAACCGTACTTTAAGAACCACTGCTTCATCTCTTCATAGGAAAGATCAACCTTGTACACCTGTTCACTTAAAAACAAGGCAAATAACATTCCAACCGCTACTCCGTCACCGTGAGTAATATTTCCATATCCTAGCTCTTTTTCAAGAGCATGGCCTAACGTATGTCCAAAGTTCAAATGAGCACGTACGCCTTGTTCTGTTTCATCTTGCGCTACAATATTTGCCTTTACAGGAATCGCCTTCGTTAATATATGAATTAACTTTTCATCACGAAGGTCTGCTAATGTTTGCACTTCTTCTCTTAGCCAATGATACAGCTCTACATCACCAATAAGAGCATGTTTTATCACTTCTGCATAACCTGAACGCCATTCTTTTTCAGGAAGAGACTGTAAAAACGGCGTATGATATACAACTGCTTCCGGTTGATGGAATGCACCGATCATATTTTTACCTAACGGATGATTGATCGCTACTTTCCCACCTACTGCACTATCGTGAGCTAATAAAGTCGTTGGAACTTGAATAAAGCGAATTCCACGCATAAACGACGCAGCAACAAAACCAGCTAAATCCCCAATCATTCCGCCTCCAAGTGCAATAATTAAAGAATTTCTATCTAATTTATTTTCAAGAGCTGACGTATGAGCCGCATAGAAGTTTTCAAAAGACTTCTCTTTTTCACCACTCGGTACAACGAATGAAAATACTTTTTGCTCTATTTGCAATGCATCTACAACTGTCTGTAAATGGAAAGATGCAACAGCTTCATCTGAAATGATCATAACGTTTGATACAGATGGTTGCATATTTTGAACGATTGTTTTCAAATGTGACAACGATTCTTGTCCTACGTGTACATCATATTCTTTTGATTTCGTTTGAATATGTATGTTTCCCATTAAAATCCCCTCGCATATTCATTATGTTTCTCAATATTTTCACGAATAAGGTCCATACGATCTAATCCGTATTGTTCTATTAAAGCTGTCGCTAATTCCCAAGCCACAACCGCTTCTGCAACGACACTAGCTGCTGGAACGGCGCAACTGTCTGAGCGTTCAATGCTCGCTGTAAAAGGCTCTTTCGTATCAATATCTACACTTTGAAGAGGTTTATATAGTGTAGGTATCGGTTTCATCACACCGCGCACAACAATTGGCATTCCAGTCGTCATTCCGCCTTCTAAACCACCTGCGTTATTTGTTCTTCGTGTATATCCATGCTCTTCATTCCAAAGAATTTCATCATGAACTTCACTTCCTGGTCTATGCGCTGCTTCAAAACCAATTCCGATCTCGACACCTTTGAAGGCATTAATGCTCATAATTGCGGCTGCTAATTTTGCATCCAGTTTTCGGTCATAATGCACATAGCTACCAACCCCAATTGGCATTCCTTCCACAATCACTTCAACAATCCCACCGATTGAATCACCATTTGCTTTCGCATCATCAATTGCTTTCATCATTTTGTTACCTGCATCTTCATCTAAGCAACGTACAGGTGATGCTTCTGTAATACTTTTTAATTCTTCAATTGAACGATACGTAACTTCCTTAGCCTCAACACCGCCAATTTCAATTACATGGCCCGCCACTTTAATACCAAGTTCTGCTAACACTTTTTTAGCAACCGCACCAGCAGCAACACGCACTGTCGTTTCGCGTGCTGAAGAACGTTCTAGTACATTTCTCATATCTCTATGTCCATATTTAATCGCACCATTTAAATCAGCATGTCCAGGTCTTGGCTTTGTTACTTTTCTTTTCATTTCTTTTTCTTCTTGTTCTGTTAAAGGCTCTGCGCCCATAATTTTTGTCCAATGCGCAAAATCACGATTTTCAACAACAAGTGCAATTGGAGAACCTAATGTCTCTCCGTGTCTAACACCACTTACAATTTGCACTTGATCTGTTTCAATTTGCATGCGTCTACCACGCCCATAACCCTTTTGCCTTCTAGCTAACTCTTCATTTATATCATCCGCTACTAAAGGCAGTCCTGCCGGAACACCTTCTATAATCGTTGTAAGTTGTGGACCATGAGACTCACCAGCTGTAATATATCGCATACGTTATTCCTCTTTTCGTATATGTATTTATCTCGCTATATTAAGCAATGATATTATCTTTCCTTACTCTAAAAATATGAAAGAAATTATATAATACATCAGCCATTCGTTTATTATCCGATAGGCCTTTTACTTTACATATCAATATATCATAACCGCCCTAACTTCGTAACTAAATGAAATAAAAAAAGTGCAAGAAGAATACCCCTATTCTCCTTACACTTTCTACTATTATCACAGTGATTAAAGCGTTTACAAATTATTTCAAAATAATTAGTAAATCCATTCATTCATTAATTTTGAGTAGTCAACTAATTCTTCTTCCTTAAAGAAAATAGCAATCTCACGCTCTGCACTTTCTAACGAATCAGAACCATGGATAATGTTTTTCGCAACAGTTACACCGAAATCTCCACGAATTGTTCCAGGAGCTGCTTCATGTGGTCTTGTTTTACCCATCATGTTACGAGCTGTATCTACTACACCTTCACCTTGCCATACCATTGCGAATACAGGGCCAGATGTAATAAAATCTACTAATTCACCAAAGAAAGGTTTCTCTGTGTGCTCAGCATAGTGTTGTCCAGCAATTTCCGGAGTGACTTGCATTAATTTTGCACCAACTAATTGAAAGCCTTTTTTCTCAAAACGAGCTACGATTTCCCCAATGAAGGCACGTTGTACACCGTCTGGTTTTACCATTAGAAATGTTTTTTCCATAAAAAATCTCTCCACTTCTGAATTATGTATGTAATTGTATATCCCCACACACATATTAACACCCTTATCACAATTGTGCAATAGTTTTGAAATAGAGAGATTATTTTATTTTTTAGAAAAAACACTAAAATTTTCGTTTTCCAATATACTTTGCTACATTTTGTAATGCATACTTCGCTTGTCCACGTGGGAGCGGTTTTATAATTTCTAATGCTTTATGTAAATAACGTTCACTAAATGCAAATGCTTTATCAATAGCGGCACTATTCTTTACAGCCTCAATAATTTCTTTCATTTCATCCGCTGTTGTATTTTCATGTACAGATGTGATTTTCTTACGAAGTACTGGATCTTCCATAGCGTATAGAGCAGGAAGCGTAATATTTCCTTGTAGTAAATCTCCGCCAGCAGGTTTTCCAAGCTTCTCTTCTGTGGACACGAAATCTAAAATATCATCAATAATTTGATACGACATGCCTACAAAATACCCATACCAAAATAGTCGATTTACCGTATCACGATTAGCGCCAGCAGCAATTGCTCCTAGTTGACAACTCGCCGCAATTAATAATGCTGTTTTTCGCTTTATTCTTCTTAAATACGTTCGTAAATTTTGGTCATAATTGTATTTATCTTTAATTTGTTCAATTTCACCTTTACAAACTTCTAAAATGGTATGCGATAGCGCCTGATGCGCCTCTGGAATTTCGATATTTGTTATACATTCAAGAGACTTAGCAAATAGATAGTCCCCTGTATACATTGCAATACGATCTCCCCATTTCGCATTCACAGTTGCACTACCACGTCGTAAAAATGCAGCATCAATAACATCATCGTGAACAAGAGAAGCCATATGAATAAGTTCTAACGCAACAGCTACATGCTTAATTGCATCTAACTTATAATCTCCAAACTTTCCCGCAAGCAATACAAATACAGGACGAATTCGCTTCCCACCAGCTTCAATAAGTTGTAATGCCGCCTCTTCTACTAATGGCTGTTCAGAAGCAACTGTCTTTTTTAATTCTTTTTCTATCACATTAATATCCGATCGTAAAAAAGAGTACATAAGTTGTAACTTCATATTGTTCACCTTAACCTAAAACTTCTTTTTTCTATTTTGATTCTGGTTTTATACCTAAATGCATCGCAGCTACCCCAAAAGTAAACGGCTTCACTTGTACACGTTCAAGTCCAGCTTCTTCAAACATACTAGCCAATTCTTTCATACCTGGGAATGAACTAGCAGATTCTTGCAGCCATGAATATTCTTTATAGCTTTTCGCAAATAACTTTCCAAATAACGGCATGATATATTTAAAGTATAAAATATACCCTTGTCGAAAACCAATCATTGTTGGTTGAGATGTTTCTAAACAAATTACTTTTCCACCTGGTTTGACTACACGCGTCATTTCTTTTAATACGTGCATATAATCCGGTACGTTACGTAAACCAAATCCAATCGTTACATAATCAAATGTGTTATCTTCAAATGGAAGCTCCATTGCATTCCCGTGTAGAAGTTCTACTTGTTTTAATTGTAACGCCTCTACCTTTTGCTTACCAACAGATAACATATTTTCACTGAAGTCTAAACCAACAACCTTACCCTGTTCACCTACCGCTCCAGCTAGCGCAATTGTCCAGTCCGCTGTCCCGCAGCATACATCAAGAGCCTTGTTACCTGGTTTTACATCCATAATGCGCATCGTCTCTTTACGCCACGCTTTATGTCTTTGAAAACTAATTACAGAATTCATCACATCGTATTTATCAGAGATTTTCTCAAATACATCATGTACTCTTTCTTCTTTTGATTGTTGCATGCTCGTACCTTCTTCCAATGTAAAATAGCTTATGTCTTCGATTTATCTCTTAACACAGAGTTTATTTCACTTATATCTGTGTGGTTTTCTAAAAATTGATTTTCTTTCTTTCTGAGTTCCATCATCCATCCATGTATTACTGTTTCTACCTCTGCTTGATCCTTCACAATTCCTTGAACTGCTTGGAAAACAGGTGAATGTCTTTTATCAGCATGCAGTTCACATTCTTTTTGAAGACGGTTCTTTCCTAGTACATACGTTATAAACGGCTTCCAATGCGATAACTGAAAATGATCACATGTTTTTTGCAAGAGTGCAGACTCAATCGTAACTACACTTTCCATTATGTCATCCATCGTTTCATGCGCTTTTTGATATAACATTATTTTGTGTTCATTAATTTCTTTAATTCCTTCAGCAAGCGCACGAATTAAAACAATATCACGATTCATAGACAATAAATAATAATATAACCCGCTATAGTAATCACCAGCAAGTACTGTTAGCTGACGACGTTTATGCGATTCATTTGCTTCTTCCCCTGCTTTATTTGATACTCTTTCATGTGTATCAAGCGCAATTTGCACAAGCATAATGGTTACTACATAATGCTCAATTTGTTCTATATGTAAATTTGCACTTTTTAAAGCACCATATAACAATGCTATTTTTTCTTCATCAATAAATGGTTCTTCAATATAGTTTATAAAATAAGGATGGCGTAATTTCTCCATCAATTTCTCTCTTATACCCGCATACCCTCCGTAGATGTCACACACAAAAATCACCCTTGTTTTCTAATTCATAAAACTTATTATAACACATACATACTATTTTCTATAACCAAAACTTGGCTACTCTTTCCAAACTTCCACCGAACGAAATAACATCTTCCACTCTTTTTAGTAGTCTTTCTATTCTCACTCTGCCTTACTAAAACTATATCATTTATTTACATAAAAAAAAAAAGAAAAGCAGTTTCCTACTTTTCTTTACTTCGATTTAATAAAAGATAAAATTTCACTGCGTGCTGCAGCATCATTTTCTAGCACACCACGTACTGCTGTTGTTACTGTTTTCGCGCCTGGCTTTTTCACACCGCGCATCGTCATGCACATATGTTCCGCTTCTACTACTACCATTACACCATGCGGCTCTAGTACTTCCATAATAGAGTTCGCTACTGTTGATGTAATACGTTCTTGCAGTTGTGGACGACGTGCAATTGTATCTACAGTACGAGCTAATTTACTTAACCCTGTCACTTTTCCGCCTTGCGGAATATATGCAACGTGAGCAACTCCATAGAATGGAACTAAATGATGCTCACACATCGAATAAAACGGTATATCTTTTACTAGTACAAGCTCCTCGTGATCTTCTCCGAACACTTTATGCAAATGTTCTTTCGGATCTTCATGCATTCCTGCGAACACTTCTGCGTACATTTTTGCAACACGCTTTGGTGTATCAAGCACTCCCTCACGATTTGGGTCATCTCCGATTGCCTCTAAAATAAGGCGTACTGCATGTTCAATTTGTTCTAAATTAACTTTTGCCATCCGCTAGCCCTCCCGAAAACCTAAAAGTGATACGAACACATTCTAGCATATTTATGTTTTTAAAAGCAAAAAGAAGAGTTCCCAAAAAGGAAACTCTTCTTCCCTGTTAATATGTAAGGATTATTTAACCGCATCTTTTAACGCTTTACCAGGTTTGAATGCAGGTACTTTACTTGCAGCGATTTCAATCTCCTCACCTGTTTGTGGGTTACGACCTTTACGAGCCGCACGCTCACGAACTTCGAAGTTACCGAATCCGATCAGTTGTACTTTATCACCTTGTTTTAAAGCTTCTAAGATAGAATCAAAAACAGCGTCTACTGCTTTTGTTGCGTCCTTTTTAGAAAGGGAACTTGCTTCTGCAACAGCATTGATTAAATCTGTCTTGTTCATGCCATTCACCTCCTCCCAAAGATAAGACTGTATAATGATCATAAAATGAGTCTTACTTTCATTTGTAGGCAATTTTTGCAAATTCTATACTACAAAGATGTAGATAAATCATTATCAACGCCTATATTATACGATTCTCCTTTATAATTCAATATTTTTAAGGAAATTGTTACTCTTAAAATGTGAAAATCTGATGAAACTTGACAATTTACAACAATATATTAGATAATGACTGTTTATTTTTCTATTCTATACGCGAAAATCAAAAAAATCCCTCTGCGATGAGAGGGATTTTTTTCTTATAATATAATCGCAATTAATCCGCCAGATCCTTCGTTAATAATTCTTTCTAGCGTTTCTTTTAATTTATATCTCGCATTTTCTGGCATTAAAGATAGTTTTGCTTGTATGCCTTCTCGAACAATAGAGCTAAGCGAACGTCCGAATATATCAGAATTCCAAATTGATAATGGGTCATCTTCAAAATCCTGCATTAAATAACGAACTAATTCTTCACTTTGCTTTTCAGTACCAATGATTGGCTCAAACGTTGACTCCACATCTACTTTAATCATATGAATAGATGGCGCTACAGCTTTTAATTTCACACCAAACCTTGAACCGTGACGAATAATTTCTGGCTCATCTAAGCTCATGTCAGCTAGCGCAGGCGCTGCTACACCATATCCTGTTTGCTTTACCATACGCAGGGCATCCGCCACTTGATCGTATTCTATTTTTGCATGAGATAAATCGAGCATAAGCTTCAACAAATGATCTTTCCCTCTAATTTCTACTCCTACTACTTCTTTTAAAATTTGATCATATAATTCATCTGGTGCATATAAATCAATCTCTGCTACGCCTTGCCCCATATCAATGCCAGCTAGGCTTGCTCGATCAATAAATTCATACTGACTAAACTGCCAAACGACGCGGTCCACATCACGAAGACGTTTTATATCCTTTACAGTCTCTTGAACAGCTTCTTGATAGCTTTGGCGTAACCAATGCCCTTCATTTAGCACCATCACCCAGCTCGGAAGGTTAACATTCACTTCTAAAACCGGGAACTCAAATAACGCTTCTCGAAGCACATTATACACATCTGTTTCCCTTAAACTCTCTACACTCATCGCAATGACTGGGATATCATATTCTTCAGATAAACTTTGGCGCAATTGCTCTGTATCTGGATGATACGGCTGTACAGTGTTGATGATCATAATGAAAGGTTTTCCGACTTCTTTTAACTCATTTACTACGCGTTCTTCTGCCTCTATATAATCTCTTCTTGGAATTTCACCAATCGTTCCATCTGTTGTAATGACAACACCAATCGTTGAATGCTCTTGAATTACTTTACGTGTGCCGATTTCTGCAGCTTCATGGAATGGAATAGGCTCTTCATACCAAGGAGTATTAATCATGCGCGGGCCATTCTCATCTTCATAGCCTTTTGCTCCTGGAACCGTATATCCGACGCAATCTACTAATCGAATATTCACTTCAAGACCTTCATCTACTTCGATAGAAACCGCTTGGTTTGGAACAAACTTCGGTTCCGTCGTCATGATTGTACGACCAGCAGCACTTTGAGGCAGTTCATCCTGCGCCCTTTGACGGTCAGACTCATTCTCAATATTAGGAATAACTACAAGTTCCATAAATTTTTTAATGAATGTTGATTTCCCTGTTCGAACAGCTCCTACAACTCCAAAATAAATATCACCGCCTGTGCGTTCCGCAATATCTTTAAAAATATCTACCTTTTCCAAGTGATTCCCTCCCTCAATATTTTTGGGAATAATTCCACGTTTATAGTCAACTAATACCTTCTCTAACGTTGCCTATAATATCTGATATAATATAATGGTATTCTAGAAGTTCGGACAATATATCATATAATTTTGTCCAATTTCATATGACTATTAAAAAATACCTTTTGTTTGCATCGCAAGTTGTGTAACATAAAAAACCTTTCTTCTAGAACTTATTCACTAAAAGAAAGGTTCATGACTTATGATTTTAAAAAAATTGGTTCTCCATTCTTTACCGTATACGGTAAAGAATACGCAGGTACAAATGGAGAATCGTTCGAAAGTATATTCCGAATATCTTCCCCCTCCTTAAATTGACCTTCATTTTTTTTCAACGCTTCATATAAGTCGATTCGATAATCAACATAAATTTCTCCCTTTTCATTGATTACAAAAGGAAGCCCCTTACCAGAATATGGACTTGTCACTTGTGGCACATCTTTATATCCTAGTTTTTTGAAATCTAATTCATACACACCATCTGAAATTACCTTTTTAAAAGGTGGATATTGATGTTCATCCCGATACATCCTAAGCTTTAATGCTAATTCCTGGATTTGTTCAGCCATCCTAACATCAATTAACTTTACTGTCGGGTTTGTTTCAACGTCTATTAATACGTATTGGTACACTCCTCCGCTTTCATACGCATTTCCCGGCGCTTCTTGTATGTAACGCGGCGCAATCTTTTGAAAATCGATTGGATACTTTTGATAAATAGGCGTACTCATATCCCGCGTCTTAATTGGCAATATCCCATCATTTTGCTCCTTAAATGTCGCTACCGCTTTTTGAACAACCTGTAGTTGATCTTCATAAGGAACAGCATTTTGTCTCATATTTTCTTTCGGATACAGACACCCTGTTAAAAGGCTCATACAACAAAATATTAAAATAATATGGACTTTTTTCACTAGCAATCACCTTTTCATACTAATATAACTTGCTCCGTATGTAGCATTTTCGAGACCATCCCCTTTACTGCTGTACAGGTCCACTAAATACAACAAGAAAAATAACAATTCCTGACACAATCATAAGGGTGTACGCTACTAATGCTGTAATCCCTTTCAAAAATTTATTCTTTATTTTGTATCTACTTAATAAAATAAAACTTACTGCAAAAAACATAAATCCAATTGCCCCTAAAGCAAACCACATTTTTAAAAGCCCTTCTGACATATACACACCCCATTTTATTAATCTATTTTTATACTATTTTAACAAATTAAAATCTTTAAACAAATACAAAAAAGAACATTTCACTACAAATTGCAAATATGTAACTTTAATCAACTGGTTTTTTCACAACTTTCACTAATCTAGATAAAAATAAAACCGAAGCGAGTGTATCTCTCGCTTCGGTTGACCAAATATGCCCAAAACAGCTCTATTCCCATACTTTCATGGCTATCATATGCAATCTACAAACTCTTTGTTTCTCATATATTTTATTTTTTAAACATTTTGCTTAACGAGCCAAAATCAGCGGGCATATTATTGTTAATGATCGCTTTTACAATTTGATCCTCTTGTTCTTTCGGCACTTCACGTCCTGCCATAAGAGCCACTTGATGAATCAATTGACGAAGCACAGTCTCATCACGTAAATTCGCGTTTTGCACAGATGATGCTAATTTAAAAATATCTTCTTTATTCACTTTCGCTTCTTTTTCAATGTTATTAAAAATATTATTATCCATTCTTTTCACCCTCTCCTCAAGTTACTCTTCATCCTATGCAAAAATAAAAAAATGGTGAAAATACCCAAAAAAATAAAAAGCGACAGAAGTACAAATGTACTTCTGTCGCTTTTCTTTAAAGTAAGTCTGGTATAGCTTCCACTTCATGTTTTCGAACACGCCCCATCAATGAGCCTACTGCATCTTTCACATTATTCCCATTGAATAGCACATCATATAAAGCAGCTGTAATCGGCATTTCAACTTCCATTTTCTCAGCTAATTCGTGAGCAGCTTTCGTTGTTCTCACACCTTCTACAACCATACCCATACTTTCTAACACTTCTTCTAAAGAGTGCCCTTTTCCAAGCATATTTCCAGCGCGCCAATTTCGGCTATGAACGCTTGTACAAGTTACGATTAAGTCTCCCATTCCAGTTAGACCAGCAAACGTTAACGGATTTCCGCCCATTTTTCTACCTAAACGAGCAATCTCTGTTAAACCACGTGTCATTAATGCTGCTTTCGCATTATCACCTAATCCAAGACCATCAGTTATTCCAGCAGCTAATGCGATAATATTTTTTAACGCACCACCAAGCTCAACTCCAACGATATCTGGATTTGTGTATACACGGAAGTAGCTATTCATAAACAAGTCTTGTACTTCCTCAGCCGCTTCCATACGCTTTGCTGCAGACGTAACCGTCGTCTCTTGACGTAAACCGACTTCTTCAGCATGACTCGGTCCAGACAGCACAACAACGTCTTTAATCAAGTTCTCTGGAATTTCTTCCTCAATCACTTCCGAAATACGTTTTGACGTACCAGGTTCAATTCCTTTACTTGCATGAACCCAAGTAATCGGACCCGCTACATATTTCTTCATATCTTGCAATACTTCTCTATACGCTTTCGTTGGCACTACAAGAAGTACTACATTTACATCTACTAATGCTTCTTCTAAAGAAGAGTAGGCTACGATTGTGCTTGGCAATGTAATTCCTGGAAGGTATCGACTATTCTCATGTTTCGTATTAATCTCATCCATAAGTTCAGATCGATTTCCCCAAATTCGTACATCATGTCCATTGTCAGCCAATACCATCGCTAACGCTGTTCCCCAGCTACCTGCTCCTACTACTGTGATTTTTGTCATAAAATCACATCCTCTCCATTAGTCTCTTGCTCTAGCGATAATGTGAATCGGCGTTCCTACAAAACCGAACGCTTCACGTAAACGATTCTTTAAGAAGCGCTCATATGAGAAGTGCATTAACTCTGTATCGTTTACAAATATAACAAATGTTGGTGGTTTTACCGCAACCTGTGTCGCATAGAAGATTTTCAGACGGCTACCATTATGAGTTGGTGTTGGATTCATCGCTACCGCATCCATAATTACATCATTTAATACGTTCGTTTGAATACGAATGCTATGGCTTTCATTTACTTCATTAATAACTGGTAATAATGTTTGTGTACGTTTTTTCGTTTTTGCAGATAAGAATACAATCGGTGCGTACTCTAAAAATTGGAAATGAGCACGGATGTTTTCTTCAAATGCTTTCATTGTTTTTTCATCTTTTTTCACTGCATCCCATTTGTTTACGACGATAATAACAGCACGTCCTGAATCATGAGCATATCCAGCAATTTTTTTATCCTGTTCAATAATTCCTTCTTCTCCGTCTAAAACGACTAAAACAACGTCAGAACGTTCAATCGCTCTAAGTGCACGAAGTACACTATACTTTTCTGTACTTTCGTATACTTTCCCTTTTTTACGCATACCAGCTGTATCGATGATTACATAATCTTGACCATCTTTACTATATGGCGTATCAACAGCATCACGTGTCGTTCCCGCTATATTACTTACAATTACACGTTCTTGACCAAGAAGTGCATTTACAAGTGATGATTTCCCTACATTTGGACGTCCAATTAAAGAGAAACGGATTGTTTCATCATCGTACGCTTCTTCTTCAATCTTTGGAAAATGATTTGCAGCTTCATCTAACAAATCACCAAGTCCTAAACCGTGTGTACCTGAAATCGGGAATGGCTCGCCAAATCCTAATGCATAAAAATCATAAATATCACTACGCATCTCTGGATTATCAACCTTATTTACCGCAAGTACAATTGGTTTTTTAGAACGATATAAAATTTTAGCAACTTCTTCATCCGCTGCAGTTACACCATCGCGACCATTCGTCATAAAAATGATAACATCTGCTTCATCAATCGCTACTTCCGCTTGTTGACGAATTTGTGTCAAGAACGGCTCGTCTCCAATATCAATTCCACCTGTGTCAATAATGTTAAACTCATGATTTAACCATTCTCCCGCACTATAAATACGGTCTCGCGTTATACCTGGTATATCTTCTACGATTGAAACTCTTTCTCCAACAATTCTATTGAAAATAGTAGATTTTCCTACGTTCGGGCGGCCTACTATTGCTATTACTGGTTTCGGCATATACTTTCATCCTTTCAACTTGCTTCTGTTTATTATGTAAAAAACCCTTCTTTGTGCAAGAAGGGATTTGCATTCCAGAATATTTCTCAACGTATCAAAACACCTCACATTATAACACACGTTGCTAATGTTTCACAATAATATATACATTCTCTTGTAAGCGATGCGCAATACCATCTAAAATTGCCTCTAAATTATTTGCAACAAATTCTAATTCCTCTGTCGATTCACAAGTAAACAAAGGGGCACCACCAGCAAATTTCTCTGGCGCTGTTGTAATAACTGCGAGAATTACACTTTCTAACATCATCCCTTATCTCCCCTTCCTTTCGGGGCTTCCGATGACATATGAACAGCACTTTCTAACGTCGGCACATTTCCTATGACACCTATCGCTTTCTCTGCATCTTGATCTTGTGGCAAGACAAAGATTCCAACCCTACCATCTTCTAAATCACGCTTTGCTAACGGCACAAGCGCCGGCGTACCAGAATCTCTATAAATCCCTAAAGCGACAGAAACATCATGTAAAATAGCTTGTCGTTGTCCTAAGTTTGAGATTGTCACCATCGCATCAATTGATTTCGGCCTTAAAATAAAGCCCATTCCATACTTCATAATTTCCTCTTGCCTCGCTGGCAATCCAATATTCATAATGTAAATATTATCAATATACAGCCCCGCTCCTTCAAAACGAAGTGGAACATGCTCGATATCAACAAGATCATGTAACCTTTTGCCCGACATTAATTTTTTTGCGATAATAAATGCGATGATAGCCATAATTACTCCAGCAATCCATGAACGGAACCCTATATATGCAAACGTCGTTGCAAACGACGTTAACATCGCCAAATAGTTCCGACTTTCAAAAACTAATGCAATCCCTTCAATATATGTATTTCCACGCGGTACGAGCTCATATCCATCTAATTGTTGAAGTGTATTTCTTTCCATATTACGCACATCACGAAACTGCGTTGCTGCCAATGTAAGAAACGTAATAGCAGAAAAATCTTTTTTCAAAATTGACGGAATCGCAATTGCTCCTAAAGCCGCTGCAATTAACCCCATCGCAACGTGAATAATTTTCCCGTGGAGTCTCGTCGGATATTGTCGCGTATCTGTCCGGAGCATTAGCACTCTCGTTACTGTCCCCGCTATTACTCCGCATAAAATGGCCGGTGTATATTCAGTCATGTATTACCCTCGCCTTTCTTTTACGTGTTTTCCCTTTGAACTGTTCCATATATACTGATGCTTTTGCAATCCAAAACAAAATTGCCATAAACAATGTAGAAACGGCGACGATATCAAAAAACGCTAAGCTACCGTAATCGTAAGGGAAGTGTAGTTTCCGAAAAATAAGTGTCACAAACAATTCTCCCTGTAACATTCCTACATAAAGAGAACATAATCGTAATATGCGATCTTCGTGTAGTAAAACCGATGCATACACAAGAGCACTACTTAACAAAAACAGCCTATCCACCACAATCCAAATTGGATCATATACTTCTAACAAATGAAAACTTGTATATAACATTGCAATAATAAGTGCCGAAAGTAAGGTATATAATTTTTTCCAAATAGAATAGAGCGTGATTCCTATAAAAGCAACAATACAAAGCAAAAGCGCATTTACTGATACCGCGAATGAAGCAATCGTTACATGCAACGGAGAGCAAATAATAAAAATCAATATACAGGCGCTTAGCTTCCACCGAATAGAATCCTTTTTCATAAAAAAAGTTACGACAATCCACCCTATCCAAGCTATAAAATAAAAAGTACTCCCTTCCATCATTTCACCTCCTATGTTTTCCATTATGGGAACTTTTTATGAAAGTTAATCCACTTTCTTCGCGCATAGTTTTTTCATATAACAGCAACACTTTTAATAAGGAGGTGCTATTCATTATGGGTAAAGATCGTCAAGAACGAAAACTAAGAGAATCACGCCGCGTTGAATCTGATCGTGACCAATCACTACAATATCCAGGTGCAACTGGACTAGATACACCAGAACAAGCTCGCAAGCAGAATCAGCACTAATGAATACAAAAAGACGGTTTCGATATTGTACGAAACCGTCTTTTACATTTTACTTATATCGAAATAATATTTCATATATAAATCTTTCTAGGATTTTTTACCTCCACCTATTTCCTTTGACAAAATCAAACAATTTCCAATCATTCAGCCGTACAATACCTACAATTTCCAACCTCTATTTCAGTCGAAATTTTCACAAAATAATGTTTATATACATAATAATAATTTTTTTATTTTTATAGAATATTAATTCATCACTCACTTTATATTACTAAAAAAGAGCAGAAAACAAAAAAATCAACCAAACGGTTGATTTTTTATCTTCTACTATAATGCGTCGTATCAATACCACGCTGCGTTAACCAATGATATGTTTCACCCTTTACAACAAGAGGCACAGCCTGTAACTCTTCTATCGTCTTCGCACCAAGAGCTGTCATAATAAATTTCAAATCTGTATGTAAAAGATCAATTTCATCCACTAACTTCTCAATACCATCTTGCATTAAAATACGTAAAAAGTAACCAGCAAACGCAGTTGTATTCGCCCCTAATGCGATTGCTTTCGCTACGTCGAGCGCTGTTTGTATACCCCCAGATGCAATAAAAGAGAGGTTATTATTTGTAGAGGTTGCTTCAATAATCGAGGTTGCTGTTTGTATGCCCCAGTTATTAAAATAAGAAAGCATTCGCTGTCTTCTTTCATTTTCAACAGCAGCAAAATTCGTACCACCTTGTCCGCCAATATCAATTGCCGTTACACCTACGCTCGCTAACTGCTGCACGGTTTCCTTACTCATCCCAAATCCAACTTCTTTTACAATGACAGGAACTTTACTATTTAAAACAATTTTCTCAATGCGCTGAAGTACACCAGTAAAGTCACGGTCTCCTTCTGGCATTGTTAACTCTTGTATGACATTTAAATGAATTTGCAATGCATTCGCTTCAATCATATCAACGGCACGCTCTGCCTGTTCGCTAGTTGCCTCACTACCTAAATTAGCAAAGAAAATACCATTTGGGTTTACTTTTCTAATAATCTTATAAGAAGCAGCTTCACTTTCATCTTTTAACGCCGCCATTTGCGAACCTACAGCCATAGCAAGATTATGATGTTTCGCTACATATGCTAATTGCTCATTAATATGTAACGTTTTCTCTCCTCCACCACCAGTCATCGCATTGATAAAAATCGGCGAACTTAGTGAAAGTTCGCCGATTTTTGTTTCACATGTTATTGTGTCATAACTTGAATTTGGCAAACCTTGATGCACAAAATCAATATCATGAAAGCCATGCGTACGAGACTGACCAGTAGAAAGAGCGTATTCAATATGATCTAATTTACGTTTTGCCCTTACCACTTGTACCCCTCTTTATTTCTTTAATTTTTTCAGTTGTTCACCAATAATATCACTTAATTGGAAAGTAGCAGAATCAGCATTTGGTTCATACTGACTGTAATCTTCAATTACATTATTTTCCTCAAGCGCTTCTTTTATACTTAAAGAAATACGTTTCTCTGCTACATGGACTTCAAGCACTTTCACTTTTACTTCTTGTCCCATTTCCAATACTTCACTTGGATTTTTCACGTGACGATTTGCAATTTGAGATACGTGCACAAGACCTTCAACGCCAGGTAAAACTTCAACGAATGCACCGAATGTAACAAGACGTTTTACTACTCCCTCACGAATATCTCCAGCCTTTAGTTCGCCAGCCACATTTTCCCAAGGTCCTGGTTGAGCTGCTTTAATTGATAAAGAAATACGTTGTGTATCAGCATCAACAGATAACACCTTTACCTTTACCTTTTGCCCTTGCTCTAATACTTCAGAAGGTTGCTCTACACGTTCGTGTGAAATTTGTGAAATATGAACTAAACCGTCCACACCACCAACATTTACGAAAGCACCAAAATCAGTTAATCGTTGTACTGTTCCTTCAACAACGTCGCCTTCTTTTAATGAAGAGATTGCTTCTTTTTTCTTAGAATCTAGCTCTAACTCTACTACTGCTTTATGCGAAAGGATTACACGATTTTTTTCGCGGTCTAATTCAACAATTTTCACGGCTAATTTTTTGCCTTTATAGTCAGTAAAATCTTCTACATAATGTACTTCTACAAGTGAAGCTGGGATAAAACCACGAACACCAAGGTCCACAACTAATCCACCATTCACGATATCTTTTACAGTCACATCAAATACATGACCAGAAGTAAATTTCTCTTGTAATTCTACCCATGCCTTTTCTGCATCAACTGCACGTTTAGATAAGACAAGATCATCCTCTTCTAATTTAATAACCTTTAATTCTAGTGTTTGATCTAATTCTACTACATCGCTTGCTTTTTCAATATGAACGTTAGCTAATTCACTAATTGGAATTACGCCATCTGTTTTGTATCCAACATTTACAAGCACTTGTTTCTCTTCAACCTTCGTTACAGAACCTGTAACAACGTCACCAACTTGTAATTCTTTTGAATCCATAACTTCTTCATTCATTTTCTCTACCATGGAAATACCTCCCTACAGAATTGACAAAGCATTTTTTATGTATATACGAAATGAAAACGAATGTTTTCATTTGCATGTTTAAGAATTTATCATCACATACTCAGTTTTCATACATTTCACTAGAAAATATATTAAACCTATATAAATAGTATACAGCAAAATCATCTTGAAGAAAGTATGTTTTGAAATATAATAGCGAATATATTCTGAAAGTTTTATCCCTCTTTTACTAACTTCTTACAAATCCGATCATTTGTCAAGGAAAGAGGTTCACAATTCACGTATCCTTTACATTTCTATACAAACAAAAAAAGAAAGAGGCTATCCCCTTTCTTTATTTCGCAAACACTCCTGAAACAATACTCATAATTTTTCGGACAACTTCTTCAATTGATAAAGAAGTTGTATCTAATTCCAATGCATCATCAGCTTTTTTTAGAGGAGAAACTTCGCGTTCTGAATCTAATTTATCACGCTGAGCAATTTCTTCTTTTAACTGCTCTAAATTAGAATCGAAACCTTTATTCATATTTTCTAAATGTCTTCTTTCTGCTCTTTCTTCAACAGAAGCAAGCATAAAGATCTTCACTTCAGCATCTGATAACACATGTGTACCAATATCACGGCCATCCATTACAACGCCGCCTTTTTCCGCTAACTCTTGTTGACGACGTACCATTTCTTCACGAACAAGGCGATGTTTCGCTACAATAGATACTCGATTCGTCACATCAGGTGTACGAATTACTTCAGAAACATCTTGTCCATTTAAAAATACAAGTTGTGTATTTTCTCCTTGTTGAAACTCAATATTCACATTTTTTACAACTTCCATTAACTGCTCTTCATTTTCAATGTCCACTTTTTGCTCAAGGGCTGCATATGTAATCGCACGATACATTGCGCCTGTATCAATATAAACGTAAGAAAGTTTCTTCGCTACTACTTTCGCAACTGTACTTTTTCCAGCAGCTGCTGGACCATCTATAGCAATTGAAATTCGTTTATCCATTGTAACACCTCATTTTTTCACTTATAAAACAAAACGAAAAGCAGGCATTCTCCTGCTTCTTCTCATTTGCTTCACGTCATTAAATCCTCAATTATTGTAGCATAATCCTTCATAGAAGAAAATGAAAACTACCTATTCACCTGTAAGGTTTCTACTTTGTTTTTTACCATGACACCTTCATAATAAACAATTTTAGATAAATATTTCACTGATGACTTATGTATAAATAACAATTGCACAACCGAAAGACAAATGAATTGTATTACTAATATACGAATAATAATTTGCTCCACCTTTTTCAACGTAATTGCTCCCTCCTATCCTATATTTACACTTTCCGTTTCGTGGTTTTACACATCGTACATATAGCAGCTAACTTTATTGTCATTTTCGAGGCATACTTTTATACATTTCCATTGTCGAATTTACTCAAAACATGTTATGTTCTAAATGTATTTTTTTACTTGAAAGGGGTATAAGCATTGAAAAGAATCCTAGTTTTACACACAGGTGGAACAATTGCAATGGAGGAAGATAAAGAAACTGGGGTCGTACAACCAGGTGAAAAAAATCCTCTTTTAAAATTTATTCCTGATTTAGAAGGCGATGTTGATTTGATCGTTGAAGACGTGTTCCATCTACCATCTCCTCATATGACACCGAGCGAAATGTTACAATTACAAGTCATCATCGATGAAAGAGTAAAACAAGACAACATTCATGGCGTAGTCATTACGCATGGTACGGATACATTAGAAGAAACAGCCTATTTCTTAGATTTAACAGTACAGGCAACTATTCCAATCGTTGTAACAGGCGCAATGCGTTCTAGTAATGAATTAGGTGCTGATGGTCTATATAACTTCTTATCGGCTGTAAAAGTCGCTAGCTGTAGTGAAGCAGCTGAAAAAGGTGTTCTAGTCGTATTAAACGACGAAATTCATTGCGCTACAAATGTAACGAAAACACATACTAGTAATGTAGCAACATTCCAGAGTCCACAGTATGGACCAATTGGTATGGTAACAAAGCGCGGCGTTGTATTCCATCACGCTTTAGTACATCATGAAACATATTCAGTAAATAAAGTTTCTAAAAACGTAGTTGTTCTAAAAGCATACGCTGGTATGGACGATACATTGTTAGCAGCAATTGAAAACCTTCCAGTAGATGGGATTGTTATTGAAGCACTTGGACAAGGTAATTTACCTCCAAGAACACTTCCTAGTCTAGAACGATTAATAAACAAAGGAATTCCTGTCGTATTAGTTTCTCGTTGTTTCAACGGCATCGTTCAAGATGTATATTCATATGAAGGTGGCGGCAAGCAATTAAAAGATATGGGTATTGTATTCACATACGGTTTAAATGCTCAAAAAGCACGCATTAAATTATTAGTTGCATTAGAGAATACAACTTCTCATGAATCAATCCAAAATATGTTTATGCACGATTAAAAAAGAAGCTGTCGAAGTTTATTTCGACAGCTTCTTTTTACATTTCTCTCGTTGCAATGGTTTGCGCAATCGCATCCCCATGAAATCGACCGTTCTCAATAAATATTTCATTTGCATTATTTCCAGCAGCAATTACACCTGCAATGAAAATATTTTCAGCGTTCGTTTCCATTGTATCCTCTGTATAAATCGGGCGTCCTGTTTCCTCATCAATCCGAACACCCATCCTCGTTAAGAAACTATGATCAGGATGGTAACCAGTCATCGCAAATACAAAATCATTTTGGATTGTATATGCCTCATCATCAACTGTAAACGTTAATGTATGTTCAGTAACTTCTTTCACGTGAGCCCCGAAATGCATTTGAATTGTGCCGCTTCGTACTAATGCCTCAAACTCCGGCAAAATCCACGGCTTAATGCTCGGAGAGTACTCACTTCCGCGATATAAAACTGTTACACGCGCACCGGCTTTAACAAGTTCTAACGCCGCATCTACACTCGAGTTTTTCCCACCTATAACTACTACATCTCGATCAAAATAAGGATGTCCCTCTTTAAAATAGTGAGCTACTTTCTTCAATTCCTCACCTGGAACATTCATATAATTTGGATTGTCATAATATCCAGTTGCTACAACAATATATTTCGCTATATATATTTCTTTACTTCCGTCACGCTTTGTCGTTTCAACTTGAAAAACATCTCCATCCTTTTGAACTTTCTCCACTCGTTCAAAAGCATTTACACGTACAGATTTACGCTTTACTACTTCACGATAATACGCAAGCGCTTGATTTCGAACAGGCTTACGATTTTCTGTAATAAAAGCTACATCACCAATTTCTAATTTTTCACTAGAAGAGAAAAATGTTTGATGTGTTGGATAATTATAAATCGCATTTACAATGTTTCCTTTTTCAATTACTAACGGGTTTATCCCTACCTTTTGCAACGAAATTGCTGCTGCTAATCCGCACGGACCGCCTCCAATTATGATAGCTGTTTCTTTCTCCATACTCAGCTCACTCCTAGTCTTCTACCAATACGCTATTTATAAAAACAAGAAAAAACCTACTTACAGCAGTAGGCACCTATCTTTATTGTATTCATTTTTCATATATTTGTCATCTAAACGAAACGTACATCCGATAGACATCTGCTAAAAACTGCTGAAATTTAATACCTTGTTTCCCTAATACATTTTCAGGATCAATCTTTCTAGCTGGGTCAAGTGTTTTATGTGATACGATATCTTTTTTCGGATTCAAGCCGAAGTTTTGACATAAATACGCATGATACCACGTAAAACGGGTATATGCTTCCCAAAAGTTAACATCACCGCCATAACAAAGTTCCACTCCAATGGCAGCCTTATTGGCATCATAACCATATAAGTCATTATCTGTCGACACACCATATCGAACATGATAGGCTACTTCATTTATAGGAACAATTTCCAATATTGTTTTATCATCTATAAATGTATGTGCCGAAGCTTTCGGTTGTATTTCATTAAAGTAATCCCGATTCCCTATCGCATTGCTACCAGGGTTCCCCGTATCATGACTTACAATAAATCTTACTTTAGAAAGAGGAATTCCCGGTCGTGAACTTCCATACCCAATATAGTTACGCTCTATAGGAAACATCGCCATTACTACCAACTCCCACTTCAGAAGATTACCTTACTTCTTTATATATGTATTCGGTAGCAATGTCCTTATCGCATATTTCTTATGCGAAGAGAAAATCGAAAATATTTGATGTGAACACCATAAATAATAAAATACTTACAGCAACTCCATAAAAACCGTAAAACCAAACACAATCTTCTTTCGTATCTAAACCGAAAAATTTATTTACTGATTGTAATAATGTGCCACGCTTACTTTGTTTGTTTCTTAATACTTCCACTCGTTCTACAACATCTGCTGGCATCATAAATCTTTGGTCTACTGTCATTTTCATCATTTATCTCTCCTTAAAATCATTTCCGTTTTGTTTATCTAAGGAAAGTATAGCACGTTTGTTCGTACAGAACAAGAGTTCTTTTGATTTTTTATTTTATTTTTCAACAAACCAAGTAAGTATTGAGATTACAAAGGCGATAATAGGCCCTACTACAACCACACCAAATATTAAAAACAGCAGTCCTTCCCCGAACACCCGAACGATACTTGTTTTTAAGGCTTTCATCGTTCTTGCGAGTTCTCCCTCTAACCTCTTAACTTTCTCTTCTAATTGTTCTACTCGTTCCATCATTTCATTTTCCATATACACCACCTCATCCTTATACTTCAACAAAAAAACGTGATTCCCTCGAAAGGAATCACGTTTTCTCATAATATAATATTATACCCAACCTCTGAAGCGACTTGCTTCAGCCATTTTACGAACACCAACCATATACGCCGCTAAGCGCATGTTCACTTTACGAACTTGTGCTGTTTCATAAATAGAATCAAATGATCTTACCATTACTTTTTCTAAACGTTGTTCTACTTCTTCTTCAGTCCAGTAGTAACCTTGGTTATTTTGTACCCACTCAAAGTACGATACTGTTACACCACCAGCACTTGCTAATACGTCCGGAACAAGTAAAATGCCGCGATCTGTTAAAATTTTAGTTGCTTCTAATGTTGTTGGACCATTTGCAGCTTCAACAACGATTTTCGCTTTAATATTGTTAGCATTTTCTTCTGTAATTTGGTTCTCAATTGCAGCTGGAACTAAAATGTCGCAATCCAGTTCTAACAATTCTTTGTTTGAAATTGTATTATTAAATAGTTTTGTTACTGTACCGAAGCTATCACGACGGTCTAATAAATAATCAATATCTAATCCGTTTGGATCATGCAATGCACCGTAAGCATCCGAGATTGCAATAACTTTCGCGCCTGCATCATGCATAAATTTAGCTAAGAAGCTTCCAGCATTACCGAATCCTTGAACAACAACGCGCGCACCTTTAATATCAATGTCGCGTTTTTTTGCAGCTTCACGAATACAAATTGTTACACCTTTCGCTGTTGCTGTTTCACGTCCATGTGATCCACCTAATACAAGTGGCTTACCTGTAATAAATCCTGGTGAATTAAATTCATCGATACGGCTATACTCATCCATCATCCATGCCATAATCTGAGAGTTTGTGAATACATCTGGAGCTGGAATGTCTTTTGTCGGTCCTACGATTTGGCTAATTGCTCGTACATAACCGCGGCTTAATCTTTCTAACTCACGGAATGACATTTCACGTGGGTCACAAATAATTCCACCTTTACCTCCACCGTATGGTAAATCAACAATACCACACTTTAAACTCATCCAGATTGAAAGTGCTTTCACTTCATTTTCTGTCACATTCGGATGGAAGCGAATTCCACCTTTCGTTGGACCAACAGCATCATTATGTTGTGCACGATATCCAGTAAATATTTTAACAGTCCCATCATCCATACGAACTGGTATTTTCACTGTCATCATACGAATTGGTTCTTTTAATAATTCATATACTTCGTTTGGATAACCCAATTTTTCTAATGCTTCACTAATAACAATTTGTGTCGAATTCAATAATTCAAAATGTTGTTCCCTTTGTTGTTGTGTTTTTGTTTGAGTTCCCTTTTCGGCTACCATAGTAAGTAAACCCCCTGTAATTTCACTTGTTTAGTAAACCTTCATTGCCTAGTATACACCGTTAAATTTGGAATGCAATAGAAAACGCTAACAAATATATACAAACTATTTTCTGTTGCAAGCGTTTTCACTATCATTATAGTCCTTTTATCACTTTTAGAAAAGTAAAATACTTAAATATTTAAATATTTTTTATTTTACTTATATATAACACCTTAAGAAGATACTTTTAAGTAAAGTAAAGAACGCCTAAGTATTTATGACTCCCGCTATACCATCGATCGTTTTGACATTTCCAGACCAATATTTTAGATTTTTCCAAATAAAAAACAAAACCTAAGCTTTGTTATATTAGCTAAGGTTTTGTTTTTTCACAAAGTAATTGTGTATTTGTTCAATTGCTTGCGAAGCCATTAATTCTTTACCATACTCCATTAGACGATAAATAGTTGCTGTAGACGGATTACCATATTCCGCTAAAATAGCTATAAAATCTGCCTTCAGTAATTGAATTTGCTCCTCTTCTTCTATCCAAAGATAGAAACGACCATCCCACGTATATAGTTTTCCGCCAGTTACATCAAGGTTATATAAACGATTCGACAGGTTAATTACGTCATCTAGTGTAGCAAACTCATAAAGTATATGCTCGCTTTCATCTAGAGTCACTTGCATTTCAATAAACTCGTCACGGAACTCATCATCTGTATCCACATCTTGATGTTCTTTCGTTACAATTAC
This sequence comes from Bacillus cereus group sp. TH152-1LC, assembly GCF_027710505.1. NCBI lineage: Bacteria > Bacillati > Bacillota > Bacilli > Caryophanales > Bacillaceae > Bacillus > Bacillus cereus group sp. TH152-1LC. Next base: position 32,340 of record NZ_JAQFNK010000005.1, on the reverse strand, counting down.
GACCATTCCTTGCGCTTGTAGAGAAAATACTTCAACTGCAATCGGACCATCCGCTTCAAATCCTAGTTCCTTGTTTGCTTCCTGCATCATATCACGAAATAATTGCTGTACTTTCGGTGCATTTCTCCACAAATCTTCTTTCGTTAATCCTCGTTCAGATAAATCATCAAATGTTAAGAAAATTTTTATCTTATTGTAATTTAATCGTTCCAGCCTCATCTCATACCCTCCCTACGTAACCAATGAATATAATTTTTATTATATGAAATAGAAAATAGATGGTTCTTTTCGAACAACTATTCTAACATTTTTAACCAATCATCCCATTCTTCTTTCGTATCACCAATTAGGCGTGTTTGAATGTTCAACTGATCTCGAGCACCTATTTCTCCTATAAAACCAACCGAAAGGTTCTCACTTTTTTCTTGCAACAAATTCATGTCGTTCATCGCGTTCTTAAATTCTCGTCCGTCATCAAAAGAGACTACTACATATGTAGGTTGTATTTGCTCAACAGCTAACAAAATACCTTCTTCCGCTAAACTTGACCTAATATATATCACCTCATATCCCTTTAAGCGTAAATACGTTGAGAAAACAAACCCTTTCAACATATTATTTTCTAACACGACAACTTTGTGTATAGAAGAAAATGTCGATGCATTATGATACACCATTCCTAGACGAGTTTGTAAAAATGATACGACATATTGGAATTGCACCAATGTAACTTCATTATTATTTTTTAACGTTAACAATTTATTTGACACTTGAAGAACAATACTTGCTATAACTTTTTCTGTTGCATAAATACTAAAAGCCTCGTTTAACAATGCAGAAGTTGTAATTTCATCAAATTTTAACAAAGCATGTAGTAAGTCGTCCACTAAAACAACTTCTCTATCGTAATGTATTTCTTTTTGAACACTATGCTGCAAACGATTCCCTTCTAATAATTGAACTGCTTGTCCAATCATCATGCCGGAAGAAACTTTGTCCATTAACCATTTCAAAATTTGAATATGCTCTTCTGTATATAATCGATGCCCCGCATGATTCCGCTTTGGGGCAATAATTTGATATCGTCTCTCCCATGCACGAAGCGTACTCGGCTGAATTCCAATTATATTCGAAACAGCTTTTATGTTATATTTCCCGTTTAGAGTTGGCATCATTTCCCTCCGCATAACGTAATAATATGTGTTTGAGCAGGTGCTCGGAAGCGAAGTGGAATCAACGTTGTTCCATATCCATTACTAACAAAAAGAGTCATATTTGAATGCTTATATACGCCACCTTTTAAATGTTTTTTAGATGGGAATAATCGAATCTGTCCCCCATGTGTATGTCCACTTAAAACAAGTGAAATTTGTTCTTCTCCAGACATGTTACTTATGATATCAGGGTTATGGCTAATTAATATGCGAAAACCATCTTCTTTGCAATCAGCCAACGCCAAATCTAAACGATCACGTTTCAAACCAACATCATCTACACCAAGTAAACAAATTTTTTCTCCTCGTTCAGACTCAAATACAACTCTTGTATTATCTAAAACTTTCACATTATTTTCTAATAACAAAGCATCTAATTCATGATATTCAATCTCATAATCATTATTTCCCCATACAAAATATACAGGAGCTATCGCTCTTAACTTTTGTATATTCGCAGAGATTTTCGATAAAGGGACGCCTCTTTCCGCTAAATCACCACCAATAATTACAAGGTCTACCTTTCCTTTTACTTGTTCAATTAACGAACTTGAAATGACCCTTCTATGAATATCAGAAATAAAAAACACCTTTACTTCTTGAAAACTTTCCGGAAATTCTTCAAATATTAAAGTATGTTCTAACACAGTATTACGCATCGCTTCTGTATACATTACAAGAAGAAATATAATACCAATACATATGAGAGTACTTAATAAGATAATCCATATCATATATTTTTGACTCCCCTCCTCATAAAGAGAATCCTCAATTTTTATAGTAGGTATGTTACTAGCTATCCTGCTTTGCGGAATTATCTTTTATCGGAATTTTTAATTCTTGACCTATTTTCACTTCATCTTTTTGTAAATCATTATACTTTTTAATCACTTCGATCCCAGTTTCATCTGAAAAATATTGCTTCGCTATACTTTCTAAAGTTTCTCCCTCTTTCACCGTATGCGTTACTACTTTCTCAGATGGTGCCCCGGATTCAGATTTAGCTGAATCAAAGAAAATGACCTCAAACGCACTTTTCCCAGCGTTATTACCATCACTTTTCACCTGAATATATTTATCTGTATACCATAAGATACTAATTGGTAGTAATATGAATAGAAATGTTAAAACTCGGACGAAAATATGATTCATTTTAAACTTTTCTTTTTTCTCTTTATTTCTATGAATTTCACTACGCGGCGGTAAACCTTCTTTTTCTTCCACTCGCTCAACTTCTAATTCCTCTTCAAAATCAGGAATTCGTTTTCTCATGTTGTTCACCACCACCTTCCATTTATTTTCTTAATTGGAGTCCCATTATAAAATCAACAAGAAAGTGTGCAAAGATTGTTATAAACAAATTTCCTGTCCATTGAAATACATAACCAAAGACAAAACTAATGAAACAGACGAAACAAAACAAAAATGGTTTTTTTATATACCGAATATGTAACACTGCAAATACTAAACTCGCTATTACAATTCCAAAGTGCGTCTGCACTACACCTCTAAATAGAAATTCTTCTGCAAAACCGATAATGAACGTAATAACGAGTAGATGCATAACTGACATTCCTTGGAACATTCTATCGTTAATACCACCATCATCAAACCAAGACTCTGGAAATACTCGCATTGCAACATAATCTAATAACACAATACCAATTGCTAATAAGCCACCTATTATAAGTATAGACACCGGTTCCCATTTCCACAGACTATACACCGATTTTATATCTCGGAATAATATATATGCTAGTAAACAACCGATACCGATAATAATGAACTGTGTGATATACAGGTTCAGCCTTATTTCTTTCGGACTCATATCTTCAATATTATGCCTTTGAATGTTCATCATTCCCCCATCTTTTCTAGACCGAAAAGCTTTTGTAACTCTGTTTCCCAATTATAGTCGAAATCCGATTGTTGCGCTTGTCTTTTTTTATAATCTGTTTTTGTAATACCACAATAGTCACAGCAATTTTTTAACTCGTTCTCTTTTCTATAACCGAATTGTTGCAGCAAATATTCACGTCTACATCCTTTCACTTGTATCCATGATTTCATGTTTTCTAGCTCACTATATTTATTACGCAGCCTTATTTCTACTTCAGCTATTAATCTGTTCATAATTCCATCTGACAAGCTCTCTAATTTTAATTTTCGCTGTTGTATGATTCCAAGCTGCTCAAGATGATAACGGATGAAACGCCAATATTGTTCATTAAATCTTGCTGCATTATAACAAATTTCTTCTACCTCTTCTATTGGTAATTCTTTCGTTTGAAACATTCTTTCTTGTAGTAAAGAAAATAAAAACTGTATTTGCGACTGACTTGGCAATTCATCCTCAATTATTGAAATTGGCAAATCGTGATCTAACGGACTACATAGTAAGATAGCTATACTCGGTTCACCATCTCTTCCAGCTCTTCCGATTTCTTGTAAATAGGAAGCTATATTAGTCGGATAATGGAAATGAATAATATAGCTCGTATTCGACTTATTTACTCCCATACCAAAAGCACTTGTACATATTACAAGCTGCAACTGGTCATTCATAAACTGTTGTTGAATTAACATACGCTCTTCATGTTCCATACCACCATGATAAAATGCGACACCAGTCACGCCTTTTCCTCTTAAATATTCCGTTAAACGTTCTGTCCACGCTCTACTTGAACAATATACAATTCCTGGCCCTTGTAAATACATCACCTGGTCCAAAAGCGCTTCTTTCTTCTCCTCTATCGTCTCCACAAATTGTACTTCCATTGCAATATTTGGACGATCAATAGAGTATACATGCTGCGTCACTTTCTTCAAATCTAAACTCTCCGCTATATCTCGTAGCACATCTTTCGTCGCTGTTGCCGTTAATGCTAGCACCGTAGGAGACCCGATATTCCCAATGACTACATTTAGTTTTTTATAGTCTGGTCTAAAATCATAACCCCATTGCGAAATACAATGAGCCTCATCCACAACAAATAATGAAATATGAACTCTCTTCAATTCTCTTATTAACACTTCCGACTGCAACATCTCTGGTGATACAAAAATAAATTTATATGAAGCTAATTTTTTCATCGCTTCTCTTTTTTCATGTAATGTCCGAAAACTATTAAATGCAATCACTCGGTTTTTCACAACATATTTTAATTGTGTAACCTGATCTTCCATCAAAGATAATAATGGTGATACAACAAGTACTGTTCCTTCTTGCATTAGCCCTGGAAGTTGATAGCACATAGACTTCCCTCTTCCAGTCGGGAGCATTGCTATAACATCTTTTCCTTCTAATAAATCTGTAATTACCCCTTTTTGCCCTGGACGAAATTCAGAATATCCAAACCATCTATATAAATATTCCTCAAGCTTCATTCATACCCTCCATCTGCGCCAATACAAGACGGACCTCAAAATAAGAAATCCCCTCTCCAACCGCTTGTTTCAACTCACGCAACTTACGTGTTTGTAATGCCTCAATTACTTTTGTTACTTTATCTATTTTATCTTTTTCCATAAACATCTCGATTGAAAACTCTTTTTCCCGTAAAGCAATTTCAACAAAATGATCTTCTATCGTTGCAACCTTTAAATTTCTAATTGTCGCTATTTCTTCTAAAGAACGTCCTTGTCTCCAAAAATTATATGTTTTTTTCGTTGATAAACTAAATAATTCAGCTCTCTCATTTGGGTAAGATATAATTTCAGCTAACAGCGGAAATTCATTTTCTTTATCGCGAACTTCTTGTATAAAGAAGTGAATTGTACCCCAAAATAAAAAGTACACCCGAAATATATCTTGTTTCGTAATTTCCGCTAATTGCTGCAATGTACAACCGATACGTTCATATCCTGTTAATCGATATGTTACAATTGTCGCTTCTACCACATCACCTTTTCCTAAAAGATTATGTATTTCTTTCCATAATCTTTTCGCCAATTCCCTTCTCCTATACGGTATACCTGTTAAAAAACGTTTCACCCACACCGTTATTTCTGTATCTTGTTGAATGGGAATAAACTTCGTATTATTCTGTTGTAAATTAGATATAGTTTGAATAATTAATGATACTCTTTTCCAAAATGTTTCACCTAATTCTCCATAGTGCAAACCATGTAAATGCGCGGGAAAAGCATACACTTCCTCCCATGTTTGCAACTGCATTTTACCTTTAGATGTTAACAAATATGTATTTTCATGTATTTCTTGAATCAAATCCGCTTGCAACAACTTTGCAACTTCACGATCATAATCTGTTCTATTTAACGATTTATATATTGCAAACAAAAAAGAAATTCGGAACATATTTCCATCTTGTAACGTTTGTGAAGATCGTTTTCCTTTTAATAAATAATAAATAGAAGAAACGGTCCTTTCACCATTCAATTGTTTTAAACAATACAACACAGTATATTGTAGTTGCATTACCGCTTCCACCTTTCAATCTAACTTAGTTACTTTTTAATATGATTGCACAATTAAACTTATCATATCGGCACTATGTACTTGTATATAGTATATTGTACCAAACGAAATAACATTTACGTATTTTGAAAATCTTGTGACATAATGCAAAAATTAGTTGACACTCTAATTGATAAGGATTATCATTATAATTTTATGTTGAAAAGTTTTAAAAACCGTTTTACAATAAGGTTATAATTTTTATGGCGAGCTTTTCACATACATATTATCAGGAGGGAAAAAAGATGGCAAAATATACAATCGTTGATAAAGATACTTGTATCGCATGTGGTGCTTGCGGCGCTGCTGCACCAGACATTTATGATTATGATGATGAAGGTATTGCATTTGTAACGTTAGACGATAACCAAGGTATCGTTGAAATTCCAGATGTATTAATTGAAGATATGATGGATGCATTCGAAGGTTGTCCAACTGACTCAATTAAAGTTGCTGACGAATCATTTGACGGCGACTCTTTAAAATTCGAATAGTCTTTTATTAACTTCAAAAAATATCCCTCATTAATATGAGGGATATTTTTTGTTTTCTATTTTCATTCTACTTAAAAAACCATTAGTAGTTCCATACTACTAATGGTTTTTTTATATTTTATGCATTTTTCATTTTTGCAAACACCCATACTTTCAGGCGTGAGAATAATGCTACAAATACAATTGTCACAACAATTCCTTTAATCAAATTAAATGGTAAGATTGCCGTTACAACCGTTGTTCTTATAGCCTCGCTAGACATAGCTGGTGAATTTAAAAACCAAGTGTAAGCTGGGAATATAATGATGTAATTTAATACACTCATGATGAGCGCCATTGTAATTGTCCCGAGCATTAATCCTGTCGTTAAACTCTTAACAGTACGATACTTTCTAAATAAGAAAGCTGCCGGTCCAATAAATAAACATCCTGCAATAAAGTTAGCAATTTCTCCAACTGGTACTCCCGTTAAACTCCCTTGAATCCCGTAATGTAAAATATTCTTTATCGCCTCTACAATTATTCCTGCAACTGGCCCGAAAATAATCGCAGCAATTAAAGCAGGTACATCACTAAAATCAATTTTCAAAAATGGCGGAAGCCCTGGAAACGGGAAATCCAACATCATCAGTAAATATGCAATACTACTTAGCATCGCTACACTCACCATCTGCACTACACTGTTTTTTTGTTTCATCTTTCTCTCTCCTTTTCCATCGATCTTCTCATGGAAAGTGGAAAGGTTCTGCTATGCCTACTTTTTCATAGAACGAAAAAACCCTTTGTGTTTTACACAAAGGGAGAATTTAAGGCACATCAAACAGACGTTCAAATCCATATCTTTTTTGAACGCTTGAACCTCCATCTTCTCCCATCCAGACTGTACTGTCGGCTTTGGAATCACACCAAATCCTGCCTTAGCGGCTCGCGGGCTTAGAACAAAATCACATATAGTTCATCACCGCCGGTCGGGATTTTCACCCTGCCCCGAAGATAGACCGATATTCTATTTTCCACTTCATTATACAACAACATGATCGTGTTGTGAACAAAAAAAGTGTAACTTATTAAAAATAAGTTATTAATTTTATATAACCGAAAGCAATCACTTTATTTTACAATACACTCCATATTTTTTAGTATTAGGCATTTCTCCTATGAATCCACTAGTCATATATAGTTAAAAGTGATAAGATGTTGAATTGTTAAGATAAGAACATTTTCTGGATTATGGAGGAAATGTCATGAAGAAAGAAAAGAGACACTCTATTCGAGAAGCAATGAAAAAAAACTTAAGAAAAGAATACTTTTACTTAAAAAAAGAATTACTTTTCCACTGTCCAATTGATTTAGGCACATTCTCAAGCGAGACATACTATGCTGCTTTTGATGAAGATGGCATCAGCATTTATCAGTATGATAAAAAAACAGAGAGTAAATTAAAATTATGTGAGCGTCATCCGTGGAAGAGTTGGAATAAAGTGAAGATTGATCACTACTTGACAACTTCACAATTTATTTTTCAAGGGGAGCGAAACTGGATATTATCCCTTTTCCAAAAAGGGAAAGAAGCTCAAAAAATAATTGAAGAGCATACATCTTTGCAAACTGAAGTTGTTTCCCGCTCTTTCTTAAAAAAGCTTCCAGGGTTCCGTTCTAATGCACCGCTGAATAAATACATCGGCAGCATTTGCTACACTGCACTTATTGCATTTTTATTAAAATGGATGATTCCATTTCAAGCACCACAAATTGCCCTGTACTCCATTTCAATCGGTTGTATGCTTCTTGGTCTACTTTGTTTGACAATCGGTTTAATTGAACCAACAATTGTACTGTTTCGGACAAACGAAAAAACAAGAACAAAAGTATTTTACTTATATAGCTACTTAGCTATTTCTGGATTTATATGTGTCTTTATTTTTTGGTAAAAGAAGAGCTAGTTAAACTAGCTCTTCTTTACTTTACGTATAATTGTTGATTTGGATAAATCTGATCTTGCTGCAGTCCATTTTTTTCTTTAACTTCCTTAACTGACATACTAAATTTCCGTGCAATACTAACCAAAGTGTCCCCTTTTTGGACGACATATAAGGATGAGGAAACGACTTCATTTCTCTGTTCATGTAAAACAAGTAATGGGTTCATCGCATTCTTTTTCGCCATCGTCCATCTTCCTTGATGAACTTCTAAATGTAAGTGTGCACCTCTCGATTCTCCTGTATTTCCTACTTCTCCAATTATTTCTCCTTTTGAAATATAATCCCCTTGAACTACATATCTCTTATTTAAATGTGCATACACGGCCTCATATTCTCCATGTTTAATAAATACAACGTTTCCATAACTACTTGAATAATAAGACTTTGTTACCTTACCTTCTTGAATAGCTGCCACAGGCGTACCAATCGGTGCCGCTATATCTATACCGTAGTGTTTTCCATGCCTTGTCCCAAAATAATCACTTATCTGCCCTTCAACAGGCCATGTCCATTGTTTTCCCTCTGCGTACACATGTAATTGAGATAAAAACAATACTGTCAATAACATGACGCCACATTTTAACACTTTCATATACATCCTCCGTTTTCTAATTAACACCATACCTTCTCTATTTTGGTATATTACAGAAAAAAGTATACAAAAAAAAGAAAGTGAATCACTCCACTTCCTTCTCTTTTTTATCACGAAAAACGATTGCACTGCGATTATACTCCACATCTTTTACTTGTAATCGAGCATTTATTACTCTAGCTACCGCAAACAAATAATCAGATAATCTATTTACATACTTTAGAACAACTTCATTTGTTTCCCCTTCTTTTTGCAAGGACACTATACAGCGTTCTGCTCGCCTTACAACTGTACGTGCCATATGAATAGCAGCTGCCGCTTCGCTTCCACCTGGTAAAATAAAACGCTCTAACGGCGGTGCTTCTTCTATATACAAATCAATCCTTCTTTCTAAACTTTCAACCATTTCAATCGTTACTTTATAAGGAATTTTCCCCTCTACTATCGCCAAGTCTCCCCCGCAATCAAATAGTTCATGTTGAATATTTTCAAGTTCATTGTAAATATCTCCGAAAGTCCCGCCTTGTAGCTTCGTCATTACATATCCAATATGAGAATTCGCCTCATCTATCGTGCCATATGCTTCCACTCTGATATTATCTTTATCCACTCTGCCGCCTATTACACTTGTTGTCCCTTTATCTCCTGTTTTCGTGTATAATTTCATCACTTTACGACACCCCTCTTATTATTCTTCATTCAACTAAGATAGAAAAAAAGTTCTACTATTATTTATTTAATTGATTTTACAAAAAAATAAAAAACAGTAGAACTTTATTCATTATCAACTTTAAAAACACATATCTAAATTATACGATTCGGTAAATATACAGAGAATGTAGTTCCCTCTCCAACAACACTTGAAACAGCAATTTTGCCATCATGGCCTTGTACAATATTTTTTGCAATCGCAAGCCCGAGCCCTGTTCCAACTTTTTTTCCACGTGTTCTTGCTTTATCAGCTTTGTAGAAACGATCGAATAAAAATGGAATATCTTCTTCTGGAATGCCAGCACCCGAATCTTGTACTTCAAAAATAAGACCATTATTTTTCGTATCAATTACAAGCGTTACATGTCCACCTGCATTCGTATGACGAATTGCGTTATCAATTAAATTCGTCAATACTTGTTCCATACGATCTGCATCAAACGGGTATTGCTCAATTGGATTTTGGAAATCAACCGTTAATGCGACTTCTTTATCCTTTGCAATCCCTTGGAATTTACGACCTATTTTTTCAACGAAAGGATGAATATCAACTTCACCTATATGTAACTCTACATTACCACTTTCCATACGCGCTAAATCTAATAATTCATTTACAAGTTTACCTAAACGAACGGATTCATCATAAATGATTTGAACAAACTCATTAATTTCTTCTTTCGTTTGCACAATATCATCTAAAATCGCTTCACTATACCCTTGAAGCATGACCATCGGTGTACGGAGTTCATGTGATACGTTCGCAATAAAGTCTTGACGCATCTTCTCAAGACGGCGTTCTTCCGTCATATCACGTAATACAGCTACCGCCCCGCGAATTTTCGTTTGGTTGTAAAGCGGCGTCATAAGAACTACATAGTTCCCTTTTTGTAAGTTAATTTCAACCACTTGTTGTTGTTCACTTTCTACAACGAGATGGAATAGTTTAACAAGTTCAGAAGGTAGCTTTTTACTTAGTTCTACTTCTTTTTCTTCTTGCCAAACTTGTAAGAAATGTTCAGCCGGTGGATTGATTACAACAACTTCTCCTTCTTGATTTAACGTAATAACACCATCAGCCATACTACTCAAAATGCTAGTTAACTGCTCTTTTTCTTGCTGCAGAGCATTCATATTAAACTTCAACTGTTTTCCCATTTGATTTAAGGCTGTTGCAAGCTCACCAATCTCGTCCTGAGATACCATAGGAGCTTTCGCATCAAACTTCCCACGCGCCACCTCAAAAGCAACCTCACGCATTTTACGTAGCGGTGCTGTAATTCGAGTAGATAAGAAAAATGCAAAGAAAGTTGTTAAAACAATCGCAATCCCTGCTGATAAGAAAATAAAATCAGTCGTTCTCTCCATACCTTGTTGTGGAACTTGTAAAGATTCATATACAAACACAGCACTTTGATTTTTGGACTGCACTGGTTTCCCAACAATCATAATATCATTTTCAGTGTTTATATTTTTCCTACTATTAGAAGCTTTTCTAATATTATTCTTAATTTCCTTTTTATCTGTAAAAACAGCTGCTAACTCTTTATCATTTTTTAAATCATCTATTGTAAGAGTGACTAATCCTTCTTGCTTAGGAGAAGAAGAAATTTCCTTACCATCTTCTACAATAATAATTCTTGAGAGTTTATCAGAGAATTTGTAAGCAACATTCTCAATCGTTTTTACATCGGCACCCTCTTCAATTAATTGCGTAACACTTGTTGCAACTTTTTGAAGCTTATCTTGACTCATATCAACATAATATGTTCTAAAGTACTGTGAAAGTAAAATCGCAACAAATCCAAGTACAAACGAAACGAGAAGTAATATGGTCATCCATAACTTCCCTACTACACTTCTCCAAAGCATCAGTCGCTCACAACCTCAAACTTGTAACCTACACCCCAAACAGTAACAATCATCTTCGCAGCATCTGGTGATTTTTTGCTTAACTTCTCACGTAAACGCTTTACATGCGTATCAACTGTACGTAAATCTCCGAAGAATTCATATTGCCATACTTCTTTTAGCAATTGCTCACGATCAAATACTTTATCAGGCGCTTTTGCCAAGAATAATAGTAGTTCATACTCTTTCGGTGTTAAGTTCACTTCATTACCATCTGCTGTAACACGGTGTGCATCATTATCAATTGTTAAATGAGGGAACACAGTAACATCTTTTGTCGTTGTATCTTGTGTAAAGAATGTTGTTGGTACAGAACGGCGTAAGACCGCTTTCACACGAAGCACTACTTCACGTGGGCTAAATGGTTTCACAATATAATCATCAGTTCCTACCTCAAACCCTTGTACTCGATTTACCTCTTCACCTTTTGCTGTCAACATAATAATTGGCGTCGCTTTCTTCTCACGAACCCCTTTACAAACTTCAATACCATCTTTACCAGGCATCATAAGGTCTAATAGGATCAAATCGTAATCATTTTGTAACGCCATTTCTAAAGCTGTATCACCATTGTCTGCTTCTTCAATTGTGTATTGTTCTCTTTCTAAATACATTTTCAACAAACGACGAATACGATCCTCATCGTCTACAATTAAAATTCTTGATTCATTTTCCATTTCTACCCGTTGCGTATTTTTACCACAACGGTTTACACCTACCCTTCTACACTAGTATGTTGCGCTATTCTCGTTTATTTAAGCAATCTTCTAAATGTTTCACTTCCCATATTATGCTTCACAAGAATAATAAAGTTTGTTCAATTTTTTTCCAAAACTATGTATTTTTTTTGAACAGTATATAATGTCCTCGACATCATTTTACAAAATCAACCGCTACTTTGTCATGTTTTTCTCAAAAAAGAAGAAAAGTTGACAAAAATAAAATAGGAAAGTGACATTCACTCTCCTATTTTATTTCTCTATGCGTATGAATGTAAACCCGCGATAATTAAGTTTACTACAATAAAGTTAAACATAATGATTGCAAAACCAATTACCGCTAACCACGCTGACTTCTCTCCATGCCACCCTTTTGATAAACGTAAATGTAATACCGCCGCATAAAAGAGCCAAGTAATAAGCGCCCAAACTTCTTTTGGATCCCAGCCCCAAAAACGCGTCCACGCTATTTGTGCCCAAATCATCGCAAAAATTAATGCACCTAATGTGAAAACTGGGAATCCAATTGCAATAGATCGATATCCGATTTCATCTAGTAAATCACTATTCGTATTCTTCACTAACGGCTGAAGCGCCGCTGATACTCGTTTCCGTAAAACAAGTCTTAATACGATATAAAGTAACGCTCCTACTAACACAGACCAAATTACAGTATTTAATTTTTTCGCATTTACAATCGCTGGAACTTCAACTGTCGGTTCCAATTTATTTTCTGTCAATAACTTTCCTTCATGCGGTCCAACTAAAGCAGGAAGATTGTACTTCATCTCCACTTGTTGTTCATTTTTATCAATCCATTGAAACTTCGCTTCATATTTCATACTAGAAAATACCGTTGTTACTCCAATAAATCCAACTGTACAAACAAGTGTGAACACGACCGCTTCTAACCAAAATGTTCGTTTACTTCTCGTTGATTGATCTACATTCTTCAATAAATACATAACGCCCGTAATAAAACTAATTGCTAATATTGCTTGTCCTGCTGCTGCAGTTGTCACGTGAATATGTAACCAATTACTTTTTAAAGAAGGAATAAGCGGAGATATTTCCCGTGGAAACATACTTGCATAGGCAATTAATAAAAGTGCCACTGGTAATGCAAAGAGTCCGATTATACTGACGCGATACATAAAATACATGACAATAAATGCTCCGACAAGCATCATGCCGAAAAATGTACCGAATTCAAAAAAGTTACTAACTGGTGCATGTCCTGATGCAATCCATCTTGTAACAAAATATACCGTTTGCGCAATAAACCCTAAAATTGTAATCGTTATTCCTATATTTGCCCATTTATGACCTTTTTCTTTAATTGCTCCCCCGAAAAATAAAGTTGCAATTAAATATAAAATAAATGCGGTAAAGAGAAAGTTACTACTTATTTGCACCATATCGTTTCCCCACCTTAACTAGTTTTTTTATCTACTACTTTATCGCTTGGCTGCGGAATTGCTGTACCTTCTAGTACTCTTTCAATATCTTTCTTTAAACCGAACCAATTTTTATTCGTATGTCCTGCAATCCACCATTCATCATTAACGCGTTGTATCCAAATACGGCGATGATTCCAATACATCCCTTGAATGACACCAACCATAAATATAAATCCTCCAATACCGAGAATCCAAAGCGTTAAATCTTTCCTTACAGTAAGTGCTGTTGCATTTTGCATTTCCACACCTGCAAACGACATTTTATATTTGTTATTCCCATCAGGTTCTATATTTTGCTGAATACCAACAAAACTCACTTCACCATCTGGTGTTTCAGGCGTAAACATTTTAAACACAAATGCAGGGTTATTTGGTAATTTCGTTTTTGTATTTGGTCTTCCACTCTCATCAAAATAAAAATCAGGGAAATAGCTTAATAGTTCTAAAGAATAACCGTTTCCTAAATCATATTTTTCTGTAGGATTCGTTAAATCGACTTTAATCGGTCCCCACTTTTGATTATTTTCTTTGTTTTGCAAATGGAATGACATGCTTTTAAATTCACTTTCTTTGTAATCCACTTGATAAACAGCAAATTGATCAAATTTCATTGGCTCATTTACTCGAATTTCCGCTTCTTTTACTTTTTCTAATTTTGGTTTTTGTCCTGCTATATTTTCACCGACCGCTTTATACAATACAGCATTTGTTTGGAAGTTTTTCGCAATCATCTTATCGCCTACACGATCAATCGCTTCATCAAAAACTTCCTTGTCCTTACTTTTATCATAAACTTCCTTTATAAACTTCTCGTTTTTTAAATAGTATTGCCCATCCGTTCCAGGTATTTCTTTCGTTTCACCATCACGTAACCAAAGCGCTTCATCTACGTACATACTCGGTAAAAAACGGAGCATTGCACCGAATAAAAAGATAATGAGACCGATATGATTCACATATGGACCCCAGCGTGAAAACCGTCCCTTTTCAGCTAAAATGTTACCGTCTTCCACTTTCACATTATAGTTCGTTTTCTTTAAATTGATTTGAACTCTTTCCAAATCACCATCTTGCGGTGTACCAGTGCCGTACAATCTTTGTCTCTTTAAAAAGCTAGGGTGTCTTTTCACCCCTTGCTTCTTTAAAGCTTTATAAAGTGGAATGACACGATCTAAGCTACATATCACAAGTGAAATACCAATTGAAGCAATTAAAATCATATACCACCATGAACCGTATAAATTATTAAATCCTAATTGATAGTATAATTGCCCTAAAAATCCATATTCTTGCTTATAGTATTCAGCGGGTGCAATCCCTGGAGTTATGTACATTTCTTGTGGAAAAATAGTTCCTATCGCTGATGCAGCTAAAGTGATTACAATGAGCCATACACCCACTTTTACAGAAGAGAAAAAGCTCCAAATTTTATCGACTATCGTTTTTGTTTGCGTGAGAGATCTCCGAGCACTCCCCTCATAGCGCATATCCAATAGTTTTATATTTTCATTGCTTTCAAATGGTTTCCCACATGCTTCACAAAAAACAGTTCCTATCGGATTAACGTGTCCACATTCACATTTAATTTCTTTCAACACTCTCACCGCCCCTGTATCTATATGTACTATTGTATATTCTAACCTCGAGTTACCGCAATACTCAGAATTTTTAAACCAGAGGCGCTATAGGTAAGCACCTCTTATGTAAAGGCTTTCTTTATTACGGAGTAATTTTCTTTAAATATCCTTCTAACTGTTCTTTCGTTTGTTCACCTATAATTTTCTCCACTACTTTTCCATCTTTATCAATCAAGAAGCTTGTCGGTAATGGCCCTACGCTATATGTCCCTATGATTTTTGTTCCTTTATCAATAGCGACTGGGAATTTCAAATCATATTGTTTCACAAAATTCTTAACAGCAATTTCTGTTTCATCTGCATCTAACGCAATAATTTCAACGCCTTTTTCTTTATACTTTGGATATAATTCATTCATATAAGGCATTTCTTTCTCGCAAGGTTTACACCAAGTGCCCCAAAAGTTTAAAAACACACCTTTTCCCTTTAAATCTTTTAGTTCAATTTTCTTTCCTTCTAAATCTGTCACAACAAAGTTAGGTGCTTCTTTTCCGATTTGCATTTTCTCCTTATCAGCAAAGAACCCTTGATAAAGGGTAAATCCTACAGCACCGCTTAAAATGAGCAGAATAATAACGCGAAATAATAAGCGATTTTTCTTCATATTGTCTCCCCTCTCTTCGACGAGTGATAAATATATGTATGTTTTAATAAATCACCAGCGGAGCATTCCACTGGTGAAAGTTTCACACTATCGATTAGCGCGGCTTTGTAGAAGCCAATGCACGTAATTGTTTCACCTCATGTGGTGACAATTTTCTCGCATCACCAGGGCGCAAGCTACCCACTTCTAAAAAGGCGTAGCGTTCACGCTTTAGTTTCACTACTTTACAATCTAGCGCTTCAAACATGCGACGTACTTGACGATTACGTCCTTCATGAATCGTTAATTGTACAATCGCAGTCTCTTTACGCTTGTCCCAAGAAATAATTTTCACTTGTGCTGGTGCTGTTTTTCCATCTTCTAATGCAACACCTCGTTCTAACATGCGAATTTTCTCACCTGTTAATGGCCCTTTAATTTTTGCAACGTACGTTTTTTCAACTTTATATCTCGGATGCATTAATACATTTGCAAATTCCCCATCATTTGTCATTAATAATACGCCAGACGTATCATAATCTAAGCGGCCGATTGGGAATAAACGTTGTCTAATTTCAGGGAAAAAGTCTGTTACAACACTTCTTCCTTTATCATCTGATACACTTGAAATTACGCCAGTTGGTTTATATAGTAAAAAATAAACAGGTTCTTCTTTTTCAAGAGGGATGTTATTTACTTCTACTTTATCTTGAGGAGTGACTTTCGTTCCTAACTCCTTCACTATTTTTCCGTTAACTTTCACTTTTCCTTGCTGAATTAATTCCTCAGCCTTTCTTCTCGATGCAATACCTGCTTGTGCAATCACTTTTTGTAATCGTTCCATTTCTTTTTTTCACCTCGAATTTATCTTACCTTACATTAGAAAGACTTGGCAACCGCATACACTTGACGGCTGTTCGCTTCATCTTACTTAAACAACATAGCGATGATAATAAACATATAAAGGGCAAATCATGTTTTTACCTTTTATTATTGTCCATATTCTTCATATTGCTCACAATAAAAGTTCATCATTTTGTCAAAAACACCGCATAAAAAAACCACTATTAAGCAACACCTTAATAGTGGTCGTATACGTATTATAAGCGAAATAGCATAAAAAATGAATAGCCTTACTTAAACATTAAAGAAACAAACACAATTGAACATATAATTCCGATTAAATCGGCAAAAAGTCCTACTTTTAATGCATCTCCCATTTTTCTAATTCCAACAGCTCCGAAGTATACTGTTAAAATATAAAAAGTCGTATCTGTACTCCCTTGCATCGTAGAAGCCAATCTTCCAATAAACGAGTCTGGCCCATATGTGGCAATTAAATCGGTCGTAATACTTAAACCAGCAGAGCCCGAAATAGGGCGTATAAGTGCTAGTGGAACAATTTCTGCTGGGACATGAATTAAATCTAACATCGGCTTCATTACTGATATCATTGCATCTAATGCACCTGAAGCTCGAAATATTGAAATAGATACAAGCATCCCAACCATAAACGGTAAAATGGAGATTGCAATTTGAATTCCTTCTTTTCCTCCCTCAACGAACGATTCATACGTTGGTACTTTCTTTATCGTGCCATATAAAAGGATAAAACCAATTACACAAGGGATTACCCATAATGATATCGTATTGACAATACTCATTTCTTCCGCCCCTTCCTACTCCTTCTTCGGTAAAAATAGCGGTCAATCCAAATCGCTCCAATCATAGAGAGTACTTGTGCAATGAATGTTACCCCTACAATTTCAGTAGGATTCGCTGATTCATACGTCATTCGAATCGAAATGACAGTAGTAGGAATTAAAGTAATCGCTGATGTATTTAACGCGAGAAACGTTACCATAGAACGGCTCGCCGAATCCTTCCCTCCATTTAATTCTTTCAATTGTTCCATCGCTTTAATACCAAGAGGGGTCGCTGCATTCCCTAATCCAAAAAAGTTTGCCATCATATTCGATAAAATAAATCCCATTGACGGATGATCTTTCGGTATTTCTGGAAATAATCTTTTTACGATCGGCATAAAAAGTGTCACTAACTTTTTTAACAACCCTGCTTCCTCTGCAATTTTCATTAAACCAAGCCAAAATACTAAAACACTAATGAGTCCTATACAAATTGTTACGGCGTCTTTTGCTCCGTCAAATACAGCTTTATTTATTGCTTCCATCGTTCCATTTATCATGGCATATACGATCCCTATGACTGCCATCGCTACCCATACGAGATTAACCATCGCTCCCAACACCTATCATATGAGAAAAAATTTCTTTCACATTATTCCAGTACATTCCCGTTGTAGCTACTAACTTTCGTTTACTATAAAATAAATTCCGTTCTCCAACTTTCTCATTGCCAACATAAATTTCTGTCTTCCCAACCTTTACGCCGTCCTTAAGTTTTGCACTTTTATCGAGTTCAACTTTTAATACGACATCCTTTCTTTCTTGCTCAGTTAATGGCACCGCAAAACTATTTTTCGTATAAACATGATTGGCATATTTCTTTTCAGTTATTTCAGTAAGAGCTCCTTGTCCTACAACGTTCGTTTGCTTGAAACGTTCAAAACCTTTATCAAATAAATTCATATGGTCATCCCAATCGCTAGAAGCGCTCAAAGTTACGACAATTAGATCTAGTCCATCTTTTGATGCTGTTGTAACAAGCGTCCGTCCTGCTTTCTTCGTAAAACCTGTTTTTCCTCCTGTCGCAAATTCATAATAAGACGTCACGAGTTTATGTTTGTTTTTCCACGGATAATCCCACGAATCTGATTTATACGTTTTTGTCCCAAAAATCTTCTTAAAGGTTTCATTCCCCATTGCATACTTCGTTAAAAGTGCCATATCATAAGCCGACGAATAATGGGATCCATCTCCATCCAAACCATGTGGGTTTGAAAAGTGAGTATCTTTCATGCCAATTTGTTTCGCCTTTTCATTCATTAAATATACGAACCCTTCTATACTCCCTCCTACATTTTCAGCAATTACTTGTGCTGCATCATTACCAGATCTAAGCATGAGTCCGTATACTAAATCCTCTAACTTCACTTTCTGTCCAGGTTTTAAATAAATTGCTGAGCCTTCCACTCTCACCGCTTCATTACTAACCGGTACCATTTCTTTCATTTTTCCTGATTCAGCAGCTAACAAGGCAGTCATAATTTTTGTTATACTAGCAATTTTTTGCGGCTCATGTTCTGCTTTTCCGTATAATACACGACCTGACTGTTGTTCCATTAATACAGCATTTCGAGCACTGACATTACTGTTCATCTTTGCATATGTAGGAATTGGCATAACGCTTGCATACATAATAAGAAGCGTGATTATTACACAAATTCGTCTCATATTTCCCCCCACGTCCTTTTGGCACTTTTTGTACAAGTGTATGCTTGGCCTTTTAAAATATGAACGAAATCTCCTTCTCCTTCCAATAAAAAAGACGCAGAAAACCTGCGTCTAATACGGTGTCCATTCAATTTGTTTCGCACTTTCAAATCTTTTTTCGACATCAGGCCAATTTACAACATTCCACCAGTTTTTAATATATTCATCTTTTCGATTTTGGTATTGTAAATAATACGCATGTTCCCACACGTCTAGTACGAGGAGCGGTATCGTATCCCATTGTGTAAATAATTGATGAAGTGTACTCTGTAAAATTTCTAATCTTCCAGATCGTGGCACCCATACGAGAATCGCCCATCCTGATCCTTCCACTTTAGAAGCTGCTTCTGTGAAATGTTTTTGAAAACGTAAAAAACTCCCAAAATCTTGTTCGATCTGTTGTGAAAGAGCCCCTCTTGGACTTCCGCCACCATCTTTTTTCATGTTATTCCAAAATATCGTGTGTAAGTAATGACCTGATCCATGAAAAGCGGCTTCTCTTTCCCAATGCTTAATTAAATCAAATTGATTCGTTTTTCTCGCTTCTTCCATCATCTTCTCTGCCTTATTTAATCCTTCCACGTAACTGCGATGATGTTTATCATGGTGTAACATCATAATTTCTCTAGAAATATAAGGTTCTAACGCATTATACGGATAAGGTAATGGTGGAAGTGTATGCCCTCCAATTGGAACAGCTCGTTCACTATCCCCTCTTTCATATAGTTCATATTCCTCTTCTCCTTGCACGAATACTTCCTGCAAATGATGCTGAATATGTTCTACATCATCACTTATTTCATACATAAATTCTGCATCTGTATCATACTCATGCTCTTTCATACGATCTAATAACGTTTGAATTTTATAAGCAAGCATATGGACATCGTACACTTCCATTGCACGGCTATCTAATACGTGAAGAACACTTTCACACCAGCTTTCTACTTCATGAAAGTAATCTGTAAATACACCTTGCTGACTCATGTTACACCTCCTTAATGCTATCCCCCTAAATATATTCAAAGGAAATCCCTTATATAACTTTACAAAAGGAAAAGAAGCTAAGTCCTCTTAGCTTCTTTTTCGCAATTAATATTTGTGTAACATCTTTGTTTGGTAATCCGTCTCATAATATTCTAGTTCTTCACGCATCAATTGAAATTTACCTTCTAAACTCTTCATCACTTGCTCTATAGACGCTGGTGGCGTTTGCTGAAAAACGATAGAATTTTTTCCCGTATAGGCGGACCGACTATTTTCATACCAATGATCACTCTTTGGTGAGAAAAACTCTGCAATTACTTGATGATAAATTTTATATAAAATTTTTTCTGCTGCTGTTTTTCGAAATGGTTGGCTATTTAACAAAACAAAACATGCATCATGTCCTTCTTCACAAAAGACAAGAAGACGTCTCATTGATGCTAATAACCCTTTATAATATTGCTCGTTCCCTGCTGGTGTTTCTTCTAATAAAGAAGGTAACGTATGATAATTTACATAATTGGTTATCAATGTAATAACATCTTCTAAAAACATAGAAACTTGTTCTGTTTGATTTTCAACCATCAGATTAGACATTTTTTCCCTCTCCTTTGCCATTTCACGCTATTTCTACTCTTTTATTTTTATGTAATTCAGCCAATATTTCTTGTACTTTCACCACTGTTCCCTCATCAAAATATTGTTGGAATTCTTCTATATTATTTACATACAAACGTTTTTGCATGCGATGCTCATTCTCTTTCAGTAAACAACATATCGCTACAATATCCCGTAAATATATGTCTTGTTCTTCTACTTTATATACTGGATTTCCTTCAAAAGGAGTAATTTCTTGTAAAACTTCTTCAAAATATCGAACGTATAAAACAGAAAAAGTTCTCTCTTTATTATCTAATATATATGTCACTTCAGATCTATTAAAGAAATCTTCTGATGTATTAGGCTTTGCTTTCTCTAACTCATATCCCGCATAACCTATTATAATCATCTACTTCCCCTCTCTTCCTTCTTTCAATTCATTTTAACTTAATTTTCTGACAAACGAAATACTCTTTTAAATATAACCCTTATAAAAAATAGCTTCCCTATACAGGAATTTACCTTTTTATTTTTCTTGAAGTTTGTCATAATAATATTATTGTCTCAGTTTTCTTATACAAGGAGAGTTGTATTTATGTCGTTTTCATGGAAACGTTTCTTACAAATCGGGAAATTTATCTTCCCATTTGTTGTATTAACAATTGTATTCTTTCAAGCAAAAAAAGAATTAGCAGGCATTTCTTTTTTAGAAGCAATCAATTCAATTAAAAACATTCCAACCGGCGGAGTCTTTTTAGCAATTACACTTGGTGCATTTGCTGTATCAACAATGTTCTTTTATGACTATGTTATGCTTCGTTATTTAAAAGCTGATATACCAGTTCAAAAGATTTTCCGTATCTCATGGATTGCTAATACTTTAAATGGATTTATTGGGTTTGGTGGTCTCGTTGGGGCTGGTGTACGCACAATGCTTTATCGTCCATACATAAAAGAAAATGGCAAGCTTATTAAAAGTATCGCCTGGATGACAACTGCTTTTATTAACGGATTAGCCATTCTTTCATTCCTCGGTCTTATTGGAATATTAGACACAAGTTTTATTTTGCATGAAAAACCGTGGCTATGGCCTGTTCTTATCTTTTTCGCTCTTTTCGTCCCTATATATATTGGCTTTTCTAAACTTAAAAATAGAAAAACAAACCAAACCGAAGGACAAGAAGAAGCAGAAGAGAAAAACCCAACTGTTTTATACTCATTAGTTTCATTAGTCGAGTGGGTATCTGCTGGTATTGTTATGTACGTCATATTAATATTATTTGGCATTGATATCGAATTTCAAAAGTTTTTAGGTGTGTATGTAATTGCTGCTTTAGCTGGCGTTGTGAGTCTTGTGCCTGGTGGCCTTGGTTCATTTGATCTTGTCTTTTTAACTGGACTCGGACAGTATGGCATTGATACAGGCGTACTACTACCTGCTATGTTATTATATCGCCTCGTCTATTACATTTTACCTTTCTGCCTTGGTCTTATTTTTGCAGCTTTTGAAATGACAGGCGTGGCCATTAAAAAGTTTGAAGATAAACCTTTTATTGCGCCTGCATTAGAAACAACTGGTGTTATATGGACTTTGCAGCGTGATTTTCTAGGAAAATTAGGTTCATGGGCATCTGCTGCCTTAACAGTATTTGCTGGACTAATGGTTATTTTATCGACCATTCTACCAACGAGTATAAACAGAGCACACGCCTTACATATTCTAGCTCCAAAACCTCTTATTCAATTTTCTTTTAGCCTATCACTAACATTTGGTATTCTCCTGCTAATCCTTTCACGAGGCATATATTATGGAACAAAACGTTCTTACTATATGACGATTATTTCTTTAATCGGAGCAGCAATCTTTAATACGCTAAAAGGAATTGATATTGAAGAAACGTTTATTTTATTAATCGTACTCGCTGTATTATATATGCTTCGTAAAAGATTTGTACGCGAGAAAATAGAAGTCTCACTTTCTGATATGGTAAAAGTTTTTATATTCCTACTTATAACTTTATATTTATATAAAAACTTAGGTGTTTTATTTGCAGGTGCAAAAGAAGCCTTTAAACCTGATTTTGTCGTTCGTAATATTACACAAGTGAAACGAAGTGCATTAGCAGCTGCCTTTTTCGTTCCTACTTTTTTACTGATTGGCTCACTCATTGCCAACCGTTATCGAAATGAATTTCCCGGGCAACCAGCGAATGATAAAAGATTGCAAAACTTCTTAGATGAACATAATGGAAATGTACTTAGTCATTTGGGATTTTTAGGAGATAAACAATTCTTCTTCAGTAGTGATGGGAAAGCGCTCCTTCTCTTCTCTATAACGGGAAAACGTCTTGTTGTGCTAGGTGATCCAATTGGGGATCCTTCCTCCTATCGTACTGTGTTACAAGAATTTTTAGCTGAGGCTGATCGATTTGGATACATTTGTGTATTCTACCAAATCGAAAGTAAATGGATGAGTTTATATCATGATTTTGGTTATAACTTCTTTAAGCTTGGTGAAGAAGCTGTCGTTGATTTAAACACATTTACAATAACAGGAAAAAAACGTGCCGGTATGCGAGCGACCTTCAACCGTTTTGAAAGAGAAGGCTATACATTCTCTATTCACCAGCCACCATTCTCAGATGAACTTTATGAAGAGTTAAAAAAAGTTTCAGAGGCATGGCTCGGCGGTAAAAAAGAGAAAGGCTTTTCACTCGGATACTTTGATCGTGAATATATTAGCCGAGCACCTATCGCTACATTATCTGATGCGGATGGAAAAATCATCGCATTTACAACCTTTATGCCGGTATATCAAGACGGATCATTGTCTGTTGATTTAATGCGCTATTATCCAGATGCACCTAGCGGCATTATGGATGCAATTTTCATTCACCTATTCCAGTGGGCCAAAGAAAATGAATACCATTCCTTTAATATTGGTATGGCACCACTTTCAAATGTAGGTTTATCAACACAATCTTTCTGGTCTGAACGGGTTGCTGCTGCCATCTTTAATAATGTTCGTTATACGTATAGTTTCAGCGGACTACGTCATTTTAAAGAAAAATATAAACCAGCATGGAGTGGTAAATATTTAGCATTTAGAAAGAATCATTCTTTACCAATTACAATGCTCTCTGTAACAAAATTAATAGGAAAACGAAAAAACAGCTAAACATTTAGCTGTTTTTTCGTTTTTGAACTTGTACAATAAATTCTTTTTCATATTTCTTACCATTTATATAGAAATCTCCCCATATTTTATACGTTCCTTCTACAGGAAATGTAATACGATATTGTAATTGCTCGTCTGTATCAACAGGTATTGCATATAAAAAGTTTTCTCTCGTTTCGTCCACGATATAGAGTGCCTCTACTTCTCCTCTCTCGGAATGTAATTTCAATTTTTCACCCTTTTTCGCTTGGAATTGAAATGTTAACGTCGCTGGTTCATTCGGATGCAAGGCACCAAATAATAGAGAAATTTCATACTCCCCTATTTTTTTTGTAAGCACACTATCGATTGGAAATTTTACTTTTTTCTTATTTTTCTCCTCTATTTCTCTCCCAAAATCTTTCTTCGCAAATGATTCCACAGACTTATTTTTGTCTTCATATAAAAATATTGTATATCCTTCATCTTTCGCTATTCTGGAAGAAACCTTATATGATCCATTCCCTGCAAATGTAGGTTTCATTTGTTGTACATGTTTTAATTGTCCGTCTACAATAACTGCCCGAATTTGATCATTCACACCACGAACTTCGTTATTTTTATTATTTAGTAATTGAAACGAAATATCTGCTTTCTCATTTCCTTTTCCATTTGACACATCCCATTTTACTTCCTGAACATCACCTACAGTCTCTGTAGTTTCCTGATACTTCTTTATGTAAAATCCGCCTACTACAATAAAAAGCAAAGCAACAAGTCCAATGACAAGATTTTTCAAAACATCACCTACCATTTTTATTGTCTCTGTTCATACAAAACTTCTTACATATATATTCTAGATTATGATTTATGAAATCCTCCTGCTTTGCACATATTACAAATAATTAAAAGATTTTAATTGAAAGGATTGATAGTGTATAATGCAAATGATATTGATTTCTATCAATACATTATAAGGAGGACTTTTCATGAGTGTACATATTGAAGCAAAACAAGGCGAAATTGCTGAATCTATTCTATTACCTGGTGATCCATTACGTGCAAAATATATCGCTGAAACATTTCTAGAGGACGTTACTTGCTATAATAACGTTCGTGGTATGTTAGGTTTCACTGGAACTTATAAAGGAAAACGCGTATCTGTTCAAGGTACAGGTATGGGTGTTCCTTCTATTTCTATTTATGTAAACGAATTAATCCAAAGCTACGGAGTTAAAAATTTAATTCGCGTTGGAACTTGCGGTGCGATTCAAAAAGACGTAAAAGTACGTGACGTTATTATTGCAATGACAGCTTGTACGGATTCTAATATGAACCGTTTAACATTCCCAGGTTTTGATTTTGCACCAGCTGCAAACTTTGACCTTTTAAAGAAAGCTTACGATGCTGGAACTGAAAAAGGCTTACAGATTCGTGTTGGTAACGTTTTAACAGCAGATGTATTTTACCGCGAAAGCATGGACATGGTTAAAAAGCTTGGAGATTATGGTGTAC
This sequence comes from Bacillus cereus group sp. TH152-1LC, assembly GCF_027710505.1. Classification (NCBI taxonomy): domain Bacteria; kingdom Bacillati; phylum Bacillota; class Bacilli; order Caryophanales; family Bacillaceae; genus Bacillus; species Bacillus cereus group sp. TH152-1LC. The sequence continues at coordinate 6,891 of NZ_JAQFNK010000005.1, read as the reverse complement.
TGGCAGTAGAAATGGAAACAACTGCTCTTTACACATTAGCAGCGAAATACGGTGTAAATGCGTTATCTGTATTAACAGTAAGTGACCACATCTTCACTGGTGAAGAAACAACATCTGAAGAGCGTCAAACTACATTTAACGAAATGATTGAAATCGCTTTAGATGCAGCAATTCAACAATAATACATTAAAGAACTCGTCATACGTCTGTCGAGTTCTTTTTATGTGACCTTTTATAAAAAACTACTTTCGGAAGAGACAGATTTTCTCCTCTACTTTTTGGCAACGTTTGTTATAATAAAGAAATCATTTACAGTATTTCTCACAAGAGGTGACGCAGTGAAAAACAGAAGTATCGTCTTTAAATTATTTTTATTAACATCAACATTATTTACAATCATATTCCTCCTTTTTTTTCTAGGACAATCTCTATTTTTAGAGAAATTTTATATTAATAAAAAGGTAAAAACCGTTCAAACTGCTTTCGAGAAGTTCGTAGATAATTACGAAAAAAGTGGTAAAACTTATGAAGAAATTCGAAAACTAAAACAAGAATTTCATGATAAAACAAATGCTGAAATGCAGTTTTTAAATGCGAACGGCATTATTAAAAGCGACAATAATTTTTACATTGATGTAATTAACCCTAAAAATAATAAAGCATATTCCATTCCACTCAATAATCTTTTAACGCCCGAAGAATATAATAAATTTGAAAACTTAGGATTGAAAAAAGATGGAGTGATAAACGTCGTCGGTTTTGTACAAGATTCCACCATAACACCAATAGAATTGACCACAAACTATAATCGATGGCAAAACGAATATATCAACTCAGATTTTCAATCCATTAATGGCAACCCTGCTAAAAATAGACTTACAAGTCGATCCAAAACTGTAACTCAAATTGAGTTTACTGGTATTGTATCTAAGTTACAGCTTCCATCCAAAGCTGATGTTCGTCTTGCAAATGATCTTGAAACATTACAAGCCGTTCAATATTTTGCAGAAATTATTAGAGATGGCACTACTAGCCCACAGCAATTGAGCCATTTCCTACTAGATAGCGGAGAAAATATAAAGAATAGTATCTTTGTAAAACCTATTATGGAAAATGGAAAGATTACAGAATACGCTTTTGCCGTAGCATCCTTGCAACCTGTTAATGAAGCAATGCTCGTTTTAAAGGATTATTATGTCTATGCCTTAATCATCGTATTTCTCGTAATTATTTTGTTATCCTTCTACTACTCAAAAATCATTGTGAAACCATTAATTAAAATGAATCGTGTTACAAAAAAAATGGCCAATTTTGATTTTAGCGAGAAATTACCTGTGACAGCAGACGATGAAATTGGTGGGCTTTCCGGCAGTATTAATACGTTATCTGTAAATTTAAAAGACCGAATCGATCGATTAAATGTTGCCAATACAAAATTACAACAAGATATTGAACGTGAACGTCAATTAGAGAAAACGCGAAAAGAATTCATTTCTGGTGTATCACACGAATTAAAAACACCACTCAGTGTAATTAGAAGTTTCGCAGAAGGAATTAAAGATGGCGTTAGTAAAGATACGACGTATTACACAGACGTTATCTTAGAAGAAACCGAAAACATGAACAGACTTATTGTTGAAATGTTAGAGTTAGCAAAATTAGAATCAGGTACGTACAAACTAGATATGACGACATTCTCAATCGGTGAATTAATTCAACAAGTCTATACAAAGTTATTATTTAGCATGGAAGAAAAGCATTTACAAGTGAACATAGATGTAGACTCTTCTATATTTGTGAAAGCGAATCGTAGTCGTATTGAGCAAGTGGTTGTAAACTTACTTAGCAATGCAATTCGCTATACGCCAGATGGAGAAAAAATACAAGTCTCTGTTATAGCAATGGAAGATACAGTAAAAGTCGAAATCGAAAACACAGGAAACCCTATCCCAGAAGACAGTCTTGAAAAAATTTGGGATCGTTTCTACCGTTTAGATGCATCTCGTAGCCGTCATACTGGTGGTACTGGTCTCGGATTATCTATTGTAAAAAACATTTTAGACCTCCACCATGCCGAGTACGGTGTATATAACACGAATAATAGTGTTGTATTCTACTTTAATTTACAAAAAGTAAAAGAAGTCAAATAATTTGTCTTAATTTCACTAGGAGTTCACATGAAATTCACACTCTCCCTTTATAGTAAGAAACAAGTTAATCCTTTCCTTTACACACATAAAAGAGGAGAGTGCGTGAAATGAAACAAGCAGGACAACCTATTCAAAATGAAAAACAATTAGAAACTATCAAAAATATACTTTTACAATCTTCGAAACGTGATGGCTTATTATTCGTATTAGCTGTAAATTCTGGCTTAAAAGTAAGTGAAATCTTACAATTAAAAGTTAGTGATGTAATCGATGAAAATGAAAATGAAAATGTTCGCCATTCCATTTTATTTTACAATGAAAAAGTAAAGAAACATAAATGGTTTGCTGTAAATGAAGACTTACAGCACGCGATCGAAGACTACATGAAAGAACGTAAAACTTGGAAACGTAATGAACCATTATTAAAGTCTCAAAAAGGAACAAAATCTATTACGAGACAACATGCATGGTACATTTTAAACAAAGCTGCAAAAGAAGTTGGATTAGAAGGGATTAGCTCACATACACTTCGAAAAACTTGGGGATATTGTGCATACAAATCAGGTGTTGATATCGCATTTTTACAACACTTCTTTGATCACAGTACTCCATCAAAAACTTTAAAGTATATCGGTATTGCTTAATAACTCTTATACATAAAAAAGGTTACCATTTTATAAATGGTAACCTTTTTTATGTTTCACACTCTCTTTTCTTGTCTCTCCTATATTGTAGTGGTACTCTAATAATAAGGGGGAGAAATTATGAACACATTAACAATTGAATTACCGAAAGAAACGGCTGAAAAACTTGATTTATTAAAACAAGCTTACGAAAAGAAAACAGGTGCTTCCATTTCTGAGAGTACTCTTGTTCAAACACTTATCTCAAAAGAGTTTATCCAAGCGATAACTCCTTTTGATTTACAACAATTCGTTACTGGAAAAGAACAGCATTAATTGCTGTTCTTTTTTTGATACTTTATCAGGAGTTTACTAGCATTCTCCTCCGAAAAACTTCTTTGCTTCTGCCTAACTTTTTATCAGGAATCTTCCTACCCGTTACTGTCTCATAAAAAGTTTTTTATTTATTTTTCGGAAAACCATTGACAATGATAATGATAACCATTATCATTTATTATGAAGCCAACAATTGATGAATCAACCAAACGCTCAGTAACATTGTTACCCCTCTTTTTCATATAGAAAGGCACTGTACATTCCCCCTGTTTGTACAGTGCCTTTCTTGTTTATTATCATTCAAACAAATTTAATTGCTCAGGCTTCGGCTCACCATATGTAATGTTCATCATTTTCATAAGCTGTTTCGCATTATCCGCTGCATCTCCGCCCGAATTATTGTTAAATAGTACATATATGCCCTTTGTCTTCTTTTTCAATTGCTCTAGTCTTTCTATCCATTCTTCTAATTCTTTATTGTTATAGCGATATAAGCAACGAACCGCTCTCCAATTTTCACCTTTATCCAGCCAGCCATGAACATTTCGTCCATGAAAACGTATTAACACCATCTCTGCATTCATTACTTCTAAAACGAGCGGTACCGAACCTATCCCCGCCTGTGGCTCGTCACAAATTGTATGAATCCATTTCTCCTGTTCCAAAAACCGTAAAGTCTTATCTCTCATTTCTGGATAAAACCATGTTTGATTTCGAAATTCTATGGCACACGGCAAACCTTCCATTTTTTCTTTCGTATATCGAAGAAAATCTACATTTTTCTTTTTACAATCAAACCATGGTGGATATTGAAATAAAATCGTTTTTAATTTATTAGCTTCTATTAAAGGAAGAATAGATTGTTTATACACATCAAACATCTCGTCGAATGTAGAAAACGGAATTTCACCTTTCATATGTCCCGTCATCCCTTGATATGCTTTTACGACAAAAGAAAAATCTTTCGGTGTCTCCGTTGCCCATTTTGTATAGTTTCGCGCAGGTTGCATCGCATAAAATGAACTATCCACTTCCACAATAGGAAAATGCTCACTATATGTTCGTAATTTATTTCTATTTTCATAGGGATCTATATATAAAGAATCATGATCTCCCCACCCTGTCACTCCAATGAAAAGCAAATATATCCCTCCTTTTTAACTTCACCTTCTATCCACTCTACTCACTTCCCGAACACTTCGACTAATCAATTTCATTAAGTAGCCCCTTCTTTAAGAGTATCCGTATAAAAATATGATATACTAGATGGAAGAATTTTTAAATTGAGGGGTTATTTATTTATGCTTCCAAACGATGATACTGTATCTCATGAAAAGCGAATAGAAGAATTAGAAAATAAAGTACGTTTTTATGAAGAACTTGTGAATCAATTACCACATCATTTCACATACAAAAATCCACATATTGGTTTACAAATAAAGAAAACGAGAACAACTCATTCTATACAAGACATACAAAAAGAGAATAAAGAGGCTGATTTTCAACTTACTTGCGATTCATTATTTTTATTTGAGCAACTTGAAACATACTTTGTTCATATTTTTGATGCTTTTTCACATCATGTTACCTTTGTTGATAGTAAAGGAAATATAACTTTATGTAATCAAGCTGCAGCAGATGATTTTGGTGTAGTACGAAATGATATAATCGGGAAACCAATTCAACAATTATTAAAATTGCCAGAAGAAAAAATTAAAGCTCTTGAAACATTAAGAACGGGAACTGAATTATATAATGAAGAAGTTTTAGACAAAAATTATGGCATTTTAAATAACCGAATTATTCGTGATTATAACGGAGAGATTTTTAGAGTTATAAGTGTCTTTCATTATTTAAACACAGAACGTGATGCAGAAAAATTTTCGTTAGCAGGGCGAATTGCAGCTGGGATTGCACATGAAGTACGTAATCCTCTTACAACCGTGCGGGGTTATTTACAATTTTTACAAGAAAGTGTTTCTCCATCTAATAAAGAATTATTTAAAAACTTACTCATTCCTGAATTAGACCGGGCAAATAGTATTATTACAAAATTTTTAGCTATTTCAAAAACACGCGAATTTACAAGAGAACCGTTTCCTATTAACACATTTTTACGTGAGTATATTCAACAGTTACTAGCTAGTGAAGTCTTTTTACATAACATTTCAATTGATTATAATTTTTCTACCGAATTAGATAATGTATTAGTCCATATTGATCGTCATGAACTTGTGCAAGTTTTTTTAAACCTATTTCAGAACGCTGTCGATGCTCAAGGTGAAAAAAAACTTTCTATCCAAATTACTAGTTATCGCCTAGATAATTTTGTTCGTATTACTTTCACTGATAATGGAATTGGTATTCCACCAGCCATTCAAGAATATATCTTTGATCCATTCTTCTCAACAAAAGATTCAGGAACAGGACTGGGTTTGTCAGTAACGAAGAAAATTATTCAAAATCATAACGGTACATTAAAAATGACCAGTAATCAAGATGGTACAACTTTCACTATTTCAATTCCAATTTTACCTAAAACGACCCTTGAAAGATTAAATGAATACAAATGAGGTATTCCTCCACAAAAAGCATGCCAATTGTTATATACTCTCAACAATTGGCATGCTTTTTTATATTGAACTAATTTTCTTTCAGTTCTATAACTCTTTCTCCATAACTTAATTGTTTTTGCTTGATAGGCAAACTTCTTATTTTTTTAGAAATAGTAGTTTGTCCATCGCGAATTTAGTACAATTTTCATTTTAATATATAGTAACGACTATTGATTCTATGAAAGAAAGGAATGAAAAGATGAACAATAAAAATAAAGGAAAAGTATTTTATGGTAATGATTGTTGCGAAGTCAGAGCTTGTAGTTATATTAACATCTCCAAGTCCGAACTTACAGAATTCGTTAAACTTCTTCAAGCTCTTGGTCAAGCTATTCAAGCTGTCTTCCAAAACCCTTCTCAAAATAATATCGATAACTTGATTGTTGCCCTAAATAACCTACAAAAATTCCTCAATTGCTTAGATTTGTCTCCAGCACAAAAACAAATTGGAAATTCGATTATCGCTAACCTATTAACTATTTTAAAAACAAAACCTTTCTCATGCGGAGCATTGTATGTTGAGCTACAAAGCTTGCTTAATTATTTATTGTATATCGCTAAGTTATTCAAAGTAGATTGTTGTACGATCGACAAACTAGTTAAACTCATAACAGAGATCCAAACTATCCTAGTTCAATACGGATCAGGTTGCCTTGGAGGAGGAGGCGCAACAGGTGCTACTGGTGCTACCGGGCCTCAAGGTGCTACTGGACCTCAAGGACCAGCGGGCGCTCAAGGTGCTACTGGTGCTCAAGGGCCTCAAGGTGCTCAGGGACCAGCTGGTGCTCAAGGCGCTACTGGACCTCAGGGCGCTCAAGGTATTCAAGGACCAGCGGGCGCTCAAGGTGCTACCGGTGCTCAAGGACCGGCCGGCGCTCAAGGTGCTACTGGTGCTCAAGGACCGGCTGGTGCTCAAGGACCGGCTGGCGCTCAAGGTGCTACTGGTGCTCAAGGACCAGTGGGTGCTCAAGGTGCTACTGGTGCTCAAGGACCGGCTGGTGCTCAAGGTGCTACTGGTGCTCAAGGACCGGCTGGCGCTCAAGGTGCTACTGGTGCTCAAGGTGCTACTGGTGCTCAAGGACCGGCTGGCGCTCAAGGTGCTACTGGTGCTCAAGGACCGGCTGGCGCTCAAGGTGCTACTGGTGCTCAAGGACCGGCTGGCGCTCA
>NZ_JAQFNK010000004.1:0-421992 GCF_027710505.1 Bacillus cereus group sp. TH152-1LC | reverse complement strand
AAGTGGTAGTGGAACCACAAGTGGAAGAAAAACCAATGCAGCAAGTAGTGGTAGAACCACAAGTGGAAGAAAAACCAGTGCAGCAAGTGGTAGTGGAACCACAAGTGGAAGAAAAATCAATGCAGCAAGTGGTAGTGGAACCACAAGTGGAAGAAAAACCAATGCAGCAAGTAGTGGTAGAACCACAAGTGGAAGAAAAACCAATGCAGCAAGTAGTGGTAGAATCACGAGTGGAAGAAACGCTAGTGCAACAAGAGGTAGTGGAACCACAAGTGGAAGAAAAGCCAATGCAACAAGTAGTGGCAGAGCAAGTACAAAAGCCAATTTCAAGTACGGAAGTACAAGAGAAAGCATATGTTGTAAATCAAAGAGAGAACGATATGCGAAATGTATTGCAAACACCACCGACATATGCAATTCCGCCATTAACATTGCTATCGATTCCGCAGCAATCGGCGTTGGATAATACGGAATGGTTGGATGAACAGAAAGAATTATTAGATACAACGTTTAATAATTTCCATGTTGGCGCACATGTTATTAATGTATCGCAAGGTCCAGCAGTCACTCGTTTTGAAGTACAGCCAGACCCAGGTGTGAAAGTAAATAAAATTACAAATTTAAGTGATGATATTAAGTTAAGTTTAGCAGCGAAAGATATTCGTATTGAAGCACCGATTCCAGGGAAGAGTGCAATTGGAATCGAAGTTCCAAATAAAGAAAGTAAGCCAGTATTTCTACGAGAAATTTTAAGAAGTCCTGTGTTTACAAAGAGCGAATCGCCGCTTACAGTTGCGCTAGGACTTGATATTTCAGGTGATCCAATTGTAACGGATATTCGAAAAATGCCACATGGACTTATTGCGGGTGCAACAGGTTCGGGTAAAAGTGTGTGTATTAACGCAATTTTAACGAGCATTTTATATAAAGCGAAACCGCATGAAGTGAAGTTAATGTTAATCGATCCGAAGATGGTTGAGCTTGCACCATACAATTCTGTTCCACATCTTGTCGCACCTGTTATTACGGATGTAAAAGCAGCGACAGCGGCTTTAAAGTGGGCAGTTGAAGAAATGGAGCGTCGTTATGAATTGTTTGCGCACGCTGGTGCTCGTGATTTAACTCGTTACAATACGATTGTAAGTGGGCGAGAAATTCCAGGAGAGACATTACCTTATATCGTTATTGTCATTGACGAGTTAGCCGACTTAATGATGGTAGCACCTGGTGATGTTGAGGAAGCGATTTGTCGTATTGCGCAAAAAGCACGTGCTTGTGGTATTCATTTATTAGTAGCGACACAGCGTCCGTCTGTAGATGTTATTACAGGTTTAATTAAGTCAAACATTCCAACGCGTATTGCGTTTACTGTATCATCTCAAGTTGATTCGCGTACGATTATCGATATTGGTGGCGCGGAGAAATTACTTGGCCGTGGTGATATGTTATTCTTAGGGAACGGTACATCTAAGCCTGTTCGTGTACAAGGTGTATATGTATCGGATGATGAGATTGAAAAGACAGTTGATCATGTGAAAAAGCAAATGAAGCCGAATTACTTATTTAAGCAAGAGGATTTATTAGCGAAAACAGAACAGGCTGAGTCGGAAGATGAATTATTCTTTGAAGCATGTCAATTTGTTGTAGAACAAGGGGGAGCGTCCACATCTTCTGTACAGCGAAAATTCCGCATCGGTTATAATCGCGCGGCACGTCTCATTGAAGAGATGGAATCGCAAGGAATTATTTCTGAAGCAAGAGGAACGAAGCCAAGAGATGTCCTTATTTCTGAGGATGAATTCGCTGCTATGCAGGAAACAAATGTATAGTAAACGGTTTTGCTGTATACTAAGAGAAAATGTTGGATAGTAAAGTAGGGAGTAAAGCGACATGAAAGAAATTGAATTAAAATTAAAAGGTGAAATAAATAGACTAACAAATAGAACATTTAAATTTGACGAACGTGTTGGAGAAGGTTGGTTCTCTGCCGTTTACTTTTTAAAGACTAGAGAAATCATTGAAGAATTTCGCCCGAAAAGTGTTGTAACGATGCAATTTTTCCAAAAGGAAAATGCAGTTCTTTGCGGAACAGATGAAGTAATTGCATTGCTACAAACATTCGCTAAGAATCCTGAGGAACTTGAAATTAACTCTTTAAAAGATGGCGATAATATTAGTCCGTTTGAAACAGTGTTAACAATTCATGGGCCTTATGAAAATTTCGGATTTTTAGAAGGTGTTATTGATGGGATTTTAGCTCGTCGTACATCAGTTGCGACAAACGTATATAACGTTGTCCAAGCTGCGCGTAGCGTAGATAAAGAAAAACCAGTTATTTTCATGGGAGACCGTGACGATCATTATACACAACAAGCTGGTGACGGTTATGCAGCATACATCGGAGGTATGAGCGCACAGGCGACGCATGCGATGAATGAATGGTGGGGCAGAAGTGGTATGGGGACGATGCCTCACGCATTAATTCAAATGTTTAATGGTGATGTTGTGGAAGCGGCAAAAGCATATCATAAGAAATTCCCAGAAGATGAATTAGTTGTATTAATTGATTACAACAATGATGTCATTACAGATGCACTTCGCGTAGCGCGTGAATTTGGATCAACGTTAAAAGGTGTACGTGTAGATACGTCGCGCACGATGATTGATCAATACTTCATTCGTCACCCAGAAGTACTTGGAACATTCGATCCACGTGGTGTAAACCCATCGCTTGTATTCGCACTTCGTAAAGCACTTGATGAAGAAGGATTCCAGCATGTAGACATCGTTGTAACTGGTGGATTTGATGAGAAGCGTATTCGTGAATTTGAAGCTCAAAACGTACCTGTTGATATATACGGAGTAGGAAGTAGCTTATTAAAAATGAATATTGGCTTTACTGGTGATAACGTAGAATTAAATGGAAAACCAGAAGCGAAAGCTGGTCGTAAATATCGTCCAAACCCACGTTTAGAGCGTGTTCAATTAGAAAAAAGAGAAGATATGTAAAAGAGAGAAAAACTGATAGGTGATTGACCCTATCAGTTTTTCTGTTATCATAGTATAGCGGCTTCTTTTTTGCTATAATGGATTTGTTATGGACATAAAAAAAGAAGTACGTACGAGTTTATCCTGATAAGTGAAGGGAAGAATAACTTCACTACATCAAAAATGTATGATGATTACCAAAATAAGAAAAGATTCATATACTGTCTTATAGATAGGCCGTTGTATTAGTTCGAAATGTTGGAGGTTCTTTAAGATGACAGTTTACCATTTTGTAGGAATTAAAGGAACAGGAATGAGTTCATTAGCTCAAATTCTTCATGACATGAAGCATACTGTTCAAGGGTCTGATTATGAAAAGCGTTTCTTTACACAAACAGCGTTGGAAAAGCGCAATATCTCGATCCTTCCTTTTGATAAAAATAATGTAAAAGAAGGACAAGTGATTATTGCAGGAAATGCATTTCCTGATACGCATGAAGAAATTGTAGCAGCAAAAGAATTAAACATCCCAGTACATCGTTACCATCACTTCTTAGGCGACCTTATGAACCAATACACAAGTGTTGCTGTAACTGGTGCACATGGAAAAACATCAACAACTGGTTTGTTAGCCCATGTAATGCAAGGTGCACACCCTACATCTTACCTTATTGGAGATGGAACAGGGCATGGGGTAGAAAATAGTAAGTATTTTGTATTTGAAGCTTGTGAGTATCGTCGTCATTTCTTGTCTTACAATCCAGACTATGCGATTATGACAAATATTGATTTTGATCATCCAGATTATTTCACAGATATCAATGATGTATTCAGTGCATTCCAAGAGATGGCATTGCAAGTGAAAAAAGGCATTATTGCATGTGGAGATGATGAAGAACTTCAAAAAATTCAAGCGAAAGTACCTGTTATTTTCTATGGATTTGGAGAAGATAATGATTTCCAAGCACGTAACATTCAAAAGAGAACAGATGGTACTATTTTCGATGTATTCGTTCGTAATACGTACTATGACACGTTCAAAATTACAGGATACGGCAACCACAGCGTATTAAATGCATTAGCAGTAATCGCGCTTTGCCATTATGAAAACGTTGATGTAGAAGCAGTTAAGCATCAGCTAACAACTTTTGAAGGCGTAAAACGTCGCTTTAATGAAAAGCCAATGGGAGAGCAAGTTATTATCGATGACTACGCACACCATCCGACAGAAATTAATGCAACGATTGAAGCAGCTCGTCAAAAACATCCAGAGCGTGAAGTTGTCGCTGTATTCCAGCCGCATACATTCTCACGTACAGAAAAGTTCTTAGATGAGTTCGCTGAAAGCCTAAGCAAAGCTGACCAAGTATACTTATGTGATATTTTCGGATCAGCACGCGAAAACAAAGGTGAATTAACAATCGAAGATCTGCAAAAGCGTATTGACGGTGCAGAACTAATTACAGATACAACAACGGATGTATTAAAGAAACATAAAAACGGCGTTCTAATTTTCATGGGCGCAGGCGATATCCAAAAATTCGAAGCAGCTTACGTAAAAGAGGTTCAAGTTGCAGAGAAGTAATAGAAAAGACGCATAGCTGTGGCTGTGCGTCTTTTTGCTGTGTTCAATATATTTTAAAAAGCGTTGATATGTTGGTATTGTTCATTCTTTTTGTATAGTTGTTTTAATAAGAAGATATATAGTGAACTAAAAAGTACGTATCCAATTAAATAATAGAATGAAAACATATCGAATTGTTTTGTTATTATAATTCGAATCGCGAAAAATGCAAATGGAAGTGCGATTAAAACGCTAGTACTAAAGGAAATCATTGTTTTTAAAAATTTTAATTGCTTTGTATTCCAATGGTTTTCTCTACAGATGAACCAAATGTTGCTCGCGATAAAGGCTAATAAAAATGGTAAATTAGCTGAAATATTGATAAAACCTAGTGCAATAGGCATTGATAAAGCACCGAGTGGAGCAATTGAGAATCCAGTAAAGTATTTGATAAATGTATTTGTAGATTGCTGTGCATTTTGAATAACATCTGTATATTCTACTGCGATTTCCTGTGCTAATTCTTTTGGAGGAAGAAATTCTTCAATTACTTGTGAAGGAATGCGCGCTAATGGTATCCCTTCACTTTCTTTACATAATGCATTTTCATATAAATCGGATTTGATTTCTAGCACATGTTGTTCTCTTGCTGACGCAGGTAAGTTCATTAAACCTTTATGAAGATCGTGTAAGAAAGAATTAATGAGTTCATTTGAAAAGAATTGTTCTTTGTTCATTTTTTATCCTCTCCTTTAGCTAGTAACATTAGAGCATGATACACTGCATCATAATCATGTAAGCGACTATTTAAAATTTCTCTCCCTTCGTCTGTAATTCGATAGTATTTTCTTTTTGGACCATCACCGGACTCTTCCCAATAGGAAACAGCCCAATTGTTTTTCGTGATTCGGTTTAATATAGGGTAAATCGAACCATTTGGGATATGAAACACAGGAATATCTTGTAATGCACTTGTAATTTCGTATCCGTACATAGGTTGTTTACTTATTAAGGACAAAATAGCGAGATCAAAAACACCTTTACGTAATTGAATTATAAAATTATCATTTTTTTCATACTGTAACTATATATGATTCATATCTAGATATCAATCATATATAGTAGTTGTTCATATATAAAATTTAAAAGAAAGTGTGAATATTTAACAATTTACATCTGTAAGTGTTAGAATAATAAGAAAACTGAAGGGAGCTAAAAAACATGTTCACACTTCGAGTAGACGATGAAATCGAATTACAGTTATTAGAGAAGCATCATAAAGAGGAACTATATCAATTAATAAACCAAAACCGTAGTCATTTACGAAGATGGCTTCCTTGGGTGGATGGGATGAAATCTGCTGGTGCGTATGATGAGATTTGTCCGATGTGGTTAAAGAAGTTTGCAGAGGGAGACGGTTTTGAAAGTGGCATACGTTATAAAGGAAAGCTCGTTGGGATGGTAGGCATTCATCCGGTAAGTTGGGGGAAGAAAGCGGCGAGTCGGATATTACCTTGCAGAAGATGCTGGCGGGAAAGGCATTATGACGCGTAGTGTGAAGGCTGTACTTCACTATGCATTTGATAATTTAAAATTAAATAAAATGGAAATTAGATGCGGTGTTGAAAATGTGAAAAGCCGTGCTATTCCAGAGCGTTTAGGATTTAAGTTAGATGGTATTTTAAGAGATGATGAATGGCTATATGATCATTTCCATGATATCGTTGTATATAGTTTACTAGCTTCAGAATGGAAGGAGATTCGATGAACGAGAAGATACGCATTATTCCGTATGAAAGTGCGTTTCAAGATGAAGTAGTAGATCTTATCGTTCATATTCAGCAAAAAGAGTACAATGTTCCCATTACGAAAGAAGAGCAGCCAGACTTACTTGAAATAGAAACGTTCTATCAGAGAGATTATGGAAACTTTTGGGTTGCAACTTATGATGGGAAAGTAGTTGGAACAGTAGCTTTATTAGATATTGGGAACGGTCAAGTAGCACTAAGGAAAATGTTCGTGAAACAAGAATTTCGCGGAAAAGAGTGGGGTGCATCACATAAGTTGCTCCAAACAGCAATTTCGTGGGCTGAGAATAAAAAGCTGAAAGATATTTACTTAGGAACGACAGTGAAGTTTTTAGCCGCGCATCGCTTTTATGAAAAGAATGGTTTTGAAAGTGTTGATATAGAAGATTTGCCAAAAAGTTTTCCAGTGTTACAGGTGGATAAGAAATTTTATAGATATATTGTTTAAGAAGGTCATTCCGAAATGGCCTTTTTTTATGAACTAAAATGGAAAAAGTGGTATAATTTAGGTTAGGGGGTGCGTGTATGAACATTCCGATTCAAAGAAGTAAGTCGGTAGTCATTTTCGTTTGTCTCACGTTAGTTTTTATGTTCGTATATCCACTTGTCATGCTTTTCGCAAATAAAGAGCAGTGGATGTCAGCGTTAATTGGAATGGGTTTATGCTTCCTAGTAAATGTACCACTCGTTTGGGAAGTATTTATTAAAAAGCATAAAGTAGAAAATGGTGTATTAAAGTACGGCATTTTAAATGATGATGTTGTATTAAAAGATATTAGAGTTGTTCGTCAAGTTGGAAAGTATCTTGAAATTACGACGAACGCATATAAAGTACATATGGTTGCGATGCCGCAACATATGAATGAATTCTTGGCGCTTATCGAGAAAGAAAATCCACATGTGAAAATAGAAATGGTAGGTAAGAAATGAAGTATGTAAAACCTTTGTTTTGTTTGGAAATTTTACTTGTGTTTGCTATTTGCACTAGAGTATATATGAAATGGGATCTGCCCTTATATGAACCGATATTAATAGGTACTATTGCAGTGGCGCTTTTATATTATTTCCATTTTCAGCAAACAAAAAGCGAGAAAAGTAGTTCTATATAGTACAGGAGGATTAGAAATGAAAAAAGTCCTTACGTTATTTTTATTTCTGCTAACCGCATCCTTTCTTGTAATAGGGTGTAGTGCGAAGAAGGAAAAGGCTGATATGAACTTTGAAAAGGCACAAAAGGTTGAGATTGAATCACTTACAGATTCAAATGATAAAAAAGTAATGACCGATAAGAAAGAAATTGAAAAGCTGTTTGAAGTCATGAAAATGGATAAGTGGGAAATGCAATCAGCTCCTTTAGATACTCCGCAAGGGAAAACATTTAAAATGTATCAAGAAGATACACCAAAATTATCAGAGTCGAGTAAAGATAAAAAGGAATTACATGAAATTGGTACAATGACAGTTTATAAAGATGTCCCTTATGTCGAAGTTGAAATGAAAAATAAGAAGATGAGTTTTAAAGTGCCAGAAGATGTGGCGAAAGATTTATTAAAGTATTAATAGAAAAACGCTCGGAGAAAATTCCGAGCGTTTTTATTATTATTTTAAGTTCTCTGGGTTTAAAGCTTCTAGTTCAGATACAACGAAGCGTCCGTCTTTACGGATTAGTACGTCGTCGAAGTAAATTTCGCCGCCGCCGTATTCAGGGCGCTGGATGCATACTAAATCCCAGTGAATGTTCGAGTTGTTGCCATTCCATGCATCGTCGTAAGCTTGTCCAGGAGTGAAGTGGAAGCTGCCATCGATTTTTTCATCGAATAGGATATCTCCCATTGGATGTAAGATGTATGGGTTTACGCCGATTGCGAACTCACCAACGAAGCGCGCGCCTTCGTCTGTATCGAAGATTTTGTTAATGCGCTCTGTATCGTTTGCAGTTGCTTCGACGATTTGACCGTTCTCAAATTTAAGTTGTACATTTTCAAATGTATAACCGTTGTAAGGAGATGGTGTGTTGTAAGAAACTGTACCGTTAACAGAATCGCGAACTGGTGCAGAATATACTTCACCGTCTGGAATATTTAAATGACCTGAGCATTTAATAGCTGGAATGTCTTTAATAGAGAATGTTAAGTCAGTTCCAGGGCCAGTTAAGCGAACTTTATCTGTTTTATTCATTAATGTAACAAGGCTATCCATTGCCTTATCCATTTTACCGTAGTCTAAGTTACAAACTTCGAAGTAGAAGTCTTCGAAAGCTTCTGTGCTCATTTTAGCAAGTTGCGCCATAGAAGCATTTGGGTAGCGAAGAACAACCCAGCGCGTTTTCGGAACGCGGATGTCTCTATGAACTTTCTTACCAACTGTTTGACCGTGAATTTGCATTCTTTCACTTGGTACGTCAGCTTGTTCGTTAATGTTATCGCCAGAGCGAAGACCGATATAAGCGTCCATATCTTTCATTACGCTTGCTTCATATGCAGCGATTTGTTCGAAGTGTTCTTCAGTAGCACCCATTAATAAAGAGCGATCTACTTGATGATCTTTTAAAGAAACGAATGGGAAACCACCAGCTGCATATGCTTCTTTTACAAGTGCAGTTACAAGTTCTTTTTGTAAGCCAAAGTTTTCAATTAATACTTTTTCGCCTTTTTGTAAGCGAATAGAGTAGTTAATTAAATTGTATGCTAACTTTTCAATGCGTGGATCTTTCATATGTAAAGCCTCCCTACTAATTATGTATCCTCTCCTATTGTAACCTACTTAGTGGAATTTGTTGAATCATTTATGTTAAAGTTAACGAATAAGTATGAAAATTCTAATGAAAAGATAAGGATTAGAACGAAACGGAAAATGATTGTATAATAGGAGAAAGTATGAAAAAGATAAAGGAAGTGATGAAATGCAAGTTCTTTTATATGTAAGTGCGGCTATTATCGCGGTTGCTTTCGCTGTATTAGTAGTGTATGTATGCAGAACGTTGTTATCGGTTCAAAAGACGTTAGAAAACGTTGCGAGCACGTTAGAAGGTTTAGAAAAACAAATGCAAGGGATTAGCGTAGAGACGGAGCAATTATTACATAAAACAAATGCGTTAGCTGATGACATTCAACAGAAGTCACAATCATTAAATAAAGTAGTATCGGGTGTAGATGGAATTGGAACGACAATCCATTCTTTAAATACGAAACTTCGTAATGTATCAGAGTCTGTTACAGACGAAATTGAAAACAATGCAGATAAAGTAGCGCAAGTTGTACAGTGGAGCAGCGCAGCAATTGAAGTATACAATCATTATCGTGCGACAAGACAAGAGAAAAAGGTTGAAAAAGAAGAGCGTAAATTAGAAAGACTTGAGAAAAAAGCTGAAAAGAAAGAGAAGCGCTCTAGACTTCGTATGAGAGGTGAATCGTGATGAATATGACAAAAGTTGAAACAATTGAAGAGCTTGAAGTATTAGTAGAAAAAAACGAACCTTATGTTCTTTTTAAACATAGTACGACATGCCCGATTAGTCATGGTGCATATACAGAATTTCAAGCGTATTGTAGTGAAGAAAGAGCAGTACCAGCGTATTACTTATACGTACAAGATGCGAGAGATGTTTCGAATCGTGTTGCAGAACAGTACAGCATTAAACATGAATCTCCGCAAGTGTTATACATAAAAGATGGGATGGTAGTATGGAATACGTCTCATTGGAACATTAAAAAAGACGCTTTAGAAGAAAATATTAAGTAAAAAGAAGCAAGCTAAAGGTGCTTGCTTCTTTTTTTGTTTTTGTTGAAATATATTTAATGGTACACTGTTAATAGTTCAAATTAAATAACTAGATTGTTGAAAGTAGGTTTTAAGTAATGAAGAAAATGGCATTATCCTTCGCGGTCGTAAGTTTATTACTAGGAGCTTGTAGTAATAATACGATTAGTAAGAAGGATGAAGTTATACAAAAGGATACGAAAGAAAAGAGTATGATTCCGAGAACTGCTGTTTCTAAAGATTATTATAGAACTGTAATTCCTTTAAAAGAACAAAAGGTTATAAATACAGCTAATATAAAAACAAATTCTAAATTAGATTTAGCAGAGTATGAAAATGGTTTAATAAATATTGCAAAAGAACAATTTGATACAGAAAATCATGTACTGCAATTAAATCAATATATTCCAGAGAAGTTAATTGATGAGCTAGTCGCGAAAGTAGAAGCGCCAGTTTTGACCAATATTATAGAACAAGACTATTTCGGGAAGCAGAATTCAAATGAATTAAGTTTATCTGGTGTGGTGATTGGGTTAGCGATGTCTTCAAGTGTATCGAGTGAAGAAGCAATGTCTAAGGGTGCTGAAGTTGCCAAGCAACTTACTGAAGCGATTAATAAAAATGACAAGTATAATAAATCTCCAATTACGTTTGCTATCTTTAAGCAAGAAAATACAAGTTCTTTAAAAAATGGTACGTATATTGCTAGTGCTACTGTTCAAAAGAATGATACGAACCTTGGAAATTGGGGCATGATCGAGGAACAAGCGTTTTCATATCCTTCTGATGAATTTAAACAAGCACATGGAGAAGATAATACAAAAATCACTGAGTTTGCTAAGGCAATGAAAGATTTTTCTCCGGCAGATTTTATCCCAGTCAATGCTAAAGTTTCTTATAAGAAAAATCAAATGGATACATTGAATATGAATATTGTTATTAAATATAATGGTAAAACAGAATTAATGGCTCTTACTCAACTGGCCGCTCAAAGTATGTTAGAAAAATTACCTAAAGATGCAAAAGTACAATTGCAGATCAAGTCCGAGAGTAAAATCGAGGCGATTATTATAAAAGAGAAAAACAGCGATAAACCGTTTGTTTCCTTCTTGTAAAAAAAGACAGTGTTTACACTGTCTTTTTTTACTTGTAAGTGAAAATGTACGATGGGAAAGAGCGCGTCATATTTCCGCTGTGCCAATTGTAAAGGAAGAAATATAGTTACCCTGTCGTTCTTTATATAATGCATTCTACAGGGCGCCACGCACCTCCAGATTTAGTACATCAAATGACTATCATTGTTGGTTTCTGTCGGTAAGTCGATATATTAAAAAAATCGCCGATATAATTGGAGTTGTGATCGATATATTTGGAAAATCGCTGATATATTTCGAGTTGCAGTCGATATATTCGAAAAATCGCTGATATAAATTTCATTTACTATCGTACTGCTTAAAATAAGGTTCCTCCGTATGAAATATCTATATTTTTACAAAAATGCCCTTTTTTTCATAAAAAATACGAAAATACGAGAAAAGAAGCGAATTTTTTCGAAACTTTTGCGGGAAAATATTGTATGAGCCTGCGTTTTTATCGTATCATTAGTAAAAGGAAGAACTCGGGACGATTGGTGGCATCTGCAAATAGAGTTGATGTCTTTTTTTCATTCAAGTAACCGATACATAAAAATAGATAACAAAAATAGAAGGAGTGTGCGATGAGATGAACGTAACAATCTATGATGTAGCGCGCGAAGCGAACGTTTCAATGGCTACCGTATCACGCGTTGTGAACGGTAACCCAAATGTAAAGCCTACAACAAGAAAGAAAGTATTAGAAGCAATTGATCGTTTAGGATACCGCCCAAATGCGGTAGCACGTGGACTAGCAAGTAAGAAGACAACTACAGTAGGTGTTATTATTCCTGATATCTCAAATACGTTTTATGCAGAACTTGCTCGTGGAATTGAAGATATCGCAACAATGTACAAATATAACATCATTTTAAGTAACTCTGACCAAAACAAAGAGAAAGAGTTCCATTTATTAAATACGATGCTTGGAAAACAAGTGGACGGAATTGTTTTCATGGGTGAAGATATTACAGACATTCACATTGAAGAATTCAAAAAGTCTCCAGTACCAATCGTATTAGCAGCGTCATTTGATGAGCAAAATGAAACGCCATCAGTAAATATTGATTACACACAAGCAGCTTACGACGCAATGAAGCACTTTATTGAGCAAGGACATAAGCGTATCGGTTTCGTCTCTGGTCCTTTCATTGATAAAGCGGGAAGCGCGAAGAAGTTACAAGGTTATAAAAAAGCTTTAGAAGAAGCAGGTATTTCATATGATGAAAGTCTTATAATCGATGGAGATTACACATATGATTCAGGTATCGAAGCATTCGAAAAGCTTTGGAGCAGCGATGAAAAGCCAACAGCAATCTTCGTATCTTCTGACGAAATGGCGCTAGGTGTAATCCATGCAGCACAAGACGCTGGGTTAAACGTACCAACTGATGTAGAAGTACTTGGTTTCGATAATACACGCCTTGCATTAATGGTTCGTCCACAACTTTCAACAGTTGTACAACCAATGTATGATATCGGTGCAGTAGCAATGCGTCTATTAACAAAGTACATGAACAAAGAAAAAGTGGAAGATCACACTGTTATCTTACCTCACCGTATCCAATTTAGAGATTCAACGAAGTAAGTATAAAAAAGCTCACAGCAATTGCTGTGAGCTTTTATTCGTATTCGGGATAGTATTTTTGTACGACTGTATCTACCGTTTCATTTTTCTTAACGTGTAAAAATCTTGCGTATAATTCTTTTCCAGTTTCAAATGGTGTATCGTCTAATTCAAACACATGCAACACTTTTCGGAATGTCCATTTCACTTGCTCATCATACATGTTATCGTACGTATCCTCAGATTGCATAGCGATTTTTTCACCTAGTTTGTGTGCTTCTTCTAAACTGTTTGCTTTAACGAGAATAATACTTTCTTCAAAAAGTGTATCGTGATTTTCTTCATAATGCTCATCCATTTTCGTAGGATCAGGCTCACCAGAATGAACAGATTCAAATAACAATTTTACAGCGTACATATTATGATGCATGTTTCACTCTATAAATAATACTTGCGACAAGCGAAGCAGGTATTGTAAATACGTTACTTTGATAGTGATAGTGTATTTGGGATTCTTCATAAGACATGTTGTCATATAGTTCATTTTGTGACATGTTCATTTTTTTCTGTTTTGTCTTGAGCATCTTAATATAGTTATACTGTATTGGGACGAGAATGATGAAATAGGCTAATACGATTAGTGAAATCCAAATCATTATGAACACTCCCTTGTAAAGAATATTTGTATATGGTAATTATATCAAATTATATGAATTATACCCATTTTTTTCTAGCGATCCATTTCCTTTCCAAAATGCAAAAAGTTCTTCAGGACTTCGTAAATTATGTTCAAGGCATGTTTGTGCAGTCCGTTTAAAACTTTGTATGAAATGTTCTAACCTAGAAGGATCGTATTGTTTCACATTGCCAGCAATAATAGTTTCATCCTTGTCTAAGTTAAGTGATATTTTTAGCAAAGTTATATTTGTTTCTAGTTGTACAACTTCGATATAAAAAAACTTTTCGTCTAAGTCGATTGTAATATAATCGAATCGCTCTACTTGTTTAAAGTATCCTACAATATCATCTTCCAATTGAAATCCTCCCTAGTATATAGTTTATCGGTGACTTCGCTACAAAATAGTATTAATCCTTGTTATATGTCACATAAGTGCAAATTTAGCTATTATAGGGCAATGTCATGTATAATAGAAAGAAAAGGCTTGTGAGGGGGGAGAAGAGATGATCGTTCTTTGGATAATTACGCTTTGTATGACTGCTATTTTTGCATATATGACGTTAAAACAAAATGGCTTAAAGCGATTTGTTCCAGGAAGTATTCTTGCAGGAATTGCCCTTATCACGTATGTAATTTCTATTTTTATTGAAAGTGTATCGGTGGACATGAGCACAAGCTTAATGTTCATGGGTATTACACTATTTGCAGGTAGTGTAATGGTACTTATGGTTGCTGGTATTATTTTATTTATTCATATGAATTCGGAAACGTTATAGCATATAGAAAAGGCATGTCCCGAGGGGCATGCCTTTTTATCCGTTCAATTATGCTCTATCTTTAGAAGAATTTTGTTGTTTTAATAAGTCACGAATTTCGCTAAGAAGAACTTCTTCTTTTGTTGCTTTTTCTTCTTTGTTTTCAGCTTCTCTTTTTAAAGTCATTTTGTTAAAGACTTTAACGAAAACGAAGATTGCAAATGCAACGATTAGGAAGTCAACTATCGTTTGGATAAAGTTACCGTATTTAACAGAGGCCTCGCCTACTGTAAATTTTAATCCTGTGAAGTTGATTCCTCCCATTAATAAACCGATTAATGGTGTAATGATATCTTTTACTAAAGAACTAACGATTTTACCGAATGCAGCACCGATTACAACCCCGACAGCTAGATCAATTACATTTCCCTTTAAAGCGAACTTTTTAAACTCGTTCCACATGTGTTAATCCCATCCTTTCCACGATTCAATATGAAATTTATAATTCCTATCAACATATTCTATAGAAATTTACGAGAGAAATAAAGAGGAAATGGGAATGAAAGTAAATTCTGAAAAATGTATCCGTTTTAATTTTTGTTTATATTGTCCAGTAGAGATTGCAATAGTTTCTGCGTTTTTAATGCTTCTAATCCATCTACAACAGGCTTTGTATCTCCGTGTACACATTCAATAAAATGATGAACAGCATCTTCAAAACCACGCTGTTTCAACGTCGTATCCCATGATGGTGAACCGCTTTGAGAAACTGTATTATCCTGCTCAACTTCAAATGTGTTCATATTTTTTACGCGAATGATTTTCCCTGTCGTTACAAGTTCAATTTGTTCTAAATTTGTACCAGCATGGCGATGCATTGCGGTAGAAAGTAACAGTCCACTTGGCGTTGTATATGTGTGATGTCCGTAAAGAAGTTCATTCTTTTCATTCATTTGCACCATATTATGAACGACGTTAAGATCATCGTTAGCTAACCAGCGAGCAGTATCTACAATATGTAAGTAATCATCTAACATAGTAAAGTCGTACGTGTATGGTCCTACTTTATTTGTGCGGTGCTTCTCAATTCGAATCCATGAAATATTATGAGCTTGCTCTTTTGCAGCAACATACATAGGAACGAATCGGCGATTAAATCCGACCATTAACTTTCGGTTATACTTTTCGCTCAACTCGACTAGTTGCTCAGCTTGTTCCACTGTAGCTGCTAGCGGCTTATCAACATAAACGTCGATTCCTTTTTTCAGAAGTTCAGAAACGATTTCATAATGTGTAGCAGTTGAACTATGTACGAAGATTGCATCGCATTCCGAAGCTAACGTTTCAATAGAATGAAAGTCTTGCATGCGGTATTGCTGACAAACTTGTTTTCTTTTCTCAGCGTTAGGTGTAAATGCCCCTACAAAATTCCAATCTGTTTCTTTTGTAAGTGTTGGAAGGTAG
This sequence comes from Bacillus cereus group sp. TH152-1LC, assembly GCF_027710505.1. NCBI lineage: Bacteria > Bacillati > Bacillota > Bacilli > Caryophanales > Bacillaceae > Bacillus > Bacillus cereus group sp. TH152-1LC. The sequence goes on along the minus strand of NZ_JAQFNK010000004.1, from coordinate 406,275 downwards.
GCTTTTTGCGCAATACTTCCAAGTCCAATCATCCCAATTTTAGGTTTGTTCATGTTTATTCCCACCCTATTAATATTGATGTAACGGCTTAAATGTAGCATAGGATGGGAGAGGAAGGCAAAAATTAGCTTTTTACTTACGTCCTTCTAACAAAATCTTCTCTATCTCTTCAAAGTTATGAGCGCGCGCATGCTCTAGCGGGGTAACACCATCGTTGTCTGGAATATTTACATCTGCACCGTGTTCAATAAGAAGGCGAATAACTTGTTGTTGTGTTTCGTTTCCGTTACTTAGTACGATGGCTTCCATTAAAGCAGTCCATCCGAGATTATTTACATGGTTAACATCAATAGTTGTTCGCGTAAGGAGTTCCTTAATAACATCGATATAGCCATGTTCTGAGGCAGGGATAAGAGCTGTTCCGCCGTAACGATTCGTAAGCGATGCATCTGCGCCAGCATCAATCGTTAATTTTAAAATATCTAAGTAACCTTCAGCACCGGCGTATAGGAAAGGATTATTTTTTATATCATCTTGGATGTTTACATCAGCACCAGCTTCAATAAGCGCTTTTGCGGTTTTTACATCATTTTTGTATGTAGCAATCATAAGAGGAGTACGTCCTTTATTGTCTTTAATATTTATGTTAGCCCCTTTTTTGAGTAACGATATAATAGTATTCGTTTCTTGTTTCTCAGTAGCTGCTAGTAGCGCTGTCTCCATGTTTGTCATCTCCTTTTTAACTTCTTGTTCTTGCGAGCATCCTTGCAAAAAAAATTACGCAACAGATCATACTTACTGTTTTTTTGAACATGGAATTTCAACCTCCTCATTTCAACTGTAAAATAAGAACATTAAATTTTTATAAACTGACGCTAAAATTACTATAAAATCGCTTGAGTATTTGAACATATATTTTTATGCTTATGAGTAACAAGGTTTGTTAAAGTGAGGATGTAACATATGTCTATTAAAACAAGATTTTTATTCTCGTATATCGCTGTTATTCTCGTTTCCATCACGCTCATATTAGTCGCGGGATTTTTAATTGTTTTTTCCATAACAGGAGACTTGGAATCAGTGAAAAATTTCTATAAAAGTTCGTATATTCAAAAGCCGCTTACGCCAGAAGAAGAGAATACGTATATTGAATTGAAATTAGCGGCAAAGAAAAATCAATCACAACTATTAGATGAATCGTTCGTTTCATCACTTGAAAAAGAAGGTGTGAAAATAGTTGTCAGAAAGGGTGAAACCATTTCTTATGCTACAAAAATATTTGAAAGTATATCGTTAAAAGAAGCTCTTCCGAAATTTGAATCAGCAAATATTAATAGTCGTGGTACAACAGAACTAGGTGATACATTTTATCGATATGTAAAATTTGATTTTTATTTTCCCGGAGATGAAGAAGGGAGTATATTTGTACTAAAAAGGCAAAGTTCATTTGTCGATCTTACACAAAAGTTATTTCCGATTTTATTCGTAGCGCTTTTACTGCTAGCGATATTACTCATTGGATTAGTAAGTTATTTCGTCTCAAGAAGTGTGATAAAACCAATTTTTGTATTGAAAGATGCGACTGGTAGAATTAAAGAAGGGGATTTAGATTTTCAAATTCCAGTTACATCTCATGATGAGATCGGGCAATTAAATCAAGGGTTTGAGGAAATGAGGAAGAAGTTAAAAGAATCGATTGAGATGCAAACACAGTATGAAGAAAATCGAAAAGAGCTCATTTCAAACATATCTCATGATTTAAAAACACCGATTACATCTATTATCGGATATGTAGAAGGCATAAAAGATGGGGTCGCAAATACGCCAGAAAAAATGGATAAGTATTTAACAACGATCCATACGAAGGCAAAACATATGGATACACTCATTGATGAGCTTTTTTTGTTCTCGAAGCTCGATTTGAATCGAGTTCCCTTTCAGTTTGAAACGATAGAATTAAACATATTTATGCAGGAATTATTAGAAGAGATGCAGATGGATTTAAGTGAGGAAGGTATAGAAGTTCACTTGCAATTACATTCATCACCACTATATGTAACGGCCGATTGCGAAAAGATAAATAGAGTGATATCAAATTTAGTTCATAATAGTGTGAAATACATGGATAAAGAAGAGAAGAAAATTACAGTAACAGTATTGAGTGATAATAATACTGTTGTTGTGAAAGTAATGGACAATGGATCAGGTATAGAAGTTGATACGCTGCCGTATATATTTGAGCGGTTTTATCGTGCAGAGCAATCGCGAAATTCTAGTACAGGTGGAAGTGGACTTGGCTTAGCGATAGCAAAGCAAATTGTTGAAGAACATGGCGGGGGAATTTGGGCGGAAAGTAAGCTTGGGGAAGGTACAAGTATTTTCTTCTCATTGAAAAAAGTACAGGAATGTGGTGAGTAGAATGAAGAGAATTTTACTAGTAGAAGATGAAATAAGTATTGCAGAATTACAGCGAGATTATTTAGAAATTAGTGATTTTCAAGTCGATGTAGAGCATTCCGGAGAGACAGGTTTACAAATGGCTTTGCAGGAAGATTATGATTTAATTATTTTAGACATTATGCTTCCGAAGATGAATGGATTTGAAATTTGTAAACAAATACGTGCTATAAAAGACATTCCAATTTTACTTGTTTCAGCAAAGAAGGAAGATATAGATAAAATTCGCGGACTCGGTTTAGGGGCGGATGATTATATAACGAAACCATTTAGTCCAAGTGAATTAGTCGCAAGGGTAAAAGCGCATATTTCTCGTTATGAAAGATTATCAGGAAATGTGAGTAAGCAACGCGATACGTTATACATTCATGGAATTTCTATTGATCAGCGAGCGAGAAAAGTTTTTATAAACAATGAAGAAATCGCGTTCACAACAAAGGAATTTGATTTATTAACATTCTTTGTAACGCATCCAAACCAAGTATTAAATAAAGAACAGTTATTTGAACGTATTTGGGGACTAGACTCAGCTGGCGATTTAGCTACTGTCGTTGTTCACATTAGAAAGCTACGTGAAAAAGTTGAAAGAGATCCTGCTCACCCGCAATATATTGAAACAGTGTGGGGAGCTGGTTATCGCTTTAACGTGTAATGTACCTGCCGAGTGATTGGCAGGTTTTTTATTGTAATCTGGACTAAAAGGGGAAAAGGTAATTTATGTTAAAATATAAAGAGAGATAAAACATAAGAGAGCATGAGAGGGCGTGCTACATTTTGGGAGATACATGAAAAGATAATAAATCAACCAAGGCTTTAAAGATTGGAACCAATATCATACTTATCTTATTAATTATTGGTTCAATACAAATGTTTTATGATGAAGATTCTACGAATGATCATTTTGGTGGGTTGTTTATGATGGTCTTTTTTGGAATTAAAATAATTTCTAATTTTATGATGAGTATAAAAGAAGGAGATAAAAAGTCGATATTCATTGATGTAGGTTTAATGATTTTTTTGTTCTGCTTGTTGTTTTTAGTGTGAAATATTTCTTTTGAAAAAGGCTCATAGTCTTATAGAAACTGCGAGCTTTCCTTAATAATAGAGGAACGATTTATAAAATGTTTGAGTAGTAGAAGTAAACTGAGCAGCTTCTTCTAAAAAAGGATAATGGTTGCTGTTCTCAAATGGAACGAAGATAGAATTACGTATACCCTTATGCATCTCAATAGAATATTGAATCGGGCACTGTACATCATGTCTTCCGCATATAATGAGAGTCTTTGTTTGGATGGAAGGTAAAGATTCTCTTAAATCAAATGACGGATATTCATTGGCGAAAGCGTTCATCCGGCTAGTAGACATCGTTTTTTGGATTGGTTTACAAAAATAAGAGTTGTAGTTTTCTGGTTTATACAATGATAATTTTGTTCTCTTAGTAGATAGCTCTTTCCGTTCTTCACTTGTAAGGAGAGGGGTTTTTAAGTTTTCGATGAGCTGTTGCATATAATGAAACTGTGGATGTGATGGGTGATAAATGCACAATGGTGTTTCGGTATAGTTACTTGCTGCGGCTCCAACGACGACTAATGATTGTAAGGAATTTGGATATGTAATCGCATATAAAAGTCCGAGCATACCACCTGTTGAATGACCAGCGAAATGCCATGTTGGGAGTTGTAATGCTTCTCGTATTGCGTCTAAGTCGTGAACCGTTTCAACCATACTTAATTCGTTTTCTGAATTGGCTTTTGCGGATTTACCAGCGTCTCGTAAATTAATAAGAAATACACGATGCGTAGCAGTGAAAACATCCGCAAAGTAATCACCAGTTTCATTAAATTGTGAATAGTGATGTGTAATGCAAAGTGGTTCGCCATTTCCTTTTGTAAAGAGTTCAAATGTGCCACGTTTTGTAGGGACCATTTGTTGCTTCCACATAATATCACACCTTTTCTCATAAAAATTGGACCGATTAATTGTGAAATAAAATATATCAGCGAATCTTAAGATATATCGGCGCAACTCGAAATATATCAGCGATTATCAAAATATATCGACTTACCGACAGAAAACGACAATACTAGCAAGCTATAAATAAAAGGAGGCTATTCAAAAACGAGCCTCCTTTTCGTTTAGTATAAAGATTTTGTCATATTATTCCGAATTATTTCAAGAGATTTCGCTACAGTTAATGCATTCTTTTCTTCAATTTCTGGTTTGCGGGGGATAGGTTTATACATGTTGTTTGGGTCTTCCCATGTGAGGGGAAGTTCTGTTTCGGCTTGTCCTTTCCAAGCGTCAATCCATTCTGTAGGGAGATAACCTGAGATGTTTTGGATGTTGTTCATTTCGAGCCAAATGAGTGCCCAAGCTCTTGGGACGACGCGCCAGTGGTCATAGCCACCACCACCGACAGCAATCCAGCGGCCTTCGCAATATTCGTTAGCGATTTCGCGAGCGAGCTTCGGTATTTCACGATAAAGATTCATCGTTGCGCAAAGGTGTGTAAGTGGGTCGTAATAATGTGCGTCAGCGCCATTTTGCGTTAAAATAATATCCGGTTTAAAGTAGGCGGCAACTTCTTTTACGACAGTTCGATATGAATCTAAAAACGATTCGTCTTCTGTAAAAGCATCGAGTGGAACGTTAAAAGAATAACTGTAGCCATTTCCTTGTCCGCGTTCATTTACAGCACCAGTTCCAGGGAATAAATAACGCCCAGTTTCATGTAGTGAAATGGTGCATACGTTAGGATCGTCGTAAAAAGACCACTGTACACCATCACCGTGATGAGCATCTGTATCAATATATAAAACACGTAAACCGTATTTTTTCTGAATATATTTCATGGCGATAGAACTATCGTTATAAATACAAAAGCCAGATGCCTTGCCGCGGAATCCGTGATGTAAGCCGCCACCTAAATTAAGTGCATGTTTTACTTTCCCGGAAAGAACAGCATCGACAGCTGTTAACGTACCGCCAACGAGTAATGCACTTGCTTCGTGCATATTTGGAAACATCGGTGTATCTTCTGTTCCGAGTCCATATGTCATCGCGATTGATTTTTCTAACTTACCTTCTCCAGCACGTTTTACCGCATTTATGTACTCCTCTGTATGAACGTAGGCGATCTCTTCATCTGTAGCCATCCGTGGTGAGATGATTTGGGAAGGAGAGATGAAACCACCCTTTTGTAATAAATCATACGTAAGTGTGACGCGCAGTTGGTTAAAAGGATGATCAGGGCTAAACGAATAGCCCCGAAAGTCATCCGAATAAATAAACGCGCTACTCATGCTTGCATCCCCATAATATTTGGCCATAATACGCGGTAGCCTTCTGCTTCAAGTGCATCAATCACTTTTAGCGGATTCATCGTTTGAATGCGGAAAACGAGTACTTTATCATTCTCATCTTTTGCTGGATAGACGAGAACGCTCACGATATTGATTTGTAACTCACTAAAAATAGCAACGACTTTTCCGAGAATACCAGGTTCGTTTTTTACTTGAATTTCAATTTGTGAACTCGGTTGATGTGCTCCTGTTAATTTCACTAACGTGTGCAGCACAGTAGATTCAGAAATGATTCCAACTAGCTTTCCAGCCTTTGTAACAGGAAGACAGCCAATTTTATTTTCGAAAAATAAAGTGGCAATTTCCTCAACGAAATCGAGAGGATGGCAAGTCATAACAGGATGTTTCATAATAAGTTCAAGTGGTTGCTTCAGCATATCGAGTGAAACTTGTTCATCTAAAATAGACGGACTTGCATCTCTTACATCCCGATCAGAAATAATGCCTACGACATGATTATTTTGATCGACAATTGGAATGTGCCGAATGCCTTTCGTGCGTATCGTTCGGATTGCTGTTTCGATTGTATCGTTTGGGTGTAGTGTCACCACATCTTGATTCATAATTTCTTCTACAATCATTCCAGTTGCCCCCTTTATTAATACATAAAACGATTGTGAAAACGTAGACGATCAAATGCTTGAATAGAATCCGTATCAACGCGTTTACCGATGCGGACCATTAAACAGTTAGCAGGGTGCGAACAAATTTCAGGATCATCTGTAGCCATCCATTGTAAGCCACCAGCATTCATCATTTTTTCCATTACTTTTCGGTACTCCCAAACATTTAAGCCTGTTTGTTTTAAATCCCAGTGCCAATAATATTCAGTCGTCAATATAATGTAATCTTCCATATGGTCGTCCATCATTGAAACTTCTAATAAGTTCTTTCCGACAGCGCAACCGCGGAAGGCAGGGACAACTTCAATCGCCCCGAGTTCAATTAAGTTTTCTATCTTTCCTTCTGACCATCGTTCGAGTGGATCAGGATACAAGTATGTAACATATCCAACAATCGTTTGGTCATGTCTAGCAATAATGAGACGAGCTTCTGGTAGTTTAGAAATTTCGACAATTGCTTTATATTGCTGCTCGGCAGGACGAAACGCAATTAAGTCTGGATGAAATTCATACATTTCTAAGTTATGTGTAGAGACAGGACCTTCAATAATTAAAGTGCCTTTCGCTGTTTTTAAGTTTCTAGCATTATATATTTTTTTATGAATCAATGTATTGCTCACCACCTTGAGGGTTTGTGAATCTATTCATATCGTACTTTATAATATATGCGATGTGAATCGAAATTTGTCATTAAAAATTTGTCTGAAAATCAACAAATATACTGAAAATTTTAAATAATGTTATTATAATAGATAATAGAATACATAGGAGGGGGATGTAAAGTATGAAAGTAGAAACGCTTCCTGTCATTAAAGGAGAAAATAATTTGCCGAATTATGATGAGGCATACGCGAATTTTAACTGGGAAGAGGTTAATAAAAACTTTACTTGGAATGAGACAGGCCGAGTAAATATGGCGTATGAGGCAATTGACAAGCATGCGAAATCCGATCGTAAAAATAAAGTAGCCCTTTATTATCAAGATGGATCGCGAAAAGAGAAGTATACATTTAAGGAAATGAAGGATTTTTCTAATAAAGCAGGAAACGTCCTGAAAAATTATGGCGATGTAGAAAAAGGCGATCGCGTTTTTATTTTTATGCCGCGTTCTCCAGAATTATATTTCGCACTTCTTGGTGCAGTGAAATTAGGGGCAATCGTAGGTCCACTATTTGAAGCGTTTATGGAAGGCGCAGTTCGCGATCGTTTAGAAGATAGCGAAGCAAAGGTGTTAATTACAACGCCTGAATTGTTAGAGCGTGTACCATTAAATGATTTACCAGCCTTAAAAACAGTCTTCCTTGTTGGAGATAATGTAGAAGAAGGCGGCAAAACGGTATCGTTTAATCCTTTATTTGAACAAGCTTCAAAGGAATTACATATTGAATGGTTAGGCCGTGAAGACGGTTTAATTCTACATTACACGTCTGGTTCTACTGGTAAGCCAAAAGGTGTGCTTCATGCGCAAAATGCAATGGTGCAGCACCATCAAACGGCGAAATGGGTATTAGATTTAAAAGAAGACGATGTATATTGGTGTACAGCTGACCCAGGCTGGGTAACTGGAACAGCTTACGGTATTTTCGCACCGTGGTTAGTTGGGGCATCAAATGTTGTTTTAGGTGGCCGCTTTAGTCCGGAAGCGTGGTATGAAGCGCTGCAAGATTACGGTGTAACAGTTTGGTACAGTGCGCCAACAGCGTTCCGTATGTTAATGGGAGCTGGACAAGACGCAATTAAAAAATATGATTTATCACAAGTTCGTCACGTATTAAGCGTTGGTGAACCGTTAAATCCAGAAGTAATTCGCTGGGGTATGAACGCATTTGGACTTCGTATTCATGATACGTGGTGGATGACAGAAACAGGTGGACAAGTTATTTGTAACTACCCTTGTATGGAAATCCGTCCAGGTTCAATGGGTAAACCAATTCCAGGTGTGAAAGCAGCGATTGTTGATAATGAAGGAAATGAAGTTCCTCCATACACAATGGGTAACTTAGCAATTGGTAAAGGTTGGCCAGCGATGATGCGTGGAATCTGGAATAACCAGCAAAAGTATGAATCTTACTTTATGCCGGGAGACTGGTATGTATCAGGTGATTCTGCTTATATGGATGAAGATGGATACTTCTGGTTCCAAGGGCGTATTGATGATGTAATTATGACGTCAGGTGAGCGCGTTGGTCCGTTTGAAGTAGAAAGTAAATTAATCGAGCATGCTGCTGTTGCAGAGGCTGGTGTAATTGGTATTCCTGATCCAGTGCGCGGCGAAATCATTAAAGCATTTATCGCGCTTCGGGCAGGATACGAACCATCTGATGAATTAAAAGAAGAGATTCGTCAATTTGTAAAAAAAGGACTAGCAGCTCATGCAGCGCCAAGACAAATTGAATTTAGAGATAAATTACCGAAAACGAGAAGTGGTAAAATTATGCGCCGCGTATTAAAAGCGTGGGAGTTAAACTTACCAACAGGTGACTTATCAACGATGGAAGATTAAGAGAGGAAGGTCTGAACGAAATAACGTTCAGGCCTTTTTTTGTAAATAATAAAGGAGATAAGGTAGATGAAGATACCGATTTTAGAAGGAAATATAGTGTATTTACGTTCTATAGAACCCGAAAAAGATTACACCGAGTGGTATGAGGTAATGAAAGATCCTGATATGCATCATTGGACAGGGAATACAATCCCGAAAGATAGTAATGAGATTAAAGAGCTGTTACAAACTTATAAAGATTTGAAAGATATTATGGCTTGGTCAATTATAATGAAACAATCAAAGGAAATGATAGGGACATATTGGATCTCTATGCCAACGATGAATGAAAATAAAAAGTTAATTGTAAGTTCAGAGGCTCAGCGGATTGCACGTAAATTTTGGCGTGCAGGTGTCAATCGAGAAGCAAGAAATTTAATATATAATTATATCTTTTTAACTTTAGAAGTGGATGAAGTTCATGCGCAGGCTTGGGATAATAATATAAATTCATGCAGGTCTATGGAGAGAATAGGATTTAAATTAGAGAAACAAGTGAAACGCTCATTTCCTAAATACGATAAAATATTTTTGGAAAACCATTATGTGCTATTTAAAAAGGACTGGCTTGCATAAAAGGTTATGGTTGAAAAAAATATTTGTTGATGTAAAATAAAAGCGAAACTTATACATACGAGTTAAAGGGGAGAAGGAAATGAAAACAGAAAAAGAAAAGATGATACAAGGGGAAATGTACATACCAGCTGATCCTGTTTTGGTGCAAGAGAGGGAGCAAGCTCGTATACTAACGAGAAAATTAAATGAAACACCAGAAGTACAATTAAAAGAGCGTAGCGAAATCGTAAAAGAATTATTCGGAACGACTGGAGATAACATTCATCTTGAATCTTCTTTTAGATGTGATTATGGCTATAACATTCACGTTGGCGAAAATTTTTACGCGAACTTTGACTGTACAATTTTAGATGTATGCCCGGTGACAATCGGAGTGAACTGTATGTTAGCTCCAGGTGTTCACATTTATACGGCAACACACCCGCTTGATCCGATAGAGCGCATAAGCGGATCAGAATACGGAAAACCAGTTACAATTGGTGATAACGTATGGATTGGCGGAAGAGCGGTTATTAATCCTGGTGTCACAATTGGAGACAACGCGGTAATCGCATCTGGCGCCGTCGTAACGAAAGATGTGCCGGACAATGTAGTAGTTGGTGGAAATCCTGCAAAGATTATTAAAAAAATAAAATAATATTTGAACGAAGTGCCTTCCTCGTCTGTATACATTTATGAAAGAATAGATGAGGGAGGCTTTTTTATGTCTAATAAATTACTTCTTACTTTTGCTTTACTTGGAATTATAGTCGTATTTTCTTGTGGCTTGCTATTACCGATGCCAATCGGATTTAAAGTATCAATGATTACAGCTGGGGTTATGATGATTGTTATGTTTTCAATCATTATCCCGTTTGATAGAAAACATATAGTACGGAAAAAAGGATATAAAATTGATTTTACAAAAACAAAAGTGTATTTTCGCTGGAATGTATTTGATACGATTTCGGCTTGTCTTGCAGTGTATGCATGTATATGTGTGCAAGCATTAAATATTTTAGTTTCAACGGGACAGACAATACAAAACCCGTATGTTCAATTTTTTACGAATCAATCCCAAGTATGGATTATCGTAGCAAGTTGCTATTTAATTTCCCGCATTTCATTAACGTTAAAAGGAATAAAGGAGATCAAAAATCATGGCGCAGATTGGGATTGAGGAAGAGCTCATGCTTGCGTATCAAAGTGGAGATAAACAGGCGGGAGAAAAACTATATGTTTTAATCAAACCAGCGCTATACACATTTTTATATCGATTTAACCGAGATGAACAATTAAGTATCGACCTTGTGCAAGATACGTTTTTGATGCTAGAGCGAAAGAAACATATGTATGAACCTGAAAAAGGAAAAATAAAAACGTATTTATTCCAAATTGGTTATCGCCTTATGATTAATAAATTAAATAGAAGAAAAAAGTGGCGTACGCTTTTGCCGTTTTTAGTGCCGATTCAGGAAAAAGAATTTTCTCACGAAGATCGGCTCACAGTAAGAGAGGCAATTTTGAAAGTTCCGGAAGAGCAGCGGGCTGTCCTTATTCTTTCTTATTATCATGATATGCAGCAAAAAGAGATTGCGGAGATATTAAATATTCCGATTGGAACAGTGAAGTCGAGACTCCATAACGGGATAAAGAAATTGAAACAATTGCTGGAGGTGGATGAAATTGAGCGAAAATCCCTTTAAGAATGAATATAAATTACAGCAACATTTAGATAGTGATCATGTAGAAATACCGGATTTTCCAAAAACGGTAAGTCGCTTCGACCGATTAATTGGATTTCTTGGTTCTCCAGCGAAAGATCCTGTGGAGGCGACGATTGGAAATGATTTATCGGTTGTGTTTCATGTATCGTTATTAGTTGGGGTTCCAATCCTTTCTCTTATTACGATACTCTTTGCGACGTTGTAAAGGATTGGAAAGAAGAGAAACCCGACCTCTATTTGACATGCCTATATAAATGATGGTATAAAGAAAAGTATATGAATAATTGAGCGTGGAAAGGGAGAAGTAGTGATCATTTCCCTGTTTTAGAGAGCTGATGGTCGGTGAAAATCAGCACATAGATGATCGCGAATTACGCCCCTAGAGCATCTTTTTTCGATTGAATTGTATTCAAAAGGGAAAAGACGGTGCTAAGCCGTTATATAAATAAGGTGGTAGGCTTTTTTGGCCTGCAACTAGGGTGGTAACGCGATAATCAAAATCGTCCCTTATTTGAAGGGGCGATTTTTTTATGTTTTCAACCTTCACGCCAGTAATGAACTTAAAGGAGAGTATGTAGGATATGGGTATTTTACAAGATCTTGAATTTCGCGGTTTAATTAATCAGCAAACAGATGCTGAGGGACTTGAGCAATTATTAGAAAAAGAAAGCGTTAAATTATACTGTGGTTTCGATCCGACAGCGGATAGCTTACACATCGGTCATATGTTACCAGTATTAATGTTACGTCGTTTCCAATTAGCTAGTCACCAACCAATCGCACTTGTTGGCGGTGGTACTGGTATGATCGGTGACCCAAGTGGTAAAAAAGCAGAGCGTACATTAAATACGAAAGATACAGTTGCTTACTACACAGAAAGCATTAAAAACCAACTTTCAAACTTCTTAGAGTTCGAAAACGTGGACAACCCAGCAACAATGGCTAATAACTATGATTGGCTTGGTAACTTAGATGTCATTTCATTCTTACGCGATATCGGTAAAAACTTCGGTTTAAACTATATGTTAGCAAAAGATACAGTAGCATCTCGTTTAGATACTGGTATTTCATTCACTGAGTTTAGTTATATGATTTTACAATCATACGACTTCTTAAACTTATACCAAAACCATAATTGCCGCTTGCAAATCGGTGGTAGTGACCAATGGGGTAACATTACAGCTGGTCTGGAATTAATCCGTAAATCAGAAGAAGATGCGAAAGCATTCGGTTTAACAATTCCACTAGTTACGAAATCTGACGGTACGAAGTTTGGTAAAACAGAAGGCGGCGCGATTTGGTTAGACCCAGAGAAAACAACTCCTTACGAGTTCTACCAATTCTGGATTAACACAGATGACCGCGACGTTGTTAAATACTTAAAATACTTCACATTCTTATCTCATGAAGAAATTCTTGAGCTTGAAAAGCAAGTAGCTGAAGCACCAGAAAAACGTGCAGCACAAAAAGCATTAGGTTCTGAAATGACTAAACTTGTTCACGGCGAAGAAGCATTAGAACAAGCAATTAAAATTTCAGCTGCATTATTCAGTGGTTCTGTAGCAGAACTGACTGCAAGCGAAATCGAGCAAGGATTCAAAGATGTACCATCTGTAGAACGTACTGCAGAAGATACAGTATTAATCGACTTACTTGTAGAAAGCAAAATCTCTCCATCAAAACGTCAAGCACGTGAAGATGTAACGAACGGCGCAATCTACGTAAACGGTGAGCGTACACAAGCATTAGACTACGTTGTAACAGAAAACGACCGTATCGAAGGTAAATTCACAATCATTCGCCGCGGTAAAAAGAAATATTTCTTAATTCGTTACTAATTAGAAACGAATATAAAACAAATAGTACCCCGGATTGTAGGCTGAAAAGTTTATGATTCGGGGTTTTTATGTATAAATTTAGATTGCCTTACGAGTTCTTGTAAATAGAATATGAAGAATTAATATGAGCAGATAAAGTAAGCTAATGAGCATAACAACAAATGCTGTTGGATAAAATTTTGCCGCATATATAAAGAAATCGATTTGATAAATATCTTCGTAATTTGAAACGGTGCCTTTAAAGTAATTCGTAAACTTAGCGCTATATTTCCATTCATCAGGATCATCTATTAAATTACTCCCCTGATACCAATTAATAAGTGCGGAAGTAATAAAGAACATACATGCACTACCTAATTGAACCATTTGATTTATTGTCAAAATGAATCAACCTCCTATTTTATGGTTATTATAGCGTGCATTCGTATTCTTGTAACCTTTTTGTTGTAATCTCCTTTTCGAGTTCATACGGAAATCACATGTAAGCGGTATGATAAATGTATAACAACTAGAAAGGAGTGGTAAAACAAAATGTCACTAGAAGCGCTCATTATTTTTTCTTTGCTAAACGCGGGTCAGCTTGCAGAGAATTCGAAGGTTGATATACATAAAGAGCAGAAAGATGCTTATGTATATGTTCAAAAAGAGGAAAATAAATAACTTTATTTTATATATAAACTTCAAAAGCCAATCCATTGGATTGGCTTTTTGTCAGGTTGTTGGAAAAAAAGCGTACATTTTTCTCTTTTAAACATTAGCTAAAATTTGATCATAGCACGAAGTAATAAGTGCTTCCAGATCTTTTAAGTCATTAACGTTATCAATAAAAATTCTACTCACTCCCTGTGATTTTGGGGCTTGTTCAACCACAAAATTAGGGCATAGCTGTTTCGTAGCTTCTAAATCGAGTCTTACAACTAAGGATTTTGCATCGCCATCAAGGAAGAGACGTATAAACCATTTTGTGATTACACGATTCATGATACAAAAATAACTAATGGTATCTTTATATTTGAGGTTACTGATATCTCTTTGATGCTCAGTTAAAATCTCTTTAACAATGTTAAATGCGGTTAGTTCATTTTCTGTAGTGAAAACTCTATCTGTTTTGTCTTCTTTGTTAATGTCTTCAATTATTTCGGTAGAAGCAGCTGCAACTAGGCTTGTTTCTATTTTCTCCGATGTTTTTGTTTCTTTTGGTGTTAAACCATCACTGATTATTTCTAATAGTGTTCGATTAATTGCTTTTTTAACGATTGGTCGGAATCGCTCTAAAACGTTATTTGTAATTCTAGTTGAGCTAAAGTCTCTAATTAGAAAACGAAGGAAGTCATCTGAAGGATTTTTAAATAGTTCTTTAATTGTAGAGTTTAAATTGGTCATATAAATAAGCTCTTCAGCATATTTTACGATTTCTTCAGCTTCAAAATTTTCTTTTGTAAAAGTTTCAATCGTTTCAATATCTAAATTAGTTAAATTATCCATGCTGAATGTGAAGAAAGGTTTTTCATCCATCACATTGTCATTTGTTAAATCAGTATAAAACTTGTATTCTACACCATTAGTTAGTACCCCTACTTTGACATCAGGTAAGGCATTGAAATATCTAGATAGTTGCGCATCGTGTTTAAGGAGATTTTCTGTTACAGATTTTGCCTCGATTAAAATAATTGGAACCCCATTTTTAAAAACCGCATAATCGACTTTTTCTCCCTTCTTAGTTCCGAAGTCTGCAACATACTCAGGTCTAACTTCTAAAGGATTAAAAACGTCATAACCTAGTTTTTGAAGAAAAGGAATAATTAATGATTGCTTGGTCATTTCTTCATTAGTTATGTACTCTGTTCGTTCTAAAATTTGGTTAGCTATTTTGTTTATGTCATTTCTGAATTCCATATCAATGTCTCCTCGTTATAAAGTTTAAAAATCTTTAATATTATTGTTATTCCGTGAAAATTCATAATATAACAGAGTTCTTTATGGAAACAGGGAGGTTATTCTTTTTGTTTTAGATGGGAGTATAGGGTATTGGGATTTTTATGTTATGTAGGATATAAAAATAATGGGGGAATTGAAAAAAGCCAATCCACAGGATTGGCTTTTTGTCATTAACGAGAGTAGAACTCTACGATTAATGCTTCGTTGATTTCAGCTGCTAACTCAGAACGCTCAGCGTGACGAGTGTAAGTAGCTTCTAATTTATCAGCATCGAAAGTTAAGTATTCTGGTACGAAGTTGTTAACTTCGATCGCTTCTTTAACAACAACAAGGCTGTTAGATTTTTCGCGAACGCTGATTGTTTGACCAGGTTTTACACGGTAAGATGGGATATCTACGCGAGATCCATCAACTGTGATGTGGCCGTGGTTTACTAATTGGCGAGCTGCGCGACGAGTGCGAGCTAAGCCCATACGGTAAACTAAGTTGTCAAGACGAGCTTCAAGAAGGATCATGAAGTTTTCGCCGTGCTTACCAGGCATTTTACCTGCTTGGTCAAATGTGCGACGGAATTGACGCTCAGTCATGCCGTACATGTGACGAAGTTTTTGTTTCTCTTGTAATTGTAAACCGTATTCTGAAAGTTTCTTACGTTGGTTAGGACCGTGAGGACCTGGTGCGTAAGGGCGTTTTTCTAATTCTTTTCCTGTGCCGCTTAGAGAGATTCCAAGACGACGAGACAGTTTCCAAGCTGGACCTGTATAACGAGCCATAGTTGACTCCTCCTTTAAAAATGTTTTTATTTACGTAAAATAAAAACAGACGTAATCGATATTTACGGGCATTTTGTTTTCATGTACCTTCGCTCCAGCAGCAGGGAGTTACGAGATACACCTCCGTAGAGGAACAAAATACAAACGATAAACTCACATTACAAGGCTGCCTTTTTATTTTACACAAACGCTATTATATCTTTTACCCAGAGTTTCGTCAAGCAAGTACGTTTTTGTTTTATGCATATAAATTTTGGAAATGAACAAGAAGGAATTTAAAACGATATAAAAGAAGTGATAGAAACACAAATAAAACGCTTACATAAAATGTAGTAAAAAATGTTCATTAATTTTTTTGATGAATATGCAGTAATAAAAACATAAAAGGGGATGTTTTTATGAAAAAGAAGCGTATGGAGACAGCGTTAATTCATCACGGTTATACTTCTGAGGAACATAAAGGAAGTTTGACACCACCGTTATTTCAAACGTCTACATTTACATTTGAGACTGCGCAGCAAGGGGAGGCGAGTTTTGCGGGAGTGGATCCGTCTTATATTTACTCAAGACTTGGAAATCCAACCGTAAAATTATTTGAAGAACGTATGGCGGTGTTAGAAGGAGGAGAAGAAGCTCTTGCTTTCGGATCCGGTATGGCAGCTATTTCAGCAACGTTAATTGGTTTTCTAAAAGCTGGAGATCATATTATTTGTTCAAATGGATTATATGGGTGCACGTACGGTTTTTTAGAAGTATTAGAAGAGAAGTTCATGATTACGCATTCGTTTTGTGATATGGAGACAGAGGATGATGTCGAAAATAAAATCCGACCAAATACAAAGGTTATTTTTGTTGAAACACCGATTAATCCAACGATGAAATTAATTGATTTAAAACAAGTGATTCGGGTTGCGAAGCGAAATGGCTTACTTGTCGTTGTTGATAATACGTTTTGTTCACCTTATTTACAAAGACCGCTTGAGCTTGGTTGTGACGTAGTTGTGCATAGTGCGACAAAATATATTGGCGGTCATGGCGATGTAGTGGCGGGTGTAACGATTTGTAAAACGAAAGCGTTAGCTGAAAAAATTCGCCCGATGCGAAAAGATATTGGCGGTATTATGGCGCCGTTTGATGCGTGGTTATTGTTACGCGGATTAAAGACGTTAGCGGTAAGAATGGACCGCCATTGTGATAATGCCGAAAAAATTGTATCGTTCCTGAAAAATCATGATGCGATAGAAGGTGTTTGGTATCCTGAAGGGGAGTTAGCATCTCGCCAAATGAAACGAGGCGGCGGTGTGATTTCTTTTTCAGTAAAAGGCGGAAAAGAAGAGACGCAAGCGTTTATCAATGACCTTCACTTTATTACAATTGCCGTAAGTTTAGGGGATACAGAAACGTTAATTCAGCATCCTGCAACGATGACGCACGCTGCGATTCCAGCTGAGCTAAGACAAGAAATGGGCATTTATGATAATTTAATACGTTTATCTGTCGGTTTAGAATCATGGGAAGATATCGTGTCTGATTTAGAGCAGGCGTTAAAGAAAATATCTACTGTGAATCAATAAAAAAGAGTGAGCTATCGGTTTCGTACGTGATGTACGCAATCGATAACTCGCTCTTTTCTTTTTTAAATATGTTTTAAAAGTGTTTCCACAAACTTTTCTAAATAGCGCTGATCTACTTCATCAAAACGATTTTTTTCAGGGCTATCAATATCAAGTACACCAATGACAGTTTCTTCTTTCACAATCGGTACAACGATTTCTGAATTCGAAGCACTATCGCAAGCGATATGTCCTGGGAATTGGTGAACGTCTGCTACAAGCTGCGTTGTTTTTGTTTCAGCTGCAACGCCGCAAACGCCTCGTCCAAATGGAATGCGCACGCAAGCAGGCATTCCTTGGAATGGTCCAAGAACAAGCTGATTTCCTTCTGTTACATAAAAGCCAACCCAATTCACACGATCTAAAAATTGGTTTAATAATGCGGACGCATTTGATAGGTTTGCGACTACGTTTGATTCGCCGGTTAATAATGCATCCAGTTGTTTAATTACGGTCTCGTATTGCTGCACGCGAGAACCTGCATAACTTTCTTTTGTAAACATGGAAACAGCCCCTTTTTTATCGAGATGTGTAAAATATTAGCAAAATACGATGTATTTCACATGACTTTGTCGATAGAAAATTAAAGGAATTTGTCTTGAAAGTCAAGAAATTTACACTATAGCTGTTCAGTGAGAGGAAGTGAGCGCATGAAACAGACGAAACAAAAAGTAATTGATGCGGCAATATCGTTGTTTAACACGAAAGGTTATGATGGAACGTCGGTGCGAGACATTGCAAAACGAGCGGATGTGAATGTAGCGAATATTTCATATTATTTTGCTGGAAAGCAAGGCCTATTAGAGCAGCTTATTACGGATTTTTTAGAAGGGTATATTCATGTGATTGAAACGTCCTTTGAACAGAGAGAGTATTTGTCGGCTAAAGATGTGATGGTGCAAATGGTGCGCGGGATTTTACGATATCAATTTGAAAATAGGGAACTGACACGTTTCTTCTACCGAGAGCTTTCACTGGATACGACATTAATTCGCGAAGTGATGACCATTTACTTTTCTAAAGAAAGATATTATATAGAGCAAATCATAAAGCAAGGACAAATGAAACGAGAGTTTAAGAAGGTATCTTTTACAATGTTTATGACGCAATTAAAAGGCATGATGAATATGCCGTTTTTATATCCGCAATATATATCAGAAGTGCTGCATTCTTTTCCGTCTGAGACATTTTTCATAGAAATGTACACGAAGGAAATTGAACAATGGATGGAACAAACATTATGTATAACGAATATGTATCAGGAATGGCCAAGAGCTGTTCATATGTGAAAAATCCCCACCTAACGAACTGAGGTGGGGATTTTTGTGCTTTCTTTTCTTTGCCATACATTGTTGCATAATAGCGCGATAATTGTTAAAGAGGCTCCGGAAATTTCAATTTTGTCGACTGTATAACCTCGAAAGATGGAACCGATAAGTGCAAGTATAGGAACTAAATTCATAAATAATATGCCGTTAATAGATGAAATATAGCGATTTCCTGTGTTCCAGCAAAATACAGCGATAACGCCTGCAATAATCGACATATACAAGAGTTCAAAACGAACGTTCATAATTGTACGTAGTGAAGGTACAGTAACAACGTTTGTGTAAGTGAAGAAAGTGACGATAACGATGAGTGAAATTGAGCCGAATAGACAAGTTAACGTCGTATACCTGAGTGGTGACCAAGATTGAAAACGAGCACCGCCGTTCGTATAAATGACCCAGCAAGTAACGCCGCATAGCATAAGTATATTTGTTGAGAGGTGACTGGCAGCTCCAAATAATAAGTGAATATTTCCTTTTGAAATGACAAGCATCACACCGAGCAATGCAACGAACATACAAAGGAATGTGTAGTTTTGTGGGCGTTTATTTTTTGTTATCCACTGCAATAATAAAGCGATGAGTGGCATAAGAGACTGAATCATTGCGGCATGGATGGCTCCAGAAGGTCCGGCAAGTTGTTAACCGTAAAAAACGAGAAAACCGTATCCAGCGAAGCCGACCGTTCCGTAAAAGAATAACGAAAGTGTTCTTTTTTCTAAGCGGAGTGAAGTTTTTCCTTCAGTAATGGATAACAAAATAAGAAAAATTATAGCTGCTGATCCGTATCGGATAGTTGTGAAGAAGAACGGATCAATAAACTGCAGGGCATTTGCCATGACAGGAAACATAAATCCCCAAGCCGTTACGGCAAGTAAGCATAGGAGGGATCCGAGTAGCATTTGTTTTTTGTTCAAGAGTTTCATTCCCCTTTATATTTCGTTATAGTAAGTTGATGAAATAAGTATAAAGAGTAATTGTTTATAGAAGGAAATATCGATTTTTTATGACAGTTATAACTTTTTGTTAGAGGTGTGTACGATGGATTTGGAGGCAGTACGATCGTTTCTTGAAGTAAAGAATACGCGAAGTTTATCGAAGGCGAGTAAGCTTTTACATATTTCTCAACCCGCGCTTAGTAAGCAAATTCAAAGATTAGAAGCGGATTTAGAGGTTACTTTACTGAAGCGTTCCGCGCAAGGAGTGGAATTAACAGAAGCTGGAGAGTTATTTATAACAAGAATGTTACCGATTTTGAAACACATATATGAAGTGAAAACCGAAATGAAGACTTTTCAAGAGAAGCGGAAAATTTCTATAGGTATATTGCCAAGTTTAGCAGCTCATTACATATCAAAATGTAAAGATGTATTAGGTGAAGAACTCGAAGTAGAATGGAAAATTGAGCATACGAAAGTACTAATGGGACTCTTTAAAGAACGGAAGATTGAAGCGATGTTCGTCGATTCAGTAGTAGAAGGCGCTACGTGTATAAAAGAAATGCGAGAAGAAAAAATTGTTTGTGTCGTTTCAAATGATCACCTTTATAAAGAGAAAACAGTGATCCGAATGGAAGATTTGCAAAATGAAAAGTTAATCGTATATCCAGAAATCTGTGATGTAAGGAAAATGATTACGAATATGTTTCAGGGGATAGGTACGAAACCAATCATTGCATTTGAAACTTCTTATGCAGAACCGATGCTTGCGATGGTCGGGGCTGGACTTGGTATTACGTTACTTCCAGAAATGTCAGTAAAGCAAGCGGTAAAGCAAGGGAATGTGCATGCGATTTCTATTGAACCACCACTTGCACGCAAAATTTATTTCGTATCCCATATGGAAGAGAACCCGTTATTGCAATCATTTGATGATGGAAGCTAATCGAAACAGAAGATTGAGAAAGATTACAATTGCATTGAAAGAAACATGAAATTTTAAAAAAAACTAGGTCAAAAACAAGCCATTACATGGTATGATTAGTACATTGTTAGTTGTTAAATATAGGGGAATTCCCTTTTTATACATAATGCCTTCCATTTCATAAACGGAACGGACAAAAAAAGAGATATAACTAGGAGGCTTTTTTGCATGGATTCTATCCTGACGATCGTTATCATTGTAGTAAGCTCTATTCTAGTGCTGCTCATGATAGAGCTTGTGATAAGAAATCGTTCATATAAAGATATTGAAGCACTTGAGCAGTGGAAACAAGAGATAAAAGATAAACCTGTGGCAGACGAACTAAAACGGGTGAAAGATTTAAACATGACGGGTCAAACAGAAGAACTGTTTGGTAAATGGCGTGAAGAATGGGATGAGATTGTATCAACAACCCTTCCGAAAGCAGACAAAGATTTAGCGCAAGCGCGAAAATTCGCCTCGCAATTCTCCTTCCGAAAAGCAAAGCATGCGATGAATGAATCCATAAGTGGTTTAGATGACGCTGATAATCGTATTACAGACATTTTAAATGAATTACAGCAATTGTTAGAAAGCCATGAAAAAAATAGCTCGGAAATTGAAGAGTTACGTGATACATATCGTAGTATGAAGAAGAGTGTTCTTGCTCATAGACATATGTATGGAGCAGCAGAGCAGAAAATCGAAGAGATGCTAGATGCTGAATCTAATAAATTTAAAAGCTTTGAAGAGGCAACAGATAATGGTGACTATTTAAAAGCGAGAGAAATTGTTATTAGTTTAGAAGAAGGTTTGGCAAGCTTAGAAATCATTATTCACCAAATTCCAGATTTATTGGTAGAGTGTCAAGCGACGTTACCAGTTCAGCTGGAAGATTTATTACACGGACATAATGATATGGTAAGACAAGGTTATGTATTAGAGTATTTGGAAGTCCCTAAAGAAGTTCGTGATATGACGACACAACTACACACATGTTTAATGGATATACAGGAGCTTCATATAACGGAAGCAGCCGAAAAAGTAGAAAACTTAAAAACGCGTTTAGATGGCTTCTATGATCAATTGGAACAAGAAGTACATGCGAGACATTATGTGGAGCAAAAAACACTTTCTGTTTATGAAGACTTAGAAGAAATTCGCAATGAAACGATTGAAACAAAAGCAGAAACACAACTTGTAAAACAAAGTTATCAGCTACAAGATAAGGACATTGAGTCTCAAAAAGTAATTGAAAAGCAAATGCATATTTTAACGAAACGTTTTGAAATGCTGCAATTACGTGTTGCGGAACAAGATATTGCCTTCTCTATTATTCGTGAGGAACTAGAAGAGGTTTATGAGCAATGTGAAACGTTAAAAGTACTTCATGCAGAATATAAAGAAATGCTGCAAACGATGCGTAAAGAGGAATTTGAAGCGCGTGAGAAGTTGCAAGAAATGCGAAATATCATTTTTGAAACGAAACGTTTTATGCAAAAGTCGAATTTGCCAGGTCTTCCAGAAAGCATTATGGAAGATTTAAAAAGAGGACAAATGGCAATGCAAGCTGTATATGAACAGTTAGAAGTAAAACCGTTAAATATGAACGCTGTAAATAGCAGTTTAGAAGAAGCGTACACAACTGTTAATGGTGTAGCTGAAATGACAGAAGAGTTAATTGGACAAGCGTATTTAGTTGAAAAATTAATTCAATACGGTAATCGTTACCGCAGTCATGATGAGAACCTTGCAGAGAGCTTAAATTATGCGGAGAAATTATTCCGTGAATATCAATACGATGCAGCTTTAGAACAAGCGGCTTCTGTACTAGAGCAACTTGAACCTGGCGTTGTTCAAAAAATAGCTGAATATGTAGACAATGAACAAACCCTTTCATAAGGGTTTGTTTTTTTGTGTAATTTTGGGGACGATGTTGCTATAATGAATAGCGGAATACAGTAAGGTTATTCGTTTTAAGGTAAAGTGAAAGGGGATCCTCACTAGTTATCGGCCTTCACAATCGGGATAAAATGGAACCTTTGAGTAGTCTTAGCGTAATTACACGTATTTGTGATATGATTATATGATGTGATAGCGCTGAAAGGGGAAGAACGATGATCTATTTTGATAATAGTGCGACGACGAAGCCATATCCAGAAGCCCTTCAATCGTACGTAACGGTTGCTGGAAAATATTTTGGAAACCCTTCTTCTATTCATTCGCTTGGAGGAGAGGCAGAGCGTCTATTAACACAATCAAGAACGATTGCAGCGCAGCTTCTTCACGTTAAACCTTCTGAGATTATTTTCACATCAGGTGGAACGGAAGGGAATAACCTTGCGATTAAAGGAATAGCGATGAGGAATCGTTCGCGCGGTAAACATATCATTACAACAAATATTGAACACGCGTCTGTGTTTGAAGCATATAAACAATTAGAAGATCTCGGTTTTGATGTAACATATTTACCGGTTAATGAACATGGTGTTGTATCGGTAGAAGATGTAAATCGGGCCCTTCGTGAAGATACAATTCTTGTGTCAATTATTCACGTGAACAACGAGACTGGAGTAATTCAGCCTGTTGCTGAAATTGGAACGTTATTATCGAATTATCCGAAAATAAGATTCCATGTGGACCATGTGCAAGGGATAGGAAAAGTACCGCTTGATTTATATGCTTCTCATATTGATCTTTGCTCAATATCTGGACATAAATTCCACAGTGTAAAAGGAACGGGTCTTCTTTATGTGCGTGATGGCGTAAGGTTAGATCCAATTTTATCAGGTGGTCAACAAGAGCTTAAGTATCGCTCTGGTACAGAAAATTTACCTGGCATTGTAGCGATGGTGAAAGCACTTCGCATGACAATGGAACAAGTGAAAGAAAAGATAGCTCATTTGCACAATTTACAAACAGAGCTTGTCCGTTTCTTTAAAGAGATGGAAGATGTAACGATCAATACGTCGCTTGCCTATGCAGCACCGCACATTTTAAATGTATCATTTGTTGGTTTAAAACCAGAAGTGGTCGTTCATGCTTTAGAAGAGCACGGTGTATATGTATCGACGAAGTCTGCTTGTTCTTCAAAAGCAAATGAAGTGAGCAGAGTGTTAGTGTCAATGGGAGTACCGCATGCCGCTGCTGCAAGTGCTATTCGCATTAGTTTGGCACCAGAAAACACGATGGAAGAAGTAAAACAATTTGAAGGTATTGTGAAAGAGACGATGCCAAAATTATATGAAGTGATGAGGTAAAGAAATATGATGACATATGAGTATATTTTAGTTCGTTATGGAGAGATGACGACTAAAGGTAAGAACCGTTCTAAATTTGTAAGCACATTAAAAGATAACGTAAAGTTCAAACTGAAAAAGTTCCCAAATATTAAAATCGATGCAACACATGATCGTATGTATATCCAATTAAATGGTGAAGACCATGAAGCAATTTCTGAAAGATTGAAAGATGTATTTGGTATTCATAAGTTTAACTTAGCGATGAAAGTACCATCAGAATTAGAAGATATTAAAAAAGGTGCATTAGCAGCTTTCTTACAAGTAAAAGGCGATGTGAAAACATTTAAAATTACAGTGCACCGTTCTGATAAGCGCTTCCCAATGAAAACGATGGAGTTACTTCCAGAAATCGGTGGGCACATTTTAGAAAATACAGAGGATATCACAGTAGATGTTCATAATCCAGATGTGAATGTACGTATAGAAATTCGCAGTGGTTACAGCTATATTATGTGTGGTGAGCATATGGGAGCTGGCGGTTTACCAGTTGGCGTTGGCGGAAAAGTAATGGTACTTCTTTCTGGTGGTATCGATAGCCCAGTAGCAACGTACTTAACGATGAAACGCGGCGTGTCTGTGGAAGCAGTTCACTTCCATAGCCCACCTTTCACAAGCGAGCGTGCAAAACAAAAAGTAATCGATTTAGCACAAGAGTTAACGAAGTACTGTAAACGTGTAACACTTCACCTTGTTCCATTTACAGACGTGCAAAAAACGATTAATAAAGAAATTCCATCTAGCTATTCAATGACAGTTATGCGCCGTATGATGATGCGTATTACAGAGCGTATCGCAGAAGAGCGTAATGCACTTGCAATCACGACGGGTGAAAGCCTTGGACAAGTAGCAAGCCAAACATTAGATAGTATGCATACAATTAACGAAGTAACAAACTATCCAGTTATTCGTCCACTTATTACGATGGATAAATTAGAAATTATTAAAATCGCTGAAGAAATCGGCACATATGATATTTCAATTCGTCCGTACGAAGATTGCTGTACAGTATTCACACCAGCAAGCCCAGCGACGAAGCCGAAGCGTGAAAAAGCGAATCGTTTTGAAGCAAAATACGATTTCACACCATTAATCGATGAAGCTGTAGCGAACAAAGAAACAATGGTATTACAAACGGTAGAAGTAGTGGCGGAAGAAGAAAAATTCGAAGAACTTTTCTGAAACCATAAATTACCATATCTAAAACATGTATGAAGTCATGTTGTTTATCACACTCTATACTCACAAGGAGGTGATACAACATGGCAAGCAACAATAAATTAGCAGTATCTGGTGCTCAAGCAGCATTAGATCAAATGAAATACGAAATCGCTCAAGAGTTTGGTGTTCAACTTGGAGCTGATGCAACATCTCGCGCTAACGGTTCTGTTGGTGGCGAAATCACTAAACGTCTAGTTTCACTAGCTGAGCAACAATTAGGCGGTTTCCAAAAATAATCCCATATATGATGGCTTAGAAAGAGCGGGTTCTCCCGCTCTTTCTTTTTGTTGTTTGCACCGTTATACATTTATCCCGCTTTAATGGGCAGTAAGACCCCCACCTCAAAATTCAGCGAAAGCAAAGAAGTTAGGTGGGGGATCAACTGCCCATAAAAGTCCGATTGGTTCAACTAATAATCAGTGGGGGATGAAGAAAACCCCCACTGATTAAAGTTTCACTTTATTTCGACATAGACATAAAAAATTTGTCAAAAGAAGAGGGTTCAAAATTAACTGAAAATTCTTTATTATATAAGGGAGGCATAGAAATGGAGGAGGATATTGTATGAAGAGAGAAGAATTGTTGGCGCCGCCGTCTTATAATTTAGTTTCTGAAATAGAGAAATATACAGGTGATAAAGAGAAGCTTGCTTTAATTTGGCAAGATGATAAAGGAAATAGACGAGAAGTTACATACACTGAGTTAATGCAAGGTGCGAATAAAATTGGAAACGCTTTTATAAAGAGTGGTCTACAAAAAGGGGACAAGCTTCTTATCATGATGCCGCGTTTAATTGAAGCGTACATGACGTATATCGCTGCAATTAAAGCAGGATTTGTCGTAATTCCAAGTTCGGAAATGTTACGTAAAAAAGATATTGAATATCGAATCGAGCACGGGGAAGTAAAAGGGATTGTAAGTTATGAGCCGTACATTGGCCAGTTTGATGATATAGAAGCGATGGAGTCTCTTCAAAAATTCGTTCTGAGCGAGCAGTCAGTAGATGGATGGATTAATTTAAAAACAGCGTTAGAAACAGAAAGTGACCTGTTAGAAATGGCGAAGACAGATAAAGAAGATATGGTCTTTTTATCTTACACGTCAGGAACGACAGGAAATCCAAAAGGTGTTGTTCATACGCATGCGTGGGCATACGCTCATTTACGTACGAGCGCTCCAAATTGGCTCGGAATTGAAGAGAATGATGTTGTGTGGGCAACAGCTAGTCCAGGCTGGCAAAAATGGATTTGGAGTCCGTTTGTAGCAACTCTCGGATCAGGAGCAACAGGATTTGTATATCACGGTAAGTTTGAACCAAAAACGTATTTAAATTTATTAGGTGAGAATAAGGTGAATGTGCTTTGTTGTACGCCAACTGAGTATAGATTAATGGCAAAAGTAGAAGACTTAAGCCAGTACAATTTAGAAGCGTTACATAGCGCTGTATCGGCAGGTGAGCCGTTAAATAGAGAAGTCATTGAAACATTCCAAAAGCACTTTAATATTACAGTGAGAGACGGCTATGGGCAAACGGAAAATACATTGCTTGTTGGTGTAATGAAAGGGATGGATATTAGACCAGGATCAATGGGAAAACCAACGCCAGGCAACCACGTTGATATTGTAGATGAGGAAGGTATTCCGGTGCAGGTAGGAGAAGTTGGTGATATTGCAGTTCACATTGAAACACCAGCCCTCTTTAAACAATATTATAAAGACGATGAGCGCACAGCGATGCAATTCCGCGGTGATTATTATATTACCGGTGATAAAGCGAAGAAAGATGAAGACGGCTATTTCTGGTTTGAAGGGCGCGGTGATGATATTATTATTAGCTCTGGTTATACAATCGGACCGTTTGAAGTAGAAGATGCACTTGTAAAACATCCTTACGTAAGAGAGTGCGCAGTTGTTGCAAGTCCTGATGAAATTCGCGGAAGTGTCGTGAAGGCATTTATCGTATTAAGAGAGAATATAGACAAAAACGAAGAAACATTAATTCCAGCACTCCAACAACACGTCAAAGAACTCACTGCACCATATAAATACCCTCGCAAAATTGAATTTGTAGATGAACTACCAAAAACGATTTCCGGAAAAATTCGCCGTATTGAACTTAGAAAACAAGAGATGGAGATTCCATCAAAATAATTTCGAAAATAGTTGAATGAACTGTAAACCGTATGGTATTATAAAAACGAACGTAAGTTCGATTTTGTAAATTAAAAAAAGAGGTGTCCGTATGATTTTAGGTATTAATCCGTACTTAGTTTTAGATGGTAGTGGGCAAGAAGCTGTACAGTTTTATAAAGAGGCGTTAGATGCAAAAGTAGAAGTCATGCAAACGTTTGGTGACATGCCTGAAAATCCAGAATATCCGATTCCAGCTGAAGCGAAAGAGCGCGTTTTACATGCTACTTTAAAAGTTGGTAATACGGACCTTATGATTTCTGATACATTCCCAGGTCAAGGGCATGCAATCGGATCTCAAGTAACAATTGCAATTCAAATTAGTGATGCAGAAAAAGCGAAAGAAGTATTCGAAAAGTTACAAGAAGGTGGAGAAGTTATTATGCCACTTCAAGAAACGTTCTGGAGCCCAGCATACGGACAACTAAAAGATAAATTTAGCATTGAATGGCAAATTACAACGTCTACTACTGAGCAAAAGTAATTTTTAGAAAAGCACCATGTTTTGAAATGGTGCTTTTTTTTATACAATAAAAACAAAGGAGATGGGATATATGGGAGAAATTTGGTATGGCGGCACCATTTATACGATGAGAGAAGAGAATGAAAAAGTAGATGCTGTTTATGTTGAAAACGGTATGATCGTTGATGTCGGGAGTAAAGAAGAGTTAGGAGACCGATATGCTACGGTTAAATTGCATGATTTAGAAGGTAAAACGATGATTCCAGGTCTCGTTGATAGTCATATGCATCTTATTGGGCATGGAGAGAGGTTACTCCGTCTAGATTTATCAAACTGCACATCTTATAGCGAAGTGCTGACTCTCGTGCGGAAGCGAGTGGAAGAAGCTCCAAAGGGCTCTTGGGTTATTGGAGAAGGATGGAATGAAAATAACTTTATAGATACGAAAGATGTTCATGTGAAAGATTTAGATGAAATTTCGAAAGAACACCCCATTTTATTAAAGCGTGTTTGTCGTCACGTGACGTGGGTGAATTCATACATACTGCAAGAAGCGAACATAACAGAAGCGACGCAAGACCCGAAAGGCGGAAAAATTGGCCGTGATGCGTCAAATAATTTAACAGGACTTTTATATGAACAAGGGCAAGAGTTAATTAAACATGTTCAGCCAGAAATTGATGAAGCTTATTTACAAAGCGCTTTGCAAACAGCGATTAAAGACTGCTGGCAATATGGTCTGGTTGGTGGGCATACGGAAGATTTAAATTATTACGGTGGTTTTAGAAAAACGCACAATGCGTTTTCTCATGTTACAAAGGAAATGCCATTTAAAGCACATTTACTCGTTCACCATGAAGTAGCGCATGAACGAAAAGAATATGAAAATGAGCATTATATTGAATTTGGGGCGATGAAAATTTTTTCTGATGGTTCTTTTGGCGGAAGAACAGCTTTATTAAGTGAACCGTATGAAGATGCGCAGGAAACAAATGGAGTTGCGATCTTCTCACGCAAAGAGCTTGCGGAGTTAGTGAAAAAAGCACGAGATTTACATATGCCAGTAGCGATTCATACAATCGGTGACTTATCGCTAGAATATGTCATTGATGCACTTGAATTATATCCACCAGCAGAAGGATTACGTGACCGTATTATTCATTGTCAGCTCGCTCGTGAAGAGTTGATTGAGAGAATGAAAAACTTACAAGCCATTATTGATATACAACCAGTTTTTGTTTCATCAGATTTCCCATCAGTCATTGAAAAACTAGGCGAGCATCGTCTTCGTTATGCGTACGCTTGGAAGACGTTATTGGAAGCAGGATTACACTGCAATGGTGGATCTGACGCGCCAATTGAACAAGTGAATCCATTTTTAGGCATATATAGCGCTGTTACACGCAGAAGTTTTATTGACGGTGTATGTTATATGCCAGAAGAGAGATTAACGGTATATGAGGCTGTCTCTTTATTTACAACAGGAAGTGCCTATGCAATCGGAACAGAAGCGAAGCGAGGACAAATTGCAAAAGGATATGAAGCAGATTTTACGATAGTAGATCGCAATATTTTTGAAATAGAGGCTGAAGAAATAAAAGAAGTACAAGCAGAAATGACCGTAATTGATGGGAAGATTGTGTATAGGAAAGACGTGTGAAATTATATCGAATTACCGACAAAATCTACCAATATTGACCGATAGCGAGAGAAATAAAAAACCGCCGCATTATCATAATGCGGCGGTTTTTTTCATGCTATAAAAACGTTCTCTGTACTTTTTCCCAGAAGGAATTGTTTTTTAATTTAACTGTTTTAATTTGTTTATCGCTTAAGCGTACAACAGCTTTTTCTACTTGTTTAATGCTAAGCGCTTCATTATCCATACCGATAACAGGATAATCGTTACCGTCTGGTCTTAGTTTTAAAGTTAATGTACGTTCGTGATTTAAAATGAACGGTGAACCGAGTGTACGGTAAGTGTTGTTATTTAAAGATGCTAGTTCGCTTACTTGGAAACATGGGATAAGCGGATCAACAACTGCACCATGCAATGATTTGTTGTAAGCTGTACTTCCTGTTGGGGTAGAAACTACTAAACCGTCCCCTCTAAATGTTTCGAAGTATAAATCATCAACGTGAACATCTACAACAAATGTTTTAATAATGCTAGAACGTAATGAGAACTCATTTAAACAATAGAAAGATGTACCGTGATCTACATCTACCTGAATTGTTGGATATTTGCGCACTTCAATTTCGTTTTTTGTAATTTCTTGAAGGGCTGTATCGATGTGATCAATGTGGAAATCACAGTAGAACGAAATTTCATCTTTCGTAGAAATCCCTGCGTATAAGCAATCTTCTCTAAAACCAGTTTTACGAACGGCTTGTAAGAAGGTTGCATCATCTCCAACACTGACGATAGCGTTTGCATTTTTTGGATGATCTAATATGGTAAATCCATTCTCTTCTAAAATACGATAGATTGGGTTCATTTTTTCAACGAGCGTTGCTTTGTCATCACCATAAAAGAAAAATAAATTGCGACGATCTGCCATTATGTATCCCTCCACTGCAGTTAAATTTTCTGTTTTTCGTGCTACATATCATTAGAGTCCGTTCTCGATGATATGTTCAAATAATATATTTCGATATAAAATGTCAAAATCCCTTTTTATTTTTAGAAAAATTTTTATATTCAATCTTATGGAATTCTGTTTAATGATGAATAAACTTGTCGATAATGGGTACGGAGTGAAAGGATGATACGTATGCAGTGGTTCGTAATTGGAATAATAATTCTTCTCCTTTTTATTTTGCTTATACTATTGTCGAAAATAAAGCTTAAAGTGACATTTTTATATTCAGAAATGGAAAAGCAATGTTTGTTTCAAGTGAAAATATGGATGATTCGATATACATTCGATGTACTGGAAAGAATTGAAAAGCAACAGAAGAAGACAGGACAAAAGATCGAGAAAGCTGAAGAGGACGGCGGATTAGATAATAAAATTATAGCGCAACTTGATAGTATGGGGGAGCTGATAAAAAAGCTGCAAGAAGTTCATACTATTGTTAAAGATTTTCTCAAACGAGTGAAAATCAATGGTTGGAGATGGCATACGCAAATTGGTGCAGGTGATGCAGCTAGTACTGGAATTGTCACTGGATATGCATGGGGGACAAAAGGAATGGCTGCTGGAGTTGTAGGACAATATATGCATATTGTCGATGTACCTGAATTTGAAATTACGCCTGTTTTTCAAGGGAAAGGATTTGCGTCAAGATGTGAGTTAACAGCATCCTTTCGTATATTCCGTACTGTAAAAACAGCGGTGAAATTGCTCATGTTTATGAGAAAGCAAAAATCTGGTGTGACAGAAAAATCTGTTCAAGCATAGGGGGGATATAGAATGGACCATCCAATTCAAGGTTTAATGACAACCGCAATGCAGCATTTAAAACAAATGACTGATGTAAATACAATTGTTGGTGATCCGATTAAAGCGGCAGATGGAAGTGTAATTCTTACCGTTTCGAAAGTTAGTTTCGGCTTTGCCGCTGGTGGAAGTGAATTTGGTAAAGAACAAGCAGGCCGTCATCCATTTGGTGGGGGAAGTGGAGGAGGAGTTTCTATTAATCCTGTTGCTTTTCTTGTTATAAATGGAGACGGTGTAAAAGTATTGCATTTAGATAAGCAAACACACGTCATCGATAAAATAATTGAATTAGCGCCACAAGCTGTTGATAAAGTGAAGGAAATGATGGATAAACGAAAAGAAGACGATCCTGAATTTCAAATTTAACAAATAAAGAAGCTGATCAATGGATTGGCTTCTTTAATTTTTTTGTAAATAAAGCGATTTTATTTGCATTATCGATAGGGACAAACTATCATTTACATTGTACATATTTTGTTTAAATAAGGGAGGATTTTCAAGTGGCAAACGTAACTTTTAAAGGTAATCCAATGACTTTAGTTGGAACAGAAGTTAAAGTTGGCGATCAAGCGCCAAACTTCCAAGTATTAGCAAACGACTTATCTCCAGTAAGTTTAGAAACATACAAAGGCGAAGTAAAATTAATTAGTGTTGTACCTTCAATCGACACAGGTGTGTGTGATGCACAAACACGTCGTTTTAACCAAGATGCAGCAGGTATTGAAAACGCGAAAGTATTAACAATTAGCGCTGACTTACCATTCGCTCAAAAACGCTGGTGTGCAGCAAACGGTTTAGAAAATGTTGTAACACTTTCTGACCACCGTGACCTTTCATTCGGTGAAGCTTACGGCTTAGTAATGAAAGAGCTTCGTTTACTTGCTCGTGCAGTATTCGTAGTAGATAGCAACGACAAAGTAGTTTACGCAGAGTACGTAAGCGAAGGTACAAGCCATCCAAACTATGAAGCAGCATTAGAAGCAGCTAAATCTGCAAAATAATGTGAAGGAAATGACCTCTTATAAAGAGGTCGTTTTTTCTCATATATTGCTGCATAACGGTACCAATATATGAGAAAAAACGTTATATCGCATATAACTGAAAGGGGAGCTCTTTGCAGGAGGTCGCTTTTTCTTTTTGGAAAAAAACACTTTGTGGTATGATATAAGTTATGTGTAAAAGAGAGAAGGAGGAATGTACGTGAGTCAGACAGTAGAAACATTATTTTCTATTTTTGATTCTTCTGCGGTAGTTTTACGTAAAGAATTAGATGTAACATATTTAGAGGCGCTTGTAGAAACAGGTGATAACTTGTTTGAAGGAGCAATTTTACAAGAGGAATTATCTGAGTCAGCAATTGAAAGGCTGAATCGTGAATATAGTACGTTTAATGAAGAAACATATAAAGGTGAAGAAATTCGTAAAGCATTTCAGTTAGCCATTTTAAAAGGAATGAAAGAAGGCGTACAAGCGAATCACGAAATGACGCCTGATGCAGTTGGCATGTTCATGAGCTACTTATTCCATAAATTTATGCAAGGTCAAAACGAAATTACTGTGTTAGACCCTGCGATTGGAACAGGTAACTTAATGACTACAGTGTTTAATAGCGCCAAAGAAGGACTAGCAATGAGTGGGTTTGGTGTAGAAGTGGATGAGGTGCTAATTAAACTTGCTTTAGTAAATGCGAATTTACAAAAGCATGCAATCGAATTCTTCCATCAAGATGGACTAGCGCCACTTTATATCGATCCGGTTGATGCAGTCGTTTCAGACTTACCGATTGGTTACTATCCAAATGAAATCGGTGCAAGTGAATATAAGTTAAAAGCAGATGAAGGAATGTCGTATGCACATCATCTATTTATTGAACAAAGTGTGAAACATACGAAAGAAGGCGGGTACTTATTCTTCCTAGTGCCAAACTTCATCTTTGAAAGTGATCAAGCACCAAAATTACATGCATTTATTAAAGAAACATGTTTTATTCAGGGGTTATTACAGCTACCTGTTTCCATGTTTAAAAACGAGAAAAATGCAAAAAGTATATTTGTTCTTCAAAAGAAAGGCCCTAGTGTAACGATGCCAAAACAGGCGTTATTAGTGGAGTTACCTAAATTCTCCAACATGAAGGCGATGGAGAACATTATGGATCAGTTAAATACTTGGTTTGCAACGCATAAATAAGGCTAGGTATATGTAACAGGGTAAGTAATTCATGTAGTACAGTTTTATATGATATGTCATATTTTTAAATATATACTAGATTTAACTGAATTTTTTTGAAATCTGTAATATATATTTTTTCTTGGTGTTACAATTTTTTCACTTGAAATATATGTCGGACGATGTTTAAATTAAAATCGTGAGTATAAAATTTGCTAATGATGAAACGTTTTCATATGAAGTGAATTTAATTAGATAAAATCGAGCGGTTTGTGGAAACATCCACACAACTACCAAGAGAAAAAGGGGCGAAAGACTAGATGTCAAAAATCATCGCGATTAACGCAGGAAGCTCTTCCTTAAAATTCCAATTATTTGAAATGCCAAGTGAAACAGTATTAACAAAAGGTTTAGTAGAACGTATCGGTTTAGAAGATAGTATCTTCACTATTACTGTAGATGGCGAAAAACAAAAAGAAATTACAAACATTCCAGATCACGCAGTAGCAGTTAATATGCTTCTTAAAAAATTAACTGAAAACGGAATCGTTAAGTCTCTAGATGAGATTGGCGGTATCGGTCACCGTGTTGTTCACGGCGGCGAAAAATTTGCTGATTCTGTTTTAATTACTGATGAAGTATTAGCTGATATCGAAGAATTAAGCGATTTAGCACCACTTCATAACCCAGCAAACCTTGTTGGTATTAAAGCATTCCAAGAAGTATTACCAAACGTACCAGCAGTAGCAGTATTCGATACAGCATTCCACCAAACAATGCCGGAATCTGCATTCCTATACAGCTTACCATATGAGTACTATGAAAAATTCGGCATCCGTAAATACGGTTTCCACGGAACTTCTCATAAATACGTAACTGAGCGTGCGGCTGAATTATTAGGTCGTCCACTTGAAAGCTTAAGCTTACTTTCTTGTCACTTAGGTAACGGTGCAAGTATCGCAGCAGTAGAAGGCGGTAAATCTATCGATACTTCTATGGGCTTCACTCCACTTGCTGGTGTAACAATGGGTACACGTTCTGGTAACCTTGACCCTGCGTTAATTCCATACATCATGGAAAAAACAGGCCAAACAGTAGAAGAAGTAGTTAACGTATTAAACAAGAAGAGTGGTATGTTAGGTCTTACTGGGTACTCTAGTGACCTACGTGACATCATTGCGAAAGAAGAAGGCGACCACCGTGCGAAAGTAGCACTTGATGTATTCGTAAGCCGTATCCACAAATACATCGGTTCTTACACTGCTCGTATGAAAGGTGTAGACGCAATCATCTTTACAGCTGGTGTAGGTGAAAACAGTGCAATTATTCGTGAGCGCGTATTAGAAGGCCTTGAGTACATGGGCGTATACTTCGACGTAAAACGTAATAACGTATTTGGTGAAGAAGCATTCATCAGCTTCCCACACTCTCCAGTAAAAATTATCGTAATTCCAACTGACGAAGAAGTTATGATCGCTCGTGACGTACTACGTCTTGGAGATATTGGTTAATATACTATATAAAAAAAGACGAGATCCTATAGGGTTTCGTCTTTTTTCTTTTGGATATAGTTTAAAATTCCATCTGGATATAGTACTTTTTCCTTCTGAATGAAAGCTGTAATGGGAATCCATTTCGCATACGATACTGTTTGCTCATCTTGTATATTCATTATTTCCATTTCATATAGTGATGTGCCTAGTAAACGTAAAGAATATAGCTGAATGATTTCATGACCAATTTCTCCATCAAGATGAAAGATGTTTTCTAAGCATCCTAAATAATGGGTGATTTCCACTTCTGTATGAAGTTCCTCTTTAAATTCACGAATAACGGTATGTGCTGATTTTTCACCAAGTTCAATTGAACCACCAAGAGGTCGGTAAAATGTTTCATCGCCTGTATGATATTCTTGTACGAGAAGGCGACCTTGATGTGTAGCAAGACCAAAAGCTTTTGCACGTGGATACATATACAATCACTCCTTATTTATTTTGTATAAGGCTGATTATAATCTGTTTTGTAATAAAAGGTGTCGTGTATTTAAGCCTGTGTTCTAATCGTGATCCCATTAAATAAGTCATTCCAAAATGCTTCATTATACTGAAATACATCCATAATAGGGCATTTTATAGCGCAAATATTTTGTAATCCCCAATCTTCTTCTACAACAGTTGGTACATCTTCAGGAATGAGTAATAGGACAGAGAATGTATGTTTAACTATTTGAGATAAAATGTGTTCCAAGGAACGAGCTTCTTCGTATGTTCCTCCAGTTCGAATAAACAATATGGATTCTTCCGTTTCAATTGTAGTTAGAAAACGATGAATTCGATGCTCATAGTTTAACTTAATTTCTGTATAAGAAGGCCAAGAAGTTGGTGTGTTTACATCTGTTTTAAAATCATGGCAGGAGTCGATTTCATATAGGTTATCACGGAGCCTTAATTTCGCATCATCATCCCAAAATGAGATGAAGGATAAGTTTTCGAACTGTAAAAAACGGTCAAATCGATTTTGTAATAATACATTCACTTTTTCTAATGAAGGGCTTAGCATAAAATCGATAACACCAAAAAATGGTGATAATTTGAATTGATATAAAGCCCAAGCAGGCCAGCAATTTTGTCCTAAGCTGAATACTGCATTATATTCTTTTTTTATATTGGATAGATTCATGTGGTTCATCTCATCCTTTTTGTTAATATTTTATGTCATTAAAAAATGGTATGTGAATAAAGATAGACAAGCATATTTGCAAAGAATAAGCAGAAATATGTTACAATAGAAAAAAATCGAACGAGGTGGTTGTTACGATGCGATCGAAGCGAGAACAAGCCATTTTAGACAATATAAAAGAATGGGAATCGCAATTAGTTGAGCAAGAAGCGACTGATTTTCAAAAAATGTTTGATAAATGGGTACATACGACAATTGCGAAATTACCTGAGAAAAAACGAAAAGATTTCTTTACGAAAGCAGATGGATGGCTCTTTCATTTGCATGCATTGATTCAAAGTTCACAATCACAGTTAGATGCGCGTAATCGTATTTTAGGAACGTCGAGATTATTTGATGAATCGATTGAACAACTGGAAGATTTAAAAGCGCTATCTATTGATCAATTAACATACATAGCAGAGCAGCAAACAGCACGACATCGTTTATATTCATTCGTACAAGGCGGAGCAACGGGTGCTGGAGGTTTATTATTATTAACGGCTGATTTTCCGGTTATGATCGCGTTAAATGTGAAGGCTGTCCAACTTATTGCCACATCATTTGGGCATGATGTGAACAAGCCTTATGAAATGATGCTTGCGTTAAAGGTGTTTCATGCGTCATTACTACCAGGAAGACTTCAGCAATATGCATGGTACAATTTACTGCAAGAGCTAGAGCAAGAAGATTCGTTCTTCTATGAAGGGGACGAAGCGGTGTTACAACCAGCTTCTACTGAAGTTGTGTTAAAACAAATTTTGAAAACATTTTCGATTTATGCTCTTCGTCGTAAATTATTCCAAGGTATTCCGGTAATTGGAATGGCAATTGGGTCTACAGTGAATTATCGTTTAACGAGAAACGTTACTGAATTTGCAAATAGATTTTATCAAGTACGCCACATAGTCGAGAAGGAAAAAAGAGCATAAAAAAAGCGAGAGGCCGAAGCCTTTCGCTTTTTTAATTTGTTGCATGCTTTTTGGACATTGGAATAGATACTGGTTGCTTTTCTGTTTTCTTCTCTGCTTTTGGATAATAAATTAAATCCAATGTTTTTGCCTGTACGGCAATCGAAAGAATAGTAAAAGCAATTTCTGTCCAATTTAAATAATATAATGAAAGCGCAAGAACAATCGCGTCAAAGACGAAGAAAATTTGCCCAATTGTAAAACGAGTTCGTTTACTTAATACAATTGTTAAAATATCGTCCCCGCCGGTTGCACCGCCAAATCGCAATATAAAACCGAGTCCAATACCAGCTAATGCACCGCCAACTACTGCAGCTATAAATAAATTGTTTGATAAATCGACCGTAAATGGAGAATAATTTTCCATAAGAGAATAAAATACTCCGAATGAAATCGAACCTAGGAATGAATAGCCAACCATTTTTCTACCTAAAAATGAAGCACATAGTAAAATAATTGGGATATCCATAATTACAGTTGAAATAGATGGTGAAATATCATAAAAATTTTGGATGAATAGCGCAATTCCTACAAAGCCACCTTCTGTTAAGTGATTTTGGAAGTGAATGTGATATAGCGCTGCTGCTAAAATAAATGAACCGATTAAAACCATAAAAATTTCTTTAATAATTTGTCGACTTTGGATGTTCCTCATCGTTATTCCTTCTTTCCGTAGTTAGTAGTCCTGTTTGTGTTGTAAACTAACTACGAGCTCACATGTAGCTTTCAGTTAGTTTACGAAAAAACTAACTACGCTATATGTCGCTGAAGAAATAACGAATAATCCTCTCGTCCATCAATTCTCCCTACCTTCGTTTTAGTTTAAGTCTTAAAACGACTAAACAAAACGTGGAGTAGGATTCTTCATTTAGCAATCCTTCTCTTCTTTGTTTAGCTAGTAACAATTAAGTCCTAAACAAAACGCTATGTGTAAGAAGAGTCTTTTTTTTGCCAAATTATCCTTCGGGCAATCATAATTTCCCCACTCTCGTATTTTTTTCGCTAGACTAAAGTATCTGAGCTGAAAAATACGCTACGTGTATGATTCGTCAATACGATGCCACATGCTCCTTCGAGCGATCATGATATCAAAATCCCTTCCTTCAAGATTTATATTATTATATCATACTTTCAAAAAATGTATGCGGATGGAAACCGACAATAAACGGAGGGGATCTACAAAAATTGTTATGTTTAAATATTTTTGTAGAAAAGTCTAAGTTATTTCGCTAAGTCGGACAGTTTTTTAGTTTGTCCAATAAGTAAAAAAAGAAGAATTTTTATTCAGTTGTATTCTTTTCATCACTTTTATCTTTAAAAAACGTATCCCAGCTAATCACACTTAAAAACGTTAAAGCGATAATAACGAAAGCGCGTATAAATTTTAGACCTCCTTTTGTACACAGTATATGAATCGTTCACTTTGAAATGTGTCATTTTTTTACAAGTCGTAACTATTATGAGAGTATATTAATATAGATAGATGAAGGGGAGAGTGAAGATATGCTAAAAGACATGTTTAAAAGAAAAGAATTAACATGTGTTTCATGTCAGAAAAAGATTCAATATGAAGAAGAGTTAGTTGCCTTTGTAAAGTTACCGAAAGAAAGAAGTATATTAGTCGGCCCATTTGATGTGTGTTTGGCGAAAACAGCACAAGAAATATATTGTAAATCGTGTTACGACAAAAAAGCATGACCCAAAATAATTGAGGGGCATGCTTTTTTCATTGGTGTGCCTTCCCCTCAGATACATTTTGAGTGAGTCGATACCAAAGCCAAAGGTCATTAATGATGGAAGCGAGATCGGCAATTTCTGAATTCAGTTTGCAAGAAATTTCGAAGTCTTCTTCGTTATTTAAATGATGCTGTTTTGCATTAATAGAGTGCTCGAGTTCTTTTATTCGATCAGGAATCTTTCCGCGAACTTGTTCCCATTTCAATAAAATAGCATGCTGCATTTTTTCGGGGATATCTTCCCAATCTTCTTGTAAATGAGGAATTTCAATTCCTAGATGATCATCGTATAAGAAATATTTTTCCATAAGTTCACCCCCGTTGTCCTGCTTATATTGTACATGAAAACAGAAAGAAGCTCGATGGAATTGTTTGAAAAAATTTGAAAATGACTCTTGATACATTTTGTAAAAGGTGTTAAAGTGTGAATTATTATAAAAGAAAATGAATATTTATTCTTTAGGGGGATGCAAAATGGAGAAGAAAAAAGTGGTATTAGCATATTCCGGAGGTCTTGATACTTCCGTTGCAATTAAATGGTTACAAGAGAAGAATTATGATATTATCGCGCTTTGTTTAGACTTAGGGGAAGGTAAAGACTTAGCATTTGTAAAAGAAAAGGCACTTTCAGTAGGTGCAATTAAATCATATATGATTGATGTTCAAGAAGAATTTGCAAATGAATATGCATTGATGGCGATGCAAGCGCACACGTTATACGAAGGGAAATACCCTCTCGTTTCAGCGTTATCACGTCCACTTATCGCGAAGAAATTAGTTGAAATTGCAGAACAAGAAGGAGCGACTGCAGTTGCACATGGATGTACAGGGAAAGGGAATGATCAAGTTCGTTTTGAAGTTTCTATTCAAGCATTAAATCCTTACTTAGAAGTGATTGCGCCTGTACGTGAATGGAAATGGTCACGTGAAGAAGAAATTGCCTATGCAAAAGAAAACAATGTACCAATTCCGATTAATTTAGATAGCCCGTTTTCAATCGATCAAAATTTATGGGGACGCAGTAACGAATGTGGCATTTTAGAAGATCCATGGGCAGCGCCGCCAGAAGATGCATATGAGATGACATTAGCTTTAGAAGATACACCGAATAAACCAGAGTTTGTAGAAATCGGTTTTGAAGCAGGCGTACCGACGACTTTAAATGGTACTGCATATTCACTTTCAGAACTAATTAAAACGTTAAATGCACTTGCTGGAAAACATGGCGTTGGACGTATCGATCACGTAGAAAATCGTCTTGTTGGTATTAAATCGCGTGAAGTATACGAATGCCCAGCAGCGATGACATTAATTACGGCGCATAAGGAACTTGAAGATTTAACACTCGTAAAAGAAGTAGCGCATTTTAAACCGATGATTGAGCAGAAAATAACAGAACTTATTTATAACGGTTTATGGTTCTCTCCTTTAAAACAAGCGCTTAACGCTTTCTTACAAGAAACGCAAAAGAATGTAACAGGTACAGTGCGTGTGAAATTATTTAAAGGCCATGCGATTGTAGAAGGACGTAAATCTGAGTACTCTTTATATGATGAAAAACTAGCAACATATACTGCCCAGGACGAATTTAATCATGATGCAGCAGTTGGATTCATTTCATTATTCGGTTTACCGACGAAAGTATACAGCCAAGTGAATCAAAAGAAGGTGGAAGCGTGAGCAAACTTTGGGGCGGACGTTTTACAGAAGAAGCGGAAGCATGGGTTGAAGAGTTCGGAGCGTCCATCTCCTTCGATCAACAATTAGTAAATCAAGATATAAAGGGAAGTATTGCGCACGTAACGATGCTAGCAAAGCAAGGCATCGTTACGAAAGAAGAAGCAGAGAAAATAAAGGTAGGTCTTCAATATTTATTAGAAGAAGCGAAACAAAATAAATTACATTTTTCAGTTGAAGCGGAAGACATTCACTTAAACATTGAAAAAATGTTAATTGAACAAATCGGTGAAGTAGGAGGGAAACTTCATACTGGCAGAAGCCGTAATGATCAAGTGGCGACTGATATGCATTTATATTTAAAAGAAAAAGTAGAACATATTATAAAAGCTACAAAA
This sequence comes from Bacillus cereus group sp. TH152-1LC, assembly GCF_027710505.1. Lineage (NCBI taxonomy): Bacteria > Bacillati > Bacillota > Bacilli > Caryophanales > Bacillaceae > Bacillus > Bacillus cereus group sp. TH152-1LC. Next base: position 365,335 of record NZ_JAQFNK010000004.1, on the reverse strand, counting down.
CAATTGCAAACGGTTCTTGTTCATCAAGCAGAAAATAATATTGAAACTATTATGCCTGGTTATACGCACTTGCAGCGTGCCCAGCCAATTTCATTTGCTCATCATATTCTCGCTTACTTTTGGATGTTAGAGCGTGATGTGAATCGTTATGAAGATTCGTTAAAGCGTATTAACATTTCACCATTAGGAGCAGGAGCGTTAGCTGGGACAACATTCCCGATTGACCGAGAATATAGTGCGGAGCTTCTTGGATTTAATGGAATCTATGAAAATAGTTTAGATGCAGTGAGCGATCGTGATTTCATACTGGAGTTCTTAAGTAACTCATCTATGCTCATGATGCACTTATCACGTTTTTGCGAAGAACTTATTTTATGGAGTAGCCAAGAGTTTCAATTTATTGAAATGAGCGATCAATACGCAACGGGAAGCAGCATTATGCCGCAAAAGAAAAATCCAGATATGGCGGAACTTATTCGTGGTAAAACAGGCAGAGTATACGGTAATTTATTTAGTTTACTTACAGTTATGAAAGGATTACCGCTCGCTTACAATAAAGACTTGCAAGAAGATAAAGAAGGAATGTTTGATACAGTAAAAACAGTTGAAGGGTGCCTTCATATTATGGCAGGCATGCTAGAAACGATGACTGTAAACAAAGAAAAAATGGGGCAAGCTGTGACGCAAGATTTCTCAAACGCAACAGAAATTGCTGACTACTTAGCAAGTAAAGGACTACCATTCCGTCAAGCTCATGAAATTGTTGGGAAGCTAGTGCTACACTGCACACAAAAAGGAATTTATTTATTAGATGTACCACTTGAAACGTATAAAGAAATGAGTTCGTTATTTGAAGAAGATTTGTATGAAGTTCTTTCACCATATGCAGCTGTGAAACGTCGTAACAGTGCTGGCGGGACAGGGTTTGAGCAAATTGAAAAAGCTTTGGAGAAGGCGAAGGGATTAGTTGGAGAGTTTGTTGGAAGTTGATTGATAGGAAAGAAGGTACGCTAACCTTAGTAGAGGAAAGCGTACCTTTTTTTGTTTTTATAGAATCTAAATTATTGTTGGTTTGTTTTCCTCAATTTTCGTTCTTTTATAAGTTTCCTAATATCCTTAATTATATAAATAGTAAGTCCGATCAGCGGTACAATATAACAAATTTGCCAAACGATATATATCCATGTATCTTTAGATCCTTGAGTGACAAAAAAACTTTCGATTAACATAGAACCAAAATAAACTGAGAAAAATAATAGGGCAGTATCTTTTTTCTTACCCATGAAAAACAGTATTAAAAACATAATAGAAAGACCCATGGGCCAATACATACTTTCGAACATTGAAATTATAAACCACCTTTTATTCGTGCATATAATATGAAGAAATGAAAATGTTTGTTAAGGAACATTATCTTTCTTGGTTATGCATTTGCATTATATTTTGCAACAATTGTTCTCTTACTTAGTTTGATGCATAACACAGTATATACTACATATGTAGGGAAATAAACAATAAAATAGTCATAGCTAGGATTTCTTATGCCTATCTCGTCCTATTGATTTATTTTCTTGTCTTTCAAAAAAGTGGTGGAGAAATCTTCTCCACCGCCTAAAATTAATCATATTTATGTCGATCTTCCGTAATTCGAATAAACTCAATATCCATCAAATCTCGTAGTAATGCACCATTACTTAGTTCCACACCATGTCTTTCTTTGAAATGTGTACGGATTGTATCTAACATTTCGAGCTCTTTCCCGTTCACATCTAAAATAATACGTTCAGAATCATTCATGTAGCATCCTCCTTTTTTAACATATATATTTTGTCCGTCTATTTCTAAAAAATGTATGTTAACCTAAAGTTAGGAAATAAGAAAGGAATGGAAAATGAGACGTATTTATTTTGTTGGGTTAATTTTGTACACGCTAATCGTATTACACGGTGCATTCCCAAATATCTTTTCATTTAAGGATGTAGAAACAGTACACATTGGGATATTTATTTTTATTCTATTTGTAGTAGATTGCTGTATTTCAATATGGCTTTCGAAAAGAAAACATGTACAAAATAAAAAAGAAATGGAACGGAAAAAGAGAAAACGTTCCTTTTGGATGACGACGTACTGTTTTTCTTTAGTACTTATTGCTGTTTTTTTTAGTGAGCATATTCCATTAGAAAGATTAGATATTGGATTTGGAGCGTTCGTATTTGCATATTATTTTTTCATGCACTTTCTTCCTTATATGAAAGGAAAACGAGGAGAAGAGGAAGATTCGCTTGTAGAAGAAGCGAGAGAACAAGAGCATAAGAGAATAGAAGAAGATATACAGAAACTTGGAGAACAAAAATGGTATTTAAAATCTAAAATCATATATGTTCTGTGCTTTATCACGCCGCCAATCGGTTATTTGTATGTGTTCTTGCTTCGTAAAAAAATGACAGAAGATGCAAAGCAAACGTATTTGACGGTTGCGACGATTATGATGGCATTATGGTCTTTGAAGTTCTTACCGCCATATGTGCTGGCAGTAGCTGTTGTAGTGATTGTTTGTCTTGTGTTTATAGTGAAGTATGTGAAATGAAGAAAAACAAGAGCTTGTAATATTAAGCTAATAGATAGATTAAAGCAAGAAATGTTATACTATAATTTTCTTATTTAGTAATAATAGGAGGGATAATAATGGTTCAATCAATAGTTCATATCGCATTAGTAGTAAAAGACTACGATGAGGCAATAGAGTTCTATACAAAGAAACTAAATTTCACATTAGTCCAAGATATATATCAGCCAGAGCAAAACAAAAGATGGGTAGTGGTATCTCCTCCTGGTTCAGTCGGCACCACAATATTACTGGCTAGAGCATCTAAACCGGAACAAGATTCCTTTATCGGTAACCAGTCAGGCGGCAGAGTTTTTCTTTTCTTAAATACTGACGATTTTTGGAGAGATTATAATGAAATGATTTCAAGAGGAATAGAATTTGTGAGGGAGCCGAAAGAGCAAGAATATGGAATAGTTGCAGTATTTAAGGATTTGTACGGGAATTTATGGGATTTGTTACAACTAAAAGAGAATCATCCAATCGCTCAAAGAATTAAGTAGAATACAGTTTAAACTTTATTAAATAGTCAATTGAAAAATGAGGATTTTAAAATCCATGTAAGAGTAGAGAAAAAACAGAGAAGATTTATTCCTATGAAGAAAGGCATGTCGTGAAAAAAAGGAGTGGATTACCCACTCCTTTTTTATTTTCTTATCATTGTTTAACAACATGTATTTATCGTTCATTCGAGCCTCAAGCTTCATTTCCCTTATTCTTCAGTAAAACATATGGACTTAGTGTTTTATTAATAAATTAAAGATCACCTTGCTCCTCATCACCACGAACAACAAGGACATCGCATTTCGCATAGCGAATAATATGTTCAGAGACGCTACCAATTAGGAAACGCTCAACAGCATTTAAACCAGTTGCACCACACATAATTAAATCTACTTTATGGTTTGGAGCGATTTCTTTTGAAATTTTAGATTTAGGATTACCAAATTCTAATACAGTTTCAATTTTTTCAAGGCCAGCTTCAAGCGCAGTTTTTTTGTAGTCTTCTAATAAGTCTTCTGCAAATAGATTTGCACGTTCAGCAATTGCGCGGCTATAAGCCTCTACTGCTGAGTATGCTTTTACATCAACGATATGAGCAATTGTTAATGTTGCATCGTTTCGTTTTGCGACTTGAATTGCTTTTTTAAAGGCTTTTTCTGCTTCTTTAGAACCGTCCACCGCGATTAAAATATTTGTATATGTATTATTCATAGTAAATTCCTCCCAATCATTTTTATTACCGTTTACAACTTTATTATAAAACAAATTTTGGTAATGTGCTTGTCCGAAACGTTACAGAATTTTGAAAACTCTGTTTCAATTCATTTTAGTTGTAATTGGTGCAAGAACTTGTTACATATGAAGTATAGCAATTTAAAAGGAGGCATGTTTGTGAGACACGCGCTCATTACAGCCGGTACGAAAGGTTTAGGAAAGCAAGTAACAGAAAAGCTATTGGCTAAAGGGGATTCAGTCACAGTAACATATCATAGCGATATAGCGGCTATGGAAGCGATGAAAGAAACATATAAAAATATGGAAGAGCGTCTACAATTCGTGCAAGCGGATGTCACGAAAAAGGAAGATTTACATAAAATAGTAGAAGCAGCGATAAGCCGTTTTGGCAAAATTGACTTTCTAATTAATAATGCTGGTCCATATGTATTTGAACGGAAAAAGTTAGTCGATTATGAAGAAGACGAATGGAATGAGATGATTCAGGGTAATTTAACAGCGGTGTTTCATTTGTTGAAACTTGTCGTTCCTGTTATGAGAAAGCAAAACTTTGGCCGTATTATTAATTACGGATTCCAAGGAGCAGATAGCGCACCGGGCTGGATTTATCGTTCAGCTTTTGCAGCAGCGAAAGTAGGACTTGTTTCATTAACGAAAACAGTTGCTTACGAAGAAGCAGAATATGGTATCACTGCAAACATGGTATGTCCTGGTGATATTATTGGTGAAATGAAAGAAGCGACAATTCAAGAAGCACGTCAGTTGAAAGAACAAAACACACCAATTGGTAGATCTGGAACAGGTGAAGATATCGCAAGAACGATTTCGTTTTTATGTGAGGACGATTCCGATATGATTACCGGTACAATTATTGAAGTAACTGGTGCGGTAGATGTTATTCATAGACATCGATAGAGCGAAATAAAGTGAAGTTTCGAATAATTGGACAGTTTATCCTGTACGCTGAGAGGTGCGGATAATACTGTCCTTTAATGTAAAATTAAATCTATCGGAAAACTGGTATTATTTTTTGTCAAATATTGAGATATTATGTTAAAATATAAGAGCGTAGAAAGCGCTTTAAAAAATGATTCAGGGGTCATTTCATAACTCAAGGGGGAACTAATAATGCGTATCGGTATTCCAACAGAAATTAAAAACAATGAAAATCGCGTGGCAATGACGCCAGCGGGAGCAGTACATTTAGTACACAATGGTCATGAAGTTTTTGTTCAAAAAGGAGCAGGTATAGGATCAGGCTTTACAGATGAAGAATACGTACAAGCTGGTGCGAAACTTGTTGAAACTGCTGAAGAAGCATGGAATCAAGATATGGTTATGAAGGTAAAAGAGCCAGTTGCAAGTGAATATGGTTATTTCCACGAAGGTTTAATTTTATTCACATACTTGCACTTAGCTCCAGAACCAGAATTAACGAAAGCATTAATTGATAACAAAGTGGTATCAATTGCATACGAAACAGTGCAATTAGACAATCGTTCTTTACCATTACTTGCACCTATGAGTGAAGTAGCTGGTCGTATGTCTGCACAAATCGGTGCACAATTCCTTGAGAAAAACAAAGGCGGTAAAGGTATTTTACTTGCAGGCGTTCCAGGGGTAAAACGCGGCAAAGTAACAATTATCGGCGGTGGTCAAGCTGGTACAAACGCAGCGAAGATTGCAGTAGGTTTAGGTGCAGATGTAACAATCATCGACTTAAGTGCAGAACGTCTTCGTCAACTAGATGATATTTTCGGTAACCAAGTAAAAACGTTAATGTCTAACCCATACAACATTGCGGAAGCTGTAAAAGAATCTGACCTTGTGATTGGTGCGGTATTAATTCCAGGTGCAAAAGCGCCAAAACTTGTAACAGAAGAAATGATTCAATCAATGGAACCAGGTTCTGTCGTTGTAGATATTGCGATTGACCAAGGTGGTATTTTCGAAACAACTGACCGTATTACAACTCACGACAACCCAACTTACGAAAAACATGGCGTTGTTCATTATGCAGTTGCTAATATGCCAGGTGCGGTTCCACGTACATCAACTCTTGCATTAACAAACGTAACAGTACCATATGCAGTACAAATTGCGAACAAAGGCTACAAAGATGCTTGCCTAGGCAATACTGCATTACTAAAAGGTATTAACACATTAGATGGTTATGTAACATTCGAAGCAGTTGCAGAAGCTCACGGTTTACAATACGCTGATGCGAAAGAGCTTCTTGAAAAAGCTCCTGCTTTATCATAATAGAGATACATTTGAGACCTTCCTTTATGAGGAGGGTCTTTTTTATATGAAAAAATTGCTGTTAGCAGTGGATATTTATGATAATTTAGAATTATGTGTAAAAAAAGCGCGGAAGAAGGGTGTATAAATGTGGAGAAAGTAAATCTATTAGAATTAACAAAGGACATTCAAGATCAACATGAAAATTTCGTCGTTTCAAATGTAAACAGTCATTGCTTACGAATCGCCGTATTTACTGGTGAATATGATTGGCACTACCATTCTAATTCGGATGAATTATTTATTGTGTTAGAGGGAGAATTACTTATCGATTTTGAAGATGGAGAAACAGCGGTTTTAAAGCCAAATGATTCTATCTTAATTCCAGCATGCACGATTCATAGAACGAGAGCATTAAAGAGAACAGTAAATCTTTGTTTTGAAAATATAGAAGCTGATACGATTAAAGTGGAGCAATTATGAAAAAATTATCTGTAGCCGAGTATAGAGAAATCCTTCCGATTTTAGAAAGTAATACAACAACGACGACGTTTGCTTATGCGGTATGTGACCAAATGATAGATGGTGAGATTTTTGCCAACGAGAAGTTAACAGCAGGATTCATTCGTACAGCTAACGGTATCTATTATTTATTTGGTGATACGGATGATCAAAATTATAATGGAGATTTATTGATGTATTTAAAAATGGCTATTGAAAAAACAGAGAAGAGATTTACACTCTTCGCTTCAAGTGAAGAGTGGGAAATAATGATTGAAGGGCGTTTTAGTAATGTACTTCGGAATATGCCACGAATGAAATTCCAAAGAGAAATCTTTGAAGAGAAAAAACAAGATGCAAATAAAAATACATATGAAGTGAAGCGTATTGATAAAAGTGATATAGAACGAAGTAATGAATTTACAGAGGAGTACTATAAAGAATATTGGGGATCAAAAGAAGCGTTTTTGAACGGTGGTTTCGGATTTTGTATAGAACAAGATGGGATAATTGTAGCTGAATGTGTTTCGATATTTAGCGGGAATGGATTTGCTGAAATTGATATTGCAACGCATAAAGCATATCAAGGGAAAGGATTAGCCCAAGCTGTTGCAACGCGGTTCATTGAATATTGCATAAAAAATGATATTACACCGTGCTGGGATTGTTATGTAGATAATATTCCTTCGCAAAAATTAGCTAGTAAATTAAGTTTTCATAATCCAATAGAATATAGATTGTTTGTACGGAAGAAAACGGGGGAATAAAAATGAATGTGGAGTTAACGAGATTTAAAGTGAAACAAGGTAAAAGTCATCGTGTAGATGAATGGATGCGGCTTCTTAATGACAATATGAAAGAAGTGCTTTTGACACTAAACGACGAAAAGATGTACGTTGAGACAATTTTCCGGGAAATAAGAGATGGAGAGGAGTACTTATATTGGTATTCTGTGCAAGGAGAAGCTGGCGCTCTTGTCGAAAATTCTCATCATGAAATTGATAAAAAGCACTTAGCGTTTTGGTATGAATGTATTGATGAAGAAGTACAGTCTGTTGATATGAAAACAGAAGTTGTTATGATTCAAGATGTTGTGAAGGAAGCGATGAAATAATAGAATAGTATGTTGGAGAGAAGCGCATCAAAATAGATGTGCTTTTTTATTTTGAAAAAAATTATAGAAAAGCTGTATACATTTTACGCTCTCAAACGTTGAGTATATAGAAAGGAGAGCAGGATGAGCTATGATACGTTTGAAACATTATTAATAGAGAAGTCAAAAGCTGTGTTTGGATATTTAATTAAGATTGGAGCAGATAGAAAAGAAGCAGAGGATATTGTGCAAGATACGTTGTACAAAGCTTTATTACTTATGGAGGAAATACCGTTAGAGCATTTAACACCGTGGCTCTTTAGAGTTGCGATAAATCAGCACCGAGATTTACATAGGAAAGAAAAAAGACTAAATCCCATTGCGATTGAATCTGTCGTTTTTATTGGTCAAAAGTCGTTAGATGAAGTGCTTTTAACAAGTGAATTACAGGGTGAGGTACAAGAAACATTGGGGACGATGACGGAGGATTATCGTCATATCTTACTATTGAAATATGAATATGAACTATCTTATAAGGAAATTGCCATTTTATTAAGTATGAAAGAAGAAACAGTGAAAACAAGTTTGTACCGTGCAAGAAATCAATTTAAAAAATTGTATAGGAGGAGAAAAGATGAGTCGGAAGGACTTTGATTTGAATATGGATGATAAGCAGATGAAAGTTTTGATGAAGAAGGCGAAGAGGAAGCAGTTTTGGAGAAATCTCGTGATTTCAGTAGTTGTGACATTGGTCTTGATTATAGGTAGTATGAGTTTGTTAATTTATTTTAACGAGAAGAATAAGCGAGAAATGGATCAGAGAGTATATTTACGACACAGTGTTCAAGGGCCTAATATTATTTTTAATGGACATACAAAACTAAGTATGGGAATAGCTAGCGGTACAATGATGTACAGTTCCTATAAAAATATTCAAGGACAACCAGTTAAATGGATTGATGAAATTTATGAGTATTCAATCTTTGGTTATAGTCAAAAAAATGATAATGGAAATACCGGTTTAGAAGAAGAGAATATAAATAAACAATCAGAATTTGAGACAAGACAAGATTACAATAGACAGACAATGCAAAGAGAAATGCGGTTTTATTTACCTTTTGTAAAGTATTTAAACTATGTGAACGATTTAGAGAGAATTAGTGAATTGCAGAATAAAGTCGCAGAGGTAGCTCTATCTTTTGATAAGGCATATACAGCGGAGGAAGTAGTGAAAATGCTTCCTGAAGGAATACGACCTGTGTGGTTTTGGGTAGATACATATGATGAAACGAAAGCAGAGACGTATACCGGACTAGCAGAACCTGAAACGGGAGCGGTGTTAAATGCAGAGGTATCAATGAATATTTTTGGTTTTGAGGGTAGTTATGCTGATAAGAAGGAAGACGAGTACGAGGATATTAAAGGAAACTCAGCGGGGTTTCTTGGATCTATGAAATCTTTAAGTGAAAATAAAGGGGGATTTCAAGAGTATTTTAGGACAAACTATAATGAAATCAAAAACACCGAACCGAAAGACTTACAAATATATGGTGTAGTTGTAACAGGCAAAACAGAGGATTTACAAAGTTTACAAGGAGCACCATATATTAAGGCAGCTGTTAGAGGTGTAACAGTTGAGAAATATTGATCACAAGTTATTAATGTGAATAATCAGAAAATTTATGTTATAATATGGGAAAAGGAGGTTTATATGAGGCAAATACATGGAGCAATTTATATTTACATAACAATGTTTTTCGTGGCGATATCCTATGGATTAGGGCACGTGTATTCGCATCCTATACTAACTTTTTTAAGCGGAGCATGTATGGCGTTTGCGCTTCTTGTCCACCTTTTCTCAGTTTGGATCGTGAAATTTCAATTAAATATTAGTGAAATAGAAGAAGGCACTTTTTAAGTGGCCTTCTTTTTTTAATAATATTTTGGAAGCTCTTGTAATAATTTTTCAATTTCGCATTCGGTTTCTTCACATATAGACAGTGTGCGTAGTCTGAAAAATAAGCTGCGTAAGAAGGATTTTATATTTCCGTATAAGTACTCATACGATTTAATATGTAATGTTTGTTTTTGGACGGGTAATCGAGCTACTAAATCCTGAAGGGCTAATATGAGTACTTCTTCCTTTAGACCACTTTGTAGCATTGTGACAATCGGATAAACGATACGTTCATCTTCTTCATATTTGTAATAGATGGAGTGAACACAAACTTTGTTTAATAAAGTTTGTAGTATCTCTTCGTAATATAAAGTTTCCAGTTTAGGACTATTCACAAGCGCTTCAAATGTATCAGAAGCATGAGCGATACTATGCGCCCAGCCGTGGTCTTGAACATATCCACGGAAATCATGTTCATTGTTCATATATAGAATTAAGTGATCTTTTACAGTTAAAATATCATTCTGTGATAAGAAATTATATTTTGTATCCGCATCAATAAGGAGCGCCATTAATAATGTCGTAAATGCACGGGTAAATACAGCATCTTCGTCATCTGAATGAATGTTATAAAATAAATAGTTTGCGCTGATGCTTTCTAATAATAATTTCTGTAATTGTGTGTGTGAAATGTAGTCCTTTTTGATGAGATGGTAAAAAGTAGAGTAAAGAAGTTTGTCTCTTAAATAGCTATCAGTAACACCTATGTGTTTAAGCATATTTGAACTTAAAGAATCAATGTTAATTGTGTTATCCATTATGTAATTATTATTACGAATTTCTTCTAACTGTTGTTGTAACATATAAACCTCCTATTTTAGAAAATTCTGTATTTTAATAGTATAATAAGAGGAAGAAATAGACAATAAATAAATGCTTTTGAATGGAGGGGCATGATGAAGAGAGCATTAGTCTTTTTGATTAGTATTTTCTTTTTAGGAAGCTGTTCACTTTCGTATGTTACTTTTTCTAGCGAGAGCAAAAGTTGGACGGGGCAATATAAAGGGCATATTCAGGATGACAGTGAAGATGGAATGTTTACGTTTCAGTATAAAGGCGGAGATGGCAATACAGAATTTAAAAATTTAGAGGTTGCTATTAATGGAGCCTTTAGCACAATGACACAAACTTCAGAAGTTCATAAAGGAGCAAAGGTTGAAATGAAGTCTTCTTGCGTAAGTTGTGCACCTCTTTCTAAAGATGAACCGATAGAAATTGTGATTAAATGGGATGATAAGTATGAAGAGAAGATGGTTTTAAAACGGAAATAGAAAAAGGCAGCAATCACGCTGCCTTTTTTCTTATTTCACAAATTGTAATTCTTTCGGGAATTTCGTTAAAATTTCTGATCCGTCTTTTGTGATGTAAATATCATCTTCAATACGAACGCCACCTACGTTTGGTACGTAAATACCTGGTTCGATTGTGAAGACCATACCTTCTTTTAATGGAGACTCGTTACCAGCTTTTACATCTGGATATTCGTGTACGCTAATTCCAAGTCCGTGACCAAGGCGGTGCGGGAATAAGTCGCCGTAACCTGCATCTGCAATCACAGAGCGAGCAGCGTTGTCGATTGCGCCAAGTGTAACACCTGGTTTACATGCTTCAACTGCTTGTAGTTGTCCAGCAAGTACAGTGTTATAAATGCGAGTTTGTTCTTCAGAAAGTTCACCGAATGCTACTGTACGTGTAATGTCAGAGCAATAACCTTCAATGATTACACCTAAATCAAATAGTACGAAATCGCCGCGTTTCATTTTGTTTGCACCTGGAATACCGTGTGGAAGAGCAGAATTTGCACCTGCTAATACCATCGTATCAAATGACATTTTATGTATGCCTTTTGTTTTTAATTCGTGTTCAATAATTGCTAGTACTTCTAGCTCGCTACGATCTTCTTTAATTGCATTTACACCAACTTCAACAGCGTAGTCCGCCATTTTAGCTGCTTCACGTAAAATAGAAAGTTCTTTTTCATCTTTAATTAAACGAAGTTCGCGAACTTTTTCTTCAGCTGATTTGAAAGCTGCATTTGGGAATAGTTTTGTTAATTCTTCGTAACGTTCTACGTTTAAATGTTCTTTTTCAATTGCAACTGCGTTTGCATTGATGCCGCGGTCTTTAATTGCTTTTGCAATCATATCCCATGGTCTGTCAGTATCAGTAAATCCGATAATTTCATGTGCCCAGCCAGCGTTACGCGCTTGACCTTCTTCCATTTTAGGACAAATTAAAATAGGCTCTTTTTCTTGGAATACAAACATACCAAGAAGTCTTTCGTGTGGTTCACAGTGGAAGTTTGTCATGTAGAAAACGTTTGGTGTAGAAGTTAAGAACGCAGCTTCTACGTTTTTTTCTTTTAGCCATTGCATTAAATTTTCTAATCTAGCATTCATCGATTGGCACCCCCGAGATATTTAATTACAAATATAACTTTACATCGGAGGAAAGCGTTATGACAAGTAAATAGATGTTAGAAAAGACAGGGAATTTAAAAATCATGTAGAATAAAAAGTGAGAATGTGAATAGGGGAGGAATGTAGTAATGAAAGTATCTTATCACGGGCATTCAGTTGTAAAGATTGAAACGAATGGAAAAGTGATTTTAATTGACCCATTTTTAACTGGAAATCCTACAACAGATTTAAAGGCTGAAGATGTTAAAGTAGATGCGATTCTTTTATCGCATGGACATGGTGATCATGTTGGCGATACAGTAGAGCTTGCGAAGAAAAATAATGCAGTTGTTGTGGCACCATTTGAACTAGCGACCTTTTTAAGTTGGCAAGGTGTGAATACACATCCGATGCATATTGGTGGTTCGCATGAATTTGACTTCGGAAAAGTGAAGTTTACACAAGCATTCCACGGTTCTAGTTATATTGATGAAGAAAATAAGACGATTACATATACAGGTATGCCAGCAGGAATTTTATTTACAGCAGAAGAGAAAACTGTGTACCATGCAGGAGATACCGCTCTATTCTCTGATATGAAATTAATTGGGGAACTGAACAACATTGATCTGGCATTTTTACCAATTGGTGATAATTTCACAATGGGACCAGAAGATGCTGTTTTAGCAGCAAAATGGGTTGAGGCGAAAACTGTTGTACCGATGCATTACAATACGTTCCCAGTAATTGAACAAGATCCACATCAATTTGTAGAAAAGCTACAAAATTGTACAGGGAAAGTATTAGCGGCTGGAGAAAGTATTACACTATAGAAAAGAAACCCTTCATTTGAAAAGACAAGTGAAGGGTTTTTTACGTGTGTAGGACAGCTTTTAAAGTTTGTACTTGTTTTGGTGATTCTTTTCTTTTTGGAAGTGGTTGTTCAGGTGTTTCATTCAATTCCATTGCAACTTTTTTCCCGTCTACGAAAGCTAAAAATACAGCACCTACAACTTCTAATAATTTTTTCATCATGTATCCGCTCCTTTGTTTCATTTCTTGTCTTCATTGTATATTGAAGCGGCTGGACAAACTATCGAACGAGATGACAATACCATTACATTGTTGTAATAGAAGAAGTAGTATAATGTAAGGCGTATTTTGTTATAAAAAAAATAGTACAGACATACAAAGAGAGAGTGTAACAGTTTTGAAAATATAGTATACTGAAAATACAACACATGAAGAATTTAGGGAAAAGAAAGTATGGTGAAACCATTTGGCTACCAAGCATAACCAAATTTTAGAACATATTAATAGCCTGCCAGTAGGGCATAAAATTTCTGTAAGGCAAATTGCGAAAGATTTGAGTGTAAGTGAAGGGACAGCTTACCGTGCAATTAAAGATGCAGAAAATAAAGGATATGTTAGTACGATTGAACGTGTCGGAACAATTCGAATTGAACAAAAGAAGAAAGAGAATATTGAAAAGCTGACATACGCTGAGGTTGTTAACATTGTCGATGGTCAAGTACTTGGGGGCAGAGAAGGACTACATAAGACGTTAAATAAATTCGTAATCGGGGCAATGAAATTAGAAGCGATGATGCGCTATACAGAAGCAGGAAACTTACTGATTATCGGTAATCGTACGAACGCACATCAATTAGCGTTAGAAGCTGGAGCTGCGGTATTGATTACGGGTGGATTTGATACGGAAGATCATGTGAAGAAATTGGCAGATGAATTAAAACTGCCGATTATTTCAAGTAGTTACGATACATTTACAGTTGCGACGTTAATTAACCGTGCAATTTACGATCAGCTTATTAAAAAAGAAATAGTACTCGTTGAAGATATTTTAACACCAATTGAAGAGACACTATATTTAAAACCAGGTGATACAGTACAGCAATGGCATGCGTATAACGAAGAGACGATGCACGGAAGATATCCAATTGTTGATGAAAACAAAAAGGTATTAGGTATTGTAACTTCAAAAGATATGATCGGTGTAGCGAAAGAAACACCAATTGATAAAGTGATGACAAAACATCCAATTACGGTAAATGGAAAAATGTCTGTCGCGGCTGCGGCACGTATGATGGTGTGGGAAGGTATTGAGTTACTTCCTGTTGTCGATGAAGGAAATAAACTGCAAGGTATTATTAGCCGTCAAGATGTACTTCAGGCGTTGCAAATGATTCAGCGTCAACCACAAGTCGGGGAAACAATCGATGATATTGTAACGAATCAATTCATGACACCGAAAGAAGCAAAAAATGAACATCTATATCAATTTTCAGTGACGCCGCAAATGACCAATTCAATCGGAACGTTATCTTACGGTGTATTCACAACGATTGTGACGGAAGCAACGAACCGTGTTATTCGTGCGCAAAAGAAAAGTGATTTAATTGTTGAGAACTTAACAATTTATTTCGTGAAGCCAGTTCAAATTGACAATGTTGTATCGGTTCATCCGAAAGTATTAGAAATTGGGCGTAAATTTGGTAAGGTGGATGTAGAAGTACATCATGAAGGTAATGTTGTCGGGAAAGCATTACTTATGGTGCAGTTGATCGATAAATAAAAAGATGGAACAAATCGTTTTGATTTGTTCCATTTTTTTATTTAAAAGGATAGAAACAAAAATAAATAGCGTATCATTTCATATTTATAATAAAAGACTAAAAAATTTGAAGATGTGGAAATGGAATAGCGATAAGGAGGAAGCGAATGGACGGAATCATTTTCTTTTTAGTGGTCGTATGTTTCATCATTATGCATGTGTTAACGCATAGAAGAATGAATGCTATTAAAAAGAGGCTGTATTTTGTAAGTTTAACTCTTGCTAGTGTGGGCGCCTTTATTCCTATATCAGGAGAAAATGAGCCGGACTTTCTTTACTTTGGTATACCAGCTGAAACGTTTGTTTATTATGGTGGATGGGAATGCTGGTTTAATCCATTAGGTTTTTTTAAAACTTTATTTTGTTTTATTGGGTTTTGAAGTTAATACTTAAGCTATGTAAGAGTTCGGGTAGAGAAGTGAAAAAATAGAAGGATATGTATCAATGTGGATAGAAAATTGATTGTTAGTCGATTACGTTACTAATCGTTAAGAGATAACAATCGTGTAATTAAATAGGGAAACGATGCTTCACTATATGAACTAGGGGGAGAAGAATGGATTTTTACATTACAGAGCAGTTATGTAAGCAATATAATTTAAATAATCTTACGAAAGTTTCATTGTTGCATGGGGGAGAAAATCAAACATATCTATTCGAATCGGACAAAAATAAATTTGTAGTTAGGCAGTATAGAGAAGGACGTTATACATCCGGGCAAATAGAGGCTGAAATACATTGGTTAATAGCGATGCAAAAACAAATGTTAGTACCAGAAGTAGTTGCAAATAAAAATGGTGATTGGGTCACATCTGTTATGAAAGATGAGGGAAGTATCCAGTGTTTTATTGTCTTTAGGTTTATAAACGGAAGTGAAATTTTAGAACCAAGGGATAGGGACTATGAAAAACTTGGATCACTAATGCGAATGTTTCATGAAAAAACAAATGAAGTGCTCAAAAGAGTACCGCAAACTTGGAGAGGTTACGAAAGGCCTATATATAGTAAGCAAAAGATAATCCACGAGCCTTTACAGCGATTACTAAATGCTTCATTTCTATCGCATGCGGATAAGCATAAATGCATGAAAATTGCAGAAAGAATACAAGAACTCACAAATTCAACTCAACTAGGAGAAAAACAATTTGTTCATGGGGATATGCATTTTGGTAATGTTCTTGTAGACAAAGAGGATTGGTATTTACTTGATTTTGATGAATGTGGATTTGGATATAAAGAGTTTGATATCGGTGTTCCCAGATTACATTTAATTGCTTCGGGACAGTTAGAAGATGTATGGGGGAATTTCATGATGGGATATGGGGAAAATATTTCGGAACCAGTCATTCGACTTGGGATTGTCTCAAGAATTTTTTTTATGGCGGGAAAGATTCCGTTAAGGCTTGATATCGAGCCTATTAGAAAAGACCCCGGTGCTTTTATCCGACGATATGTCCAGTATGCTGAAAAAGAGTTATGTGGAGAGACGGTTATATAAAGAAGACAGAATAGTGATTTAATTAGGTTATATATTATGTTATAATTACATTGTAAGAAAATGGATTTCGGGAAGGTGGTATGCAATATGTCATCAGAAGTGCTCTTCTTTGGTGGAATCGCGCTATTTTACTTTCTTGTGATGATACCGTTTCAATATTTATACTTACAAGGTTTACATGAAAAAAAGAAACGAACAGGATTATCTCAGCGAGAGCTGTATGAAAAAATGTCTTTTGAGGAAGAACAATTACATTTCCACGTACAAGGGAATCTCTTTAATATACCGTCTGCGTTTGTTGCATATATGATTTTGAAAGTTAGAGGACGTAAAAAAGCATCACAATATTGATGCTTTTTTTACGTTGCTTCAGATAGATTCGGCTTCTTCAACGGCTAATGGTAAGAAATGTTTGTATTGGCGAAATCCATTAAATACACTTGCACTACCAAATAGAACAAATAAAACACCAACGATAATACGAGCTGTTGAAAGTTCTAAAAAGAATTGATTTATCCCGAAGAATAAGACGAATGAACCGAGTGCCATTGCGGATTTTCCTGAGAGCCAACCTTTCTCCATTGGGCGGTTTGTACGAAAGTATTTTGTTTTGTAGAAGAGGTACAACATAAATGAGACGATAATACAGAAGACTAATACTGGCATAATGCACACTCCCATCGCTTTGTAAAAAATAATAGTGGAGAAAAAAGAAATATCTAAACTTTCTAACTTTTATTATAAAGCAATTGTTCGCATGTATGAAATACTTTCCGTTATAATGGAAGATAAAGTGAAGAAGTTGAGTAAAAAGGAGATTATACATATGCATGAACAAATTTTAGCAGCAATTAAAGAGTTTGATACAATTATTATTCATCGTCATGTACGTCCAGATCCAGATGCGTTAGGTTCACAGGGCGGTCTTGGTACCATTCTACAAGAATCGTTTCCAGAGAAAAATATTTATACGGTTGGGTACAATGAACCGTCACTAGAATATTTACGAGTAATGGATGATGTTGAAGATAGTGTATATGAAAATGCACTTGTTATCGTATGTGATACTGCGAACCAAGAACGTGTTGACGATCAACGCTACGCAAAAGGGAAGATGTTAATTAAAATTGACCATCATCCGAATGAAGATCCGTATGGAGATATTACGTGGGTAGATACGACAGCAAGTTCTACAAGTGAAATGATTTATGAGTTTTACAGTTATGGAAAAGATAAAGGATTACAGATAACAAAAGAAGCAGCTCGTCTTATTTTAGCGGGTATTGTTGGGGATACAGGTCGTTTCTTATTCCCGAATACAACAGCGAAAACACTTCGTTATGTAAGTGAGCTTGTTGATATGGATGTGAAATTCACAGATTTATACAATGAAATGTATAAGACGAAAGAAAAGATTGCTCGTTTGAACGGCTACATTTTACAAAACTTTACGATGGTAGAAGAAGGGGCAGCTTACATTAAATTAACGAAAGAAGTATTAGAAAAGTTTGATGTACTTCCTTCTGAGGCATCTGGCGTTGTTGGAGCACTTGGTAATATTGATGGATTAAAGTCGTGGGTTCTATTTTTAGAGGAAGACGATGTGATTCGTGTTCGTCTTCGTTCAAAAGGACCAGTGATAAATAAATTAGCAATGCAATATAATGGCGGAGGGCATCCGATGGCTTCTGGTGCAAAAGCATCTTCTTGGGAAGAAGCGGATCGTCTTTTTGCTGATTTACGTGAGCTGTGTAGATAAGAGATTATATAGTAGGACAAAAAGAAGGAGCGGCGCTAAAGCCCTCCTTCTTTATTTTTCTTTCTCTATAGTAATGCTAATTTCAAGCACGGTATCAAAAGATATTGTATTGACTTTAAAGCGGTATAGACGATCGTAATGTTTATACGTTTTATTTTCGATTGCTTTTTTGAGCAGGTCTTTATTTTTTGCGATACTTTGTATGTTTTTCGTTAAAAGGTGCTGGAGGTCATTATGAATAGAAGTGGTCATGTTTTCGAGTGTAAGATTGTCTAAATCGTATTTTTCTCGATTAATTATTTTTATTTTAATCTCTTGAATAGTTAAGAGTCGTTTATTTTCTGTATTCAATTTTTCTTGATCTTCGAGAAGGACGTGGAGCTTTGCTTCTTGTTTTTCTATAATTTCTC
The DNA here is from genome assembly GCF_027710505.1 of Bacillus cereus group sp. TH152-1LC. Lineage (NCBI taxonomy): Bacteria > Bacillati > Bacillota > Bacilli > Caryophanales > Bacillaceae > Bacillus > Bacillus cereus group sp. TH152-1LC. Next base: position 347,001 of record NZ_JAQFNK010000004.1, on the reverse strand, counting down.
GTTGTTCTGCTATTTTACTAGCTTGTTCTTCTTGAAAAACACCGTATATGTACAAAAAAATAAACCAGCTCAACACGCCTCCAACAGCAGCACCAGCTAAAACTAAATACCATTTTTTTGCTGTATTGGCACTTGGTACTCTCATACATGTTCCTGCGTCAGCCATTTAATAATAGTAAGACCTGTTTGCATACCACCCGTTGCGAAAAAAATAAGGAGAATTTGTTTTACGATATCTTTCATATCTCCGCCAAAGAAACTTCTTTCAAAGCTATAAAAAGTATCAAATGTTCCGCCAATTGCTGCAACGAGTGCCCAAATCCTTAAATTTTGGGCGAATTGATTAATGTAGGTTAGAGTTGGTTTTCCGATAAGAAATGCACCAAAGCCGCCAATTAATGAACCACCGAGTATAACCCCAAAGGCAATAAAATAACTAATAATAAGCAGAGAGAAAAAAGTGTGTTCTCTTACATCCATCGTCATTCCCCTTTCTTCTTCATATATATGGACAAAGTATAAGAAGTATGTTTTGATTTCCGCTTTCCTCATCACCTATAATAAAAGTAGTCAAATTGGTAAAGAGAGGGTACAACAGTGAAGTTTGTGCATTTACAATGTCAAACCGTTTTTAGTTTGTTAAAAAGTGCTTGTAAAATTGATGAGCTTGTAGTCAGGGCGAAAGAACTTGGTTTTTCATCACTGGCTATTACGGATGAAAATGTTATGTATGGTGTTATTCCGTTTTATAAAGCATGTAAGAAACATGGTATACAGCCTATTATCGGCTTAACAGCTTCTATTTTTAGTGAAGAGGATGAGAAATCTTATCCGCTTGTTTTACTTGCTGAAAATGAAATAGGCTATCAAAATTTATTAAAGATTTCTAGTAGCATTATGACGAAGTCAAAAGAAGGTATTCCGAAAAAGTGGCTTGCCCATTATGCGAAAGGATTAATTGCTATTTCACCAGGTAAAGATGGGGAAATCGAACAATTATTATTAGAAGACAAAGAGAGTGAAGCTGAAGAAGTAGCTCGCATGTACCAAAGTATGTTCAGCAATTTTTATATGAGTTTGCAGCATCATGCGATTCAAGATGAACTGCTTTTGCAAGAGAAATTACCTGCATTTATGAGTAGGATAAATGTTCCGGTCGTTGCAACAAACGATGTACGCTACATCAATCAAAGTGACGCACTTGTTCATGAGTGCTTATTATCTGTTGAAAGTGGATCGAAAATGACGGATCCAGATAGACCGAGGTTGAAAACAGATCAATATTATTTAAAATCATCAGATGAAATGGAAGCACTATTTTCTCACGTAGAAGAGGCGATTTACAATACAGTAGAAATTGCAGAACGTTGCAGAGTAGAAATACCGTTTCATGTAAATCAATTACCGAAATTTCCTGTTCCAGCTAACGAGACGAATGATATGTATTTACGCCGCGTTTGTGAAGAGGGGTTGCAGAAACGTTATGGTACGCCGAAAGAAGTACATATCGAGCGTTTAAATCATGAATTAAACGTTATTTCTAGTATGGGGTTTAGTGATTATTTCCTCATCGTATGGGATTTTATGAAGTATGCGCATGAAAATCATATTTTAACAGGACCAGGACGTGGATCGGCAGCTGGCTCACTTGTTTCTTATGTATTAGAAATTACAGATATTGATCCGATTGAATATGATCTATTATTTGAAAGATTTTTAAACCCCGAACGTGTGACACTTCCAGATATTGATATCGATTTTCCGGATATAAGACGTGATGAGATGATTCGATATGTGAAAGATAAATATGGTCAGCTTCGTGTTGCACAAATCGTAACGTTTGGGACGCTTGCAGCAAAAGCGGCAATTAGAGATATTGCGCGTGTAATGGGACTTCCGCCGCGAGATATTGACATATTCTCAAAACTTATCCCATCAAAGCTTGGTATAACGTTAAAAGATGCATATGAGGAATCGCAATCACTCCGTGAGTTCATACAAGGGAATCTGTTACATGAGCGTGTGTTTGAAATTGCAAAACGTGTAGAAGGCTTACCACGTCATACGTCTATTCATGCAGCTGGCGTTATTATGAGCCAAGAACCGTTAACAGGAAGTGTTGCAATTCAAGAAGGGCATAACGATGTGTATGTAACGCAATATCCAGCTGATGCATTAGAAGAACTTGGTTTGTTAAAGATGGACTTTTTAGGATTACGTAATTTAACGTTACTTGAAAATATTATAAAGTTTATCGTGAAAAAAACGGGGACACAAATTGATATAAGAAATTTACCACTTCAAGATGAAAAGACGTTCCAATTGTTAGGTAGAGGGGATACAACAGGTGTATTTCAGCTTGAATCAGGTGGTATGCGAAATGTACTTCGCGGGTTAAAACCGAATGAATTTGAAGATATTGTCGCTGTTAACTCGTTATATAGACCAGGACCAATGGAACAAATTCCGACCTTTATTGAATCAAAGCATGGAAAAAGAAAAATTGAATATTTACATCCGGACTTAAAGCCGATTTTAGAAAGAACGTACGGTGTAATTGTATACCAAGAACAAATTATGCAAATTGCGTCGAAATTAGCGGGATTCTCGCTCGGAGAAGCAGATTTATTACGCCGTGCAGTGAGTAAAAAAAATCGTGATATTTTAGATCAGGAACGTAAGCATTTTGTGCAAGGTTGTTTACAAAATGGTTATGACGAGACATCCGCGGAGAAAATTTACGACTTAATTGTAAGATTTGCGAATTACGGTTTTAACCGAAGTCACGCGGTAGCCTACAGTATGATTGGATATCAGCTTGCTTACTTAAAAGCGAATTATACGCTGGAATTTATGACAGCATTATTATCAAGTGCAATTGGAAATGAAGATAAGATTGTGCAGTATATAAGAGAAACGAAACGGAAAGGTTTTCACGTTTTGCCGCCGTCTCTTCAGAGAAGTGGTTACAATTTCCAAATAGAAGGCAATGCGATACGTTACAGCTTACTTTCCATTCGAAACATCGGAATGGCTACAGTGACAGCATTACTCGAAGAACGAGAGAAAAAAATGTTTGAAGATTTATTTGAATTTTGTCTTCGCATGCCATCAAAGTTTGTAACAGAGCGAAATTTAGAGGCGTTCGTCTGGTCTGGATGTTTTGATGATTTTGGTGTTTCGAGAACGAATTTATGGAAAAGTCTTAAAGGAGCGTTAGAGTACGCAAATCTTGCACGTGATTTAGGAGATGCTGTTCCGAAATCAAAATACGTACAAGGAGAAGAGCTCCCTTTTATTGAACAGTTAAATAAAGAAAAGGAAGCATTAGGCTTTTATTTATCAAGCTATCCGACAGCACAGTATGTAAAGCTAGCGAAAGAATTAGAAATTCCATCTCTTGCTCAGGCGATGCGGCATAAGAAAAAAGTACAAAGAGCGATCGTGTATATAACAAGCGTGAGAGTAATTCGTACGAAAAAGTTTCAAAAGATGGCGTTTATTACATTTTGTGATCAAAATGATGAAATGGAAGCAGTTCTTTTCCCAGAAACGTATATACATTTCTCAGATAAGTTACAAGAAGGCGCAATTGTATTAGTTGACGGCATGATTGAGCTTAGAAATCATAAGTTGCAATGGATTGTAAATGGGCTATATCCGTTAGAAGAAATGGATGTGTATGAAGAAAAGAAAGACGCATCTGTTTACGTGAAATTGCCGTCTCAGTATGAGAAAAAGTTGTTAAATCAGGTTACTAAAATATTGTTTGACTATTCGGGTTTTGCGAAAGTACTAATTTATTATGAAAAGGAACATAAAATGGTACAATTATCACGAAGTTTATCGATTCATCCAAGTGAAGAATGTTTAGGAGCACTTCGTGAAATTGTCGGGGAAGAAAATGTGGTTGTGAAAATATAATGGACAATTTCCCTACACTTCGATTATTATAGTAGTAGTGTTCGTGGTCAGACCACTTGGAGAAATTGATATCAGCTAGAATAATTTGAGGAGAGTGGATAGTTTGTCAACACTTCGTGAAGAAGCACTTCACATGCATAAAGTGCATCAAGGAAAATTAGAAACTGTATCAAAAGTAAAAGTAGAAAATGCAAAAGATTTAAGTCTTGCATATTCTCCAGGGGTTGCAGAGCCTTGTAAAGAAATTTATGACGATAAAAGTAAGGTATATGAATATACGATGAAGGGAAATATGGTAGCAGTTGTGACTGATGGAACGGCTGTACTTGGTCTTGGTAACATTGGACCTGAAGCATCTCTTCCAGTAATGGAAGGTAAAGCTGTATTATTCAAGAGCTTTGCTGGTGTAGATGCATTCCCGATTGCCTTAAATACAAACGATGTGGATAAAATTGTTGAAACTGTAAAATTAATGGAGCCAACTTTTGGCGGCGTTAACTTAGAGGATATCGCAGCACCAAACTGCTTCATTATTGAAGAGCGTTTGAAAAAAGAAACAAATATTCCTATCTTCCATGATGATCAACACGGAACAGCTATCGTAACAGTAGCAGGTCTTGTGAACGCGCTAAAATTAGTTGGAAAGAAAATGTCTGACATTAAAGTTGTCGCAAATGGTGCAGGTGCAGCAGGTATTGCAATTATTAAACTTTTATATCGCTATGGTGTACGCGACATTATTATGTGTGACCGTAAAGGTGCGATCTATGAGGGGCGTCCTACAGGTATGAATCCTGTGAAGGATGAAGTTGCAAAATATACAAATAAGAATCGTATCGAAGGTTCTTTAGCTGATGTTGTACAAGGTGCGGACGTATTCATTGGTGTATCTGCAGAAGGTGCATTAACAGAAGAGATGGTTCGTACAATGAATGACGATGCAATTATTTTTGCAATGGCGAATCCAGTTCCAGAAATTATGCCAGAATTGGCAAAAGCAGCGGGCGCAGCTGTTGTTGGAACGGGTCGTTCTGACTTCGCAAACCAAGTAAATAATGTACTAGCGTTCCCTGGTATTTTCCGCGGTGCACTTGACGTACATGCGACACAAATTAACGAAGAAATGAAGATGGCAGCTGTACAGGCTATTGCTGAGCTTGTAGCAGAAGATGAGTTGAATGCAGACTATATCATTCCTGCACCGTTTGACGCGCGTGTAGCGCCTCAAGTGGCAGCTTATGTTGCGAAAGCTGCAATGGAGACAGGAGTAGCTCGCCGTCAAGTAGATCCAAATGAGATTGCTGAGAAAACAAAACAATTAGCGCTGATTGGTAAAGAATAAGCGAGGAATTTCCATTGACATCATCAAATACAAAAGTATATCTCGAAATTGTAAAAAAAATCCGTTCCATTATGGAAGAAGATGGATTGGTGGCGGGGGATCGTTTGCCGTCTGAGCGTGAGTTAAGTTCACGTTTAAACGTAGGGCGTTCCTCTGTAAGAGAGGCATTGCGTGCTTTAGAACTGGTAGGATTGATTGAAACGAGACGTGGTGAAGGGACGTTTATTCGAAACTTTTACGATAACGGTCTTGTACAATTGATTGCGCCGTTCTTGCTGCAAGATGAGAAAACAATTCGTGATTTATTACAAACAAAACGATTGCTTGAGAAAGATATGATTCGAATTGGATGTAATTTACCGAAAGAAACATTTTCTAAAGTGCTAAGTAAATTAAACAAAGTACTTGAAGAAAATGAAAACTCAATTCCAATGCTTCATCAAACGTTCTTTAAAACACTTATTGAACAAGTCGATAATTATTTACTTTATCGCATTTGGATGATCGTAAATGATTACGTATCAACTCTTTCTTGTAAAGTTTCAGGAGATTCTATCGATATGTATAGAAAGCTTTATGCTACTTTGGAAGAAAAACAAGAAAGTGATGCACTAAAAATTTACGATGAATTAGTAGAGAATATACAGTTTCACTCGTAATGTATAAAATTTGTCGAAATGACCATGACACGTTATGACAAACATTCTATCGCGTAGCGGTTAAAGTTAAACGTAAAGAGTGAGGTTATTAGACAGATTGAGAAGATAAGGCTAACATCAAACTTTGGTGTTAGCCCAATTTTCTTCTTGCGCTAACCTTAGCTCTCAACGAAGGGGGTCAAATTGTGCTAAGAGATTTATTCGTGAAAAAGAAAAAGTACGCTGCAATACCTTCAGAACAAGTACGAAAAGATGTGCCGGATGGCGTTATGACAAAATGTCCGAAATGTAAAAAAATCATGTATACGAAAGAGGTTCTAAAAAATTTAAAAGTATGTGTGAATTGTGGATATCATCATCCTATGAATGCATGGGAACGTCTTGATAGTATATTGGACGAAGGGTCATTCCGTGAGTATGACAAAGAAATGGTTTCATTAAATCCACTCGAGTTTCCGGGGTATGAAGAGAAACTCGAGAGCGATCGTAAGAAGACTGAATTGAACGAAGCGGTTGTAACTGGTGAAGGAACAATTGATGACATGCTTGTTGTTGTTGCAGTAATGGATTCTCGTTTTCGAATGGGCAGCATGGGCTCTGTTGTAGGAGAGAAAATCGCCCGTGCAGTTGAAAAAGCATACGACTTACAAGTTCCATTTATTATCTTTACTGCGTCGGGTGGTGCCCGTATGCAAGAAGGGATATTAAGTTTAATGCAAATGGCAAAAACAAGCGTAGCTTTGAAAAAGCATAGTAATGCAGGAGGGTTATTTATTTCTGTTATGACTCACCCAACGACGGGCGGGGTTTCAGCGAGTTTCGCTTCACTTGGTGATTACAATCTTGCAGAGCCAGGTGCACTTATCGGATTTGCTGGTAGACGTGTAATTGAACAAACAGTGCGTGAGAAACTACCGGAAGACTTCCAAACGGCAGAATTTTTATTAGAGCACGGTCAATTAGATGCGGTGGTGCATCGTGATGATATGAGAGAATCGCTCCGTAAGATTTTAGAAGTTCATCAAGGAGGGGAAATGGCTGTATGGCAGAGCTAGAATTTGAGAAACCAGTTGTTGAGCTAAGAAATAAGATTCGTGAACTGAAAGACTATACGAAAAACAGCCAGATGGACTTCAGTGAGGAGATTCGTATTTTGGAAGACAAGTTAGAAAAATTAGAGGAAGATATATACGGCAATATGAAAGTATGGGACCGTGTTCAAATTGCTCGTCATGCAGAACGACCGACAACGCTCGATTATATTGAGCACTTATTTACTAATTTTTTTGAATGTCATGGAGATCGCCTATTTGGCGACGATGCAGCGATTGTCGGCGGCATTGCGAAATATAAGGGGATGCCAGTAACTGTAATTGGGCACCAACGCGGAAAAGATACGAAAGAAAATATTCGTCGTAATTTTGGGATGCCTCATCCAGAAGGATATCGAAAAGCACTGCGTCTAATGAAACAAGCGGAAAAGTTTAATCGTCCTATTATTTGTTTCATTGATACGAAGGGAGCTTATCCTGGTAAAGCAGCTGAAGAACGTGGACAAAGTGAAGCAATCGCCCGTAATTTATTTGAAATGGCGGGTTTAACTGTACCTGTTATTTGTATTGTTATCGGTGAAGGTGGTAGTGGTGGTGCGTTAGGACTTGGAGTAGGAGATTACATTCATATGCTGGAAAATTCTACGTATTCTGTTATTACACCAGAGGGTGCGGCGGCAATTCTTTGGAAAGACGCTGGTAAAGCAAAAGAAGCTGCAGAAGCGATGAAAATTACAGCATTAGATTTGAAAGAATTAGGTGTAATTGACGAAATCATTCCAGAGGCGAAAGGCGGAGCGCATCGTAATATTTTAAAACAATCAGAAAATATAGATTTAATGCTTAAGAAAACATTTGAACAATTAAGCGGAATTTCGAAAGATGAATTAATCGAAAAACGTTATGAAAAATATATGAAAATTGGGCAAGTTTCGTTTTCAAACGCTTCCATTGGGATAAAATAATAAAAGCGTGCGTTCCTCTTCGCGAATGCACGTTTTTATTATGAAAAGACACATCTTCTCCATTGTGTTTTTATATTTTTTCGTGTTATTTTATTATAAGGCAAATAATCTTTATGAGGTGAGTACAAATGAAACGTATTGGTGTATTAACAAGTGGTGGAGATTCACCTGGTATGAATGCTGCCATTCGTGCAGTTGTTCGTAAAGCGATTTTCCATGATATTGAAGTATATGGTATTTACCATGGATACGCTGGTTTAATTTCTGGTCATATTGAAAAATTAGAACTTGGTTCTGTTGGCGATATTATCCACCGTGGTGGTACAAAATTATATACAGCAAGATGTCCTGAGTTTAAAGATCCAGAAGTACGACTAAAAGGTATCGAGCAATTAAAGAAGCACGGTATCGAAGGACTTGTTGTTATTGGTGGAGATGGTTCTTACCAAGGTGCTAAAAAATTAACTGAACAAGGATTCCCATGTGTTGGTGTACCAGGTACAATCGACAATGATATTCCTGGAACAGATTTCACAATTGGTTTCGATACAGCTTTAAATACTGTTATTGATGCAATTGATAAAATTCGTGACACAGCTACATCTCATGAACGTACATATGTTATCGAAGTAATGGGACGTCATGCTGGAGATATCGCATTATGGGCTGGTTTAGCTGATGGTGCTGAAACAATTTTAATTCCAGAAGAAGAGTATGACATGGAAGATGTTATTGCTCGTCTGAAGCGTGGTAGTGAACGTGGTAAAAAACACAGTATTATCATTGTGGCTGAAGGTGTTGGAAGTGCAATTGACATCGGTAAGCATATTGAAGAAGCAACAAACTTTGATACTCGTGTAACTGTGTTAGGTCACGTACAGCGTGGTGGATCACCAAGTGCACAAGACCGTGTATTAGCAAGTCGTCTTGGCGCAAGAGCAGTTGAATTGTTAATTGCTGGTAGAGGTGGACGTTGTGTAGGTATTCAAGATAATAAACTTGTTGATCATGATATTATCGAAGCGTTAGCTCAAAAGCATACAATCGATAAAGATATGTATCAATTATCTAAAGAATTATCCATCTAATCGGCTTAATGTCGGATATTTGGGAACGGTTTCATAATTTTCGGAGGTGCAATATGCGTAAAACTAAAATTGTATGTACTATAGGTCCTGCTAGTGAAAGTATTGAGAAATTAGAACAATTAATCGAAGCGGGTATGAACGTTGCTCGTTTAAACTTCTCTCATGGTAGCCATGAAGAGCACGGCGCTCGTATTAAAAACATTCGTGAAGCTTCAAAGAAAACTGGTAAAACAGTTGGTATCTTACTTGATACAAAAGGTCCAGAAATCCGTACTCACGACTTCGTAGACGGACAAGCTGAGCTTGTAACAGGTGCAGAAGTAGTTCTTTCTACTGAGCAAGTATTAGGTACTGCAGAGAAGTTCTCTGTATCTTATGCTGGTCTTTATGATGATGTAGACCCAGGTTCTCGTATTCTAATCGATGACGGCCTTATCGAACTAGAAGTAATCGAAAAAGCTGACGGAAACATCCGTACAAAAGTTCTTAACAGCGGAACTGTAAAAAATAAAAAAGGTGTTAACGTACCAAACGTAAGCATTAAGCTTCCTGGTATCACTGAAAAAGACGTAAAAGATATCGTTTTCGGTATCGAACAAAAAGTTGATTTCATCGCAGCTTCATTCGTACGTAAAGCATCTGACGTATTAGAAATCCGTGAATTATTAGAAGAACATAAAGCTCAATACATCCAAATCGTACCAAAAATCGAAAACCAAGAGGGTATCGATAACATCGATTCAATCTTAGAAGTTTCTGACGGTTTAATGGTAGCTCGTGGTGATATGGGTGTAGAAATTCCACCAGAAGAAGTGCCATTAGTACAAAAACGTCTAATCAAAAAATGTAACGTGTTAGGTAAGCCAGTTATTACTGCAACACAAATGTTAGATTCTATGCAACGTAACCCACGTCCAACTCGTGCGGAAGCAAGTGACGTAGCTAATGCGATCTTCGATGGTACAGATGCAATCATGCTTTCAGGTGAAACAGCTGCTGGTCAATACCCAGTAGAAGCAGTAACAATGATGGCTAACATTGCAGTACGTGTTGAAAAATCATTACAGTATGAAGATATGTTCAAAAAACGTATTAAAGAGTTCACTCCAACAATTACAGATGCAATTAGCCAATCTGTTGCGCATACAGCACTTGCTCTTGATGTAGCTGCAATCGTAGCTCCAACAGAAAGTGGATATACTGCGAAAATGATCTCTAAATACCGTCCGAAATCTCCAATCGTAGCTGTAACATCTGACGAGCAAGTAGGACGTCGTCTTGCACTTGTTTGGGGTGTACAAGCATTTATGGCTGGAAAACGTGCAGCGTCTACTGACGAAATGTTAGATACTGCAATTCAAACAGGTATGGATGCAGGTCTAATTGGACTTGGAGACACTGTAGTAATCACTGCTGGTGTACCAGTTGCTGAAACAGGTACAACAAACTTAATGAAAATCCACGTTGTTGGTGAAGAAGTTGCGAAAGGACAAGGAATCGGTCGTAAAGCTGCAAAAGGTAAAGTAGTTGTAGCGAAAACAGCTGCTGAAGCTGTAGCGAACGTAAACAAAGGTGATATCCTTGTTACAACAAGCACTGATAAAGATATGATTCCTGCAATCGAAAAAGCTGCTGCTCTAGTTGTAGAAGAAGGCGGTCTAACAAGCCACGCGGCTGTTGTAGGTGTATCAATCGGTATTCCTGTTATCGTTGGTGTAAACGGCGTAACAGCAACTTTAAAAAATGGCCAAGAAGTAACAGTTGATGCAGCACGCGGAATTGTTTATAATGGACATGCGGAAGTGCTATAAGTAATACGGAGAGAAGGATCGGAGTCCTTCTCTTTTTTTTTACACAAAAATGAGGTATAACTAGCTTGAGACGTCTGAAATTGCTTTTAAAAGCTATTTATTATGAGGTTTGATATGTGAAATGTATTCGGCTTTTATATGGTGTGTATGGGCGTTGTGAGGCGTTTAAAGTGATGGTGTGAGAGAGGAGTGTAGAACTATGAAGTGGTTACTATTCTTGTTTATTTTAATACCGGCGATTGAGATTACAGTCTTAATTGGATCGAGTCATGTAATAGGTTTATGGTCTACGTTCGCTATGATTGTATTTACGGGTGTTGTAGGTGTCTATTTGGCGAAAAGGCAAGGATTTAAAGTACTTGGAGAGATTCAATCTAAGTTGAATAGAGGAGAAATGCCAGGGGCGGCAGTACTCGATGGTATTTTTATCTTTGTAGGAGGTATTCTTTTGGTGCTTCCTGGATATGTAACGGATATAATAGGTTTGATCTTTGTTATCCCTGTGACAAGGGCTTTATTGAAGCCATTTGTTATGAAATGGATGGAATGGAAGTTTAGAAAGAACTCTACTATTATCGTTCAGAAATAGTGCTTAGATTATAGCGATCTAAGCACTATTTTTTTGCCCGCAAAAGGAAGGGGGATGGAGCTCTGTTAATTAAAGTTTTGTTGTATCATGTTTTAAAATTTGGTGGTGCGAAGGAGTTAAGTGGAAGTCGGATTGCCCATGAAAGTTCATAATCGGTGGTGGGCAAAATCCTTATTAGTTGTGTGTTTTTTGATTGGATATGTGATTTGGGGAGTTGGTAGCTCTTAATGAGTGTGCTACAAGAAAGTTTTTGTGGACTCCAACTTGTTTTTGTATATAAAAAGAATTAATTGGTATGGAAAAGTTAAATAAGAGCAGGGGAGTTAGTAGGTTAAGTCTCGTTTTACGCTATTTTGTATATTTATTCATTTACATAAAAAGTAATAAATGTAAGTAATAATTATGAAAATAACGGAATAAATATGTAAAAAGACCTCGAAATATGCGTTTTTTATACAAAAAAACAAGAGAATGATCCTTTTTGGGTGCAATTCTCTTGTTGGATGTAATAAGTATGAAAAATAAGTACAAGGAATAATCAGTGGGAATTTCCCACTGATTACATGTAAGTTTTGTTGTATATGAATTAGAAACTATTATTTTGAAGGTGAGCCTTTAATATATTTCCATAAATCATGGAATACACGAGCTTTGTGCAATGTATTAAGTAGTACTAAGGTGACTGGACCGATGATTAATCCTAAAAAGCCAAAGAGTTTAAAGCCGACAAATAGAGCAATTAGTGTTGCTAATGGATCGAGGCCGATATTAGATGAAAGTACTTTAGGCTCCATAATTTGTCTTTGGACAATCACGACGATGTATAAGATGAGAAGACCGATGGCGAAAGCAGTGTCGCCAGTGAAAAATACGTATATAACCCAAGGGACGAAGACGGCGCCTGTTCCTAGATACGGGAGTAAATCTACAACCCCTGTAATAATCGCGATAGTAATGGCGTATGGTACGCGTAATATTAACAGTCCGATTAGTACAATAACAGTTGTCATAGATACGAGTGTAAGTTGAGCTTTAAAAAAACCAAATAAAGCTTTTCTTAAATCAACAAAAATAGTTTTTCCATAGCCATGAACACGATTGGGCAAAAATTTTCTTACTTTCTGAGCAAGACGGTGCCAATCGTAACTAATGAAGAAAGTGGCTAATAAAACGAATACAAGTACAGTTAAAGTTGTTGGTAATGCACTAATGAAATTTGTTAACCCGCTTATAATAGCCGTTAAAAGTTCTTTCATTTGCGTCGTTGCTTCGGTTCCTAAGTTTTGAATGTTTTGTGTAATCGTATAGCGCTGTGGTTCCCCAAGATGATTAAATTTAGAAATTAAATCATCATAGAGAGGCATAATATGATTAAGTGCAAATTGTTGCGCGAATGCAACGATATCTGGAAACTTTACTGTAACAAGTTGTAGTAAGTATGTTGTGGCAGATATTGCTTCTGTTACAAGATATGTAACGAGTCCGACGATAGCTCCGAATACGAGAATTAAGCTAACGAGTACTGCTAGTGCGCGGGGAAATTGTAGTTTTTGATTAAGGAAATTGACGACAGGATTAATCAAATAAGCAAATGCGAAAGCGATAATAAAAGGGTAGATAAGTCCTGACATATATAGTAATGCATAGAACCCGGCTACCGTTGCTACAATGACAAATATGAGTCGCAATATCATATATAGTAAGTTTCGGTTCAAAGATGTATACCTCCCATTCCAATTTGGATTATCCTAGTTCGTTCAACTTATAACGAGTGTGCTCCACTGATTAAAGTTTCACTTTACCCCGCTATTTGCGGGCAAGTAAATCTCCTACCCAAAGTGCGGTTGAATCAAAGGAGTTAGATGGAGATAAACTGCCCGTAAAAGCCCGATTGGTTCAACTAATAATCAGTGGAAAATGCCCCACTGATTAAAGTTTCACTTTATGTTATAGTGGAATGATGGATTTTTCCTGCTTTTTCAGTATATGAGTGACCGGAAAAGCTTGGTGTTGATGCTTCTACTATATGGTAAAAACTTCATTTTCTCTTCTTTTTATTTTACCTGTTTCTTATTAGAAAAGAAAGGAGAGACGACCGTTTTTAAAAATGTATACATGCTTAAATTTTTGATGGTTAGCGTTTCAATTTGTCATTTTAAAATATGAAAAAATGAAGTGGTTATTGTTGCATATACATCGATATAGCATGTATAACGATAGGTTTAAAGGTATTTTTGTTTGGAAATGAGTTCATTATTTTCAGAAAGGAAGTGCAAACATGATTAGTCAGTCAACGTTATTTTTATTCATACTACTTATTATAGGACTTATTGCGAAAAACCAATCGCTTACTGTAGCCATTGGCGTGTTATTTTTATTGAAATTTACGTTTCTAGGAGATAAAGTCTTTCCTTATCTACAAACGAAAGGGATTAACCTCGGTGTAACGATTATTACAATAGCAGTACTCGTACCGATTGCGACTGGGGAAATAGGTTTTAAACAACTTGGAGAAGCGGCGAAATCGTATTATGCATGGATTGCGTTAGCTTCAGGGGTAGCGGTTGCTTTGTTAGCGAAAGGCGGCGTACAATTATTGACGACGGATCCTCATATTACAACTGCGCTCGTTTTCGGTACAATTATAGCGGTTGCTTTATTTAATGGGGTTGCTGTAGGTCCATTAATTGGGGCTGGAATTGCCTATGCAATTATGAGTATTATACAGATGTTTAAATAAGGAATTTTATAGTAATATAAAATTTTTGAATTCTTTCTGTTCACAAAAGTCAGATAATTGTTTATAATAGGATTAGAAACTTTGAAAAGTTACATAACAGCAGAGACTTTACACCAGATAAAATAAAAACAACATAAAACAATTTTATAATGATATTGTTTTATGTTGTTTTTATCATAAAACTCTTCGGAATTCATTTTCCTCACTAACTTGTTGTTTTGAGCGTGAGGATTCGGGGAGACATTCACGCTCATGCTTTCCATGTAAACAATGGACATAAGAGGGGAACATCGCAACAAATTTGCATGATCGTGCATTTTGCTTGCCTAAAGAGTGAACGGGCGTTCATAATTCAAAAGGGGAGCAAATAGATATAAGGAGCAAGGTTGGGAGAATTTTCAGGAAAAGGAGAGAATGTCATGACTGTTATTCGAGGTTTAGAAGGGGTAGTAGCAACAACATCATCTGTGAGCTCTATTATTGATGATACATTAACGTATGTTGGGTATAATATTGATGATTTAGCGGAGAATGCTACATTTGAAGAAGTAGTGTACTTATTATGGCATCGCAAGCTTCCTAATGAACAAGAACTAGCGAAATTTAAAGAGACTGTATCGGAATACTATAAAGTCCCAGGTGAGATTTTAACATATTTGAAACAAGTAGATTTAAAAATCGCACATCCGATGTCTGTTTTACGAACTGCAATTTCCATGCTATCATTATACGATGAGAGCGCTGAAATTATGGATGAAAACTCCAATTATTTGAAAGCGGTTAAATTGCAGGCTCAAGTAGGAACTTTAGTTGCTGCTTATGCAAGAATTCGTAAAGGTTTAGATGTTGTTGAGCCTAGAAACGATTTATCATTAGCTGCAAACTTCTTGTATATGTTAAATGATCGCGAGCCAAATGAAGTTGAAATTGAAGCTTTTGATAAGGCGCTTGTACTTCATGCAGATCATGAGTTAAACGCTTCTACATTTACTGCACGTGTTTGTGTAGCTACACTGTCAGATGTATATTCTGGTATTACGGCAGCGATCGGTGCGTTAAAAGGTCCTCTTCACGGCGGGGCAAATGAAAATGTAATGAAGATGTTAACTGAAATTGGCGAAGAAGAAAATGTAGAATCATATATTCATAATGCTCTTCAAAATAAAGTGAAAATCATGGGCTTTGGCCACCGTGTATATGAGCAGGGTGATCCACGTGCGAAACATTTACGCGAAATGTCCAAGAGATTATGCGTGCTTTTAGGAGAGAACAAATGGTATAATATGTCTATCAAAATTGAAGACATTGTAACAAAAGAAAAAGGTCTTCCACCAAATGTTGATTTCTATTCAGCTTCTGTATACCATTGTTTAGGAATTGACCATGACTTATTTACACCTATTTTTGCAATTAGCCGTATGTCAGGCTGGTTAGCTCATATTCTAGAACAATATGAAAACAACCGTTTAATCCGTCCGCGTGCTGATTATAATGGACCAACACATCAAGTGTATGTTCCAATTGCACAACGATAAGCGAAAAACACTATTTTGATAGTGAAAATACGCTTTCAAAAGTCTGATTTTTTCGGAAAGACGTAATGATTAGAATATTTTAATTTGAATAACGGTTTGAACTGAGGGGTTATTCCCTCAGTTTCATACATATGAAATTTCAAACATGGGGGTTATCACATTGACAACAGGTGAAAAAATTACTGTAACTAACGGTGTTATGAATGTACCAAACAATCCGATTATTCCATTTATCGAAGGAGATGGAATTGGTCCTGATATTTGGGCAGCTGCATCTCGTGTACTAGAAGCAGCAGTTGAAAAAGCTTATGATGGTGAGAAGAAAATCGTTTGGAAAGAAGTGCTTGCAGGGGAAAAAGCATTCAACCAAACAGGCGAGTGGTTACCAGAAGAAACTTTAAATTTAATCCGTGAATATTTAATCGCGATTAAAGGTCCACTTACAACTCCAGTTGGCGGTGGTATTCGTTCTCTAAACGTAGCACTTCGTCAAGAATTAGATTTATATGTATGTCTACGTCCAGTACGTTATTTTGAAGGTGTTCCTTCACCTGTAAAACGTCCGGAAGATACTGATATGGTTATTTTCCGTGAGAATACAGAAGACATTTATGCTGGAATTGAATATGCACAAGGATCTCCAGAAGCAGAAAAAGTTCTTGCTTTCTTAAAAGAAGCAATGGGTGTTAATAAAATCCGCTTCCCAGAAACATCTGGTATTGGTATTAAACCAATCTCAGAAGAAGGGACAAAGCGTCTTGTTCGTGCTGCAATTCAATATGCAATTAACGAAAAACGTTCTTCTGTTACATTAGTTCATAAAGGAAACATTATGAAATTTACAGAAGGTGCTTTCAAAAACTGGGGTTACGAAGTAGCGGAACAAGAATTCGGCGACAAAGTATTTACTTGGGCTGAATATGACCGTATCGTTGAGAAAGATGGTAAAGATGCAGCGAATAAAGCGATGGCAGATGCTGAAGTGGCTGGAAAAATCATCGTAAAAGATTCTATTGCGGACATCTTCTTACAACAAATTTTAACTCGTCCACGTGAGTTCGATGTTGTTGCAACAATGAACTTAAACGGAGACTATATCTCTGATGCACTTGCTGCGCAAGTAGGTGGAATTGGTATTGCACCTGGTGCAAACATTAACTATGTGACTGGACATGCTATCTTTGAAGCTACACACGGTACAGCTCCAAAATATGCAGGTTTAGACAAAGTAAATCCATCTTCAGTTCTTCTTTCTGGTGTATTATTATTAGAGCACTTAGGATGGAACGAAGCTGCGAAATTAGTAACTGCTTCTGTTGAGAACACAATCGCTTCAAAAGTAGTAACTTATGATTTCGCACGCTTAATGGAAGGTGCAACAGAAGTAAAATGTTCTGAGTTCGCTAATGAACTTATTAAAAACATGGATGTAGCGATAATCAAAAACGCATAATTAAAGCGGGGGGTAAATTATGACAATCAAACGCAAGAAAGTTTCAGTCATCGGTGCAGGATTTACAGGAGCAACAACAGCATTCTTATTAGCACAAAAAGAACTTGCAGATGTTGTATTAGTGGACATTCCACAACTGGAAAATCCAACAAAAGGGAAAGCGTTAGATATGTTAGAAGCGAGCCCAGTACAAGGTTTTGATGCTAACATTATTGGAACATCTGATTACGCAGATACTGCTGATTCTGACGTTGTCGTTATTACAGCAGGTATTGCACGTAAGCCTGGTATGAGCCGTGATGACTTAGTAGCAACAAACTCTAAAATTATGAAAAGTATTACGCGCGACATTGCAAAACATTCACCAAATGCGATTATTGTTGTATTAACAAATCCAGTTGATGCAATGACATATTCTGTATTTAAAGAAGCAGGATTCCCGAAAGAGCGTGTTATCGGTCAATCGGGCGTATTAGATACAGCTCGTTTCCGTACATTTATTGCACAAGAATTAAATCTTTCTGTGAAAGACATTACAGGATTTGTTCTTGGTGGCCACGGCGACGATATGGTACCTCTTGTACGTTATTCTTATGCAGGTGGCATTCCGTTAGAAACGTTAATTCCGAAAGAGCGTTTAGAAGCAATCGTAGAACGTACCCGTAAAGGTGGCGGCGAGATTGTAGGCTTATTAGGAAACGGTAGTGCATATTACGCACCGGCTGCTTCTTTAGTTGAAATGACAGAAGCAATTTTAAAAGATCAACGCCGTGTATTACCGGCTATTGCGTACCTTGAAGGTGAATATGGTTATAGCGACCTTTACTTAGGGGTACCAGTAATTCTAGGTGGTAACGGAATTGAAAAAATTATTGAATTAGAACTTCTTGGAGATGAAAGAGAAGCGTTAGATCGCTCTGTAGAATCTGTACGTAATGTTATGAAGGTTCTTGTTTAATAATTAAATATAAGCGGAAAAAGATTCGGGGCCCCGAATCTTTTTCTACTATTTATTTCAAATGTTTTTTTGAAATAATATGAAAACGCTATCATTTGGTGTATCCTATAATGAAACTATAGATTTATACTATACATTGCCCTCATCATAGTAAATTTCGGATTAGGTATCGGTTTTAGTAGGATAATAAGGTGAAAAAATCGGAGGGGGTTGTAACATGTTAAAGAAAAAAGTTCAAATTGGTCGTAGAATGGATGAAATTACAGTAGGAGAGAAATTATCTATCACTGAAAAAATTGAGGATAAAGATTTGTTATTGTACTTAGGGTTAACAAATGATGCCAATCCATTATATATTCAGCATGATTACGCATCCCAAACTCCGTATGAAAAGCCGATTGTACCAAGCATTATGCTAACGGGAATGATTACAACGGCAGTTACGAAATATTTACCAGGTCCAGGTAGTCATATTACAAGGAAGGACCTTACGTTCGTGAAGCATGTTCACCATTATGAAACGTTACAAATCCACTTTGAAGTTGTGGCTGTTTCCGAGGAGGAACATACAATTGATATGCTTGTATCTGCCCATGATGAAAAAGGAGAAACGGTTGTAAAGGGCTCTTTAACAGTAACGCCGCCTTTTAAATCAGTTTCTATTATGGAAAAAGCATTAGATAATTTTTAAAACATGAAAATATGAATAGCGCTAGCATACCTTTCTATAAGGGGGCTAGCGCTATTTTTAGTTGAAGAATCCTTGTGTGAATCCTTCGGCGAAATCGGAACAACCTGTTTTAATCGTGTCCCAGCTCGGTACGTTAAAGGTAAGGAAACATGTAACTACTAAAGTTAAAATAGGTAGTAATATTCGCATAATAGACCTCTCTGTATGTTGTTTATTTATATATTTAAATTAATAATATATTTATTGGTAATCGAAGTCAATGAAAGGTGTGGTTTTTAAGGTGAAGTGGAAAAAAGAAGACGTTATCTTTGAAACGATAAGAGAAGCTGAAGTGTGGGCAGACGGGGTCGCGAATGAAATGTATGGAAGAGTATTTGATGGATATGAAACGCTAGACTATAAAGTAGCGTATGCTCTTGCGTTTTTGTTAGCGCAAAATCGAGAATTTAATATTCATCCCGCTTTAATGGGCAGTAAGACCCCCACCTCAAAGTTCAGCGAAAGCAAAGAAGTTAGGTGGGGGATCAACTGCCCATAAAAGTCCGATTGGTGAGGGCTAATAATCAGTGGGGGATGAAGAAAACCCCCACTGATTAAAGTTTCACTTTATACGGAAGTAGAATGTAATGAAACTATAGAAGTATATAAAGTATGGATAACAATAAGTTAATTAAGCCAAGTGTAATTGTTTTTAGGAATAATGATAGTACAAATGAGCTTCATGTATAGACAATTATATTGAGAGGGACCTTGTTTTCTAGTATGATGAGAATAACGGGGAAAATACTAGGATGAAGAAGGTTTCAAGTCTATAACTTGGAGGAAAAGAATGAACAATCGTATTTTAGTAGTTGATGATGAGGAGTTTATCTTAACTTTAATTGAATTTAATCTACAACAAGCTGGGTTTGAAGTAATAACAGCGATGGATGGAGAAATGGCGCTTCAAAAAGCGACAACAGAACGCCCAGATTTAATTATATTAGATTTAATGCTTCCGAAAATGGATGGTATGGAAGTGTGTAAAGAATTACGATTGCAGCGCGTTATGACGCCGATTTTAATGTTAACAGCAAAAGATGATGAATTTGATAAGGTGCTAGGTCTTGAACTTGGGGCAGATGATTATATGACGAAGCCATTTAGCCCAAGGGAAGTTGTTGCGCGTGTGAAGGCAATTTTGCGCCGCACGAAATTGCAACAAGAAGAACAAGTTAAAGAAACATCAGATGAAGAGAGCATCACAATTGCTGAACTTAAAATTTTGCCGGAATTTTATGAGGCTTATTTCCAAGGAAGAAAGCTTGAATTAACACCAAAAGAATTTGAACTACTCGTTTATCTTGCGAAAAATAAAAGTCGCGTGTTGACACGTGATCAATTATTAAGTGCTGTATGGAACTATGATTTTGCTGGTGATACACGAATTGTTGACGTTCATATTAGCCATTTGCGCGATAAAATTGAAAAAAATACGAAAAAACCGACGTACATTAAAACGATACGTGGTTTAGGATATAAATTAGAGGAGCCAAAAGGGGATGAATAAATTTCGTTCCAGGCTTCTTTTTACATTTGTTTCTCTTATTGTTTTTATTTTAGTTGGACTAGGTTTATTGCTGGAAACTGTGTTTGAAAACTACTATATAGAACATGCCAAAGAGAGAATGGTAAAAGAGACAGAGTATGTTGCAGTATTAGCAGAAGAACAAGGTTTTGATGAGGTTTTAAAAAATCCATATGTATTTGAAAAGTTAGAAGAAAAAATCCAGGCTTCTATTGCATTTGTAGATGAAAAAAAGAAAGTGCAATATAGCGGCGGAGAACAGTCTGCATTTAGCCAAGGGATAATGAAAGAACTTACTTCTGAAACAGCGAAACAAAGAAATAAAGTCATTACGAAAGAAACAGATCAGAATAATGAATTTTACCATGCGGTATTCGTTCAAGATGTAGCAGGGAAACAAGGGTATATTTTGGTGAAAAGTACAATTGAGCCTTTGAAAGCTGTTCATCAAAAAACGTGGGGATTATTAATTATCGGATTTGTGATCGCTTGTCTCGTAGTCGTATTTTTAGGTATGAAAATTACAGGGCAATATATTAGACCAATTGAATCCGTTACGAAAGTGGCTATCGAATTAGCGAAGGGAAATTATAAAGCACGCGCTTATGAAAGTCATTCAGATGAAACAGGAATGCTGAGTAAAGCGATTAATATTTTAGCCCGTAATTTACAAGAGATGACACTTGAGCAAGAAATGCAACAAGATCGTCTGCATACGTTAATTGAAAATATGGGCAGCGGAATGATTTTAATTGATAGCCGCGGTTATATAAACCTTGTAAACCGTTCGTATAAGGAGACTTTCCACGTAACAGATGAAGAATATTTAGATCGTTTATATTATGAGTCGTTTCATCATACAGAAATTATAGAGCTCGTGGAAGAAATCTTTATGACAGAAGTGAAAGTGCGTAAACAAATGTTATTGCCGCTTGGAATTGAACGAAAGCATTTCGAAGTATATGGAGCACCAATTATCGGGACGAACCATGAATGGAAAGGGATTGTCCTTGTATTCCATGACATTACTGAGCTAAAGAAATTAGAACAAATGAGAAAAGACTTTTTAGCGAATGTTTCTCATGAACTAAAGACACCGATTACTTCTATTAAAGGTTTTTCAGAAACTCTCTTGGACGGTGCTATGGATAATAAAAAATTCTGCGAACATTTCTTGCACATTATTTTAAAAGAAAGTGAACGCATGCAAGGGTTAATTGAAGATTTATTAGATTTATCAAAGATTGAGCAACAAGGATTTAAATTGAATATGGGGACCGTTGATATGAAGGGACTTCTTGAAGACATTCATATGGTGCTTGATAATAAAGCAGGAGAAAAAGAAATTTCTTTACAAGTAAATGCGCTAAAAGGAGTCTCGGTCATTGGAGATCCAAGTCGTTTGAAGCAAATCTTTATTAATTTAATGAATAACGCAATCGTATATACGCCGGCTGGAGGCGTTGTTTCTGTAGAATTAGCAGAAGATAAATATAATGCTTATATAAAGGTATCGGATACGGGAATTGGTATTAGTAAAGATGAAATTCCGCGTATTTTTGAACGCTTTTATCGAGTGGATAAAGCGAGAAGTAGGAATACTGGTGGTACAGGCCTTGGATTATCGATTGTAAAGCATTTAGTTGAGGCACATCACGGTACGATTACAGTGGATAGTGAAGTTGGGGAAGGGACAACATTTACAGTTGTTTTACCAAAATCAGCAACCGAAAAATAGGATGAAGGATGTTTACAATATATTAACAATGGCTTAATTAAATATTAATAAAGCTCTGTTAATATAATACATGAAAACCCCTTCATCCAAGGAGTAATTTTGGACGAGAATAGTTATGCTGTTCTCGTCACTTCCCTTTTATGTTAATGAACGTTTGTATATATGATAGAAAATAGCCGTTATTTTTCTTCTCTCTATTAGTCATGTTAATATAGAGAGAGGAAAGGAACGGTTTTTTTCTGTGAAAAAAATCATTTCAAATTTGTATGGGGAGGTTTATGCTTTGGAAAAAAAGGTCGTATTAGTAGATGGTAATAATATCGCGTATCGTGCTTTCTTTGCACTACCGCTTTTAAATAACGACAAAGGTATACATACGAACGCAATTTACGGTTTTACAATGATGTTAATGAGAATATTAGAGGAAGAAAAACCGACGCATATGTTAGTAGCGTTTGATGCAGGTAAAACAACGTTCCGTCATAAAACGTATAGTGATTATAAAGGAGGACGTCAAAAGACTCCACCTGAATTGTCAGAGCAATTCCCGTTTATTCGTGAGATGCTTGATGCATTCAACGTACCGCGTTATGAATTAGAAAATTATGAAGCGGACGACATTATGGGAACGCTAGCGAAAGAAGCAAGTGAACAAGGAGCAAATGTAAAAGTTATTTCAGGAGATAAAGATTTACTTCAGCTTGTTTCTGATAACACGCTTGTATGCATTCCTCGAAAAGGGATTACGGAAGTAGATGAATATACGACAGAAGCTTTATTTGAGAAATACAGCTTATCACCAAAGCAAATTATCGATATGAAAGGTTTAATGGGAGACCAATCAGATAATATTCCAGGGGTACCAGGAGTTGGTGAAAAAACTGCGATTAAATTGTTAACACAGTTTGGAACGGTTGAAGAAGTGTATGAAAATATAGAGCAAGTAAGCGGGAAAAAATTAAAAGAAAAGCTAGAAGCAAATAAAGACCAAGCTCTTATGAGTAAAGATCTTGCAACTATTATTACAGATGCGCCGATTACAGTGCATGTGGATGATATGGAGTATAAAGGATATGAAGCAAGTGATGTCATTCCAATGTTCGAGAATTTAGGATTTACATCTCTTTTAAATAAATTAGGTGTTACGCCAGAAGAAACGGCTCCAGCTGAATTAGATGATATTACATTTGATATTGTGGAAGAAGTTACAGAAGAAATGCTTCAGCAAGATAGTGCGCTTATTGTTGAAGTACAAGAAGATAACTATCATAAAGCGGACATTCAAGGTTTTGGTATTCAAAATGAAAATGGTTGTTACTTTATTCAGACAGACATTGCTCTTAAGTCAGATGCTTTTAAAGAGTGGCTTGCAGATGGAGAAATGAGAAAGCATACATTTGATGCGAAGCGTGCGATCGTGGCACTTAAATGGAATGATATAGATATGCAAGGGATTGACTTTGATCTATTAATCGCTGCTTATTTACTTGACCCAGCTGATACGGATAAAGATTTCCGTACTGTAGCGAAAATGAAAGAAACGCATGCCGTGAAATCCGATGAAGAAGTTTACGGAAAAGGTACAAAGCGTGCTGTTCCAGAGCTAGAAGTAGTAGCGGAGCATGTAGCTCGTAAAGTGCACGTATTATATGATGTAAAGCAAACATTCGTAGAAGAGTTACAAAAGAATGAGCAATATGAACTGTTTACAGAGTTAGAATTACCACTTGCGCGTGTATTAGCTGATATGGAAGTAAAAGGTGTAAAAGTTGATACGGAGCGTCTTCGTAATATGGGAGAAGAACTTGCAGGTAGATTAAAGGAAATGGAACAGGAAATTTATAAGCTTGCGGGAACAGAATTTAATATTAATTCACCGAAGCAGCTTGGTGTTATTCTGTTTGAGAACTTAAACTTACCAGTTATTAAAAAGACGAAAACAGGTTATTCTACGTCAGCTGATGTACTAGAAAAGCTTATGGATCGCCATGAAATCATTCCAAACATTTTACATTATCGTCAATTAGGGAAACTAAATTCAACTTATATTGAAGGTTTATTAAAAGTTGTGCATGAAGATTCGTCTAAAATCCATACTCGTTTCAATCAAGTATTAACGCAAACAGGTCGATTGAGTTCAACGGATCCGAACTTGCAAAATATCCCGATTCGATTAGAAGAAGGAAGAAAGATTCGTCAGGCATTTGTTCCATCAGAAGAAGGATGGATTATGTACGCGGCAGATTATTCACAAATTGAACTTCGTGTATTAGCTCATATTGCAAATGATAAAGGGCTAGTTGACGCGTTCCAACATGACATGGATATTCATACGAAAACAGCTATGGATGTATTTGGCGTTGAAAAAGATGAAGTAACTTCAAATATGAGACGACAAGCGAAAGCTGTTAACTTCGGAATTGTGTATGGTATTAGTGATTATGGTCTTTCACAAAACTTAGGAATTACAAGAAAAGCAGCAGCGGAATTTATTGAAAAGTATTTAGAAAGCTTCCCTGGTGTACAAGAATACATGGACGACATCGTAAAAGATGCGAAACAAAAAGGATATGTGGCTACATTATTAAATCGCCGCCGTTATATTCCGGAAATTACGAGTCGTAATTTCAATTTACGTAGTTTTGCTGAGCGTACAGCTATGAATACACCAATTCAAGGTACTGCAGCAGATATTATTAAAAAAGCGATGATTATTATGGCAGATCGTTTAGAAGAAGAAGGATTACAAGCTCGTCTTCTTCTGCAAGTACACGATGAATTGATATTTGAAGCACCACAAGAAGAAATTGAAAAATTAGAGAAGCTTGTACCAGAAGTAATGGAGCATGCAATTGAACTTGTAGTTCCGCTGAAAGTTGATTCTTCTTACGGTCCAACTTGGTACGACGCAAAATAAGGAAGTGATGAAATGCCTGAATTACCAGAGGTTGAAAACGTCAGACGGACACTTGAAAATCTTGTAACAGGAAAAACGATTGAAGATGTCATTGTTACGTATCCGAAAATAGTAAAACGACCGGATGATGCAGAAATCTTTAAAGAAATGCTAAGAGGCGAGAAGATTGAAAGTATAAAGCGAAGAGGAAAGTTTTTGCTTTTATATGTAACGAATTATGTTATTGTTTCACACTTGCGTATGGAAGGTAAGTTTTTATTGCATCAAGAGGGTGAACCAATTGATAAGCATACGCACGTCCGTTTCTTATTTACAGATGGAACTGAATTACATTATAAAGATGTGAGAAAGTTTGGTACGATGCATCTCTTTAGGAAAGGTGAAGAGTTGAATCAAATGCCTCTTGCTGACCTAGGTCCGGAGCCGTTTGATGCTGAATTGACACCGCAGTATTTACAAGAAAAATTGCAAAAGACCAATCGTAAAATAAAAGTTGTATTATTAGACCAGCGTCTTTTAGTAGGGCTTGGAAATATATATGTAGATGAAGTTTTATTCCGCTCTCAAATTCATCCGGAACGAGAAGCGTCGTCTTTAACAGCAGAAGAAATTGAACGAATTTACGAGGCGACTGTCACAACGCTAGGCGAAGCAGTGAAGCGTGGCGGAAGTACAATTCGAACGTATATCAACTCGCAAGGGCAAATTGGTTCGTTCCAAGAACTTCTAAATGTATACGGAAAAAAGGGAGAACCGTGTGTAACTTGCGGTACGATATTAGAAAAAACAGTTGTTGGCGGAAGAGGGACGCATTACTGCCCAATTTGTCAACCAAGAATATAGAAAAGAGATAACATCGGATAGGCATTTGTCATATACATACAGCAGGGCTATGTATAAGGGAGGAGCTTACCGATGTACCTTTATTTATCTCTTATTTTATTAGCTTTTACATTAAGCTTAGATAGCTGTAGTGTAGGGCTAACATATGGTTTAAGAAGCGTAAGAATTCCACTAAGATCTATTATAATTATCGGAATGTGTTCAGCGGCTGTTATGCTTGTTTCAATGGGAATTGGACATATGATCGCGAAAGTATTTTCACCTGTTATCGCAACGCGTATCGGTGGGCTTGTTCTTATTGGAATAGGAATTTGGGTATTATACCAATTTTTTCGAAGTGAGAAGAAAGAAGAACCGAAGCAAGAGGAAAAGGTTTGGAAATTAGAAATTGCTTCGCTCGGGCTAGTGATTCAAATTTTACGGAAACCGACTGTTGCAGATTTTGATAAATCAGGCACCATTTCTGCAGGAGAAGCGTTACTTCTTGGTATCGCTCTTTCTATAGATTCGTTCGGTGCTGGAATTGGTGCATCTTTATTAGGGTATGCACCTGCTATGATGGCGATATTAGTTGCGGTTATGAGTTCTTTGTTTTTATTTATTGGAATGAAACTTGGAACGGTTTTATCAAATATGAAATGGTTACAAAAATTTACATTCCTGCCTGGGGTATTACTCATTATTATTGGAATTTGGAAAATGTAAGTATGGGCGTGGAACATTAGTTTCGCGCCTTTTATATTGTGAGGAGGATTATGATGACGGTAGTAATTGGATTAACGGGAGGCATTGCAAGCGGGAAAAGTACGGTATCAGAAATGTTTCGTGAACTGAGTATACCAGTTATTGATGCGGATATTATTGCGAGAGAAGTTGTAGAGCGAGGAAAACCAGCATATAACAAAATAGTAGAAGTGTTTGGAACGGAAGTATTACAAGAAGATGGAGAACTGGACCGGCCGAAATTAGGAAGTGTCGTTTTCTATAATGAAGAAAAACGATTGCAGTTAAATAAAATCGTTCATCCTGCAGTGCGTGAGGAAATGAATACGCAAAAGGAAATGTACATAAAGGAAGGTATACAAGCGGTTGTGTTAGATATTCCTCTTCTGTTTGAGGGGAAATTAACCAGTCTCGTTGATCGTGTTTTAGTTGTAGCAGTTAAGCCACATACGCAATTAGAACGTTTAATGAAACGAAATAATTTTTCAGAAGAAGAAGCAACGGCTCGTATTCAATCTCAAATGCCGTTAGAAGAAAAAGTGAAGAATGCAGATGAAGTGATAAATAATGATGGCACAATTATGGGAACGAAAACACAATTACAGGTGATTTTAAAGAATTGGAACATTATTGACTAAAAAATTGTGAAATTAATGAAAATGCTTAGTGACATATCCCCTTTTTGTGTTATACTATTATTGGGATTGGAGATAAATAGTATAACGCATTCAAGGGGGATAACATATTATGACTCGTGTGGCAATTAATGGATTTGGACGTATTGGGAGAATGGTATTTCGTCAGGCAATAAAAGAAAGCGCATTCGAAATTGTAGCAATCAATGCAAGCTATCCATCTGAAACGTTAGCACATTTAATTAAATATGATACAGTTCACGGCAAGTTTGACGGAACAGTAGAAGCATTTGAAGATCATTTATTAGTTGATGGGAAAATGATTCGCCTTTTAAACAACCGCGATCCAAAGGAATTGCCTTGGACAGATCTAGGTGTTGAAGTTGTAATTGAAGCAACTGGTAAATTTAATTCAAAAGAAAAAGCAATTCTTCATGTTGAAGCTGGAGCGAAAAAAGTTATTTTAACAGCGCCTGGTAAAAATGAAGATGTAACAATTGTAGTTGGTGTGAACGAAGACCAATTAGATATTACAAAACATACTGTTATTTCAAATGCATCTTGCACAACAAACTGTTTAGCGCCTGTTGTTAAGGTGTTAGATGAGCAGTTTGGAATTGAAAACGGTTTAATGACAACTGTTCACGCTTATACAAATGACCAAAAAAATATTGATAACCCACATAAAGATTTAAGAAGAGCGCGTGCTTGCGGACAATCAATCATTCCGACAACGACAGGCGCTGCGAAAGCGCTTGCAAAAGTTCTTCCGCACTTAAACGGAAAACTTCATGGTATGGCACTTCGTGTACCAACACCAAACGTGTCTCTTGTTGACTTAGTAGTAGATGTAAAACGTGATGTGACAGTTGAAGCTATTAATGAAGCATTCAAAACTGTTGCAAACGGTGCATTAAAAGGTATTGTAGAATTCAGCGAAGAGCCTTTAGTATCTATTGACTTCAATACAAATACACACTCAGCTATTATTGATGGTTTATCTACAATGGTAATGGGTGATCGTAAAGTCAAAGTACTTGCTTGGTATGATAACGAGTGGGGCTACTCTCGTCGTGTTGTGGATCTTGTAACGTTAGTTGTTGACGAATTAGCGAAACAAGAAAATGTGCAACATATTTAAGTGAATAAGGGAGAGGGCAAGTGAATATTTGCCCTCTTTTTTTTATTTTTTTCTGAAAAGGAAAAAAATTATATAAGTATATTTTTGAAAGTGGACATACCACGAAACGTTGTGATTACTGTATTTGTGAATCATTTATTTTTTTTAGGGAAAAGTAAAGAGGAAAATATGACAGAAAATCGAAAAAACTGTTGTTGCAAAATGAAAATAAACAAAGTATACTAACACTCGTAAACTTAAGAGCTGAGGTACGTAGTCACTACTTAAAGGGTTAGGACCTCTCTGGACTAACTTTCCCCCGTGGTAGTGGAGCAAGCCAAATTGCAAATTAGTTTTCAATTCGAACAGTTAGAATAAATTTACAAGGGGGAACTGTAGAATGGATACTATGGATACGATGGGTCGTCACGTGATTGCTGAACTTTGGGATTGCGATTTCGACAAGCTTAATGACATGCCGTATATTGAACAATTATTTGTGGATGCAGCACTGAGAGCTGGTGCTGAAGTGCGTGAGGTGGCTTTCCATAAATTTGCACCACAAGGTGTAAGTGGAGTAGTAATTATCTCGGAATCACATTTAACAATTCATAGCTTTCCGGAGCACGGTTACGCAAGTATCGATGTTTATACTTGTGGGGATCGTATTGATCCAAATGTTGCTGCAGAATATATTGCAGAAGGTTTAAACGCGAAAACGCGTGAGAGCATCGAGCTTCCTCGAGGCACTGGTAGCTTCGAAATTAAGCAGAGAGAAACAAAAGCTCTTTAAAAAAGAACATAATTGATTTAAAATGTAAAGAGGTGTATAATGCACCTCTTTTTTAGTTTATAAAAAAGGAAAAATATAACGTACTCGTTAGTTAGATAAATTGAGCTCTTATGAATAAGTTAACGCCCCGTCTCACATCTTATTTTTGAAAACGAGATGATAAAATAATGTGCGTAAACTTAAAGTGGTAAGAGAGTTAGAATGAGTTATATAATATTGTATATATATTGTCAGATGAAGTAAGTAGAGGGAAAATAAAGAGTATAGTGTAAAGGAGTGAATATATTGCGTTGTCCATCCTGTTCTCATAATGGTACAAGAGTGTTAGATTCGCGTCCGGTAGACGAGGGGCGCTCTATTCGAAGAAGGAGAGAGTGTGAAAGTTGTTTAAGTCGCTTTACGACATTTGAAAGAGTAGAAGAGTCACCTCTTATCGTTGTAAAAAAAGAAGGCACACGTGAAGAGTTTAATAAAGAAAAGATTTTGCGCGGCTTAATTAAAGCGTGCGAAAAAAGACCAGTATCTTTAAGACAATTAGAAGAAGTAACTCAAAGTGTGGAACGTGAACTTCGTAATTTAGGTATATCTGAAGTGAAAAGTGATATGATTGGTGAAATTGTTATGGAAGAACTGCGTGATATTGATGATGTTGCTTACGTGCGTTTTGCTTCTGTATATCGCCAATTTAAAGATTTAAATGTATTTATTGAAGAATTAAAAGATATACTGCAAAAAGAAAGAGAGTAGAAGTTGTATTTTATTCTCTTTACATACCGTAAGGAATGAGATAAGAGAGCTAGAAGCGAAAGCTAATAGCTCTTTTTCGCTAAGAAATTATATAATGAAGATAGAACGAATGAAGTAGAGGATAGATTAGATGAGAGAAAGGAAAAGCAAGAATGGAAAAACAGTCATGGATGGAGCTATTGCCAATTGATCGTTATAAAGTAAGTGCGAAAGGGTTACTGCATAATTACGACCGAAAAGTGTTAACGATGTTGTATCAGCCGTTAGTAGGTAGTAGAGCTTTTAGCTTGTACATGACGCTATGGGGAGAGTTAGAGCAAGATCGTGTGTTTGGAAAAGAGAATACACATCATTCCCTTATGGTGACCATGCAAATGCACCTTCCCGAAATATATGAGGAACGAGTAAAGTTAGAGGCAATTGGGCTTTTGAAGGTATATATTAAGAAAGAAAAAGATATTCGAATGTTTATATACGAATTGCAACCACCTCTATCTCCGAAACAATTTTTTGATGATATTGTGTTAAGCATCTTTTTATACAATCGATTGAGTCGGACAAAATATAATCAAGTAAAGCAATATTTCTTAGAAGAAGAATTTGATTTTGCTTCGTATGAAAATGTTACGCGTTCTTTCAATGATGTGTTTGGTTCGTTTAATCCAGGACAGCTTGAGCATGCGCAAGAAGATCTTCGTATTCCCAAAACGACAGCTATGCCAAGTAACGAGAAGGGAGACGCTCCAAAAGTTTGGAATGATTTCTTTGATTTCTCCTTATTTGTAGATGGCTTGTCCGCTCTTGTCCCTAAAAAGGCGATTACAGATCAAGTGCGAGAATGTGTCATTACACTTGCTTACGTGTACGATGTAGATGTGTTATCGATGCAAAATATCGTTCTTGGTACGGTGACAGAGATGCAGACAATTGATATCGAAAGGCTTAGAAAAGGAGCACGTGATTGGTATCAGTTCGAAAACGGTCAAGCGTTACCTGTATTAAGTGAAAGAGTACAACCTCACGCTGCACGTATGATGGAAGGGAAAGAGCCTTCTACGCAAGAAGAGATGTTAATAAAACAGTTAGAGGAAATCTCACCAAAACAACTATTGAAAGAAATCTCTGGTGGTGCAGAGGCGACAAAGGCTGACTTGCAGATCGTTGAAGATGTAATGATCAATCAAAAATTAACGCCAGGTGTTGTGAATGTACTTATTTATTACGTTATGCTACGCTCAGATATGAAACTTGCAAAAACGTATGTAGAGAAAATTGCTGGGCATTGGGCACGTAAAAAGGTCGGTACAGTAGCTGAAGCGATGGCGTTAGCGAAAGAAGAAAATCGTCAATATCAAGAATGGGCTGAGACAAAGAAAAAAGGCCGTACGTCGAAGAAAACGATAAGAAAAGAAATGGTACCAGATTGGCTGAAAGAAGAGCCGAAAGAACAAGAGAAAGAAACAGTGAAGAAAGATGTAAGTAAGAAAAAAGATGCAAGTACGTTAGATGATGAACGAAAACGACTAGAAGAAGTGTTAAAAAAATATAAGCGTGATTAATAGAAGAGAATGAACGCTCTTTGAGGTGAGAAAATGGAGCATATTCAAAATTCATTTGCAAAGTTAATGGAAAATAAAAATTTTAAAAATAGATATGAAGTATTAAAAGCGGAAGTAATGGCACATCCGCGTGTGAAAGAATTTATAGACGAACATCAAGGTGAAGTAACAACTTCTATGATTGAGCGCAGCCTTGTGAAGTTATACGAATATATTGGACAAAGTGTAGGTTGCGCAGATTGTCCGGATCTAGGTTCGTGTAAAAACATGCTGCAAGGATATGAGCCAAAGCTCGGTATCCAAGGGAAGATGATTGATATTCAATACGATCGTTGCGTGAGAAAAGTAGCATATGACGAGAGAAAGAAATATGAAAAACTCGTTCAAAGTGTATATATGCCAAATGACATTTTACAGGCAACGATGGAAAACTTAGATCCTTCAGATTTAGATGCGCGTATTGATGCAATTGGTGCAGCCAATGAATTTTTAAGTACATATGAACCTGGTAAAAAAGTACAAGGTTTATATTTGTACGGTAAATTTGGTGTAGGGAAAACGTATTTGTTAGGAGCAATGGCGAATGAGCTTGCTCAAAAGAAAATAAGTTCGATGCTCGTATACTTCCCTGAATTTCTACGTGAAATTAAAAGTTCGATTCAAGATAATTCGATTGGGGAAAAGATTGATGCGGTGAAACGCGTACAAGTTTTAATGCTAGATGATATCGGAGCAGAAGCGATGTCAAGCTTTGTACGTGACGATGTACTTGGTGCGATTTTGCAATTCCGTATGTTAGAAAACTTACCGACGTTCTTTACGTCTAACTTTGATTTCAAGGAATTGGAACATCATTTAACGTATACACAGCGTGGTGAAGCAGAACAAATGAAAGCAGCACGTATTATGGAACGAATTAAATATTTAGCGAAGCCAATTCCAATTGGCGGGAAAAACCGACGTCATAAGTAAAGAGTAAGCCGAAAAGCTTGCTCTTTTTTCGTTTTGAACACTTTTTAGACTAGGTGAATTGTAAAACGAAAAGTTCTTATGGAAAATTCATTGTAGCTTGTATCATTTTTTTCTCCCTCCCTTAATATATATAAAATTAGCAAGCCATATCGAGTGGATTCTCTAACGATAGGAAATGTAATTCTACTAAGAGTGAACTTCACGCGGAACGGACTCTTATAGGATTTGTAACGTATAGATACAATCCTTTAGAGCAGGGATAAAAGGGGGGACAAAAGTGATTGAAATTTGCTTCGAAGAAAAAAATGATGCTATGCATGTATATAGACAACTATTGAAAAGGGCTGAACTGTTATATAAGGAAACGAGTGTGTATTTACAGGAACAAAAAGTGGTGATTCACATACCAGTATGTGAATCGAATTATATTGAAAAGATTTTATTGCCAGTCATGGTATATTTCATTGTGAATGTAAAGCAAAATGAGTGGATTTATACGATCTTAAAAGAAAAGTTTTTTTATGAAGAAGAGGAAGAGTGTCATCAAATATTGCATATGGCACAAGAGATTTTAAAGGGAAGAAGAAAAGGGATTGCTCAAGAATTAACACGTCATACATTTGAATCATATATTAAATCTTCTTTAAATAACTGGCTTTGTGATCCGCTTTCGTTCTCGTTTTCATCATATGTTCGTTTTCGCCTTCGTACATATAGGGAAATGGTAGCTAAGCTTGCTGAAGTGTCGATTGATGAGTATAAGTTGGAACAAGAATATCAAATGTTTATTGAGACGCTAAGGCAACAAGTGCGTAGCCGAAAATCACGTTTGTCCTGTGTGCATCTTATTTTTGATGAAAGCTTTATTTTCTATGACGATAAAGGTAGACGTTTAAAACAGGAGAAATTGGTTCAATATATAGATGAGGAATTATTAAAGCAAAAGGATGTATATATTGATACGAAAGTAATTGCACCACTTCTTTCTATCTCGCCGAAAAAAATTTATTTATATACGAAAGAACAAGACCATAATATGATTATTACTTTGCGAAATGTATTTCAAGAACGGGTCCAATTACATGGATTACATGAGTTTGAGCGCAATGTGAAAAATTTAAAAAATAAAGGTAACGCCCTTGATTTTCTAAGTTTTTGAGCATATAATTACCTACATAAATGAAATATATTGAAATGTCATGATGAGGACATGAGTAGTTTTCTACGATTTTCAGAGAGGGAAGCCTTAGGGTGTGAGCTTCCTAGTACGGGATTATTACTTACCACCTCTAAACTTTAGCAGTGAACGGTTTTTCTAGTAATTGCTAACGGACAACACCGTTATGTTGAACTTGAGCAATTAACGATAAGGTTAATTGGAACAAGGGTGGAACCACGAATTCAACACTCGTCCCTTTTTACGGGATGAGTGTTTTTTATTTTGAAAAAAAGAGGAGTGACCAGTGATGGCAGATGTAGTTAAAATTACTTTCCCTGATGGAGCTGTGAAGGAGTTTCCAAAAGGCGTAACAACTGAAGAAATCGCAGCTTCTATTAGCCCAGGCTTAAAGAAAAAAGCTGTGGCTGGAAAATTAAACGATGAGATGATCGATCTTGTTACACCAATCGAAGAAGATGGTGCAGTTTCTATTATTACATTAGATTCTGAAGATGGCTTATACATTTTACGCCATTCAACAGCCCACCTTTTAGCACAAGCGTTAAAACGTTTATATAAAGATGCTAAGCTTGAGCTTGGTATTGGTCCAGTAATCGAAAATGGCTTCTACTACGATATTGATATGGAAGAAGCAATTACAGTTGAAGACTTCAAGAAAATCGAAAAAGAAATGCAAAAAATTGTGAACGAGAACTTAGAAATCGTTCGTCATGAAGTACCACGTGCAGAAGCACTTCGTCGCTTTGAAGAAATCGGCGATGAGTTAAAATTAGATTTAATTAACGATCTTCCAGAAGATGCGGTTATTTCAATCTATGAGCAAGGCGAATTCTTCGACCTTTGTCGTGGTGTTCACCTTCCATCTACAGGGAAAATTAAAGTATTTAAATTATTAAGCGTTGCAGGTGCTTACTGGCGCGGCGATAGCAATAATAAAATGTTACAACGTATTTACGGTACTGCATTCGTTAAGAAAGCAGAATTAGATGAGCACTTACGTATGCTTGAAGAAGCGAAAGAGCGCGATCACCGTAAATTAGGTAAAGAATTAAAATTATTTACTAATAGCCAAAAAGTAGGACAAGGTTTACCACTTTGGTTACCAAAAGGTGCAACTATTCGCCGTATTATCGAGCGTTACATCGTTGATAAAGAAGCAAGTTTAGGCTATGATCACGTATACACTCCAGTACTAGGAAGCAGAGAGCTTTATGAAACTTCTGGTCACTGGAATCACTACCGTGATGGTATGTTCCCATCAATGGAAATGGATAATGAAGAGTTAGTTCTTCGTCCAATGAACTGCCCTCACCACATGATGGTTTATAAAAATGACATTCACAGCTACCGTGAATTACCAATCCGTATTGCGGAACTTGGAACGATGCACCGCTATGAAATGTCAGGTGCGTTATCTGGATTACAACGTGTACGCGGAATGACTTTAAACGATGCGCACATTTTCGTTCGCCCAGATCAAATTAAAGAAGAGTTAAAACGTGTTGTAAACTTAACTCTAGAAGTGTACAAAGATTTCGGTTTAGAGAACTATTCATTCCGCCTATCTTACCGTGACCCAGCTGATACTAAAAAGTACTATGCTGATGACGAGATGTGGGAAAAAGCACAAGGTATGTTAAAAGAAGCTATGGATGAAATGGGTCTTGATTACTATGAAGCTGAAGGTGAAGCGGCATTCTACGGTCCAAAACTTGACGTTCAAGTTCGTACTGCTCTTGGAAAAGACGAAACACTTTCAACTGTACAATTAGACTTCTTACTTCCAGAACGCTTTGAATTAGCTTACGTTGGTGAAGACGGTAAACAACATCGTCCAGTTGTAATTCACCGTGGTGTTGTATCAACTATGGAACGTTTCGTAGCCTTCTTAATTGAAGAATACAAAGGTGCATTCCCAACTTGGTTAGCTCCAGTTCAAGCGCAAGTAATTCCAGTTTCTCCGCAAGTACATTTAGACTATGCGAAGAAAGTGCAAGATGAACTACGCCGTGCTGGTATCCGTGTTGAATTAGATACTCGTGAAGAGAAAATTGGTTACAAAATCCGTGAAGCACAAATGCAAAAAATTCCGTACATGCTTGTAGTAGGTGACAATGAAGTAACTGAAAACGGCGTAAACGTACGTAAATACGGTGAACAAAAATCAGAAACAATCGCATTAGATGCTTTTGTTGATATGATTAAAGTAGAAGGAAAACGATAAGGCAGAGCCGCGGTATACCGCGGCTTTCTTATGTATTATAAAAGAGAAAAACTAGAAAAAATAACCAAACAATACTTATCATAAAAAAGTATTGCAAGTATGTTAGTTGTTTGTTACAATATTTCTTGTTGTTAGTAAAACACATCGCGTCTTCTTGACAGACGTCATGTCCTATGATAAACTCATCAAGGATAATAGAATATTGTTTTGTGGAACAAGTAGAAGCACCCGCTTCTCACCTGATGGACGCATTCGCAGTTTACAGGTAAATGTATTTCTTACTTAAGAATTTACAAGTGTGGGTGTCGTATGCCCGCACTTTTTTTGTCGGGTTCTATGACTACAAAATATGTTCTGAGAAAACCTTGGAGGTGGCTTACTATTAGCAAGGATATGATGATTAACGAGCAAATTCGTGCACGTGAAGTACGTTTAGTTGGTGCCAATGGCGATCAACTTGGAATCAAGTCTCGTAATGACGCTTTAGACTTAGCTGCAAATCTTAATCTTGATTTAGTATTAGTTGCTCCAAATGCGAAACCGCCAGTATGCCGCATTATGGACTACGGTAAATTCCGCTTTGAGCAACAGAAGAAAGAAAAAGAACAGCGCAAAAATCAAAAAGTAATTAGCATGAAAGAAGTTCGTTTAAGTCCAACAATTGATGAACACGACTTTAACACAAAACTTCGTAATGCTATCAAGTTTTTAGAGAAAGGCGACAAGGTTAAAGCGTCAATTCGCTTTAAAGGACGTGCCATTACTCATAAAGAAATCGGTCAACGTGTTTTAGATCGCTTCTCAGAAGCTTGTGCTGAAGTTAGTACAATTGAATCTAAGCCTAAAATGGAAGGACGTAGTATGTTCTTAGTTTTAGCACCGAAAAACGATAAGTAATAGATAGAGGA
Organism: Bacillus cereus group sp. TH152-1LC; assembly: GCF_027710505.1. Lineage (NCBI taxonomy): Bacteria > Bacillati > Bacillota > Bacilli > Caryophanales > Bacillaceae > Bacillus > Bacillus cereus group sp. TH152-1LC. Next base: position 310,268 of record NZ_JAQFNK010000004.1, on the reverse strand, counting down.
GGAAATACCTATGCCTAAACAAAAAACTCATCGCGGCTCTGCAAAGCGTTTCAAAAAGACTGGATCAGGTAAACTGAAACGTTCTCACGCTTACACAAGCCATTTATTCGCTAACAAATCTACAAAAGCTAAACGTAAACTACGTAAAGCTGGTGTAGTAAGCGCTGGTGACTTCAAACGCATTCGTCAAATGCTTGACAACTTAAAATAAGTTCGGCTGATATATAGAACAATTAGGAGGTAATATTATGCCAAGAGTAAAAGGTGGTACAGTTACTCGTCAACGTCGTAAAAAAGTTATAAAATTAGCAAAAGGTTACTACGGTTCTAAGAGTACATTATTCAAGGTTGCTAACCAACAGGTTATGAAATCTCTAATGTATGCATTCCGTGACCGTCGTCAAAAGAAACGTGACTTCCGTAAATTATGGATTACACGTATCAACGCAGCAGCTCGTATGAATGGTCTTTCTTACAGCCGCTTAATGCACGGTCTTAAAAATGCTGGCATCGAAGTTAACCGCAAGATGCTTGCTGACTTAGCTGTTCATGACGAAAAAGCTTTCGCTGAATTAGCAACAGTTGCAAAAAACAACATTAACTAATTAATTAGTTGAAACCTTAGAAGATTTTTCTTCTAAGGTTTTTTTATTTGTATGCAAAGAGAAGTATGTCGTTATCGATATGACAAAATCAATATAAAAGTTATAGCGATATAGAAGAATATACATATGAAGCCAGGAGGATTCTCCTGGCTTTTTTCAATTATCTCCCTTTGGAAAGAAGAGTATCTTTCCTACCTGAAACGACACTGCTATAATGGAAAGATGATATGGAACTTTCATCAGATAAAATAATTTTTTTTATCAGTGGATAATCCCCGGATAATGACTAACTATCACCAATCGGAGTGAACAATCTAATCGTGATGATTGAAACGTATTTGTAAATTAAGGACAAGCTATTTTGTAAAGAGATAAATGGCTGACTTATTAATAAGAAATGAAAAATAATAATGAACTTTGAGATGAAACAACATTGTTGCGTAAAATGCGATGTTGGAGGAGGACAATAGAATGGACTTACTACAACTATTTAAATTACAAAAAGAATTAGATGACCGTATTGTGAAAGAGCATGACTTACAACCGAAAAAGTTGTTAAAAGAAAAAATGTTAGCTCTTCTTGTAGAAATTGGAGAACTTGCAAATGAAACACGTTGTTTTAAATATTGGAGCAACAAACCAGCATCAGAACGTGAAGTAATATTAGAAGAATACGTAGATGGCTTGCATTTTATTTTATCAATCGGAATTGATTTAGGTATTGATAAAAACTTCCTATTCTATAAATGTGCACAAACGAATAAAACACAAGTAGAAATTTTCTTAGACACATATGCGAAGGTGATTCGTTTTACAGATCAACCATCTATTACGAACTATATTGAATTATTTACAAGCTATCTTCGACTTGGACAAGCGCTAGAGTTTGAGCAAGAAGAGATTGAAAAGGCATATTTAGATAAAAACGAAGTAAATCATCAGCGCCAAACACAAGGATACTGATTTAATTTTTGAATATTTCAATTTCCTTTTGTATAATGAAGTGACTGAAGAAAAAGGAGGGTGTTGGCAATGACAAAATTAGACGCGACATTGACAATGCTAAAAGAATTAACAGATGCACGTGGTATTGCGGGTAACGAGCGTGAACCACGTGAAGTAATGAAGAAATATATTGAGCCGTTTGCGGACGAACTTTCTACTGATAATTTAGGAAGTTTAGTTGCGAAAAAAGTAGGGGAAGAAAACGGCCCGAAAATTATGGTTGCAGGTCATTTAGATGAAGTTGGCTTTATGATTACGCAAATTGATGACAAAGGTTTCCTTCGTTTCCAAACAGTTGGTGGCTGGTGGTCACAAGTTATGCTTGCACAGCGCGTGACAATTGTAACGCGTAAAGGAGATGTAACAGGTGTAATTGGTTCAAAACCACCGCACATCTTACCTCCAGAAGCGCGTAAAAAGCCAGTAGATATTAAAGGCATGTTCATCGATATTGGTGCTTCTAGCCAAGAGGAGGCAATGGAGTGGGGCGTACGACCAGGAGATCAAGTTGTACCTTACTTTGAATTCCAAGTGATGAAGAATGAAAAAATGTTACTGGCAAAAGCATGGGATAACCGAATTGGTTGTGCAATTGCAATTGATGTATTAAAACAATTAAAAGATGAAAAGCATCCAAACGTTGTATATGGCGTAGGGACTGTACAAGAAGAAGTCGGTCTTCGTGGTGCGAAAACATCTGCAAATTATATTAAACCAGATATCGCGTTCGCAGTAGATGTTGGTATCGCTGGTGACACGCCTGGTGTAACGGCAAAAGAAGCGCAAAGTAAAATGGGTGATGGGCCACAGATTATATTATATGATGCGTCTGTTATTGGTCATACTGGTTTACGTGACTTTGTAGTAGATGTTGCTGACGAATTAGAAATTCCATATCAATATGATTCAGTAGCGGGCGGTGGAACGGATGCAGGTGCAATTCACATTGCTGTAAATGGTATTCCGTCTATGGCAATTACGATTGCGACGCGCTACATTCATTCTCATGCGGCAATGTTACACCGTGATGACTATGAAAACGCAGTGAAGTTAATTGTAGAAGTTATTAAACGTCTTGATAAAGAGGCTGTACATAACATTACATTTAATTAATAGAAAAAGCGAAGGAGTCTCTCCTTCGCTTTTTTATGTTTTAAAAAGGTCTCTCTAATCCAGCGGCAGTATGAGCTCCTAAAATAATTAAACGAGTTAATTGCATGGCCATAAAATGCGGAGTATATATCATCCCTCTTTTTAACCATGACATAATCATCCCGATATGAGCCCCTGTCACATAGCTAATCAAAATATCACGAGGAACCATAAGATCTTTATCATCTGGTTGTGAAATAGATAAGCTTAACGTTAAATGAGTTTGTATTGTTTTCATCATTTTATAAGAGTAGTTTCCGGCAGCTTTATCGCCAAGCATAACGTTATAGAAGTTCACATTTTCTGCAATATGTTCGAATAAAGCTAAAAAGGTTGGATGTGGTGAATCAAATGTAAGTTGAAACTCTTCTTTATTTCTATTTTTTGGTTTAATAACTTCTGTTAATTTTTCTAACATTTCTTCAATGCTTTTGTCTAATAAGTCATATTTATCGTGGTAATGGCTATAAAATGTAGCACGATTTACAGGAGCGCGTTCTGCGATATGTTGAACAGTTACATCGTCAAATCCTTTTTCGCCTACTAAAGCGACAAAAGCATCCTGTATGAGTTGTCTCGTCCGCTTTACACGTGGATCATTTGTATTTTTAATAGACATTTTTGCTTCTCCTCGTTTAATTTTTCATACTTAAACAACACGATGGTATTATATTGTTGTTTAAGCGACATTTCATACGTAAATTGTCGGTTGTAGATTCGAAATAATTATTTATAATTATAAACGATAGTCCTTCAGAAATCAGCACCGCTCGCAGGTAGATAAATTTCGATTTACACCGCAGATGGTGTGATTTTTTTGTTTAAAAGTTAATATAATTAACAATTAAACAGTCTAAACAATAAGGACGTAAATAGTTTAGAAAAAAATTATATGCGATATAAGGAGAGGAATGCAATGAATCAGTTTCGAAGAATGGTAATTATCAACATTATCACATTAATTGTACTAGTTGGCGGCGGTATTGGCGGTTACTACTATTACAACCAAACGGAAAATTACTTAAAAACAGACAATGCAAAAATTGATGGAAAGGTAATTCCGGTTGCTTCACCAGTAGCAGGTAAATTAACTGACTGGAAAGCTGAAGTAGGTAAGAACTACAATGAAAACGATAAATTAGGTGCGGTTACTGTAGCGGCAGCAAATGGAGAACAAACAGTAGACGTAACAATTCCGCAAAATGCAACAGTTGTACAATCAAACGCAACGACAAATGCTTTCGTTGGAGCAGGTAGCCCAATTGCTTATGCATTTGATATGAACAATTTATGGGTAACAGCAAACATTGAAGAAACAGTGATTGACGATGTTCAAAAAGGTCAAACAGTAGATGTATATGTAGATGCATACCCAGATACAACGTTAACAGGGAAAGTAGAACAAGTTGGATTAACAACAGCAAATACATTCTCAATGTTACCATCAAGTAACGCAACAGCGAACTATACGAAAGTAAAGCAAGTTGTACCAGTTAAAATTTCTTTAGATCATAGTAAATCAGTAAATATTGTTCCTGGAATGAATGTGTCAGTTCGTATTCATAAGTAAGGGGGAGATGAGATGTCCTCAATTGCAATTGTAGGATATGCACTATTTTGTATAATCGTCTTCTTCCTTGTAAATCGTCTTTTACGAAAGAAAAAAACGAACGTGGGAGAAGAACAAGTCCCAGCCGTAAGTAAAATAGAAGTAAGTAAAGTAGAAACAGAAGAGAAAGAAATAGAACAAAAGCAAGAAGTAGAAATTTCTAATGTAGTTGAATTAGAAACAAGCAAGCAAGAAGAAGTAAAACAAGAAAAAGAAGTACCGAAAAAACAAACGTCTATGCCTATAGAGAATGTAAATGTAAAAGCAGTTGTAACAGTATTAATTCTTGGTATGTTCGTTTCTATTTTAAACCAAACAATCATTAACGTTGCGTTGCCACCGCTAATGAATGAATTTAATGTGTCAACATCAACAGCCCAATGGTTAATTACAGGATTCATGCTTGTAAATGGTATTTTAGTACCGATTAGTGCCTTTTTAGTTTCACGATTTACGTACCGTAAATTATTTGTAGCAGCCATGTTATTCTTCACGGTAGGATCTATCATTTGTGCTATATCAGGAAACTTCACAATGATGATGACAGGTCGTATTATTCAAGCGGTCGGTGCAGGTATTTTAATGCCGGTTGGTATGAATATCTTTATGACATTATTCCCGCCTAATAAGCGCGGAGCGGCGATGGGATTACTAGGCGTTGCAATGATTTTAGCACCAGCTATCGGGCCAACTGTAACGGGCTGGGTTATTGAAAACTACAGCTGGAACTTAATGTTCTACGGAATGTTTGTAATTGGTTTAATTATTACGTTCCTATCTTTAAAATTCTTTACACTAGCTCAGCCAGTGTCTAATACGAAATTAGATGTATTTGGTGTAATTAGTTCAAGTATTGGACTAGGTAGCTTACTGTATGGATTTAGTGAAGCTGGAAATAATAGTTGGACTAGTGCCGAAGTTGTTATTTCACTTGTTATCGGTGTAATTGGTTTAGCGTTATTTATTTGGAGAGAGTTAACAACAGACAATAAAATGCTTGATTTACAAGTATTTAAATATCCGGTATTTACTTTTACTTTAGTAATTAACGCGATCGTTACGATGGCATTATTCGGAGGTATGTTATTACTTCCAGTATATCTGCAAAACATTCGCGGCTTTACGCCGATTGAATCAGGTTTATTATTACTACCAGGATCATTAATTATGGGTATCATGGGACCTATTGCAGGTAAACTATTTGATAAATATGGTATTCGTCCGTTAGCGATTGTTGGATTAGCCATTACAACGTTTGCGACATATAAATTCACAACGTTATCGATGGATACACCATATAGCGTTATTATGACGGATTATATTATACGTTCAATTGGTATGTCATTCATTATGATGCCAATTATGACAGCTGGTATGAATGCATTGCCGATGAAATTAATTTCTCACGGTACAGCAACGCAAAATACGTCAAGACAAGTAGCTGGTTCAATTGGAACAGCGATATTAATTACACTTATGACGCAACAAACGACTGCTCACGTAGCAGATTACGGCAACATGTTAACAACGTCAAATCCAATTTTAGTTGATAAAGTACACGGTATGGGGCAAAGTTTAGCAGCCTTAGCTGGATCGGCTCAAGCAGGAGATGTGATGAGCACGCAGCTATTATTTGGACAAATTTCGAAGTTATCTGCAATTAACGGTATTAACGATGCCTTCTTAATTGCAACGATACTCGCAGGGATTGCTTGGGTATTATCGTTCTTCTTACCATCAGGCAATAAACCAAATAGAAAAGCAGGGAATTAATTTCCCTGCTTTTTTGTCTTTTTAAAGAGTGAGATATAAAAAATGATAACCAGTTACAGAGCACAGCCCTGTTATAAACAAAATTGTCCCCATAGAACGAATACTTGATATTTGCCTTCCGGTTATAATAGCTAATAGTCCAGCTAAAGAGAAGAAACTCCAATATAAAGTTCCTGAAATTGGAACGATCTCCTCTAAATCTATTCCAGAACCTATACAAATGATAGGAACAACGATAAGAGATATGCTAATTAAACCAGCTATAATAGTAAGTGACTTACGATATTTAATACCAGCAATAATTAAAAAAATGCCAATGATAAATGCGCATAGCATCAAAGTAAGAGCTAAAATCATCCAAGTTAATATTCCAAACACTTCTGTATTACCTCCGATTTATGGGTTTCTAAAAAAATATTATATATAGTATGAATCACCTACAGTCATGAGTAACCAGAAGATAACCCCTAATATTCCAGCGATAAAAATAATGAATCCCATATTACGTATACTTTTAATTTTTGCTTGTAATCCACTTAATCCTGCCAATAATCCAGTTAAAGAAAACAGAATCCAATATAAAGTAGTTGAAATAGGGAGGATTGTATTACTCTCCACTCCCATGCCCCAAAAAACAAAAGGTAGTGTGACAAAGGAGAAGCTAAGTAACCCCATTAAACCGACAAATAATTTACGATGTTTCATGCTAGTAATCATTAAGAAAATACCACCTAAAAATCCACATAACACAAGGAGTGGCATATAAACAACCCAAAGTAAGCTCAACATATATAATCTCCTTCTATGTAATCAGTTATATTTTACTACATGAGGTTTATTTTGGATATTATTAATAAATATGTATAAATTGATAGAAATGAGAAGTGATGATACGAATTAATAGATATAGAGAACGTTAGAGAGGAGGGTGTATATGAAAATTACAGAAGAGAACGTTGCAATGCAGCTAAGGAAAAGGAATGAAAAAGCATTATACTTTATTATCGACCAGTACGGTGGACTTATAAAAAGTATTATTCAGAAGCATTTAGCTTCGTTTCAAGATGTACAAGAGGAATGTATGGATGATGTGTTATTAGCGATTTGGAATCATATTGAAAAGTATGATGAAGAGAAAAATACTTTAAAAAATTGGATCGCGGCTATTACAAAATACAAATCTATCGATTATGCGAGGAAATATGCGAAAACAGTAAATGAAAAAGGGTTAGATCAAATAGGTGAAATCGCGATGCATACCGATACGATTAAAAATGAAATTAGTAATGATATGGAACATATATTAGATCATTTAAAGAAGAATGATAAAGAAATCTTTATGAAGCATTACGTGGAAGAAGATAGTGTAGAAAATATTGCAGAGAAAATGGGAGTGAAAACTTCTTTTATATACAATCGTCTATCGAGAGGACGGAAGAAGTTAAGGTCATTATTTTTACATAATCGGATGAAATAAATAAGAAAAGAGGTGAAGAAAATGAAAGATCCATATGAAATGTTAAATGATATAAAAATGGATGAGAATGAATATGAAGAGGTTAACTTAACTCACATAGAGAAACAGAAAATAAAAAAGCGAGTTCATAAAAAAATAAACAAGAACAAAGTTCATACGAAACGGAATGTAGCGATTGTAACATCGGCTGCGGCATTATTTATTATGATGATGACTGTAGATATGAGAAGGATGATTGCGGATATACCGTTAATCGGAAGTAAAATGGAAGACTACGTAAACAGTAGAGGAGAACCTTTAAAAGAATATAAAACGACAATAGGGCAAACAGTTTATGATAACGGTGTAGAAGTGCGGTTAGATGAAGTGATGATAGATGAAGGGCAGATTATTGTTAATAGTACGTTTAAGTCTAGTCGAATCAATTTAGAGGGTTCTTATCCTAGTCCTGATATTTATATAAATGGAAAACAGTTAAATGGCAGTGGTAGTGGTGGAGACAAGAAAATAAATGAGTACACGTATACATTTTTCTCAAATATAGATTTAAAAGATGATGAAATGAATCCTCTAGAAATTCGTGGAGAATGTGATGTACAAGTTGTATATAGGGATATTTCTTTAAAAGAGGGCAATTCAACATGGAAAGGAGAATGGGGCTTTTCCTTCAAAGCGTCTGGAGACAAAATAAAAGCTGAAACGAAAACAATCCCAATCCATAAGCATTTTAAATTAGAAAATGGTCAAAAAATAGAAGTGGAAGATTTAAAAGTTTCTCCTATATCTGCGAAGTTGGACTATAAAATGTTGAATGGAACGAAATTAGAGGTGAAATTTATCGCGAAAGATCAAGATGGAAAAGAGTTAATACCACATTCAGGTCTTACATTATCGGAAAATAGTTATTGGCGATTTGAAAAACTAGAGGATAGTGTAACGAAAATTGTGCTGACACCTGTTGTTACTTCTGGTGAAGAGGGAGAAAGGAAAACGGATTATCGAAAAGTATTAACGGAAGAAGAGTTTGAAGTTGTGATAAAAGAGTAGAAAGAGGTATCGCAATGATACCTCTTTCTAACTCAAGAAAGCTAACATATTATTCATAATATGAAATAGCATAGCTGGAATAATGGATTTTGTTTTTTTGCATAAAATAGCCATTAATAATCCCATGAAGAAAGTAATTACCATGACTCCAAGTGAGTATGTATGAGCGATACCGAAGAAGAAAATTGTTATGATGGCTGCAATCCAAAATGGAAAGCGCTCTGAGAAGAAGTGAAGTATAAAGCCACGGAAAATAAGCTCTTCAAAAATTGGTGTAAGTATTGCGAAACCGAGAAGTAATAATATTTGATACTGCTTAAAAACATCTAAGTTTAATGCGGAAGATTGCTGCTTTGTTGCGTCTTGGAACACATAATTTAACAAGATGTAATTGAGTATAATGTTTATAGCGAAGAAAAGAAGTAAGTATACGTATGTACGCCATTCTTTAAGTGCTTTAAAGTTAAATGATTGTAGTAGTAATTTTTTTGCGGGTTCGAATTTAAAAATGAAGAATAACAACACGGCTAGTTGTAATACGATGCTTGCAGTGTTTACGATCGATTCATACAGAGCAATTTGTTTTTTATCTGTAAGACCGGCTGTATAAATTGTTAAGGGCATTGCGAGGAACACAGTAATAAGTCCGGTTCCGAAAAAAGCGAATAAAACGGAGCTAATAAATTGTCCCCATGACATAGAGTATTTTTGTTCATTAGAAAGTTGTGTAGCGGGTTGCATTTATAAAATCACCTCTTTATATTTGTATATTTAATTATAAAGTATTTTGTTTTTATATGTAATATTTAAATATTTAAATATAAAGGTGTATTTTCCATAAAATAATAAAAGAGGTATCACCCTATAGTGATTCCTCTTTCTCATTGATAACTATGTTCTGCCGTGTTATTCGATTTCGATTGCTCTATTTGCAATTCACGTTCTACCAATCGGTCTAACTGTTGAATAGCTTTTAATGCTTTTTCATAAGAAATCGTTCTATAATGGTGCGCTCCGCCCGGTTCTTCATCTGCTTCGTCTGCCCATTTAATAATGTTTTGAAGAGATGTTCTTTCAATTTCTTGCTGTACTAAGAAAGAATCTGTATGAAGAAGAATCGCGATAGAAATTTCTTTTGCTAGTTTCGGATGTTCTCCTAATCTAATAAGCAATTTATGAGCTCTTTCTGCTCCTTTAATCGCATGGATATCATTCTTTTTATACAAGTCATAGTCCCATTCTCCCTCACTGTACCATGTGTGATGTCCGATATCATGAAGGAAACCAGCTTTTGTTGCAGCATCGACTGAGGCATGATGCTTTTTCGCTAAGTGAAACGCATGGTAAGCGACAGCAATCGCGTGGACCATTCCAGAACGGTTCACATATTTTTGGGTAATGTGGTGTTTAAAAACTTGTTCAAGCGTAATACGTTGCATAAAACATTCACTCCTTTTTATCCCGCTTTAACGGGCAGTAAGATTCCTACTTCAAAATTCGGCGAATACGAGGAAGTTAGGTGGGGAATCAACTGCCCGTAAAAGCCCGATTGGTTCAACTAATAATTAGTGGGGATGAATACCCTTTCCCACTAATTAAAGTTTCACTTTATCTAATGGTGTCTATAAGAAAATCGATCGGTTTAAATGTATTTTGAACATTGTACTCCATTGGGGTAGCGTTAGTAAAGTAGAAATGTTTAGGAGAAGAAAAAATCACCTTAGCTTATGCGAAGGTGATTTTTAAATTGCTTATTTTTTTAGTCCCTGCTCTAATGTTTCTAACATTTCGTGCTTTTCATTTTCATCAGCGTTTTTCCAAATGACTTCGAATAAAACACCAAGACCTGGAAGCATTTTTTCTTCACCGCTTTGAATTGCATCGACAATTGTTTCTTGCAATTGGTCTTGTGAATTTCCAGATACATTTGCTAATACAGCACCACGTAAATTAAAACTCATTGCTTTCACCTCTTCTTCAGAATTGAAACTGACGTTAGTTTTTGTTCTTTTTTATGTAAATATGTATGAAAAATAGGCTATAATGATAAGACAAGAAGAGAGGGAAATACATATTATGAAAAACATTGATTCAGTACAAAACCCGCGTGTGAAACAGTGGAAAAAACTGCAGACGAAAAAAGAGCGCGATAAAAAAGGTTTATTTTTTGTAGAAGGATTCCACTTAGTCGAGGAAGCTTTAAAAGCAGGAGTTGTAACAGAACTTATCGTTTCTGATCAGACAGATCTTCCGAAAGATTGGACAGTTAATGATGTGGAAATGTATATCGTACCTGAAGCAATCGTAAAAATACTTCGTGAAACAGAAACGACGCAAGGCGTATTTGCTGTTTGTGAGAAACATGAGAGTGAAGTAGCTCTTGCTGATGGGAAGTTTCTTTTATTAGATGGCCTTCAAGACCCAGGTAACCTAGGGACAATTATTCGTATAGCTGATGCAGCTGGTATTCATGCCGTTGTGCTTGGAGAAGGATGCGTTGATGCATATAATAGTAAAGTGCTTCGCTCTACACAAGGGTCTATTTTCCATTTACCAGTTGTAAAAGGGAACTTAGAAGAATGGGTAGACAAGCTAAAAGAACAAAACGTTCCTGTATATGGAACAGCTCTTGAAAATGGAGTTCCGTATGGTGAAGTAACACCGGTCGGTAGTTTTGCATTAATTGTAGGAAATGAAGGAAGCGGCGTAAGCCAAGAAATTCTTGCGAAAACGGATCAAAACTTGTATATTCCGATTTACGGCGGGGCAGAATCATTAAATGTTGCGGTTGCAGCGGGGATTTTAACGTATTATTTGCAAAGCCCAGTTGCGAACAAATAAAAAACTTCTTATAATAAGTTGAAGTATATTATATTAAAAGTTAAATAACGAAAAACGTTGATAGAGAAGAGTAACTTACAAAATCGCCATATAGGGAGAGAATGCCTTAGACTGAAAGCATTCTTATGGTAGACGGAAGTGAATTCACCTCTGGAGTTGACGCCAGGACCATATATATGTAAAGGCGTTCCGGTCAGAATTGATCGTTATAACTAATGAGTGGGCAGACTTGTTCTGTCAATTTAGGGTGGTACCGCGAATTTACCTCGTCCCTTTTTGGGAGCGAGGTTTTTTTATTTTTAAAATTAGGAGGGTTCCAAATGGAAGCACGTTTAAAAGAGCTAAAGCAAAAAGCGTTAGAGCTTATTGAAGAAGCGAAAGAGCTAAAAGGCTTAAACGACGTACGCGTAGCGTACTTAGGAAAAAAAGGTCCAATTACAGAAGTATTACGCGGCATGGGAAAATTATCAGCAGAAGAGCGTCCACGTATGGGAGCATTAGTAAATGAAGTACGTGAAGCGATTCAAACGCGTCTAGAAGACAAAATTGGTAACTTAGAAAAAGCAGTCATTGAAGCGAAATTAGCTACTGAAACAATTGATGTTACACTACCAGGTCGCCCTGTTGAAACAGGTTGTCACCATCCGTTAACAGCTGTTGTTGAACAAATTGAAGATGTATTCATCGGTATGGGTTATGAAGTAGCTGAAGGAACAGAAGTAGAAAAAGACTACTACAACTTCGAAGCATTGAACTTACCGAAAGATCACCCAGCGCGTGATATGCAAGATACATTCTACATTACAGAAGAAACGTTACTACGTACACATACATCTTCTGTGCAAGCACGTACGATGGAAAATAATAAAGAAAAAGGCCCGATTAAAATTATTTGTCCTGGTAAAGTGTATCGCCGCGATGACGATGATGCGACGCATTCACACCAGTTCATGCAAATTGAAGGTCTTGTAATTGATAAAAACATTCGCATGAGTGACTTAAAAGGTACACTGCAAGTATTCGTGAAAAAGATGTTCGGTGAAGATCGTGAAATCCGTCTTCGTCCAAGTTTCTTCCCATTCACAGAGCCATCTGTAGAGATGGATATTTCTTGTATGATGTGTCACGGCAAAGGTTGCGGCACTTGTAAAGGAACTGGCTGGATCGAAATTCTAGGCGCAGGTATGGTTCACCCGAACGTACTTGAAATGGCTGGTTATGATTCAAAAGAATATCAAGGTTTCGCATTCGGTATGGGCGCAGAGCGTATCGCAATGTTGAAATACGGCGTAGATGACATTCGTCATTTCTATACAAATGATGTACGTTTCTTACAACAATTCAAACGAGCGTAAGGGAAGGAGAGGATAAGTATGTTCGTATCATATCGTTGGTTACAAGAGTATGTAGATATTAAAGATGTAACAGCACAAGAACTAGCAGACAAAATCACGAAAAGTGGTATTGAAGTAGAAGGCGTTGAAGTATTAAATAAAGGTGTAAAAGGTGTTGTAGTTGGTCACGTATTAGAATGTGAAAAACACCCAGAAGCTGATAAATTAAGCAAATGCTTAATCGATATCGGTGAAGAAGAGCCAGTTCAAATTATTTGTGGAGCTGCTAATATTGCAAAAGGTTTAAAAGTACCAGTTGCAAAAGTTGGCGCTGTACTTCCTGGTAACTTTAAAATTAAAAAAGCAAAACTACGTGGTGAAGCTTCTCACGGTATGGTTTGTGCTCTTCAAGAGCTTGGTATTGATGGAAAGTTAGTTTCAAAAGAATATGCAGATGGTATCTTCATCTTCCCAAGTGACGCTGAAGTTGGTGCAGATGCACTTGAAATTTTAAACTTACACGATGAAGTACTTGAGCTTGGTTTAACACCAAACCGTGCAGATTGCTTAAACATGTTAGGTGTTGCATATGAAGTCGCTGCTATTTATGGCCGTGAAGTAAAACTTCCAGCTATCAGCCTACAAGAAGCAGAAGAAAAAACTTCTGATTACATTTCTGTAAGTGTAGAAGCGAAAGAAGAAAACCCATTATATATTGCAAAAATGGTGAAGAACGTAAAGATTGGTCCATCACCAATGTGGATGCAAACGCGCCTTATGGCAGCTGGCATTCGTCCAATTAGCAATGTAGTTGATATTACAAACTACATTTTAATGGAATACGGTCAACCGTTACATGCATTCGATTACGATAAATTAGGTTCAAAAGAAATCGTTGTTCGTCTTGCAAAAGAAGGCGAAAAAATTGAAACGTTAGATGATCAAGAGCGTACATTACAAGAACACCACCTTGTAATTACAAACGGAACAAAAGCTTTAGCTGTTGCTGGTGTAATGGGCGGAGCGGATTCTGAAGTTACAAATGAGACAGTGAACGTTTTAATCGAGTCTGCATACTTTGCAGGTCAAACAGTACGCCGTACATCAAAAGACTTAGGTCTTCGTAGTGAATCAAGTGCACGTTTTGAAAAAGGAATCGATCCAACACGTACATTTGAAGCAATTCAACACGCAGCTGCTTTAATGGCGAAATACGCTGGCGGAGAAGCACTTGAAGGTGTAGTAGAAGCTGATAACTTACAAGTACAAGAGCGTACAGTATCTGTTACTGCTGAAAAAGTAAACCGTGTATTAGGTACAAATATTTCTGCAAGTGAAATGGGTACAATGTTTACAAACTTAAAATTCCCATTCACAGAAGTAGAAGGAACATTCCATGTGAATGTACCAGCACGTCGTCCGGATATTACAATTTCAGAAGACTTAGTAGAAGAAGTGGGTCGCCTATACGGGTATGACCACATTCCAGTTACATTACCTTCTGGAACAATGACTCGTGGTAAATTAACATCAGCACAAACGAAACGTCGTAAAGTACGTCGCTTCTTAGAAGGTGCTGGTTTATATGAAGCAATCACGTATTCATTAACAAGTGCTGACAAAGCGAAACAATATATGGTTGAGCCAAACGAAAAGGCGCCTGTAAATCTTGCACTTCCAATGAGTGAAGAGCGTAGCCAACTTCGTTTAAGCTTAGTGCCACAGTTGTTAGAAGCAGTTTCATACAATGTTGCACGTAAAAACGATAGCGTTGCTTTATACGAAGTAGGTTCTATCTTCTTACCAACAGAAGCAGGAGAACTTCCGAAAGAAGAACAACATCTTGCAGGTGTTATGACAGGTCTTGCTCTTCACCATGCATGGCAAGGTGAGAAAAAAGTAGTAGACTTCTTCGTTGTGAAGGGTGTACTAGAAGGATTATTTGACGTACTTGGCGTTTCAAACCAAATCACTTATGCACCAGCAAAACGTGAAGGTATGCACCCAGGTCGTACAGCTGACATCGTATTAGATGGCGAAGTAATTGGTTTCATCGGTCAATTGCACCCAGAAGCAGAAAAACAATTAGATGTGAAAAATACATTCGTATTCGAACTATCTCTTGTAAAAGTATTCGGTGCAGACGCAGAAGGAACTTACTACGCAGCAATTCCACGTTTCCCATCTATGACACGTGATATGGCTGTTGTTGTAACGAAAGAAACAAAAGCTGGCGAAATGAAGCAAGTCATTGCTAAAGCTGGTGGAGAACTTCTGAAAGACGTAACACTATTCGACTTATACGAAGGTGAAAAAATGGAAGAAGGCAAGAAATCACTTGCATTCTCTATGACTTACTTCGATGCAGAACGTACGTTAACAGATGAAGAAGTAACAGAAGCACATAACCGTGTATTAACAACGGTAGAAGAGAAATTTGGTGCGGAGTTACGTAAGTAATGAGAAATTGCCGGATTAATTCCGGCAATTTTTTTATGGCATGATTGTCGATATATGATAAAAATCGCCGATAAATATTAAGGCATCTTGCATCTTTCTCTCGAATGTAGTACATTAATTTTAGTTTAACAAAATGAAAGACGATGATAAGGAAAAGTAGTATATACTATAATCCAAAGCGAGTCAGGGACGGTGAGAGCCTGATGAGGCGGTATATGTGAAGAACACCTTGGAGTTGCTAACCGAAATTGAATCTTATATTCAAGAGTAGACTTAGACGGGAATCCGGCCTGTTACAAACCGGGAAGTATGTATTACATACGAGTTAAAGTTGGTCTTTATGACAAATTGGGTGGTACCGCGAAGTTTAACCTTTCGTCCCTTTATGGATGAAAGGTTTTTTTGTATTTAAATATATCAGCAAAGGAGAATTTCACTATGGAAAACACATTAGTAAAAAGTCTGTATAGAGATACAGATAAATACGCAGGTCAAACAGTACAAGTATCAGGGTGGATTCGTAACTTACGTGATTCAAAAGCATTTGGTTTCATCGAATTAAACGACGGTAGCTTCTTCAAAAGCGTTCAAATCGTTTTCGATACAGAGCTAGAAAACTTCAAAGAAATTGCAAAACTTCCACTTAGCTCTTCAGTTAAAGTAGAAGGTAAAGTAATTGCAACGCCTGGAGCGAAGCAACCATTTGAAATTAAAGCAGAAAAAATTGATATCGAGGGCTTATCAGATTCTGATTACCCACTTCAAAAGAAACGTCACACGTTTGAATACTTACGTACAATCGCTCACTTACGTCCAAGAACAAATGCATTCTCTGCAACGTTCCGTGTACGTTCTGTCGCAGCATTTGCGATTCACCAGTTCTTCCAAGAGCGTGGATTCGTACATGTTCACACACCAATCATCACTGGTAGTGATACAGAAGGTGCAGGCGAAATGTTCCGCGTAACAACGCAAGATTTAAACAACGTATCAAAAGGCGAAGACGGACAAGTTGATGAATCAAAAGACTTCTTCGGCAAAGAAACAAACTTAACAGTAAGTGGACAGCTGAACGCTGAAGCTTATGCATTAGCATTCCGTGACGTATACACATTCGGACCTACATTCCGTGCAGAAAACTCTAACACAACTCGCCACGCTGCTGAGTTCTGGATGGTTGAGCCGGAGATTGCATTCGCTGAATTAGACGATGTAATGGATCTTACAGAAGATATGCTGAAATATGCAATGAAATACGTACTAGAGCATGCACCAGAAGAAATGGAATTCTTCAACAGCTTCGTTGATAAAACAGTTCTAGAGCGCATGAACAACGTAATCAACTCTGACTTCGGTCGTATCACATATACAGAAGCAATTAAAGTGCTTCAAGAGTCAGGTGCTGACTTCAAATACCCAGTAGAATGGGGTATTGACTTACAAACAGAGCACGAAAGATACTTATCAGAAGAAATCTTCAAACGCCCTGTATTCGTAACTGACTATCCAAAAGACATTAAAGCGTTCTACATGCGTATGAATGAAGATGGGAAAACAGTAGCTGCTACTGACCTTCTAGTTCCTGGCATCGGCGAATTAATCGGCGGAAGTCAACGTGAAGAAAGAATGGACGTTTTAGTAGATAGAATTAAAGAACTAGGCATGAACGAAGAGGACTACTGGTGGTACTTAGAACTTAGAAAATACGGCGGTACAAAACACGCTGGATTCGGCCTAGGTTTCGAGCGCTTCCTAATGTACATCACTGGCATGGCTAACATCCGTGACGTAATTCCATTCCCAAGAACTCCAGGTTCTTCTGAATTCTAAAATATAAAAAAGCGAGAGCAGCTGCTCTCGCTTTTTTTATTGGGAAAGGGTGTAACTACAACCCAAATTTTATTAAGTATTTCACAATTGGAAAAGATGTTGTTCATAGTTTTCTGCCCACTTCATATATAAGTAAAGCGAATGCGACATTTATAGGGAAGGGGTTTTGATGCAATGGGAGAAATTTTAAATCATACAAAGTGGTCATTGCGTGACAAGTATATAGTAATCACTGGTGCAACAAGTGGTATTGGATTAGCGGCAGCTAAGGTATTTGCAGAACGCGGTGCTAAGCTAGGAATCATTGCACGCAATGAAGCAAAAGCGAATGATGTTATGACTCAACTTGAACATCTAACGAATGGGAATACAGTGGTAGATATATTTTTCGCTGATATGGCTTCCCAACAATCTATACGCCGGGTAGCCACTGACATTTTAGAAAGGTGTCCGAGAATTGATATATTAGTGAATAATGCTGGAGCTTTATTTCAAACAAGGAAAATTACGGAGGACGGTTTGGAGATGACCTGGGCGGTAAACCATTTAGGCCCATTTTTGCTCACAGATTTGTTGTTGGAGCGTTTAAAAGAAAGTGCTCCTGCTCGTGTCATTACCACTGCATCTCACGGTCACAAAATGGCTAAAAAGGGAATTGATTTCGGTGACCTAGATGCAGAACAACTGTATCGCGGTGTTAAGAAGTTCATGGGCGGTCCTACAATGCGTTATGCGCAAACAAAACTAGCTAACATTTTATTCACCTCTGAATTGGCACAGCGATTGGAGGGAACGGGTGTTAGTGCTTATAGCTTTGATCCGGGGCTAGTGAATACGAATTTTAACCAGGACAATGGTCTGGTTGCTCGCTTAACTATGGCGGCAATGAAACCTTTCTCTCGTACGCCCGAGGAAGGTGCTGAAACTTTGATATGGCTAGCAGAATCAAATGGAATTATTGACCATAGTGGCTGTTACTATGCTGATAAGCAAATAGGAAAAATGTCTGAAGCCGCCTTGGATAAGGGTGTTTCAAAACGTCTATGGGACATTAGTGAAAAACAGACACGAGAGTAACAGAGTAGTGAGCGTCTGTTCAGACTAATATGTTGAATAGTTTTTTACCCTTAAGTAAAAAGTAATCTTGGGGGTGAGTGCAATGAGTAAAAAAGTGAAAACAGACCATTCAAGATCAAGCCTTGGTTCTCCAGAAGTAGAAGGACAAGGAACGACGACACATGAAACGGGTTCTCATAAAGTATCTTCATCAAATAAGAAACAGAAACGAAGCTAACATAAAAAGGAGAGTCTTGGCGGCTCTCCTTTTTTATGTATTATATCTTATTATCATTAATCTCTTTTGTAATGTTATCTACATCCTTGTCTAATCGATCTAAATAGAAAACCCATAGTAAGCTCATGAGCACGTAGTAGATGGCCATCACACCAAGATTATCAGATATATTTTCGAATGTGGATTTAGTAGTGAAAAAAGCTCCCCAAATGGTAGAAATAGTGAGGTACGAAAGCGGGCCAACGAGATGTACGAAAACATATAATAACTTTTTAACCTTTAAAGCGTTCATATGAATTCCCTTCCTATGTAAATAATCTTTTTCTTCTAATCATACATTCAAGTTCCTCACAGAAGTGTTGTAGTTTTGCTGGATTATGTATTAACAAGCGGGCATCGTGTTTCCTGATAAAGTGAAACTTTAATCAGTGGGGGTTTTCTTCATCCACCACTGATTATTAGTTGAACCAATCGGACTTTTATGGGCAGTTGATCCCCACACCTAACTTCTTTGCCTTCACTGAATTTTGAGGTGGGGGTCTTACTGCCCATTAAAGCGGGATAAACCTTCGAATCCGAAAGTTTAATAAGAAAGACCGGCCATAACGCTCTATTAAATCGTTGAACTCTCGTTGCTCACTTAGTAGCTGAATGTTTTCTCTAATTTCAAACTGTCTTTCGTGTGGATCACCTAGTAAAATATTTAGAATCATTTGTAGAAGTAGCAATGGGAATCTCCTCCGCTGTTGTAACTTAATTCTGTATATTTAGATTATAACAAAAATAGGGTTTTTTTGTAAATTTTATATGTTATGATGAAGTAAAAAGAGGTTTGAGGATGTTTATATGATTGAGGAGAGGGAGTAATACTTTGACAAACAATGCATTGTTTAGATTGAAATTTCGTTATATATTACTATACTTATTAGTTGGATTTTTCCTTATGGAATGCTTAATTAGATTGCCATTGTTTCATGGAGCATCTATGGCGTTAAAGCAAGAAATTGGTTTGCTCAGTGTTTTGTATGTTATACCAGTTTTATTGTTTTATAAATATTGCAGAAAGCATAGTATAAATTTTCAGAGGACGTTTTTCACAAAACCATCTGTAATATCTACTAGAATGGTTGTTATGCCAGTTGTCATGTTATTAGTATTTCAACTAGGTTGCCTTATGGCGCTTGGTGTCCTAATATTAAGTTTTAGTTCCGGAGAATTAGCTACTTCAAGTATTGCAAAAACGAAAGAAACAGCAGATGTATTACAAGTGTGGATTCGGTGTATTGGAGTGGCATTTTTTGCACCTATCGCTGAAGAAATACTGTTCCGTGGATATTTATTGCGTAAGTTACATTTAAAATTTAATATGAAAACGAGTGTAATAATCTCCTCGATTATATTTGGTATGTTGCATTTGCAAGCAACATTTAGTGCTATTCTTTTTGGAGTGGTTATGTGTTTATTGTATATAAAATCTAGAAGTCTTGTCCTACCAATTATCGTACATATGATACAGAACATATTAATAGTAACGAAAGATGTTATTAGTATTACTAATCCATCTGAATCTACCAGTGCATCTACTGCTCCTATGAGTATAACGATTGGAATTATCGCAGCAGTGCTCTTTTTAGGAGTCGGGTTATTATGGATTATCCCATTTTTAAAAAGAAATTGGCGTGACTGTATGGAGAAGGGGTTGCCAAAAATAATATATCATCCATAGAAGGCGAAAAGAATCCAATTCTTTTCGCCTTGTTTAGTTCATGCAAATCATGTCGATACTAAAAAGTAGTTATTTTTTCAATAAGCGAAGCGCCTTCTCCCTATTAGCGAAATGCATTTTCACAAACTCAGGTAATCGTTCTTCACCAAGTTTTTGAATTAATTTAGCAGCGGCGATATCAACTTGTTTACCAGCACCTTTTGGAAGTGGCATACCAGCTTTTTTGCTTAGCTCGTCAAACTGTTTTACGAATGAGTAACGAGCTAAAATAGAAGCAGCGGCTACTGCTAAATGAACGCTCTCACCTTTCGTTGCGAAGTAAACATTTTCACGCTGTACCTGTTTTTGTTTTGCTAAATATTTGTAGTATGTATCAGGTTGTGTGAATTGATCGATTAATACACCTTCAGGTTTTGTAGGTGCGATTTTTGCTAATAAGTTTGTAATAGCTTTATTATGTAGTAAAGCTTTTAACTTACCTTGGTTGTTTCCTTTATCAAATAGCTCATTATATTTTTCGTTATGAAGGACAAGAGAGCTGTAAGGAACAACGTGTAGAAGTTGTTTCGCAATGGCAGAAATTTGATCGTCATTTAAGTTTTTAGAGTCTTTTACACCAAGTTCTTTTAAAAGTGGAATTTGCTTAGCGTCCACATATACAGCAACTACTGTCATCGGTCCGAAGAAATCACCAGTACCAACTTCATCTGACCCTACGATAGACATTGTACCGATGGAAGCAGGCGGTGCATAACGGTGTGAATCGACAGATTTTTTTACAGTTGTTTTCGGTGTTTGAGAGACAGATTGCCAACGAGAAGCTTCTGCCTCAGCACGGCCGCCCTGGAACATTACTTTTCCAGATTTATAAGCTGTAATCGTGCAAGATGGCACCTTTGCCATGAATATTCCGCCTTGTGGGGTTTTTGGGCTAAGCGCTTGTTTATATTGTTGTTTCATGTCTTCAATTACTGTAGAACTTGTTTGTATTACGATAGAATTTGACAAGATGGTCGCTCCTTTTTTATATTGTTATTTTTATCATATCGGATTGTTCTTTCTGTTTCCATAATATGATGGTTCATGGTATGATAAACTTTAGGATTCTGTACGTGATTGGAGGCCGGTGAGTTGTCACAACAAAAGGGAAAGAAAAGTCGAATTAATGTAGAAATCTATGGTCAACAATATTCAGTTGTTGGCGATGAAAGTACAAGTCATATCCGCATGGTAGCAGCGATTGTGGATGATAAAATGCGCGAACTCAATGCCAAGAATCCTTCGCTTGACACGAGTAGACTAGCGGTATTGACGGCGGTAAACGTCATACACGATTACATAAAATTAAAAGAAGAACATGAGAAATTGAAAGAAAGTATGACAAAAAAAGGAATGGAATAACATGATTGATATTATTATCATTTTACTGCTTGTTATGGGATTTTTCCTCGGCTTACGCAGAGGGTTTATTCTGCAACTTGTAAAGTTAACAAGCTTTATTATCGCATACCTTGTTGCATACTGGTACTGTAAAGATTTAGCGCCAGCACTTGCGAAATTTATTCCGTATCCATTTGATAAAAACGTATCTGTTCCAGAATGGATTGATGCAAATAATATTGAGACAGTATTTTATCAAGCGCTTGCGTTTATCATATTGTTTATTATTACAAAAATTGCACTTTCATTACTTGGTAATTTGTTAAATATGTTTGCAGAAATACCGGTTTTAAAGCAAATCAATGCGTTTGCGGGGGCAATCCTCGGATTTTTAGAAGTATATATTATTTTGTTTGTTTTAATTATCGTTGGAAACATCCTTCCGATTGAGCAAATACAAACACCATTACAAAAATCATCAATTAGCAAAATAATTGTAGACGATACACCGATTCTCTCTGAAAAGGTGAAGGAACTATGGCAGACAGGTAGCAGAGTATAACTTCTCTTTTTTCGGAAAGAGGAGTTTTTTTCTATGAAAGAAAGGCGGGGTAATAATGAAAGTAAATAAAAAACAAGTTATTAAATTATTAGAGACAATCGGCCTGTTTATGGAACTAAAGGGCGCGAATCCATTTAAAATATCTGCATTTCGTAAAGCGGCAGCAGCATTAGAAAGTGACGATCGTAGTCTTTCTGAGATTGAAGATTTCACGAAGATTCCGGGCATTGGAAAAGGAACAGCAGCAGTGATTCAAGAATATATAGAATCGGGAACATCTGAAGTGTTGCAAGAGCTTGAACAAGAAGTGCCAAGTAGCTTATTGCCGTTATTAAAATTGCCAGGCCTTGGTGGTAAAAAGGTAGCTAAGTTATATAAAGAACTTGGTGTTGTTGATATGGAATCGCTAAAAGCGGTTTGTGAGGAAAATAAAGTACAAGCTTTAGCAGGTTTCGGTAAGAAAACAGAAGAGAAAATATTAGAAGCAATCGATCAAGTAGGATCTCGTCCAGAGCGTTTACCAATCGCGATGGTATTGCCTATTGCCGGGGAAATAGAGGAGAAATTGTCGAATATTGCTGAAGTAATTCGTTTCTCTCGCGCTGGTAGTTTGCGCCGCGTTCGTGAAACGGTGAAAGATTTAGACTTTATCATTGCAACGACAGAACCAGCGGTAGTACGTGAGCATTTACTGCAATTTGATAATATGATTGAGGTAATCGCAAGTGGAGATACGAAAGTTTCTGTTCGTCTTCAATATGAATATGATATTTCAATTGATTTCCGTTTAGTACAACCAGAAGAATTTATTACCACTCTTCACCATTTCACAGGATCAAAAGACCATAACGTAAAAATGCGTCAAATCGCGAAAGATAGAGGCGAGAAAATTAGTGAGTACGGTGTAGAAAACTTAGAAACAGGTGAAGTGAAGACATTTGAAACAGAAGAGGAATTCTTCGCTCATTTCGGTCTTCCATTTATCCCGCCAGAAGTGCGTGAAGATGGAAAAGAAATTGAATTAATTAAAGAGTATCCAAACTTAATTCAGTTCTCTGATATACAAGGTGATTTACATATGCATACAACATGGAGTGACGGTGCCTTTTCAATTGAGGAAATGGTACAGGCATGTCGTGCTCGTGGATATAATTTTATGGCGATTACCGACCATTCACAATACTTAAAAGTAGCGAACGGTTTAACGAAAGAGCGCCTTCGTGAACAAGCGAAAGAAATTGAACGCATGAACGAAAAGTATCCAGACATTACAATTTTACGCGGAATTGAAATGGACATTTTACCAGATGCCTCGCTTGATTTTGATGATGAAGTATTAGCAGAATTAGATTATGTCATTGGAGCGATTCATTCTAGCTTCTCACAAGACCGTGAAACGATTATGAAACGTCTTCGTGCTGCGCTAGAGAATAAGCATGTCACAATGATTGCCCATCCGACAGGACGTCTTCTTGGACGACGCGCAGGCTATGATGTGGATACAGATTTATTAATCGAGCTCGCAAAAGAAACAAATACAGTTTTAGAATTAAATGCGAATCCAAACCGTCTAGATTTAAGCGCGAAATTATTAAAACAAGCACAAGATGCTGGTGTAAAAGTAGCGATTAATACGGATGCTCATACGCTTGAAATGTTAGAAGATATGGAAACAGGTGTAGCAGCAGCACGTAAAGGTTGGATTCAAAAAGATAACGTGATTAACACGTGGGATATTGAACGTTTATTAGACTATATTAAACGTAATAAGTAACACAAGGGGGACCTGCAACATGTTAGAAAGAACGTTGCGTGTATTAGAATATAATAAAGTAAAAGAACAATTACTTGAACATACAGCCTCTTCACTTGGTCGTGACAAAGTGAAGCATTTAGTGCCGAGCACTGATTTTGAAGAAATTGTAGAAATGCAAGATACAACGGATGAAGCGGCGAAAGTTATTCGCTTAAAAGGTAGTGCACCATTAGGTGGTATTACGGATATTCGCTCAAATGTGAAGCGTGCAAAGATTGGAAGTATGTTAAGCCCACATGAACTACTTGATATTGCCAATACGATGTATGGTAGTCGCAATATGAAACGTTTCATTGAAGATATGGTTGATAATGGTGTCGAGTTGCCAATTTTAGCAACTCATGTCGCTCAAATTGTATCTTTATATGATTTAGAAAAGAAAATTACAAATTGCATCGGTGACGGCGGAGAAGTAGTCGATAGCGCAAGTGATAAACTGCGTGGTATTCGTACTCAAATTCGTACTGCAGAAAGCCGTATTCGTGAAAAGTTAGAAAATATGACGCGTTCTTCAAACGCGCAAAAGATGCTATCTGACGCGATTGTAACGATTCGTAACGAACGTTACGTAATCCCAGTAAAACAAGAATACCGAGGCGTATATGGCGGTATTGTTCACGATCAATCAGCTTCTGGGCAAACGTTATTTATTGAACCGCAAGTCATTGTAGAATTAAATAACGCGCTTCAAGAAGCACGAGTGAAAGAAAAACAAGAAATTGAACGCATCTTATTGATGTTAACAGAAGAAGTGGCAGTAGAAGCGGATATCGTTTTATCTAACGTAGAAGTAGTTGCGAATCTTGACTTCATTTTTGCGAAAGCTTTTTATGCGAAGCGTATTAAAGCAACGAAGCCAATCGTAAATAACGAGCGGTATATGGATTTAAGACAAGCGCGTCATCCGCTTATTGATCCAGAAATTATCGTGCCAAATAACATTATGTTAGGTAAAGATTTCACGACAATTGTTATTACAGGACCGAATACAGGTGGTAAAACAGTTACGCTGAAAACAGTTGGTATTTGTGTATTAATGGCGCAATCTGGTCTTCACATTCCAGTAATGGATGAGTCAGAGATTTGTGTATTTAAAAATATCTTTGCTGATATCGGTGATGAGCAATCGATTGAACAAAGTTTAAGTACGTTCTCCTCACATATGGTGAACATTGTTGATATTTTAGAAAAAGCTGATTTTGAAAGCTTAGTTTTATTCGATGAATTAGGTGCTGGAACAGACCCGCAAGAAGGGGCTGCACTAGCAATTTCAATTTTAGATGAAGTATGTAATCGTGGTGCTCGCGTTGTTGCTACGACGCATTACCCAGAATTAAAAGCATACGGATATAATCGTGAGCAAGTTATTAATGCGAGCGTTGAGTTCGATGTGAATACATTAAGCCCAACGTATAAATTATTGATCGGTGTACCAGGACGTAGTAATGCCTTTGAAATTTCGAAGCGTCTTGGCTTATCTGATCGCGTGATTGATCAAGCTCGTAGCCACATTAGTACAGATACAAACAAAATTGAAAATATGATTGCGAAGTTAGAAGAAAGTCAAAAGAACGCAGAGCGTGACTGGAACGAAGCAGAAGCACTTCGCAAGCAATCTGAAAAACTACATCGCGAATTACAGCGTCAAATTATTGAATTTAATGATGAGCGCGATGAAAAATTGTTAAAAGCGCAAAAAGAAGGGGAAGAAAAAGTCGAAGCTGCGAAGAAAGAAGCAGAAGGCATTATTCAAGAACTTCGTCAATTGCGTAAAGCACAGCTTGTGAACGTGAAAGACCATGAGCTTATTGAAGCGAAGAGCCGTCTAGAAGGTGCGGCGCCAGAGCTTGTGAAGAAACAAAAAGTAAACGTGAAAAACACAGCGTCAAAACAACAATTACGTGCAGGCGATGAAGTAAAAGTATTAACGTTCGGTCAAAAAGGTCAATTACTTGAAAAGGTAAGTGATACAGAGTGGAGCGTACAAATTGGTATTCTGAAGATGAAAGTGAAAGAATCCAATATGGAATACATTAATACACCGAAGCAAACTGAGAAAAAAGCAGTTGCAAGTGTGAAGGGTAGAGATTACCACGTTTCATTGGAACTTGATCTTCGCGGTGAACGTTATGAAGATGCAATGATGCGCGTTGAAAAATATTTAGACGATGCACAGCTTGCAAGCTATCCTCGTGTATCAATCATTCATGGTAAAGGAACAGGAGCACTTCGCCAAGGTGTACAAGATTACTTGAAGAAGCATCGCGGTGTGAAGAATTACCGTTACGGTGACATGGGCGAGGGAGGCCTAGGCGTAACAGTTGTCGAATTAAAATAGCAAACAACGAAACAAAGGGGAAACCATTATATGTTTATGGACAAACTTGCAAAAGTATTGTTAGCTTGTTGTGGAATATTTTTGGTGATAGGGGTTATTTATTTAGTTGTTTTTGCGAAGTAAAAAAGTACAATATGTCTCTTTAGATGTATATCTAAAGGGGCATATTGTTTTATATGTAATGATAAATTAAGAAACTATTTTTGGTAGGAGTGGAGACATGATGGAATTAGTATTAAACGATTTAGTGAAACTTACGAAACAATTGGAAGACTTGATAAGTAAATATATTAAAGGATTGAATTCAACTGTATCTACGCATATAGAAATACATGATATCGGTACTAATGGTAATGATATAAACCCTAAAGTGAAAGAGTTTGTAGAAAATAATATTTCTGCAGCTAGTTTATTAAGTGGAAAAAAGGAATTAGATGAAAATATTGATACTATTAACCGAATGTTAGATAGAGAATCTATAAGTGAAAAACGGGAAGAGGTAAGAGTGGGTGAAGAGAGCTTGCTAAATTATGTTAACTTCTTGAGCAATGAGGAAAAGATATATATGTGTTTTATAAGGTTTAGTGGTTTTGAAGATAATGTATTATCTTTATATAAGGAAAAAGCTAATCAGTTTATAAAAGAAACTTTGAAATATTCATTTTTAAACTTTTTAATTCATCAAATATATGCTGATCTAAGAGAGGGAAAATACGAGCAGTTAAAAGAGGGGAATCGTGAAGATTATCTCGCCTCTAAAGGTAGAGAATTTATGAGGAATTTGTTGGTTGACATATCAGGAGGGGATCATTCTAAAAGGAATATAGGTATATATGGAAATGATTTGTTTGATGAATTCAATTATATTTCGACTTTAAATTATGAGGGTGGAAGTATTTCGGCCAAATTATTACTGGTTAATAAGACTGAAATAGATACACATATAGACTTTTACATCAAACTAGAGGAACCAATCTCTTTTGATCAGCATAGAAGAATTAGAAAATTATTAGAGACATCAGATAAAAGAACTTTTTTAATAGGGGATCATGAAAAAATATATGGTTTAGGTAGACTAAGAGATTATGAATTACTGAAAAGTAAACCAGTTTTTTTGATTGATTTCACAGGGAAATTTGAATATAAAATAAGTATTGTAATAATGAAGCGTGATGTAATTACTAATATCGAAGATGGAAGTATTGAAAATGTTAAATGGCGTTTATATGAACATCCCATTTTATTTATTAGATATGGTACGCCAAATCTAAGAGAAAATAAATTTTCAGATATTAAATTGAGCGGAAAACTTCAAAAAATATTTGGAGATAAAATAGAACCACAAAATAAAGACAAGCTGGTTAGTTTAGTAAAATATGCAGTGAATCAAAAGAGCGGTACAATTGTTGTGTTAACAACAACTGAGACGGCTGAGAAAGAAATTGATAAACTAGAAAATGAAGCCATTAGAATAAATAGAACTAATTTATTAAGTAAAAGTAAATATGAATTAAAAAATATAATTGAAAGAGTCACCTGTATTGATGGAGCGTTGTACTTGGATATAAAAGGGAATTGTTATGCGATAGGTGTTATTTTAGATGGTACTGCTGAAAAAAGTCTAGGAGATTCTTCTAGGGGAGCCCGCTATAATTCGGCAATCAGATATGCCAATAAAAAAGGTTTAAAAGATAATTGTGTAATTATAGTAATATCTGAGGACGGAATGGTAGATATTATACCTAATTCAGAAGAAAATGAAGAAAAATTAAATCAACTAGTAAATCAGTTAATGGATTTAATTAATAAAAACCAATTTAAAGAGGCGCTGCAGTTAATACAAAAAAAAGCTCCTAATATTAATAAATCAGCCCAAATATATTATCTTGAGGGTTTTTTATATGACAAATTAGGGGACAGTGATCAAGCATTAATAATGTATAGTAATTCAATTGAACTAAATAAAGATTATGCTAGTGCTTATAATAACCGTGGATGTGTATATAATATGAAGAAGGAATATAACCACGCAATAAGAGAATTTACAAAGGCTATTGAATTAGATCCGAATAAAGAAGTAGCTTACGGTAATCGTGCCCATGTATATAACATTCTTGAAAAATATGAAAAAGCAGAAATGGATTATACAAAGGCGATAGAATTAGAATCTCAAAATGAAATAAATTACAAATACCGTGGAGATGTATATGTTAAATTAAAAGAATATACAAAAGCAGAGATGGATTATAACGAAGCAATTAAACTTAATAATGACTATCAGGAAGCAATTAGTGCAAAGGAAGAGTTGTTGAAACACATAGAATCAATCTCTAATTGATTTTGCTTAATTTAACTTATTTATAGATTATAGGTGAAAAATAAACATGAAAATCAACCAATACATAAGTGAAGCAAAATCCTGCTCAAGACGTGAAACAGACCGCCTTATTAAAGCAGGACGCGTAGCTATTAACGGTGAAATTTGTAAGCACGGTGCACTCGTGAGTGATGGTGATGTTGTAACGATTGATGGACAGGTTATTGCAAAGGAAGAGAAAGAAAAGGTGTATATTGCTTTTCATAAACCAGTCGGTATTACTTGTACAGCAGCCGAGCATATCGAGGATAACATTATTGATTATATCAATTACCCAGAGCGTATCTTTCCTGTTGGACGATTAGATAAAGCGTCAGAAGGACTTATTTTATTAACGAATGACGGCGCCATTGCGAATCAAATTTTACATGGAGATCATGAGCACGAGAAAGAATATGTTGTCACAGTTGATAAGCCATTTACAGATTGGTTTATTAATGAGATGTCCAGCGGCGTAAAGATTAAAGATGGAATGACGAAGCCATGTAAAGTGACGAGAATTGATCAATCTACATTTCGCATCGTTTTAACGCAAGGAATGAACAGACAAATTCGTAGAATGAGCCGTGCTTTCGGGTTTACTGTAACAAAGTTAAAGCGAGTTCGTATTATGAATATAGAGCTAAGTGGACTGGAATCTGGAAAGTGGCGGGATATTACAGCGGAAGAATTGAAAATATTAATAGGGCAGTTATAGGGAGGAAATATTTTCTCCCTATATTTTTTTGTCAGAAAAAATAAAACTATTGATTTTTTAAAAAATAGCCCATATAATAAAAAAACAACAAGTTTCGACAAGATATTTTATAAAAGTAATGATGAGGACATGAGTTGTTTTTGACGATTCTCAGAGAGGGGAGCCTAGGCTGTGAGCTTCCTAATACGGAAAGACAAACTTACCACCTCTAAACTTCAAGAGTGAACTGCATGATGCATTGTAATTCTTGGCGGATAAAACCGTTATCAATTTACACGAGCTATAAAATGAGCTTATTTTGTTATAAATTCATTTTATTAGAATAAGGGTGGAACCACGATTTCAACACTCGTCCCTTTGTTAGGGACGGGTGTTTTTTGCGTTCTTTTACGGGGAAGTATGCTTGAAAGAGGATATGTGACGGATTTTAATTCAGAATATTTTGTTAATCTAAAAATATGTAGGAGGTTAGTAGAAATGAAATCATCTTTAAAGTTTTCTGAGATGTTTGCAATAAGTTTAATGTTATTTGCACTATTTTTCGGTGCAGGTAATATGATTTTCCCGCCAGCTTTAGGACAAGGTGCTGGAACAGATGTATGGATCGCGTTGTTTGGTTTTATCGTAACAGGCGTTGGATTGCCTTTATTAGGAGTTATCGTTATAGCTCTAAAGGGAGATATTAATGAGCTAGCAGGGCGTGTGCATCCTATATTTGCACTAGTTTTTATCACTGCAATTTATTTATGTTTAGGCGTATTCGTAAGTGTTCCACGTACAGGAACTGTTGCTTATGAAATGAGTGTTGCACCATTTTTACCAAGTGAGATAGCTAGTCAATCGTATCCACTTGTTATCTTTACATTCATTTTCTTTGCCGTAACTTTCTATTTAGCTTTAAACCCATCGAAATTAGTGGGCCGCATCGGTAAAGTATTAACTCCGATTTTATTAGCTGTTATTGCAATTATCGTAGGTAAAGCACTTATTACACCAATTGGAGAATTTGGCGCACCGACAGAAGCATATAATGCTCCGCTCTTTAAAGGTTTTATTGATGGATATTTAACTTTAGATGGACTTGCAGCACTTGTTTTCGGAAATGTTGTCATTAATGCTTTAAAAGCGAAAGGCGTTACAAATAAGAACAGCATTGCGAAAGTAACAATCTTTGCAGGATTTATTGCAGCACTTGGATTACTTCTTGTTTATTTAGCGCTTGCTTACCTTGGAGCTTCTAGTGTGTCTCTTGGAATGGGAGCAAACGGAGGAATTATTTTAACAAACGTTGTAAATCATTTATTTGGTAGTTACGGAACTTTATTATTAGGAATTGCAATTACAGCAGCATGTTTAACAACTTCTGTAGGTATTGTGGCAGCTTGTGGGGAATATTTTTCTTCCTTATTACCAAAGCTTTCTTATCAAAAAGTCGTTTTCATCTTCTGTGTATTAGCATTTATGGTAGCAAACCTTGGGTTAACTCAGTTAAATGCATTAGCATTACCGATTTTAATTGCAATTTACCCAATCGGTATCGTGCTAATCGTATTATCACTTGTTGAAAACTATATTCGTCTTCCTTTAGTAATGTATGTAGGTGGTATTGTAGGAGCATTCATGATCAGCTTCTTTGATGGATTGCACAATGCAAATCTTCAAATTGAGGCATTAGCACCTGTCTTAAATAAAATTCCATTATATAGTGTAGGGATCGGTTGGTTAGTTCCTGCTCTAGTAGGTATTGTCATTGGATATGTCATTTCTTTGTTTCAAAAGCAAGAAGTTGCTGTAGAAAAATAGCGAAAAGAGGCTTTCTTTCATAGAAAGCCTCTTTTTTTACAAAAAAAGACGCATATAGAGAAATTTAGATATTTAAAATTTTATACGTAATATAGTTGACAAAAAAATTATGAGTAGGCTAAGATTGACTTAGTTGTGGAAATATTGGAAGGAAAGTGAGGAGTGAAAGGTTTAAGGTTTTCTATAACGATATCATTTTTGTAAATAGAGGTGATAGAGTAGGAGAATGGTTAGTTTTATTTTTTTTGAGTTTCATTGAGAATGATAATCAACAAAAGAGATAGGGACTTATGTTAAAATATGAATCGCTCTTTATAAGGAATAGGGAGGGATATTATTTTTAACATTTAGTGAGAATGATAATCAACGATATCTATATTACATAAATAAATTACAAGTAAATAATGATAGAGGATTATTATTTTTTTCTTATAAAATGAGAATAATTATCATTTTCAAAAAGTATGGATGATGGATAAACAAGGAGGAAGTAAGCCAAATGAGAAAGATTTCTGTATTACCCGCTTTTATTATAACGTTCGTATGTATGCTAGCTTTTCTTGTCATGCCATATGGGAAAGTTTCAGCACAACTAGCTGACGGTACGTATGATATTAACTATGTCATTCAAAAAGCGGAAAATGATTCAGCTTCAATGGCAAATGATTATTTTGAGAAACCAGCTAAGCTAGTTGTGAAAAATGGCGAAATGAGAGTACAAATTCCGATGAATCATAGTGCTTGGATTACAGAATTTAAAGCACCTGAGAACGGGAACTTTGTTGATGCAAAAGTTGTTAGTAAAGATGAATCTGCTGATAAAAGAACTGTAGAGTTTAAAATAGATGATTTATCTAAACCGGCAGCTGCAAAAATTCACGTTGTTGTACCAAACGTAAATTATGACCATAACTACACAATCCGCTTTGCGTTTGATGCAAATGTAAAAGCGGTAGGTGGAGAAAATAAAGAAACTACTGTAACAAAGCAGAATGATCAAACAAAAACAGATACACAAGTAAAAGAAGAAGTGAAGAAAGAAGAGAGTAAAGAAGCAAATAAAGAGGCGAGCAAAGGAACAAATGAAAGTGGAAAAGCTGAGAAAACAGATAACCCAAAGACTGGCGATGAATCACGCATCGGATTATTTGCAGCGTTAATTCTTATTTCAGGTGTTTTCTTAATTCGTAAAGTGAAGTTAAGTAAATAAATCTTTTGAAGGGTGATGAATATATGTTTAAACAATTTAAAATGATTATTGCCGTATTTGCTGTTTTATTTACGTTTATAGCAACACTAGGTTTACAAGATACAAAGGCTGCTACAAAATTGGCTGATGGAAAATATAATATTGCTTTTACTGTATGGAAAGGCGATAAAGATGAATCATCTAGAATGAATAGTTATTTTGAAAGTCCGGCAACAGTAACAGTTAAAGATGGAAAACAATATGTTTCATTCAAGGTGAAAGATAGTACTTCTATTAAAAGTTTACAAGTAGAAAAAAATGGTCAATTCGTAGAAGCTACTGTGTTAAGTGAAAATACAAAAGAGAATACTAGAGTAGTAGAATTTGAAGTTGCTGATTTGTCAAAAAAACTAAATGGCAAGGTGAAAATTAATATCCCAATTATTAATTATGATGCTTCATATGATATTCGTTTTGTATTTGATGGGAACAGTATTAAATAATTAAAAAATTTTCAAAAGGGAGAGTCGTTCCATTGAACAGGTATGTAAAAATTATTGTTGCTATGTTTTTAATGGTATTTACATTCGTATCAACATTACAACCACTTGTAGTTCAAGCAGCTACCCAGTTGGCTGACGGTGAATATTCAATCGGTTTCAAAGTTCTTAAGGACACATCAGATGAAGAATCTATGATGAATCAATACTCTGTAAGTCCAGGGACTTTAAAAGTGAAGGATGGGAAGAAGAAGGTATCCTTTACGTTAGAACATAGTTCATGGATTACAAAGTTTGAAACAGAAAAAAGTGGCCAGTTTGTTGCGACAAATGTAATTAGTGAAGATAAAGAAAAAGATACAAGAGTAGTAGAATTTGAAGTGGACGATGTAGAGAAAGTATTAAATGCGAAAGTAAAAGTAGACATAGACTTTTTAAATTATCATCATGATTATGATGTGCGTATTGCATTTGATCAAAATAGTATTACACCGATTCATGTAGAACAACCAAATGAAAAAGAGGACCCAGCTAATAAGCCAGATCCAAATGAAAAACCGGATCCAAGTCAGAAGCCCGACCAAAAGCCTGACTCAGATCAACAACCCAATTCTAACACAATTAACGATGGGAATTATAGTATTCCATTTAAAGTGTTAAAAGATAAGACAGATGAAGAATCTAGAATGAAAGACAAGTTAATAAGTCCAGCCGTATTAAAAGTAGAAAACGGTAAGAAAAAAGCGACTGTAACATTAACAGATAACGCATCAATTAAAAATTTCCAAACAGAAAAAGATGGTTCATTTGTTGATGCAAAAGTAATCAGTGAAAATAAAGAGAAAAATACAAGAGTAGTAGAATTTGAAGTAGACAATTTATCTAAAAAGTTAAATACAAAAGTATTTATTGAAGTGGCATCACAAAATTATAAACAAACGCATGAATTACAACTTCAATTTAATGAAGAAAAACTTGAGCCAATTAAGGACGAAGAGAAACAACCGGAAGTAGAAAAACCAACTGTTGAAACAATTAAAGATGGAGAGTATAGCATTCCATTTAAAGTGTTAAAAGACAAGACAGATGAAGAATCTAGAATGAAAGAAAATGTAATAAGTCCAGCCGTATTAAAAGTAGAAAACGGTAAGAAAAAAGCGATTGTAACGTTAAAAGATAACGCATCAATTAAAAATTTCCAAACAGAAAAAGATGGTTCATTTGTTGATGCAAAAGTAGTAAGTGAAGATAAAGAGAAAAATACAAGAGTGGTAGAGTTCGAAGTAGACAATTTATCTAAAAAGTTAAATACAAAAGTATTTATTGAAGTGGCATCAAGAAATTATAAACAAACGCATGAATTACAACTTCAATTTAATGAAGAAAAACTTGAGTCAATTAAAAACGAAGAAAAGCAACCAGAAGTAGAGAAGCCGAATGTTGAAACAATTAAAGACGGCGAATACAGCATTAACTTTAAAGCGTTAAAAGATCAATCAGAAGAAATTTCAATGATGAACACGTACACGAAGAGTCCAGGCGTGTTAAAGGTGAAAGATGGTAAAAAGTATGTATCATTCACATTAACGAACAGTGCGTGGATTACAAAGTTTGAATTTGAGAAAAATGGTTCGTTTGTTGATGCAAGTGTAGTAAGTGAAGATAAAAAAGCTGATACACGCGTAGTGGAAGTAGAAGTAGGCGATTTATCTAAAAAGTTAAATGCAAAAGTAAAAGTAGATATCGATTCAATGAATTATCACCATTTCTATGACATTCAATTTGCATTTGATAAAGGTAGCATTAAACCGTTAGACAACCAAGGCGGGAACAATAACCAAGGCGGGAACAATAACCAAGGTGGAAACAATAACCAAGATAATAATACAACCATTGATCCAAAAGCTCTTAAAGATGGTGAATACAGTATTGGCTTTAAAGTTTTAAAAGATAAAACAGAAGAAATTTCAATCATGAACACATATACAAAGAGTCCAGCTGTACTAAAAGTGAAAGATGGTAAGAAGTATGTATCGTTTACATTAACGAATAGTGCATGGATTACAAAATTTGAGTTTGAGAAAAATGGTTCTTTTGTTAACGCAAAAGTGTTAAGTGAGAATAAAGAGCAAAATACAAAAGTAGTAGAGTTAGAAGTAGAGGATTTATCGAAAAAATTAAATGCAAAAGTAAAAGTAGATATTGATGCAATGAATTATCACCATTTCTACGATGTTCAATTTGTATTTGATGAAAACAGTATTAAAGCTTTAGGTAACCAAGGTGGAAATGATAACCAAGGTGGAAACGACAACCAAGGCGGAAACAATAACCAAGGTGGAAATAACAATCAGGGCGGAAACGATAACCAAGGTGGAAATAATCAACCAAAAATAATAGTTGATCCAAAAAATTTAGTAGATGGTGAATATGATATTCCATTTAAAGTGTTAAAAGATAAAACAAATGAGATTTCAAAGATGCATGACTACACTGTACATCCAGCAAAATTAATCGTGAAAGATGGTAAAAAGTACATTGAAATGACGCTGAAAAATAGTGCGTGGATTACGAAATTCCAAACAGAAAAAGATGGTCTATTTGCTGATGCAAAATTAGTGAGTGAAGATAAAAATGCAAATACGAGAGTAGTGCAATTTGAAGTAAGTGATTTATTTGCAAAATTAAATGCAAAAGTAAAAGTAGATATCGACGAAATGAATTATCATCATTTCTACGATGTCCAAATTCAATTTGATACAAATAATATTGGTGGGTTAGGAACGATTAAAGAGGATCCAAAAAAAGATCCGAAAAAAAATCCGAACAATCCAGTGATTACACCGAAAGTAGATAATATAAAAAAATTAGATAATCCTGATTTTAACCGAAATGCAGATGATAAGAAGAAAAAAGAAGACCAAAAAAATGATTCGAAAAAAGAGAAAAACTCAAAAACGGCAGATACAGCACAACTAGGCTTATACATGGTGCTACTGCTTGGGTCACTTGCTTTACTAGTTCGTAAATATAGAGCAGGTAGATTGTAATTTTTGAAGTCTTGATGCATGTTCGCATGCATCAAGACTTGTTTCATATTGTTCGGAAAGGAGTGGTGATTGAGAGTGAAGAAACTTGCAAGTGTACTAATGGCTATCATTTTATTAGTGAGTATAGCTGGATGCTCGGCGCCAAAAAAAGAAGCAGCAAAACAGGTGAAGAGTGAGAGTAAAGAGAGAGTTGTTGCCACGACAGTCGCTGTTACTGAAATTATGGATGCGCTAGAAGTCGATTTAGTGGGTGTTCCAACGAGTACGAAAGATTTACCAAAGAGATATAAAGGTTTACCTGAAGTCGGGAATCCGATGAGTCCTGATATGGAAAAGGTAAAATCATTAAAGCCGTCAGAAGTATTATCCGTGACAACACTTGAATATGAATTAAAGCCAGTTTTTGATGGTGTGGGCATGAAAGCAAACTTTTTAGATTTAACAAGTTTGAAAAATATGCAAAATTCCATTAGTAAATTAGGTAAGCAATATGGACGCGAAAAACAGGCTGAAGCAGTTGTAACGAAGTTAGATAACAAAGTTGCAGAAATTAAAAAAGCAGTAAAGGGAAAGAAAGAACCGACAGTGCTTATTTTATTAGGTGTGCCGGGAAGTTATTTAGTAGCAACAGAGCATTCTTACATTGGTGATTTAGTGAAACAACTAGGTGGTAAAAATATTGTGCAAGGTGAACAAGTAGAATATTTAGCTTCTAATACAGAGTATTTAAAAAAAGCAGATCCAGACATTATTTTACGAGCAGCTCATGGTATGCCTGATGAAGTTGTGAAAATGTTTGATAAAGAATTTAAAACAAATGACATATGGAAGCACTTCGCTGCAGTTAAAAATAACCGTGTTTACGATTTAGAAGAGCGTTTATTTGGGACGACAGGCAATTTAGCAGCAATTGAAGCGTTAGATGAATTGAAAAAAATGATGTATCCGTGATGCATTTTAATATAAAGGAAGAGTGGAATGAATAAAAAAACTTGGAGTTTCCTCATTGTTACTGCATTGCTTATTGTTATGACATCATTGTCAGCAATGAAAGGGAGTTTAGAAATAGGGATAGTGGACCTTGTACAAGGGATATTTACAGGGACCAATGAAGATGTTGAAGTAATTAAAGATTTACGTTTCCCGCGTATTATTATTGCACTGTTCACTGGAGCAGCTCTTGCTGTTTCGGGTGTGCTTTTTCAAGCTGTTATGAAGAATCCACTTGCTGATGCTGGAGTAATCGGTATATCTTCAGGGGCGAGTTTTATGACACTTGTTATTATTACGCTGTTCCCACAATTCTTTTTCTGGACACCGGTATTCGCCTTTTTAGGTGGTGCGTTCGCATGTTATCTCGTTTATGCATTTTCATGGAAGTCAGGGTTAAGTCCACTTCGCATTATTTTAGTTGGTATAGCGATTAATGCGATGTTCACTGGATTAAATGAATCGTTCATTACAATTTGTGGATATTTCATTAAGAGTATTAAGCAAACGACGACTTCTAACATAACGATGAAGACGTGGGGCGATGTAGAAATAATGGTTACGTATGGAACAATTGGTCTTATTCTTGCTCTGTTTGTAGGAGCTTGGTGTAACTTATTATCGCTACAAGATAAGACTGCGAAAAACTTAGGGCTACACGTGACAAGAGTTCGTCTTATTATTTCTGCTATTGCAGTACTTTTAGCGGCAGTATCAACAGCGATTGCAGGTGTTATTGCTTTCGTAGGATTACTCGTTCCGCATATTTCAAGGCAACTAGTCGGTTCAGATCATAAAGTATTAATTCCATTTTCTGCTCTTGCAGGAGCGTTATTAATTTTGACGGCGGATACGATTGGAAGGTTAATTGTGCCACCTAATGAAATTCCAGCGGCGACGATTATGGCAGTTATTGGTGGTCCATTCTTAATATTCTTGCTTAGAAAGAGTGATAAAGTTCATGGAAATTAAAAATGTAACCTTTTCTTATGATAATATAACGGATCGATTAAAGTCGGTTAGTAGTGAAATAGAAATTGGTAAAATTACAACAATTATTGGTCCAAACGGTTGCGGGAAATCGACATTACTTGGCGTGATGTCAAGAAATCACGAGCCTCGTAGCGGAGAGGTAATATTGGATGGAAAGGCGATTAGCCAATATAAACCGAAAGAGTTTGCTAGAAAGTTAGCCGTTGTCCATCAACAAAATGAAGCACCGGCAGATATGACGGTGGAAAAATTAACAAGTTTTGGTCGTATGCCTCATAAAAATATCTTTTCCTCACAAACTGATGAAGATAGAGAAGCAATCGAAAGGGCTTTAGCATGTACGAATTTGCTAAGCAAACGTGATAAAGAGATTCATGCTTTATCTGGTGGAGAAAGACAACGTGTTTGGATTGCTATGACGTTAGCTCAGAAAACACCAATGCTCTTTTTAGATGAACCGACCACCTATTTAGATATTTATTATCAACTTGAAATATTAGAGTTAGTAAAAGAGTTAAATGAAGTACATGGATTGACGATTGTTATGGTATTACACGATATTAATCAGGCGATTCGCTATAGTGATCATATCATTGTTATGAAAGACGGTGAGATTGTTACGAAAGGTAAGCCGAATGATGTTGTGACAGAAAGTATGATAAAGACGATATACGGTGTAGATGTCGTTGTAAAGCAAGATGAAGATACAGGGTTGTATATGGTCCCAATGGGTATTTAAATATGCGAACAATCTGTTTTGAGGTGATAATTTGAGTAGTAAAAAAGAACGGAAGAAGAATTCTTTTTTTCAACGAATATTTACAGTTGTTTTTTTAGGTACCTTTTTCTATTCAGTATATGAATTAGGTGATATTTTCATAGATTACTATGAAAATCGTAAAGTAATGGCCGAAGCACAAAACATTTATGAAAAAAGTCCGATGGAAGAGCAATCACAAGACGGGGAAGTGCGTAAACAGTTCAAAGCTTTGCAGCAAATTAACCAAGAAATAGTTGGATGGATTACGATGGATGATACACAAATTAATTATCCAATCGTTCAAGCGAAAGACAATGATTACTATTTATTTCGTAATTATAAAGGTGAAGATATGAGAGCAGGAAGCATCTTTATGGACTATCGTAATGATGTGAAATCTCAAAATCGAAATACTATTTTATATGGTCACCGTATGAAAGATGGTTCTATGTTTGGAAGTTTAAAGAAAATGTTAGATGAAGAATTTTTCATGTCACATCGTAAATTATATTACGATACATTATTTGAAGGATATGATCTTGAATTGTTCTCGGTGTATACAACAACAACTGATTTTTATTACATTGAAACGGATTTTAGCAGTGATACGGAATACACATCATTTTTGGAGAAAATCCAAGAAAAATCGCTGTACAAAACGGATACAAAATTGGCAGCAAGTGATCAAATCGTAACACTTTCGACGTGTGACTATGCACTTGATCCGGAAGCAGGAAGGTTAGTTGTGCATGCGAAACTAGTAAAAAGACAGTAAATAAAAAGTATAGAATATGAGAAGTGGTAACGCTTCTCATATTCTATACTTTAAAAAAAGAAATATATTTACTGGGCTGCAGCCATTGGCATACGTACAACTTTCACATCATAGTAAGAGATTTTATTATCAAGAATATAATCTGGCATTCCACCTTGATGTGAGTGAGCTGCTTTAAATGCTGGGCTCTTCGTCCAACCTTGGAAATCTTCTTTTGCATTCCAGCGTGTGCTAATTGTTACTTCATCATAATCAACTGTATTTTGCGTTAGAAGAACTTCTAATCCTAAAAAGCCTGGCATTGTTTCAACTTGACCTACTTTATTAAAACGATCAATTAATTTATGTCCATTGCCCTTTGTAATTTTAGCTGTATTTGTAACGATAATCATGTTTTATTCCTCCTATTAAATGTAGCCTGTATTTTCGAGAACTCATATACATTAAATGATAATGAAAATCATTATCATTGTCAATGGTAAATGTGAAATATATAAGGATTTTTTCTATTATGTTGGACAGTAAGAATTTTAGGTCAAAATGTAGTAAATATGGGGCAGTTAAGTGGGAGTATGAGCGAGTTGTACTAGCAAAGCAATAATATGGTATAGTGAAACGAGGCTGTTTTTTCAGTCTCGTTTTTTAAATGCTTCCTGTAGAGAAAGCATGCAAATGGAAAGGAAGTTATTATATGCGATCAGAAGTAACTGTAAAAATAAAACCGAAATTTATAAAAGAAATTAAAAGTGGATATCCGCTTATTTTAAAAGATGCAATTCAAAATTTAAATGATGTTCAGGAAGAAGGAACAATCATTAAAGTAGTAGATGAGAAGAATCAATTCATTGGAAAAGGCTATTATGGAAAACAAAATAAAGGATACGGCTGGATTTTAACGAGAAAAGAGAGTGAACAAATTAATCAATCTTTCTTTGAAAGTAAAATTAAATCTGCCTTACATAAACGAAAGCAATTTTACAAAGCAAGTGATACGACAGCATTCCGCGCCCTAAACGGTGAAGGTGATGGTCTTGGTGGCTTAATCATCGATTATTATGATGGCTATTATGTAGTAAGTTGGTATAGTGAAGGGATTTATACTTTCAGAGATGAGATTATAGCAGCTCTTCAAAAAGTAGCAAACTTTAAAGGCATTTATGAGAAAAAGCGTTTTGATACGAAAGGGAAATACATTGAAGGCGATGATTTCGTAGCAGGAGAGCGCGGTGAGTTTCCGCTTATCGTAAAAGAGAATGGTGTGAACTTTGCTGTTTATTTAAATGACGGAGCGATGGTTGGTGTATTTTTAGATCAGCGTAACGTTCGAAAACAAATTCGTGATAAGTATGCAAAGGGAAGAACCGTGTTAAATATGTTCTCTTATACAGGTGCTTTCTCTGTATTTGCAGCGCTTGGCGGAGCGAGCAAGACGACGAGTGTGGACCTTGCAAATCGTAGTTTAAGTAAAACGATTGAGCAGTTTAGTGTAAATGAAGTTGATTATGAAGCACAAGATATTATTGTAGAAGATGTCTTTCTGTACTTCAAATATGCAGCGAAGAAAAAAATGAAATTTGATATGGTTGTACTTGACCCTCCAAGCTTTGCACGCTCAAAAAAATATACATTTAGTGCAGCGAAAGATTATAAAAATTTATTAAAAGAAACAATTGCCATTACAGAAAATAACGGGATTATCGTTGCTTCTACAAATTGTAGCGCATTCGATATGAAAAAGTTTAAAGGTTTTATCGATACAGCATTTAAAGAGATGAATGGCAAATATAAAATATTAGAAGAACATTCATTACCAGAAGATTTCCGTACCATTGATCAATTTAAAGAAGGAGACTATTTAAAAGTAGTTTTCATCGAGAAAATTAAAGGTTAATAAAGAAAAGGAGCTCGAGTTTACTTGAGCTCCTTTTCTTATTGAATGATATTTTGTACTCTACCGACTTGCCCGTCCTGCAATCGCACTTTAATGCCATGCGGATGGGAAGGGGAGTTTGTTAAAATATCTTTTACAATTCCACGTGTTAATTTGCCTGTGCGTTGATCTTGTTTTAATACAATATCAACTTCAAGGCCGGGTGCGATATTAGAACGTTTTTGTCCGTTCATTTATACACCTGTACGTCTACGTTGGTTGTTTGTTTTCTTCGTTTGTTGGTTTTGTAATTTTTTTGTTTCTTGGCTTTGGTTTTTGGCAGTTTGACCATTACCGTTACCTTGCTTTTTCTTTGCAAGTTGTTCGCGCATTAAATCAGCTAAGCTTACTTTTTTGTTTTCTGACATGATAAAGTCTCCTTTATATAAAGTTAATTATGAACTATCGTAGTAAATTTCATCATATCATTGTTAGGGAAGGAAGGGAAGTTGGTTTGAAAATTCATATAATTCTTCACAGTGTTCAGTCGTTGCGATACAATTAAAATGTTAATGTTTGTAAAAAAGGGGATAGACATATGGCGCATCATATTTTATTAGTTGAAGATGATATTTCAATTCAAGAGATGGTGGAAAAGTATTTAATAAAAGAAGGCTTTCAAGTAACAATTGCGTCTGATGGAGAAGAGGGTGTGAACACATATTTAAAAGGTTCATTTGATTTGATTATCCTCGACATTATGATGCCAAAGCTAGATGGCTTAGAGGTTGTGCGAATCATTCGAGAAAAAAGTGCTGTTCCGATTTTAATGATGTCGGCAAAAGATACCGATGTTGATAAAGCTG
Organism: Bacillus cereus group sp. TH152-1LC; assembly: GCF_027710505.1. Taxonomy (NCBI): domain Bacteria; kingdom Bacillati; phylum Bacillota; class Bacilli; order Caryophanales; family Bacillaceae; genus Bacillus; species Bacillus cereus group sp. TH152-1LC. The sequence continues at coordinate 268,149 of NZ_JAQFNK010000004.1, read as the reverse complement.
TTGGATTAGGACTTGGAGCAGATGATTACATTTGTAAGCCATTTTCTATGATCGAATTAGCTGCACGTGTAAAGGCAGGTATTCGGAGGTCTACGAAATATTCAGCTACAGAAGAAACAGAAAAGATGATTCAAATTGGTGATCTAACAATTGATCCAATTAATTTTACGGTTGAAAAAAACGGGAAATCGCTCAAACTTACTTTAAAAGAATTTGATATTTTAAAGCTATTCGTAAAGAATCAAAATCGTGTATTTACGAAAGCACAAATCTATACGTTCGTTTGGAACAAAGAGTATTACGGTGACGATAACGTTATTAATGTTCATATGAGAAGATTGCGTGAGAAAATCGAAAGTGATCCATCTAATCCAGAATATATTAAAACGTTATGGGGCATTGGCTATAAGTTGGAAGTGATGTAATATGGTCAATTTGTTACTGGGTATTATTTTTATGTTGTTATGTGTCATTTACATACAATATAAAATGAGAAAAAATAGTAGTAAAAATTTACGATACACATATGGAAAGTTAGAAAGTATTGTAAATGGACAAACAGGTGAGAAGTTACTTGTTATGACAGATGATCTAGAATTGCAAAAATTATTAGTGGCAATTAATCAATTATTAGATGCAAAACAGAAAACGAATGCAGATCATGCAAAAGTAGAAATTTCGATGAGAAAAATGCTTTCAAATATTTCACATGATTTAAAGACGCCACTAACAGTTATTCTTGGATATACAGAAATGTTAAATAAGGATAAAACGATAAATAAAAAAGAACAACAAATATTACTTGAAAAGGTGCATGTGAAAACACTAGAAGTAATGGAACTAATTCATAAGTTTTTTGATTTAGCAAAATTAGAATCTGGCGACAAGGCAATCGAGATGACGAAAGTAAATATGAATGAAGTTTGCCGCGACAAGATTTTATCTTTTTATGATTTAGTGACGACAAAAGGGTTTCAAGTTCATCTTGATATACCAGAAAGAAATATATTTGCACTTGGAAATGTAGAAGTATTAGGCAGGGTGTTGAATAATTTAATATCAAATGCGATTACATATGGAGACGATGGAAAGACACTTGGTATCACGTTAAGAGATGATGAAACGAGTGTGTATATAGATGTATGGGATATAGGAAAAGGAATTGACGAATCTCATATTGATAAAGTGTTTGAGCGTATGTACACACTTGAAGATTCGAGAAATAGATTGTATCAAGGAAGCGGTTTAGGGTTAACGATTACGAAAAGGCTTGTGGAAGCGATGGACGGAGAAATACATCTTTCTAGTAAGCCGTATGAAAAAACAATTTTTACAGTTGTATTAAAAAAGATGCTGTTTTAGCTTGTAGAGAAGTAGATTCTACAAGCTTTTTTTCAGCGTAAGGAATTTGTAAGGAACGGGTAAGAAAAAAGAGAATTCCATTGTCTATTATAGGAGTATAAGGTAGTGCGAAAGGAGACAGTGACATGACATATATGTTAAAAACGAATCAGTTAACGAAAGTGTTTAAAGGGAAAGAAGTTATTTCTAGCGTTAACATGCATGTGAAAAAGGGAGAGATATACGGTTTCTTAGGACCGAATGGTGCAGGTAAAACAACGATTATGAAAATGATCACCAATTTAATAAAACCGACGAGCGGTGATATTGAAATTTTTGGTGAGAAGTTAACGGATACATCTTATGAATTGTTAAAGCGCATGGGGACAATTATCGAATATCCAATCTTTTATGATAAATTAACGGCGAAGGAAAACCTAGAATTACATTGTGAATATATGGGGTATTACGATAAAAACGCAATTGATCATGCTTTACATTTAGTGAAGCTACACGGTATAGATGATAAAAAAGTAAAAGATTTTTCATTAGGGATGAAGCAAAGACTTGGTATTGCAAGGGCGATTATGACGAAGCCAGAATTACTCATTTTAGATGAGCCAATTAACGGCTTAGATCCAATTGGTATTAAAGAATTAAGAGACTTATTTAAAATGCTTTGCAAAGAATATGGTATTACGTTATTAGTCTCTAGTCATATTTTAGGCGAGATGGAACTAATGGCAGATACAATCGGTATGATTCAAAATGGAAAACTAATAAAAGAAGTTTCAATGAAGAGTATTAACGGAAAACAAACAGAGTACATTGAAATTACTGTTCCTGAGGTGAAGCGTGCAGCTTATATTTTAGAAGATAAACTCGGTATAAAAAATTACAAAATAATGAGTGGAAACATGATTCGTGTGTATGAATTGAAGGCGTCGCAGCAAGCTATTTCAAAAGCACTTATTATGAACGATGTAGAAATTGAAAGTATTAATAAGAAACATAGTTCCTTAGAAGAATATTTCTTAAATGTAATGGATGGAGAGGGCATTCATGCTTAATGGATTGTTAGTGAATCTAGTAAGTGGATTGATTGTGATGTTCATAAGTGGGATTTTATATTATAGAAAACCTGAGCGGAAATGGCCGTTAATTTTACTAGTGATAGGAATAGTAAGCGTAGTTATGGCTGGAATTAGAATGTTAGTAGCATAGAGATCGTTATGTCAGTAATGGAGGTGTGGTTTATATGTTTAAATTAATGAAACTTGAATGGAAGAAACATAAATTATCTAGTTACTGTAAAGGGGTAGCCATTTGTATTATAGCAATTTTTGCTGCGGTAAGTCTTATGGGGTTGGGAGTGAAAGGTGAAGGAGATGTGACGCTCACTGATTTCACAAAGTATATGACTTTAGCAAATCTCTTTATTAGGATGACATTTCTTATTTTTAGTGCGGTCATTTTATCACGTTTAGTAATTGATGAGTATAAGAACAAAACGATGCAACTATTGTTTATGTATCCACTACAAAGGAAAAAGTTAATGAGAGCGAAATTAACAATTGTTTTTAGTTTTTGTTTTGTGAGCATGATTATCGCTACTTTCAGTATTAGCTTGCTCATATTTTTTATGAACCCAATGATGGGGCTAATTGAAACACCTATTACGATGGGCGAAATAATAGCTACTGTTCCAGCTACCTTTATAAGCGCATTTATGATATCTGGTATTAGTTTAATTCCTTTATTTTTTGGGATGAGAAAGAAATCGGCACCGACAACGATTACTTCTGCAGTAATAATTGGGATGTTAATGAACAGTAACTATGGAAATGGTGTAAGTTTTTATGATTATATTGTTATTCCAATTTCACTCTGTTTATTAGGAATTTTCATTAGTTATCTATCGTATCGTAAAATCGAAAAGATTGATGTGGCTTGAAGCAAGCATAAAACAACAATGAACTGGGGTATGAATGTTGAAAAAAATAATAGTAATTGCAATTTTATTTGTGACAATTGCTAGTATGATTTTTGGTTTTAAGACATTTCAGGGGAAAGGTTTTAAGAAAGAAAAGTCTTTTGGGATAAATCATATAAAAGAGATAGAAGTGGACAATGAAAACTGGGATATTGAGTTGAAAAGTACAGACGCTAACAAAATAGTAATTTCGGCTCAAGGTAAACGAGTAGATAAAGAGATAGATCCCGTCGAAATAGAACAAGCAGGAAATAAAGTTATAGTTAAGCAAAAAGAAAAGGCGACCAGATTTTTTAATGTTTTTACGTTTAGGAAGAAAAATAGTATATCTATAGCTATTCCAAAGAAAGAAATAGATAAAATTGTATTAAATAATAAATCGGGTGATGTGAAAATAAGCGATATAGAAGTGAAAAATATCGTGACAAAAAGTGAGTCCGGAGATGAAATGGTTGTAGGACTATCAGCGGAGAAAGGTGAATTCATATCGCAAAGTGGAGAGTTAGCTGTAAAAGATAGTTCAGTACAAGAATTAAATATAAAGTCTACGACTGGTGATAACTATATAACAAATGTAAGTAACTCAAATATGAACATCACTTCAACATCTGGGGAAGTATTATTGAAGGATATGAAAGAAGGAAAATCGTTATTTGTAGAAACAAAATCAGGAGATATTGGCGTACGGTATAAAGGTGTTCCGACATCTTTAAAACTTACGGCTAAAAGTAATTCATCTGACGTAATGGTGAATGTAAAAGGATTTAAGAAAGATAAAAATACAGAAAAGGTAAAAGCAGGAACCATTGGTGATGCAAAAAACGAAGTGAAGATTTTAAGTAAAACAGGAGCGATTTATATCGATTAAAATGTAAATGGAAGGAGGACTATTATGCTACGTCTTATGAAGCTAGAATTAAAAAAGTTTAAGCTTGGATGGTATGTGAGGGGAGCGATTATTGCAAATATCGCTATACTGGCATTACTAATCTTTACGGGCATCGTTTCTCAAATAGAAGGAGATCCAGAAATGAGAGATCCACAGATGGTTTTGTTAATGGCTAGTACATTAGTAAGAGCAACATTTATTATTTTTGGTAGTGTGTTAATCGCAAGGTTAATAATTGGTGAATATAAAAACAAAACAATACTACTTATGTTTTCTTATCCAATTAACCGAAAGAAAATGATGGTTAGTAAGTTGGTTATTACAGCAACATTAACATTTATAACAGTTATTTTATCTAATATTTTAGTAGTAGGAATGTTCTTTGGGATAGATAGCTATTTTTCAATTCTTCCTAATTCATTCACAGTAGATCAATTGATGCGAGAAGGGATAAACCTTGTTCCTTTAGCCGTTGCAACTGCGGGAATAAGTTTAATCCCACTATATTTCGGAATGCGTAAACGTTCAGTGCCAACTACAATTGTTTCATCCCTGATTGTTGTATCAATTGCAATGAACAGCACTACGTTTTCTGTAGCAACTTTTCTTCCTCTTCAACTAGCATTGGCAGCAATTGGAGTTGTGATTGCATGTTACGGAATTAAAAATATAGAGAAGGAAGATATAACTGTATGACAAGAATAAGAAAAAAGAGTTGACGTTACAGCAACTCTTTTTTGTATATGTATGCTTCGTTACTACTCTGTAAATTTGGAGTGTTTGCTTAAATACGCTTGTACTCCTGGAGAAATATTAAAGTTATTAGGACTTTTATATTCGATAGTAAACTCTCCGTCTCTACTTGTCTCAAATGAGATTGCATAGCTATTCATTTTAGCATCGTAAGAAGTATTTTTGACTTCCGCATCTAGATCAAAGTATTTTGTAATATATTCTTTTGATTCTGTAACTGCTGTTTGTTTCCCCCAAGGGGTACCATAATTTGTGAAATAAAGAGATACGCTAATAACTCCGATAATAGAAGTTAGTAAAATAGTTCTCATAACTATTTTTTTATTTTTTGTATTCAATTTGGTTGCTCCTCTTCATAATATGTATTCATTTTAACCTATCTTTTCCATAAAACAACCATTTAGTAAAAAATAGTTTCACATGAAACAAGTTACAGAAAAAGACAAGGGTTGTAAATTCCTTGTCTTTTTTTGTTGTTACATTTTAGGAGCTTCCATTCCAGCTGCAGCCCATTCCTCTTTTGATGGGCCATATACGCCAGGGACTGTTAAGCCGGCTTGTCGCATTAAAACCGTCATTTGTCCACGATGGTGATTTTGATGATTAATAAGTGTCATTAAAAATATAGAATTTGGCATAGGACGACCAAAGAAGTCATTAATAGTAGCTAAGTCTTTATCCGTCCATTCACCTTGAAGTGCTTCAACAAAAGCCGCATTCACTTTACGATAACCATCTGCAATTGTTGTGGCAGAACTTGGAACAGGATAATCTTTCGTTTCTCCTTCAAACTTAAGCCCTGTACCAGACAGCATAACAGGAATTGCCGTCACGATATGCCAAGCAACTCTGCCTAATGTCCAGTGCCCAGGTGCAATTTCTTGTGATAAAGACTCATCTGTTAATGCATCGAGCATTTTTTGAGTAGACTCAGCCTCGTATGTCCATGATTGCAAGAAGCCTTCAATAGTTTGGTACATATTTATCCCTCCTAGTTATGTTCATAAGTTACATTCGTGAAAAAAAGATAGTTTCCTTTTAAACTCACCTTCTTCCCACTCTTCCTCATCCCCCATAAGAAATAAGGTGCTCCAAGTACAGTAGCGTTCAAAATGGCACTAACGATAAAGATTTGAATAATCGCTAAGCCGAGAGCTGAAATAACTATTCCTATTAAGCAAGGGCTGTTGGGCGAAATCCTAATTTTCATGAAAAGAAAAGTACAATTCCAACTGCGAGTAGTCCGTCGATGAATACACCAATTGGATTGAAGTTTGTATGTCTATGCAGAATGGAGAAAAAGAAATTCGTTTGAGCAAGAAGGCGAAAGTACAAGCAAAAAGAGAGCGAATCGCATGTAATAATTAATAGAATGTATGGAATGAATCTGTGTTTATCCCCACTAGGTAAAGTAGTTCTTTTTTATTTAGATAGGTGTTTTCTAACTCGGTGATTGTACGTAAAAGATTGAATGTAAAGGACGTGATCAACATGTCTTCATGGAGCAATAATATAAATGGATATTGTGGGTGTAATAATCAAAATGGTGTACATGTTGATTCATGCTGTTTTAGTTGTGATGGGACAGTTCCTAAGCTGGGCCCAACAGGTCCAACGGGTCCAACAGGAGCAACAGGTTCAACAGGCCCAACAGGAGCGACAGGAATAACAGGAGCAACAGGCCCAACAGGAGCGACAGGAATAACAGGAGCAACAGGTCCAACGGGAGCGACGGGAATAACAGGTTCAACAGGTTCAACAGGTCCAACAGGAGCAACGGGAATAACAGGGGCAACGGGTCCAACAGGAGCGACAGGAATAACAGGAGCAACAGGTCCAACGGGAGCGACGGGAATAACAGGAGCAACAGGTCCAACGGGAGCGACGGGAATAACAGGGGCAACGGGTCCAACAGGAGCGACGGGAATAACAGGTTCAACAGGTTCAACAGGTCCAACAGGTCCAACAGGAGCAACGGGAATAACAGGGGCAACGGGTCCAACAGGAGCGACGGGAATAACAGGGGCAACGGGTCCAACAGGAGCGACGGGAATAACAGGTTCAACAGGTCCAACAGGAGCAACGGGAATAACAGGTTCAACAGGTCCAACAGGAGCAACGGGAATAACAGGAGCAACAGGTCCAACAGGAGCGACGGGAATAACAGGGGCAACGGGTCCAACAGGAGCGACGGGAATAACAGGAGCAACAGGTCCAACAGGAGCGACGGGAATAACAGGAGCAACAGGTCCAACAGGTCCAACAGGTTCGACGGGTCCAACAGGAGCGACCGGTCCGACGGGAGTAACAGGTACAAGTATCACGGCGACATATGCATTTGCAAATAATACGTCAGGAACAGCGATATCGGTACTTCTAGGTGGAACGAATGTCCCGCTTCCAAATAATCAAAACATCGGTCCAGGAATTACTGTTTCTGGTGGAAACACAGTATTTACGGTTGCAAATGCTGGGAATTATTACATTTCATATACGATTAATATAACGGCTTCATTATTAGTCAGTTCGCGGATTACAATTAATGGAGCACCACTTGCTGGGACGATCAATGCTCCTGCGTTAGCAACTACATCATTTAGTGCAACAATTATTACAACTCTTGCAGCAGGAGATGCTATTAGTTTGCAACTATTTGGTTTGTTAGCTGTTGCCACATTATCAACAACTACACCAGGAGCTGTGTTAACGATAATAAGATTAAGCTAAATAATAACTCTCTTATTCTTTTATAGATGAGGAGAGTTTATACATATAATAAGAAGTTAATGGAGTGAAGCATAGTTATATAAAAGTCAGAATATTATGATTGCAACGTTATGGCGACTATAATATAATGAAAACAACCATCATGAATGAACATTCATTTATTTTTTATGTATTTGAAGGGGGAATGAAGGTGGAAAAACCATGGTTGAAAAGTTATCCAGAAGAAATTCCAAGTACGATTTCTTATGATATTCAGCCGCTTCATGGATATGTGGAACAGGTGGCTTCTCGCTATCCAGAAAAGAAAGCGCTTCACTTTTTAGGGAAGGATATTACATTTTCAGACTTCCACGATAAGGTGAAGAGATTTGCAAATTATCTTCAAAAGCTCGGTGTGGAAAAGGGTGATCGAGTTGCTATTATGTTGCCGAACTGTCCGCAATCTGTAATTGGTTATTATGGCACATTACTTGCGGGAGGTATCGTAGTACAAACAAATCCACTATATACAGAAAGAGAATTAGAATACCAGCTTCATGACTCGGGAGCAAAAGTAATTCTTTGTCTCGATCTAGTGTTTCCAAGAGTAACGAATGTTCAAGCTGCTACAAAAATTGAACATATTATCGTAACCCGTATTGCGGACTTTTTACCTTTCCCTAAAAATTTACTTTATCCATTTGTACAAAAAAAGCAGGCAAATCTTGTTGTGAATGTGTCGGAAAGTGAAACGATTCATCTATGGAAATCAGTAGAACGAGAAAGTAATGTTAATGTTGAAGTTCCTTGTAATCCTGAAAATGATTTAGCTCTTTTACAGTACACAGGAGGAACAACGGGATTTCCGAAAGGCGTTATGTTGACGCATAAAAACCTTGTTTCGAATACTTTAATGGGAGCGCATTGGCTATATAATTGTAAAGAAGGAGAAGAAGTAATTCTTGGTGTTCTTCCGTTCTTTCATGTGTATGGGATGACAGCTGTAATGAATTTAAGTATTATGCAAGGGTATAAAATGGTGCTGATTCCGAAGTTTGATATGAAAATGGTTTTTGAAGCAATAAAAAAACATAAAGTCACACTATTTCCAGGGGCACCAACCATTTATATTGCTCTATTAAATAGTCCCCTCTTAAAAGAATATGATATTTCTTCTATCGAGGCTTGTATTAGTGGATCTGCCCCGCTTCCTGTAGAAGTGCAGGAAGAGTTTGAGAGAGTTACAGGTGGCAAATTGGTAGAAGGTTATGGATTAACGGAGTCGTCGCCAGTTACACATGGGAATTTTTTGTGGGAAAAACGCGTGCCAGGAAGTATTGGTGTGCCGTGGCCAGATACAGAGGCAAACATTATGTCACTTGAAACTGGAGAGGCTTTACCTCCGGGTGAAATTGGTGAAATTGTTGTAAAGGGTCCTCAAATTATGAAAGGGTATTGGAATAAGCCAGAAGAAACAGCAGCTGTATTACAAGACGGATGGCTTCATACAGGGGATGTTGGTTACATGGATGAAGATGGATTTTTCTATGTGAAAGATCGGAAGAAAGATATGATTGTTGCGAGTGGCTTTAATGTGTATCCTCGTGAAGTAGAAGAAGTATTATATGAGCATGAAAAAGTGCAAGAAGTAGTGACGATTGGAATTCCCGATCCGTACCGAGGAGAGACAGTTAAAGCGTTTGTTGTGTTAAAAGAAGGTATGGAGTGTTCTGAGGAAGAATTAAATCAGTTTGCGCGCAAATATTTAGCGGCTTATAAAGTGCCGAAAGTATATGAGTTTAGAGATGAACTGCCGAAAACGACAGTCGGAAAAATTTTACGTCGTGTCCTAATAGATGAAGAGAAAAAGAAGAATGAGGATGAGCAAACGGGCTAAGGCCCTTTCTTTTTGAAAAAATAGGATTGACACTTTTCTAAATAGTCAGTATTATAAGAATATGAATGACTATTCATTCAGTCATCTTCTTGAAGGGGACAGTAAAGTGAGGAAAAATAGACCGAAATACAATCAAATTATTGATGCGGCAGTCATTGTGATTGCGGAGAATGGGTACCACCAAGCGCAAGTTTCTAAAATAGCAAAACAAGCTGGGGTAGCTGATGGCACGATTTACTTATATTTTAAAAATAAAGAAGATATATTAATATCCTTATTCCAAGAGAAGATGGGAGAATTTGTCGAAACAATTCGTCAAAAAACAGCAGGAATTGAAAGCGCTGTATCGAAATTATTCATGTTGGTAGAAACGCACTTCTTGCTGTTGTCACAAAATGATCCTCTTGCTATCGTTACGCAATTAGAGCTAAGACAATCCAATCAAGACTTACGCCTGAAAATAAATGAAGTATTAAAAGGCTACTTACAAGTTATGGATGAGATTTTAGAGACAGGTATAAAGCAAGGTGAATTCCAAGCGGATTTAAATGTTCGTGTGGCAAGACAAATGATCTTTGGAACAGTAGATGAAGTTGTGACCAATTGGGTAATGAGCGATCATAAGTATGATCTGGTCGCACTTTCAAAAACGGTACATGGGCTACTTATTGCAGCTTGTGGCTATCGTCAATAATGGGAGGGATCATGTTGAAATTCCTATCTGTAAGAGTTGAAGATCATATCGCGGTGGCGACGTTAAATCATGCGCCGGCTAACGCGATGTCTTCACAAGTTATGCATGACGTTACTGAATTAATTGATCAAGTGGAGAAAGATGATAACATTCGTGTTGTTGTAATTCACGGTGAAGGGCGCTTCTTCTCAGCGGGAGCAGATATTAAAGAATTTACATCTGTTACTGAAGCGAAGCAAGCGACTGAATTAGCACAGCTTGGACAAGTTACGTTTGAGCGTGTTGAAAAATGTTCAAAACCAGTTATCGCGGCAATTCATGGAGCGGCACTTGGCGGCGGCCTTGAGTTTGCTATGTCTTGCCACATGCGCTTTGCAACTGAAAGTGCAAAACTGGGTTTACCTGAATTAACACTTGGCTTAATTCCTGGATTTGCAGGTACACAGCGATTACCGCGTTATGTTGGGAAAGCGAAAGCTTGTGAAATGATGTTAACAAGTACACCGATTACTGGTGCAGAAGCATTAAAATGGGGACTGGTTAATGGAGTTTTTGCTGAAGAAACATTTTTAGATGATACGCTTAAAGTTGCAAAACAGATTGCTGGAAAAAGCCCAGCGACGACTCGTGCTGTACTAGAGTTATTGCAAACGACGAAATCGTCTCATTATTATGAAGGTGTACAACGCGAAGCTCAAATCTTTGGTGAAGTATTTACGGGTGAAGATGGAAGAGAAGGTGTAGCAGCGTTTTTAGAAAAGCGTAAACCTTCATTTAGTGGCAGGTAGTTCAATTATTTTTTTAATATAAATTAACAGAAAATTAGAATTGATAGAATCTTTCTGAAAAACAAGGGGGTAAATGGAATGAACATCTACGTACTCATGAAACGAACATTTGATACAGAAGAAAAAATCGTAATTAAAAACGGTGCAATTTACGATGGCGAAGCGGAATTCATCATCAACCCTTACGACGAATATGCGATTGAAGAAGCAATTCAAGTAAGAGACGCACAAGGTGGCGAAGTTACTGTTGTAACAGTCGGTGGCGAAGAAAGTGAGAAAGAACTTCGTACGGCATTAGCGATGGGCTGCGATAAAGCGGTATTAATTAATATTGAAGATGATGTTGAAAATGGTGACCAGTTCACGACAGCAAAAGTACTTGCTGAATATTTAAAAGATAAAGATGCAGATTTAATTTTAGGTGGGAACGTTGCAATTGATGGTGCATCTGGACAAGTTGGTCCACGTGTAGCTGAAGCGTTAAATATTCCATACGTAACGACAATTACAAAACTTGAAATTGACGGTACAAATGTGAAGATTGAGCGTGATGTTGAAGGTGATACGGAAGTGATTGAAACTTCATTACCAGTTTTAGTAACAGCACAACAAGGTTTAAATGAACCGCGTTATCCATCGCTTCCAGGTATTATGAAAGCGAAGAGAAAGCCACTAGAAGAAGTAGAATTAGATGATTTAGATTTAGAAGAAGATGATGTGGAAGCAAAGACAAAAACAATTGAAATCTATTTGCCTCCTAAGAAAGATGCAGGAAAAGTGTTACAAGGCGAGCTGCAAGATCAAGTAAAAGAACTTGTATCGTTGCTCCATACAGAAGCGAAAGTAATCTAATAAAATACGAAATTATATATGCAGGAGGGAAAATCTATGGCTCGTAAAGTATTGGTAATGGGTGAAGTTCGTGATGGATCGCTACGTAACGTTTCGTTTGAAGCGGTAGCAGCAGCAAAAACAATTGCAGAAGGCGGTGAAGTAGTAGGTCTTCTAGTTGGAGACAGCGTTGCCTCTTTTGCAAATGAATTGATTCATTACGGTGCAGATCGCGTTGTGACAGTTGAAAATGATAAATTAAAATCATATACATCTGATGGGTATGCACAAGCGTTTTTAGCTGTATATGCTGAAGAAAAGCCAGAGGGTATTGTATTTGGACATACAGCACTTGGTAAAGATTTATCACCAAAATTAGCAGCGAAGCTTGAAGCTGGTCTAGTTTCTGACGTAACTGCTTTAGAGGTTGAAGGTGGAAATGTTATCTTCACTCGTCCAATCTACTCTGGTAAAGCGTTTGAGAAGAAGATTGTAACAGATGGTATCTTATTTGCGACAGTGCGTCCAAATAACATTGCAACGCTTGAAAAAGATGAGTCTCGCAGTGGTGATGTATCTTCTATTACGGTAGATGTAAAAGACCTACGTACAATCATTCAAGATGTCGTCCGTAAAACTGCAGAAGGTGTTGATCTTTCTGAAGCGAAAGTTATTATCGCTGGCGGACGCGGTGTGAAGAGTGAAGAAGGATTCAAGCCATTAAAAGAGTTAGCTGACGTATTAGGCGGTGCAGTTGGAGCATCTCGTGGTGCCTGTGACGCTGAGTATTGCGATTACTCATTACAAATTGGTCAAACTGGTAAAGTTGTTACGCCAGACTTATACATTGCATGCGGTATTTCGGGCGCGATTCAGCATTTAGCTGGTATGTCTAACTCGAAAATAATCGTTGCGATTAATAAAGATCCAGAAGCAAGCATCTTCAAAGTAGCTGACTATGGTATTGTTGGCGATTTATTTGAAGTGTTACCTCTTTTAACAGAAGAGTTTAAAAAGTTAAAAGTACATTCATGATTTGAGTACCCTTGAGTTCCAAGTGAAGTACCCCTATATATAGAAAAAGGTGAGAGATCCCCTGTCTCTCATCTTTTTAGTATGTAATCCATATTTTTATATAGTATAAAGGAACACTTTTTTGTTACAATACATAACGATACATATTATTCGCCACGTATATAAGTTAATGATATACTCTTGGTAGAATATACTTGAAGGAGGAAATAAAATGGCAATTGTAAACGCAAATGACCAAAGCTTCGCATCTGAAACTAGCGAAGGTGTTGTATTATTAGATTTCTGGGCACCATGGTGTGGACCTTGTAAAATGATCGCTCCTGTATTAGAGGAAATTGATGCAGAACTAGGCGAAAAAGTAAAAGTAGTAAAAGTAGACGTGGATGAAAACCAAGAAACTGCTCGTCAATTCGAAGTAATGAGCATTCCAGCTCTTTTCGTATTAAAAGACGGTAAAGTAGTTGATCAAGCGTTAGGTTACAAACCGAAAGAAGCGTTAGTAGAATTAGTTTCTAAACACTTCTAAAATAAAGGAGCTGCCATTTGGCAGCTTTTTTTATTTTCCTTTTTTACACCTTTCCGTTACAATGGAAGAACGTATGTTGGGTGTTTTGGCATAGTATGTTTTCATGTGAAAATAAAAATGCTAAGCATGTAGAAATGGAGGGTGACGAGTGCACGAACATTTAAAAGAGAAGCTGGCTATTTTACCAGATCAACCTGGTTGTTATTTAATGAAAGATAAGCAAGGAACGGTTATATATGTCGGAAAGGCAAAAGTGCTTAAAAATCGTGTGCGCTCGTACTTTACTGGTTCACATGATGGAAAAACACTTCGGCTTGTAGGAGAAATTGTAGATTTTGAATATATTGTAACCTCCTCAAATCTAGAGGCTCTCATTTTAGAGTTAAATTTAATAAAAAAACATGATCCAAAATATAATATTCAATTAAAAGACGATAAAACATATCCTTTTATTAAAATTACAGCTGAGAAACAGCCGCGATTACTCATTACACGAAACGTAAAAAAGGATAAAGGAAAGTATTTTGGTCCTTATCCGAATGCACAATCAGCTCATGAAACGAAAAAATTGCTAGACCGTATGTATCCGCTTCGTAAGTGCTCAAATATGCCCGATAAAGTTTGTTTATATTATCATATGGGTCAATGTTTAGCACCTTGTGTGAAAGAAGTGACGGAAGAACAAAACAAAGAAATTGTAGATGAAATTATTAAGTTTTTAAATGGTGGACATAAAGAAGTTCGTTCAGAATTAGAAACAAAGATGTATGAAGCTTCAGAGAAACTAGAATTTGAACGCGCAAAAGAATTACGCGATCAAATCGCGCATATTGATGCGATTATGGAAAAACAAAAGATGATTATGAGTGACTTAGTGGATCGTGATGTGTTTGGGTATGCAGTTGATAAAGGATGGATGTGTGTTCAAGTTTTCTTCGTTCGAAAAGGAAAGCTAATTGAACGTGACGTTTCTATGTTTCCAATTTACGACGAACCAGAAGAGGGGTTTTTAACGTTTATCGGTCAATTTTATGAGAACAGCAGTCATTTTAAGCCGAAGGAAGTTGTCGTTCCAGGGAGTATAGACTCAGAGCTAGTAGAGCGCTTTTTAGAAGTGGAAGCGACACAGCCGAAACGTGGTAAGAAAAAAGATCTTGTAGAATTAGCAAATAAAAATGCGAAGATTGCTCTTGAAGAGAAATTCTATTTAATTGAACGTGATGAAGAGCGAACGATTAAAGCGGTAGATCATTTAGGGAAACAGCTTGGGATTGAAACACCTTATCGTATTGAGGCGTTTGATAACTCAAATATTCAAGGGACAAATCCTGTTTCTGCAATGATTGCTTTTATTGATGGGAAACCAGCTAAGAAAGAATACAGGAAATATAAAATTAAAACGGTTCAAGGACCGGATGATTATGAGTCTATGAGAGAAGTTGTGAGACGCCGTTATACAAGGGCACTGAAAGAAAGTTTGCCTTTACCAGATTTAATCATTATTGATGGTGGAAAAGGTCATCTGGCAGCTGTAAGTGATGTTTTAGAAAATGAACTCGGTTTATATATTCCGATGGCAGGCCTTGTAAAAGATGACAAACATAAAACCTCCCATTTAATTATTGGGGACCCACCTGAACCCGTGATGCTTGAGCGAAATAGCCAAGAATTTTATTTGTTGCAGCGCATTCAAGATGAAGTGCATCGATTTGCGATTACATTCCATCGTCAATTACATGGGAAATCTGTCATTCAATCAGCACTGGATGATATTCCAGGAATCGGTGATAAACGGAAAAAGGTATTGTTAAAACATTTTGGTTCATTAAAGAAGATGAAGGAAGCTTCTGTAGCTGAATTTGTCGAAGCAGGTATGCCGAAAAATGTCGCACAAACGATTTATACTTATTTAGCGGATAAGAAGACGTTGTAGTTTACAACGTCTTCTATTTTCTGGTATAATTTCTGAAGATTTAAAATAAATCTAACTGAATGAAAATACAAAAAAGTCAACTAAACTTATATGTCTAGTTGACTGTAGGTAATGCTACACTTCAATGAGATCTTTTATATCCCATTTCACAAGAAATGTAATAGAGTCTGAACGTTTTTTCTTTTCTTCATAGGACTCTGCAACGACGTTTCGTTGTTTTTGAATTTGTTCAGCGATGAATCCAGCTTCTAATTGATAAGAAGAATGTCTGTTTTGTTTTTGGCGTTCAGCGATGAGTGTGCCTTTAAGTTGGAACTGCATTTCACGACGCTTATGTTCAATAATGCTTAAAGTGCCCCAGCCAGCTTTTTCGAAGAACTGAATGACTTCTTCAGTTGTTTCTAGTGGATATTTTCTTGCAAGGTTTCTACCGGACCAGTATAAAATACCATCTAAATCGTTACCGATTAAATCAGGTAGTAATTCTTCACGTAGCAATTCATAAGCGAAGGCGTTCAATGAAACATCTTCTAAAGATGTTGTATCGATTGTATTTTTACTCACAATATTCCCCTCTTTCTATAGGGATTATTATATAACATTTCTCATTTATAAAAACAGATTTTTCTTTGGGAAAATCTGAATATATAAGAAGAAAAAAAGAATTGGCAAATTATATGCAAATTATGTATACGTTTTCTTGACGCTTCGACAAAAATAGGAGTAAAATGAATTTGGTATCAAATTATGCTGAAATATTTCGAATAATTTTTTCAGTTTTTCTTATGCCAATAGTGAAAAAACATTATTGTTGTAAACTAATCTGAAAACAGCAGTCAAACATTCAAGGGGGGTAATGGGGACATGAAAGGCCGCGAGTATACGTTTCGTAAGTGGCACTCATTAATGGGGGTCATCCCGGTTGGTGTCTTTTTGACGCAACATTTAATTGTAAACAACTTTGCAACACGAGGAGCAGAGGCTTTTAACAAAGCTGCAGGCTTTATGGAGCTCCTTCCATTCCGGTACGCGCTAGAGATTTTCATCATCTTTTTACCGATACTGTACCATGCTATATATGGCTTATATATTGCATTTACAGCTAAGAACAATGCGGTTTCTTACGGTTATTTCCGTAACTGGATGTTCGTCTTCCAAAGAATTTCAGGTATCGTTACACTGATTTTCATTTCTTGGCACGTCTGGGAAACTCGTATTCAAGCAATGTTAGGTAAAGAGGTAAACTATGATATGATGGCAGATATTTTAAACAATCCAGCTATGTTTGCATTTTACTTAGTCGGTGTTGTTTCAACAATTTTCCACTTTGCAAATGGACTATGGACATTCTGCATCAGCTGGGGAATTACAGTATCTCCACGTTCACAAAGAATCTCTACTTATGTAACATTAGCTATTTTCTTAGGTCTATCTTATGTAGGTGTGAGTGCATTATTAGCGTTCATCGATCCACAGCTAGCAAACCAGTAAGGAGTGGGAGAGCATGAAAGGGAAACTTATAGTAGTCGGCGGTGGCTTGGCTGGCTTAATGGCAACGATTAAAGCGGCGGAAGCAGGAGTAAATGTTGAACTGTTTTCTTTAGTACCAGTAAAACGTTCGCATTCTGTATGTGCCCAAGGTGGAATTAACGGTGCCGTAAATACGAAAGGTGAAGGGGATTCTCCATGGATCCACTTTGACGATACAATTTATGGTGGGGACTTCTTAGCGAACCAACCACCAGTTAAAGCAATGTGTGAAGCAGCACCTGGTATCATCCATTTAATGGACCGTATGGGTGTTATGTTCAACCGTACGGAAGAAGGACTTCTTGATTTCCGTCGTTTTGGTGGAACACAACATCACCGTACAGCATTTGCTGGTGCAACAACTGGACAGCAATTACTATACGCATTAGATGAGCAAGTACGTCGTCATGAAGTAGCAGGACTTGTAACGAAATACGAAGGTTGGGATTTCTTACGAGCTGTTGTGGATGACGAAGGTGTGTGCCGAGGAATCGTTGCACAAGACTTACAAACAATGGAGATTAAAAGTTTCCAAGCTGATGCCGTGATTATGGCAACAGGGGGCCCTGGTATCATCTTTGGAAAATCAACTAACTCTATTATTAATACAGGTACAGCAGCTTCTGCTGTATATCAACAAGGCGCATATTATGCAAACGGCGAGTTCATTCAAATTCATCCAACGGCAATTCCTGGAGACGATAAATTACGTCTTATGAGTGAATCTGCACGTGGTGAAGGTGGCCGTGTTTGGACATATAAAGATGGTAAACCATGGTACTTCCTAGAAGAAAAATATCCGGCTTACGGAAACCTTGTACCTCGTGATATTGCAACGCGTGAAATCTTTGACGTTTGCGTAGAGCAAAAACTAGGTATTAACGGTGAAAACATGGTGTACTTAGATCTTTCTCATAAAGATCCGAAAGAACTAGATATTAAACTTGGTGGAATTATTGAAATCTATGAGAAGTTTACAGGTGATGATCCTCGTAAACTACCAATGAAAATCTTCCCAGCAGTTCACTATTCAATGGGCGGACTATGGGTTGATTATAAGCAGATGACAAGTATTCCAGGTTTATTTGCAGCAGGTGAGTGTGATTATTCTATGCACGGTGGTAACCGCCTTGGTGCGAACTCACTATTATCAGCAATTTACGGTGGTATGGTAGCAGGACCGAACGCGATTGAGTATATGAAAGGTCTTTCTAAATCATCTGATGCTGTTTCATCTACTGTATATGAGCAAAATGAATTAATCGAAACAGAGAAATTTAACAATATTTTAACGCTTGATGGTAACGAGAATGCGTATGTTCTTCATAAAGAGCTTGGAGAATGGATGACAGATAACGTTACAGTAGTTCGTGAAAATAAAAAGTTACTAGAAACAGATGCGAAAATTGAAGAGCTAATGGCTCGTTACAAACGTATTAACATTAACGATACAGCAAGATGGAGTAACCAAGGTGCTTCATTTACACGCCAACTTGCGAATATGTTTGAGTTAGCACGTGTTATTACAATTGGCGCATATAACCGTAATGAGAGCCGCGGAGCACATTACAAACCTGAATTCCCAAATCGTGATGATGCAAACTTCTTAAAAACTACGATGGCGAAATTTGAGGGAGAAGGAAAAGCACCAGCATTCCATTACGAAGAAGTGGATGTTTCCTTAATTAAACCACGTAAACGTGACTATTCTTCAAAACATGATGTAGCTGCTAAGGGTGAAGAGAAGGGGGATAAGCAACATGTCTGAGAAAACAATCCGCCTCATCATTACGAGACAAGATGGACCAGATGCACAAGAGTTTGACCAAGAGTTTGAAATTCCATATCGTCCAAATATGAACATTATTTCGGCACTGATGGAAATTCGTCGTAATCCTGTTGATTCAAAAGGAAACCAGACGACTCCGATTGCATGGGATATGAACTGTTTAGAGGAAGTATGTGGCGCATGTTCGATGGTGATTAACGGAAAACCACGTCAATCATGTACAGCTCTTATTGATCAGTTAGAACAACCAATTCGCTTAAAGCCGATGAAGACATTCCCAGTTGTACGTGACTTACAAGTTGACCGTAGTCGCATGTTTAACGCTCTAAAACGCGTTAAAGCTTGGATTCCAATTGATGGTACATATGACTTAGGACCAGGACCAAGAATGCCTGAGAAGAAACGTCAATGGGCTTATGAGCTTTCAAAATGTATGACATGTGGTGTTTGCTTAGAGTCATGTCCAAACGTAAATAGTAAATCTGACTTTATTGGACCAGCACCGTTATCACAAGCTCGTTTATTCAACTCACATCCAACAGGTGAAATGCATAAAGCAGATCGCTTACGTGCAATTATGGGAGATGGCGGACTTGCAAACTGTGGTAACTCTCAAAACTGTGTGCAATCATGTCCAAAGGGTATTCCATTAACAACTTCAATTGCGGCATTAAACCGTGATACAACAATTCAATCGTTCAAAGATTTCTTTGGTAGCGACAATAACTATTAATAAATATTGCCTCTTCATGTTG
Source organism: Bacillus cereus group sp. TH152-1LC (assembly GCF_027710505.1). Lineage (NCBI taxonomy): Bacteria > Bacillati > Bacillota > Bacilli > Caryophanales > Bacillaceae > Bacillus > Bacillus cereus group sp. TH152-1LC. Next base: position 248,689 of record NZ_JAQFNK010000004.1, on the reverse strand, counting down.
AAGAGGCAATATTTATAACTTTATTTTTCTGTTTATTCTGTTTATTTTAAGGCGAAAAGGAGAGGGAACAATGAAGAGAATTTCTTATATTGAAGACTTTGAGCAATGGGAAAGTGGTTTTTCATTTTATAGTCCTGTAAAAGTTCGTTTTGGTGAAGTAGATATGTTTGGACATGTAAATAATGTCGTTGCCTTTACTTATTTTGAAGAAGCACGTATTGCACTGTTTAAAGAACTTGGATTTATGCAAGAATGGACGCATGAATCTTCAGAAACGATGATCGTTGTAGCAGATTTACAATGTAATTTTATTAAGCAAATATATTTTGATGAACAGTTGAAAGTATATGTAAAAGCGGGATCGGTTGGGAATTCTTCTTTAGATTTGCATTATATGGTGAAGAATGCAGCAGGAGAAGTTTGTTTAGTTGGTCGTGGAATGATGGTTCAAGCATCGAAAAAAACGGGAAGAGGCGAACCATGGCCTGAAGAGTGGAAGAAAAAATTACTACAATGATAGAGTGAAAGAAAAATAAGAGAGCAATTTGCTCTCTTATTTTTTGTCTTCCATCGCTTCTTCTAATGTTAAATGATGTTTATATATGTATGTAGCGTATGGATTGCCAACGTAGCGCAAATGCCACGGTTCGTATGCATATTCTGTTGTTTCTGTTTTATCTTCTAAATAACGAATGACAAAGCCAAATTCATGGGCATGTTTTGCAACCCATTTTCCTTCGGCTGTCTCTCCAAAAATAGGCTCTAATTGGAATTTAGCAGATTTTGAACTAATATCCATTGCTAAACCAGTTTGATGTTCACTCGTACCAGGAATGGCACTTACTGAATCAGCTTCAGCTTTTCCTTGACGTCTAACGTATGTGTCATGTAATGATTTTTGGCGTTTGTAGGAACGATAACCAGATACAGCTGTAAGTTCAAGTCCTTCTTTCTTTGCCGCTTCAAACATATTTTCAAGCGCATCTGCAGCATCTTTGCGCAGTAGCGTTTTTTCTTTATCTTTTGGACTAGTAAATGGTACGTTCGGTCTTGTTAAGTCTTCAGGTGTGTATCCGTCTGGTAGTTTTCGATGTTTATTAACTAAGACAAGATTAGACTCTGGATTTGTTACAACGGAAAAATCATTGTCTAGCTTCTTTGCATTATGATCAGCTTTTGGAAAAGCAGGAATCTCTTCTTTTTGGTGATTACTATGCTGTTGACTTTCGACAGCTTTCGCCTCATTTTGCAGTGGTGATTTAGAACTAAAGTAAGCGAAAGAAGTGATACCGATTACAATAGTAGTGGCAGAAATAATGATTATCTTTTTCATGATACCTTGTAATCACGGTCCTTTCTTAATGAAATATGTATCGTTTTTTATTATAAGTCTAGTTTACTGAAAAAGAAATATAAGAGTCATAACGTAATAGAAATGCAAAGAAAATGTCAGAAAATGTGTGAAATTGTAGTATTTTTTCATATAATTCATTTCTTATCTTTCATGAAATTCATTTTTTATGTAATATATATATATAAGAAGATGTAGCGATTATCGAGAATGAAGAACTTCTTGTATAGACTAGGAGTGAATGGGAATGGATTTTGCAACACTTATTGGACTCATTTTAGGAGTAGTGGCGGTAGTGGTAGGGATGGTCGTCAAGGGCGCTGACGTAATGGCCTTAGTTAACCCTGCCGCAGCATTAATTATTTTTGTTGGTACATTTGCTGCAGTATGTATAGCATTTCCGATGAATCAACTAAAGAGGGTTCCAAAATTATTTAAAGTTCTTTTTGGTTCTAATAAAAAAGATTTAAGTTATGAACAGTTGCTAGAATTATTTGTTCATTGGACATCTGAAAGTAGAAAATACGGTATTTTGTCTTTAGAGCAGCAATTAGATAAAATTCAAGATGAATTTCTTTTGCGTGGTATGAAATTTGTGATTGATGGCGTATCCGCAGAAGATTTAGAGCAGATTTTAGAAGCTGAATTAGAAGCAATTGAAGAAAGGCATGCAAAAGGAGCGGCAATTTTTTCTCAAGCTGGTACATATGCACCGACATTAGGGGTTTTAGGTGCTGTTATTGGTCTAGTAGCTGCACTTGGCAATTTAACTGATATTGAAAAGTTAGGTCACGCTATTTCGGGTGCGTTTATTGCAACGATTTTTGGTATTTTTTCAGGTTATGTATTATGGCATCCATTTGCAAATAAATTAAAGCAAAAATCTGCAGATGAACTAGAGAAAAAACGTTTAATTATTGATTGTTTATTAATGTTACAAGAGGGTACATATCCGTTTATTATGAAGAACCGCATTTTAGGTGCACTTTCTGCAACTGAGCGTAAAAAGCTTGAAAAAGGAGCAGAAAAAAATGCGGAGTAAAAAAAATAGAAGAGGCAAAAAGAAAAAACACGAAGAACATATCGATGAAACTTGGTTAATCCCTTATTCTGATATGTTAACGTTGTTATTTGCATTGTTCATCGTTTTATTTGCGATGAGTAGTATAGATGCTGCGAAGTTCAAACAGATGGCAGTAGCGTTTCGAAGCGAATTAGCAGGTGGAACAGGAAATAAAGAATTTTTAAGTGATCAAAAGCCGAATGAAGAGAAAGAGTTATCGGCAAACAGTCTAGAATCTGAGAAGATTAAAAAGAATGCTGAAGCTGAAGTAAAGCAGCAAGAAATGAACGAATTAAAAGCGGTACAAAAAGGTATTGATAAGTATATTGAGGAAAATCAATTATCTTCTTCTTTTAAAACTGATTTAACAGAAAAAGGACTAAAGGTAACGATATTAGAAAATGTACTATTTGATTCTGGGAAAGCGGACGTGAAATTAGAATCGCTAAGTATTGCAAAAGAAATGTCTAATTTACTTGTTTCAGCATCACCTCGTGAAATTACAGTATCTGGTCATACGGACAATGTTCCTATTGCAAATGCGCAATTTGCATCGAATTGGGAATTAAGTACGCAGCGGGCAGTTAATTTTATGCAAGTATTACTGCAAAATAAAGAATTACAGCCAGGGAAATTTAGTGCGGTTGGTTACGGAGAATACCGTTCAATTGCCCCGAACGATACGCAAGAAGGAAAGGCGAAAAATAGACGTGTAGAAGTGTTTATTTTACCTTTAACGAGAAATATGCAATAAAGAGGATGGCGAATGCCATCCTCTTTATTTTGCATCAAATGATTTTAAGTTGTCGCGACGGATTTTATCTTTTTCTGCATCTGATTTTTTGAAATCATAATCATATAAAGCGCCTTCCCAATCACCATACATCGGATTCGGGAAAATAATAAATTTCTCACCAAATTGTGCTTTTGAATCTGCGACTGCTTGATTGCGATCGTTTACAGACTTTCCATCAAAACCAGTGAAATCAGATAAGTTATCGCCGAAGAATAAGACGATATCATGTGTTTGCGAAACGAGTTCACGGCGTTTTTCTTTTCCTTTTTCTTTCGGATCTTGTAGTAATATATGTTCTTTCGTTGCTTGAGGAGCACCTACACGCTCAAGATTTTTAATTGTTGCATCTAGTTGGTTCGTTTTACGATTTGAGATGTAGTAAATATCTACACCTTTAGATTCGGTATATTTTAAGAAATCAATTGCGCCTGGAAGGGCTTCAGCTTCAGCCTTATTAATCCAGTCATCCCATTTGTAAGGATAGCCTTTTCCTGTCTTTACACTCATTGCTTGATGAGGACTGTTATCTAAAACCGTTTCATCTAAATCCAGTACGATAGCAGGTTTTTTCTCTGTCCCTTTTGCAAGAATTACATCGAGCTTTAATTGACCGATATTGTATCCTTGGTAGTAAAGTGCTTTCGTCTCACCAGCTGTTTGATACCATAAATCAGCCATTAATTGCTGGTCTGTTAATTTTGCCTTCTCTTCTTTCGCCACAGTTTTCTCTTGTGTTCCTGAACATGCTACAAGCGATGTAGATAGAACTGCTACAGATAATAAAGTGGTAATGCCCCTCTTCATCTTCATATGTATCCTCCTCGATGTTAGAAAATCAGTTAATATTATATATCGAAAAATAATATTTTTTGTATGAACATTTGCATATTGTCTTTTATATATATAGTAGTATGTCCTATATTAGAAAGATGAGAAAAATGTTGGGAATCATTTTGACAAGTTTTATTGTCGAAATGACAATTATAATTGACAAATAACATGATATTATTTACAATTTTAACTAAATAGAACAAATGATGGATTAAGGTGGTGCTACATATTAAAAGGATGAAGCGTAGTGCTATATTTTATCCTATATAAACATAGTCTTTGAAAGAGAGTATGAATGATATTAAAGGGGAGGCTTTATACTTTGAGTTTACAAATTCAAAACTTAACGAAACTATTTGGGGAATCAAAAGCAGTTAACGGCTTGCAAATTTCGTTACCTAAAGGTGAAGTGCTAGGATTACTTGGACGAAATGGTGCAGGGAAAACAACGACAATCAAAATGCTTCTCGGATTATTAACGCCTAATGAAGGATCTATTACATGGGATGGAAAATCATTTGGGACTAGTGGGGTAACAATTGGATATTTACCAGAAGAGAGAGGTTTATATACAAAAAGTAGAGTAATAGACCAGTTGCGATATTTTGGTAGATTAGAAGGAATGACGAAAAAGAAGTAGATCTTGCTATTGATCACTGGTTAGATCGATTGGCAATACCGGAATATAAATTTAAAACGGCAGGAGAGCTTTCAAAAGGGAACCAGCAAAAAATCCAATTAATTGCTGCTCTTCTTCATAATCCTGAACTTCTCATTTTAGATGAACCGTTTAGCGGACTAGACCCAGTTAATGCTGGAATGTTAGCTAGCATTATTGAAGAACAAGTACAGAGCGGAAAGACCATTATTTTATCTAGTCATCGTATGGAACAAGTAGAGGCTTTTTGCCAACATGTATGTATTTTGAAAAAAGGTGAAGCGGTCGTAAAAGGCCAGTTAAGCGATATTAAAAAAGAATATGGTTTCCGCAATTTAACGATTGAAGATACAGAAGAGAATGAGAAGGGATTAGCGGCTATACATGTATCGTATGAAAAGCAACAAGGCCTTCTTTATGTGCAAGTACAAGATGATGCAGAAGCTCTAAAGATTTTACAACAGTTGCAAGAACAAGGTATTACTTTACGACAATTTAAAATGTTAGAGCCGACGTTAAACGAAATCTTTGTAGAGAGGGCGAAATAACGATGCGTAAATTTTCTCACGTATTTTCATTTTATTTTAGGGAATCATTTTTATCTAAAAGATCATTAATTACGAGTGCGATTTTGTTTTTAATTGTATTTGGGATTTTTGCATTTAATCATTTTACTTCAAGTAATGATAAAAATAAGGATAAAGATAAAATTGCAGTTGTAGTAGAGAGTTCTACATATAAAATACAAAAAGAAGAGTTAAATAAGTTACTACCATCAGCTAAATTAACAATTGGTTCAAAAGAAGATTTTAATAGACTACATAAACAAGTAGAAGAAGGCGAGTTAGACGGTTTATTCCGTGTGACTGAAAAGAATGGAGTTCCAGAAGTTACGTATATGTTTAATGGGTTCCCTAGTGAAACAACTTCTACAATTATGGCTAGTTATTTAAAAGCGCAATATACGGCAGTAACAATTGCTACACATAATGTTTCACCGGAAATTGCACAAAAATTGCAAACTGAAATCACAGTGAAACAAGAAGCGATTAAAGATCGTTCTGCTTCTTTCGGAATTGCCTATTTCTTTACATTTGCTTTGTATATGTTTATTGTCATGTTCGGAAGCACAATTGCGATGAATATTGCTTCTGAAAAAGCTTCTCGTGTTATGGAAGTCATGATTCCGAAAGTAAAACCGCTTACGATGATGTATGCGAAAATTTTAGCGGTTGTTTCAACGGCGTTATTACAACTTGTCATATTGGCATGTGGTTACCTAGTTCCTTGGTTACTAGGATGGGTAGATTTAGAAAATGGTTCCTTATTTGGATTGCCAATTGATTTTACAAAGTTAGATGCACAAGTTATCGGTATGTTCCTCATTTATTTTGTTACAGGATATTTCCTCTATGCGATGATGTATGCAGCGGCTGGTGCGGTTGTTTCTAAGACTGAGGATTTACAAGGTGTAATGATACCAGTATCGATTTTAATAATGGCAGCATTGTTTATAAGTCTTAAATCGCTAGGTGATCCAAATAGTACGATTGTTGTTATAAGTTCTTACGTTCCATTCTTTACCCCGATGGTCACATTCTCACGCTTTGTAGCTGGTGAGACGGGTATGTTAGAAATTACGATAACACTGCTAATTCTTTTAGCGACAATCGGTATATTAAGTGCTGTTACAAGCCGCATTTACGTAAACGGTGTAATGAATTACTCAGATAAAGTGAAATTTAAAGATTTAGCGAAGTTTATAAAGCGTCAATAATGAGAGAAAAGTATGATTTCCTATTGGAATCATGCTTTTTCTTTATGTATAAATTAAAAATAGTATATAATAATAAGAGTCGTCTTTTAATAGAATGAATACAAAGGAGGGTGTGCAGATGGGGATTAGTAGTCGTTTTACAGTAGGTGTTCATATGTTAACGTTACTTGCGATAGATCGAAACTCTCGCTGTACCTCTGAATGGATTGCTGGTAGTGTGAATACAAATCCAGTTGTGATTCGTCGCATTACAGGAATGTTGAAGAGAGCAGGACTTGTTGATGTACAAGCTGGTAAAGGTGGTACGACACTTGCTCGTGATTTAGAAGAAATTACATTACTTGATGTATATAAAGCAGTGGAAGTTGTAGAAGAAGGACAGCTATTTTCCTTCCATGAAAATCCCAACATTGAATGTCCAGTAGGAGCTAATATTCAATCAGTATTAGAAATTATTTTAATGCAAGCGCAAGAAGCGATGGAAAACGTACTTGCAAATGTAACAGTAGATCAATTAGTTACAAATTTAAAGTCTAAAATGAAAAAGTAAAAAAGCGAGCATCCTCATAATGAGGGCTCGCCTTTTTTTATTCAGAAATATTGAAAATTCTATTTTTCAGTATTTAAAATGAATTTACCAACAATAGCTGCTACAATACCACCAAGAATTGGTGCAACGATGAATACCCATAGTTGAGAAAGGGCTTCTCCGCCAGCGAATAAAGCTGGTGCGATACTACGAGCTGGGTTAACAGAAGTTCCAGTTAACGGAATTCCTAATAAGTGAACTAAAACTAATGTGAAACCAATTACTAATCCAGCTAGAGAAGAACTTCCTTTTTTACCTGTTACAGCAACGATCACTAAAATGAATACGAAAGTTAAAATGAATTCAACTAGAAATGCTCCAGATAAACCAAGAGTTCCAAAACCATTTTGTCCTAAATTATCTAAAGGTGTTTTAGCAGATTTTAAAATCGTTACTAACGTTGCAGTTCCTAATAAACCACCTAAAATTTGAGCTAATACATAATAACAAAGTTCCATAGCGTTCATTCTTTTGTTGATGAACATAGCTACTGATACTGCTGGGTTAATGTGACATCCAGAAATTGTTCCGATGCTATATGCCATAGCCACAATAGATAGACCGAAAGCCATAGCGATTCCTAACGTTCCAATTCCTTCAATTCCGCCGCCAATGACAGCTACTCCAGTTCCGAATAATACAAGTACAAATGTACCAATAAATTCAGCGATTGCTTTTTTTAACATAATTTACCTCCTAATATTGCGCATGAAACGTATTATAACATAGGTTTTAGTATAAACAGCTAATGAAATACTATTCTGATAAGGCGAAATAGGGGGACAATAAAAAAGGAGTATGGTTCTTTGGGATAGAACCATACTCCTTTTTATGCTGTTTTTTTCTGCTTAACGATTGGAACAGATCGATTTAAAACGCTATTTGCAACCATTCCTAACATAATAATAATCATTCCAAGCAGGGAAAGCCCACCAGGGAATGAACCATTCAAGAAAACAATTTCGCCAAGCACGGTAAAGACCATCGTTCCAGCTTGCGTTGCTTCGACAGCTCCAAGTAGGGCGAGGTTATCTTTTGCTAAGTCAGTAGCAAAGAAAAATGTCATCGTTGCAATTACGCCAGAACATAATGCTAACAAAAAGCCTTGCAGCATTTGGCTTGATGTTGGAATACCGGTAGTAGAAAATCCGTATATGCCAAGTAAAATTGTTATAGGAAGACTACCTATTGCCATTCCTAATACACGTTGGAATGTATCGAGACGCCCACCAACAAGTTCCATCATTTTACGGTTGCCGAATGGATATAAGAAAGCGGCTACCACGACAGGTAAAAATCCTGAAATAAACTGAGTCATTGTAATATGACCTGCTGCAGTCGCTTGCATACAAATTACACCAAGTAAAATAAATAATGCAACATATAAACTGCGAAGCGGGATTTTTCCGCGTACAAGTTTTGCACCTGATTTCGTTTCTATTTTAACGAAGAATAATGGCGATAAAAGTAATCCTGCTAATATCGTAACTTGCCAAGTTCCAGCAACGAGCCACGCTGGAGAAAAAACAGCTGCGAAACTTAATAAAGAGTAGAAGCCAATACCAGCAACGGAACCCCATCCGATCCACGCTAATGGATGTTTCTTTAATTCTTCCCATAATCCCCTTAAGTTTTTGCGAAATAAAACGATAAGGAATAAAATAGGGAGAGCGAATAAAAAACGGAAGGAAGCTGTCCAAGCCCAGCTCGTTCCAGATACATTCATCGCTCTATTAATAATAAAGGTTGCGGAAAAAAAGGCTGATGATAAAAGGCCTAATAAAATTGCGCGCATAAAGTATAGCACTCCTTTCGAAACTTGATAATTATGTATAGTATAATATACTTAAAATAAATAAAAGTAAACTATTTTATACTTCAAGGTGGTTTTATAGATGAAAGAACATGAAGATATGCAAACGAAAGAAGTCATTCAGCAAGTAGGTCAGCTGTTAAGACAAATTCGAAATGAACAAAGATTAAGTTTAGAAGAATTAGCTCAAAAAACAGGGGTTAGTAAATTAACATTAGGAAAGATTGAAAGAGGCGAAACGAATCCGACATTAGCTGTCATTTGGAAAATAACGAAAGGATTATCGATTCCTTTATCGAGATTGATGGTTGTTGGAGAACCTGTAGCTGTTGCACGCTGCGGAGAAGGATTTGCAGTAGATGTAGGACAAGCGTGGCACTTAGAAACGATGTTCCGTTATACGAAAGAAACAGGAATGGAAATGCACCGTGCTTGTTTAAGATCGAATAGTATATATGAACCAGAAGCTCATCATGAAGGTGCTATTGAACTTGTAACGATCATGAAGGGGAAAATATCGATTCAAGTGGAAAACGATGTATATGAATTGAATGAGTTTGACTCTATTCAATTTGAAGCGAATAAGAAACATAGTTATAAGAATGAAGAAGATGAAGTTGCAATATTGCATTTAACAATGAAATATTCTTCATAAAAAAATCACCTATAGGATTCTATAGGTGATTTTTTATATTTCGATTAAGTATATGCAGGATGCCACTAGTACGAACGAGGCATAAGTAATAAACAAATGAAATAAACTAAAAAACCAGTCCCGAAACATAAAACAGCAATGACCCAAAGTATGCGAATGAGGGTAGAACTAATATCAAAATATTCTCCTAAACCACCGCATATACCAAACAGCATTTTATCAGTTTCGGATTTATATAATCTTTTTGACATCTTCCAATTCACTCCTTTTTTAGCAAACTATATACTTCTATTCTATATGGAAATTTATGAGAAGGCTATGCGGTTGTATTACAATTTTTTTAGGAAACAGTCGTATTAATTGTCTTAATTTTCAGTTGATATTAAAATTATAGTAAGAGGTATGAGGTAACTTTTAATAAAGGGTGGGGGAATAGAGATGACAGTATATTGGTTGACTAATGTAATGCTTGAATCAGGGTATACATATGAAGAGGGGAGAATTTCCCAAACAGAAACAGAGTTATGTAGTTTACTCATTGAAGATGGACGAATTAAAAGTATAATAGCAGGGGCTGTTCAAGAGGAAGGGGTATCAATTTTTGATGCCAATCGTTTATTAATTTTGCCTGCTTTCGAAGAGATGCATATTCATATTGATAAGACGTATTATAGTGGCCCTTGGAAAGCTTGTATGCCAGCAGAGAGTATTTTCACACGTTTTCATGAAGAAGAAAAAATTTTGCCGAAGCAATTAGCGACTGCTCAAGATAGAGCGGAAAATATGCTACAGTTATTGCTTCGAAATGGTGCAACGAATATTAGAACGCATTGTAATGTTGATCCGATTATTGGACTTGGTAATTTGGAGGCGACGTTAGCGGCGCTGGAAACATATAAAAATCAGGTTTCTGGTAGAATCGTTGCTTTTCCACAACATGGATTATTGCGCAGTAATTCTGTGCAACTTGTGAAAGATGCGATGCGTATGGGTGCGAATTTAGTAGGTGGAGTGGATCCAGCTACAGTGGATAATGATATCGAAAAATCATTACATACGATTATGGATATTGCAGTAGAATTTAATGCGGATGTTGATATTCATCTGCATGATGCGAATAATCTTGGAACGTTTACAATGAAGAGATTGGCAAGTTTAACAGAAGAAGCGGGATGGCAAGGTCGCGTAACAATTAGTCATGCGCTTGGACTTGGTGGTGTTACGGATAAAGAAGCTGAGGAAGTGGCAGAAAGATTAGCTGCTTTAAACATTGATATTACTTCAACCGTGCCAATTGGGAAACAAGTAATCCCGATTCCGTTATTAGATAAAAAAGGTGTGAAAGTCTCGTTAGGAAATGATAGTATTACTGATCATTGGTCACCGTTTGGTACAGGTGATATGCTGCAAAAGGCAAATCGATTGGCAGAACGTTTTGGGTGGAGTGACGAAAGGTCTTTAGGAAAAGCCCTTCGCTTTATTACGGGAGGGAAAGAAACGTTAAACAATAAAGGGAAGCGAGTATGGCCGAATGTAGGAGATGAAGCGAGTTTTGTTTTGACGAATGCAACATGTACTGCTGAAGCGGTAGCGCGTCAAACAGAAAAGTGTCTCGTTGTACATAAAGGAAATATTGTTGTTGGTAGTTTAAATAAGGTGGAATTAAATAATCTTGTATAAAAGAATCGTTTAAATGTTTTGAGGAGGGTTCTAATTGCGAGTGTAGAACCCTTCTTTTTTTATGCTTACAATATTTTTTTATAGGTTAGATAGGAAGGATGAAAAATTTGGACAATCAACATAATCAAAATCATATTATGGGAACTTTGCAATGGTTTATATTTTTATTAGCGAATTCAATCGCATTACCAATTGTCGTTGGCGGATTATTTCATCTTACGACGGAAGAAATATTTTATTTAATGCAGCGTACATTCTTTGTAGTTGGTATATCTTCTTTTTTACAAGGGTGGCTTGGACATAGACTACCAATTGCGGATGGACCAGCTGGATCTTGGGTTGGAGTATTTACCGTACTTGCTTACGCAACGGCCGGACAAGATCAATTACATAGTACGTTGCAAATTTTAGAATTAGGAATGATAATTTCCGGTGTTATTTTAATAGGATTAGGAGTAACTGGTTTTATAGGACGTATTTTATTTTTATTTACGCCGCTTGTGACAGGGACGTTTTTACTTTTATTATGTTTACAATTAAGCGGTGTATTCCTAAAAGGGATGCTAGGAATTACTGCTACTGTTTCTCAAATTGATGGATTTACAGCGATAATTGCGTTTAGCATATTTCTTTTCGTTATTATACTATCTAATTTTGGAAAAGGTTTTGTCAAAAGTTATGCGGTTTTAATCGGATTAATTAGTGGGTGGATTCTTTTTCTAATTGCAGGAAAAGTGACGATTCCATCTCAAGTAACTCATTTTGTGCAACTTCCACAAATGTTTGCTTGGGGACTTCCGAAATGGAATACAGGTATGGCTGTATCAAGTTTCGTTATGGTATGTATTTTAGTTTCTAATACAGTGGCAGCTATTATAGCAATTAATCAAGCTACCATTCAAAAAGGGATTATTGAACAGAAACAGTTGAAGGATGGTACGTGGGTTGGAGGGATTTCTCATATCATTTCTTCTGTATTTTCAACTGTAGGTGTCGTGCCATTGCCAGCAACGGCAGGATTTATACGTTTAACGAAACAAAAATATATACGATCGTTTTTACTAGCATGTATGTTACTAGTCGTAATGTCGCTGTTTCCGAGTATTATTCGTTATTTAGCATCGTTGCCATCCGCTGTCGCATCTGCAGTTTTAATGGCTTCGTTCGTACAACTAATTGGAATTGGTTTTCATAATATAAGACAAGTACCAATGAGCGAAAGGAATGTAACGATTTTAGGAGTTGCTGTATTATTTGGAAGCGGTGTTATGTTTTTACCGTCTGGAGCACTTCAATCATTGCCGTCTGTTATGCAATATATATTCGGAAATGGTTTATTCGTAGGTACTGTTGTCAGCATATTACTAGAACAAATATGGCGTACAGAAAAGTGAGTGGATACAAAGAGTGTCTGCACTGTATAAAAGTCTAAAATAACATGTGAAATAAAGCCCATTTTCATTCACCACCTGCACATTTCGTTCATACAATATCTTGACTAAATAAACACCCAACTTACACATACACGGCTCTGGCTTAAGCAAGGAGGGTTATACCAGTTGAAGGAAAAAGCGTATCAATCTAAACCGTTACTCACAAAGAGAGAGAGAGAAGTATTTGAATTACTGGTTCAAGATAAAACAACGAAGGAAATTGCAGGTGAACTTTTTATTAGTGAAAAAACAGTACGCAACCACATCTCAAACGCAATGCAGAAGCTAGGAGTTAAAGGACGTTCACAAGCAGTTGTTGAGCTTCTTCGCATGGGAGAGCTCGAACTATAAAAAGAAAGCCGACTTTTAAATGAAGAGTCGGCTATTTTTCTGCCTGTTTCATGTTCTATAAGAATGATAAGAACACTCCATACATAAATAGGTAGTAAGGAGGGGATATGTTGAAAAGGATATTGTTAGTTTCAACAAGCGCTCATGATATGAATGGACACCCGACTGGTTTGTGGCTGGAAGAGCTCGCAGCTCCTTATCATGTATTTAAAAAGGCTAAGTTCGATGTTGATATTGTGTCGATAAAGGGTGGTAGAGTATCTATTGATAGAGTTTCTATTCCGAACGGGATACCTCGTGAATTTAAGCATGTTGCTTCTTTATTGCAAAATACGAAGCCGATCTCAAAGGTTCATTTTTCGGATTATGATGCAGTTTTATTTGGTGGTGGGCACGGGGCAATTGTAGATTTTCCAGGTAATCCGTATGTTGCAAATTTAATTGAGAATATGTACAACAATAACAGGATTGTAGCGGCTGTTTGTCACGGAGTAAGTTCTTTAGTCGGTGTGAAAAATAAGGACGGATCGTTTTTTGTTGCTGGTAAGCGTATAACAGGTTATACGAATGATGAGGAAAAAGCTGTACATTTAGAAAAGCGAGTGCCGTTTTTATTAGAAAGTAAATTGAAAGAAGAAGGGGCTTTGTTTTATGTTGCTCCAAAATTCACGCCACATGTCGTAGTAGATGGGCGTTTAATTACAGGGCAAAATCCGCAGTCTAGTATGGAAATAGGGAAAGCTATAAGAAGAGCTGTAAATAAAGTATAGAAAAAGTGCTCGTTACTCATAAAGGTAGCGGGCATTTTTTCTATAGTATAAATGACTCCTTAAACTAAAAAGGTGTATTGCGTATAGTGACTTCATTTATAATTAATCGTGAATTTGCTATACTATTTTGTATGGACAAAAGGGGAGGCTCTTTTAATGAGAAAAGTTGCGTGTGCAAACACTTATATTAATAAAATAAAGCCCGTTATTAGAAGAACGAGTTTTAGCCAATTGAAAATAGATGAAATTGCGAAATATATGGATATTAGTAAAGCTACTTTATATAAACGTTTTTCTTCAAAAGATGAGATTATTGAAGCTGTGGTAGAAGACTTTATGAACTACCTTCTTGAAGGAGATGCGGATAATCAAAATGAAAGTATGTCTTTTGCAGAACGTTTCCAAAAGACGTTTATCCACTCTTTAAAATGTGTGACATATATTTCTGATGTTTTTTTACAAGATTTGAAAGAGGCATATCCGCACTTATCTGATCAGTTAGTCGCTGCACAACAAAATCGTAATCATAATTTGCAAATGTTTTTTGAAGCTGGTATGGAACAAGGCTACTTTAATAAAATGAACGCACAATTATTTATGGTGCAAGATGACGTGATGTTAAGACGTATTATAGATCATTCTTTTTGTATTCAGTACGATATTACGTTAAAAAAAGCGATACTTGATTTTTATCAACTAAAGAAGTATCAACTTTTTAAACCAGAGTATATAGAAGCAATTGATGATTCGGAAGTTGAAAAAGAAGTTATTGCTATTTTGCAAATGATTTCGTAAAAAAGCAGGTTTTCCTATAGTAATGGAAAACCTGCTTTTTTTATTACCTGTTATTTGTTTGCGTGTTGTAATACTAATTCAGCTACTGGGCCACCTGAAGCTGGGTTTTGACCAGTGATAACACGATTATCTTCTACAGCGTAAGCTTCCCAAGGCTGCGTAGCTTTTTCGTAAAGCCCTCCATTTTTAATGAGTTCATCCTCTGTTAAAAATGGAACGAATTGATCTAATTCAGCTAGCTTTTCTTCTTCATTTGAAAATCCTGTTACTTTTTTGCCGCTAATTAAACGTTCTCCATTACTTAATGTGATATGAAATAAACCAGCAGCTCCGTGACAAACAGAGGAAACAATTCCGCCATTTTCATAAATGTTGCGGCTAATCATTTGAAGTTCTTTATTTTCTGGGAAGTCCCAAATTACACCGTGACCGCCTGCGTAATAAATAACAGCGTAGTCTTCTGGATTTACTTCACTCGGCTTCATTGTAGAACCGAGACGATTCATAAATTCTTTCTTTTGATACCATTCCCAATCGATGCTCTCCGCCATTGCTAAGCTATGCGGATCAATCGGTGTATAGCCACCTTGTGGGCTGACATAATCTACTTCGTAACCAGCGTCTTCTACCTTTTTAACGAAATGGACAGCTTCACCAAGCCAAAGACCAGTAGCTCGATTTAAATTTGGATATTTTTCTACGCTCGTTAATACGACTAACATTTTTTTCTTCATCATAATCCTCCTGTAATGTTTCTTCTATATAAAAGTTTTTTATTTATTTGGTTTTATTAAGTTAGAAATTGCAAACTTGCATAAACATGTCAGTCCTCCTTATATCGGATTCGAAATTAGTGTATAACAATTTTTATACAAAGTAAACTAAAAACACTTAATTAGTTTACTTTGTATATTTTTCGTTGACAAACTGTAATGCTGAAATTATGATAGTTCCATGAATATCGAACAACGTACATGTTTCGTTTCAAATTCAGTTTGTCGCGCGATGAATATATACATTTGATGAAGTTGTTTAGTGGTAATCAAGGAGCTAAACAACTTTATTTTTCATTTTTATTTACAGTTACTACAATCAGGAGAGGTGTTACACATGGGGAAAGATATAAGTAACCATTCAAAATGGTTTGTTTTCACATTATGTTTTATCGTTTTATTAGGACCGATGAATGCAGTTTTATTTAATGTAGCGTTAGAGGGTATGGCTCGTGATTTATCCATTAGCCAATCGAAGGTAAGTTGGGTTGTAGTAGGGTATTCCTTAGTTGTCGGTATTGGCTCGATGATATATGGGAAGCTGGCTGATCGTTATAGCGTGAAAAAACTATTAATTATTTCAATTATCATATTTGTAGCGGGTTCTATTATTGGATTTGTGAATCAATCTTATACGATTACCATTCTTGCAAGGTTAGTGCAGGCGAGTGGAGGAGCAGCGTTTATTGCACTTAGTATGATTGCGGTGGCGAAATTAGTTGTTCCTGCTAAGAAGCCTGGTGCGTTAGCGATGATTAGTTCTTCTATTGCATTAGCAATAGGTATTGGTCCTTTAGTTGGCGGGGCTATTACGAACACATTGGGGTGGCCATATTTATTTTTATTTATGGTTATTTCAGTAGTGGGGATTTTCTTGCTTTTAAAATTTATGCCGGAAGAAGCGCAGCATACGGATGGAGCGTTTCATTTTGATTACACCGGAGCGGCGTTATTATTTGCATTCATTACGACTGTTTTATTAGGGGTAAATATTAATAGTTGGCTATTTGTGTTATCGGCTGCTTTCTTATTTTTATTCACGGTTCGTATGAAGAACGCGGAACATCCATTTATTGATATTGAGTTGTTTACAAATAAACCATTTCTTCGTTTAATAGCGGTCGGATTTATAATGAATGTGGCGCTATGTGCTAGTTTATTATTATTACCATTATTGTTAGGAAGAGAGCACGGATTATCTCCATTCGTTATCGGAATCGCACTGTTTGTTGCATCACTCTTTGGTATTGTATCTAGTTTTCTTACTGGAAAGATCGTCCCTTCGTTTGGAAATGTGAATATGATTTATGTAGCGTCTGCCATTATGATCGTTGGCTTTTTAATTTTAGGGCTTATTCCAAACGGGAACATTGCTGTTATTGTATTGGCGATTATTTTAACGTTTATGAGTTATTCAGCTATTCAAGTATCAGTAAACACATTTATACCGAAAACATTACATCCAGCTAAAGTTGGAGTCGGTCTTGGTTTATACAATTTAATTAACTTTTTCGGTATGGCATTTGGACCAGCTGTAGCGAGCAAAATTATGGAATCTACAAATAGTTATCGTTTGAATTTTATTTTAATTGTCATGTTAATTTCTGCTCATTTCTTCTTATTAATAGGAATGTCTTCTTTTCAAAAAAAGATGGAGCAATAAATACGTACTTTATTATAGAAGAAACCGACTTTCGTATAGAAGGTCGGTTATTTTTCTGTCTTGCAAATTATGAAAAAAAGGAGCAAAATAAAAAAGGTCCTAGTCTATACAGGTACAAATGAAAATTTTCATACAGAAGCACTTTAAGTGAGCGAACTTAAAGTGTGTAAAATATAATGATAAAATAAGATGATGAATGAGAAAACGGGTGATGAAGTTGAATAGAGCAATCGGTGTTATCGATTCAGGAGTTGGCGGTTTAACAGTAGCGAAGGAATTAATTCGTCAGTTGCCGAAAGAGCGCATTATATATTTAGGGGATACAGCACGTTGCCCTTATGGTCCACGTTCTCGAGAAGAAGTGCGTCAATTTACGTGGGAAATGACGGAGCATTTACTAGATTTGAATATCAAAATGTTAGTTATTGCGTGTAATACAGCAACTGCGGTTGTATTAGAAGAGATGCAGAAACAATTACCAATTCCAGTGGTAGGAGTTATTCACCCAGGATCACGTACAGCTTTAAAAGTGACAAACACGTATCATGTTGGGATTATTGGAACGATTGGAACGGTGAAAAGTGGTGCATACGAAGAAGCGTTAAAGTCTATTAATAACCGTGTTATGGTAGAAAGTTTAGCATGTCCACCTTTCGTTGAGCTTGTAGAGAGTGGCAATTTTGAAAGTGAAATGGCATATGAAGTTGTAAGAGAAACGTTGCAACCGCTGAAAAATACTGATATTGATACACTTATTTTAGGTTGTACACATTATCCGATTTTAGGTCCTGTTATTAAAAAAGTAATGGGAGATAAAGTACAACTCATTAGTTCAGGTGATGAAACAGCGCGCGAAGTAAGTACAATTTTATACCATAGTAAAATGTTGAATGAGGGAGAAGAACAAAGTGATCATCTCTTCTTAACAACAGGAAAAATAGGCCTATTTAAAGAAATTGCATCGAAATGGTTTGGCCAACCGATTGAAAATGTGAAACATATTCATTTAGAAAAAGAATAATAGTAGAATTCATATACGTGAACTCCTGAGAAATCAGGAGTTTTTTGTTTATTAATGGGCAGTAAGACCCCCACCTCAAAATTTAGCGAAAGCAAAGAAGTTAGGTGGGGGATCAACTGCCCATAAAAGTCCGATTGGTGAGGGCTAATAATGAAGAAAACCCCACTGATTAAAGTTTTACTTTATCCCGCTATTTGCCGGGCAGCTAGTTCTAAAACATAAAACAGCTCGTATACATAATAGTACAAACTTAGATTTTAGGGGGGAATGGCATGCCTAAATCCACTTTTAAATGGGTTGTTGGTGCTACTGTGAGCGCTGTTTTACTAACAGGGTGTGGCTTTATAAATCAGGAGAAGGCAACGGAACAAATTGATCCGCCAAAACAAGTTACGTATACAGAGGGTGGAAAGAAAGAAGTAGCTAAGAAAGATAAGCAAGGACAAACAGTGAATAGAGAACTATACCTTGTTGATAAAAATGGTTATGTTGTACCGCAAACATTAGCTGTACCTACTCCAAAAGCAAATGAGGTTATGCAGCAAACGTTAGAGTACCTTGTGAAAGATGGACCGGTAACGAATTTATTACCGAATGGGTTCCGTGCAGTCATTCCAGCAAATACATCAATGACCTTAGATTTGAAAAAAGATGGGACGGTAGTCATTGATTTCTCTAAAGAAATGAAAAACTATGCAAAAGAAGAAGAGCGTCAAATTGTTGAGTCAATAGCGTGGACGTTGACGCAGTTTAAAGAAGTAAAACAAGTGCAGTTCCAAATAAATGGCGAGAAATTGGCGAAGATGCCTGTTGGTGGTACACCGCTTGGTGAAGGGGTGAGCCGTGCTAACGGTATCAACTTCGATGATGAACAAGTAGCGGATGTAACGAATACAAAACCAGTTACACTTTATTTTATGGCGCAAAATAATAATAAACAGCAATACTACGTACCTGTAACACGCCGCGTTGTAGAAGGAAAAGAAAATGATTATGCAGCAATTATAGATGAGCTTGTAAAAGGACCGATTCATCAGTCACTTCTAAATGATTTTAATCCAGGAGTTAAGCTTATTACGAACCCGAAATTACAAGATGGAAATCTTACATTAAACTTTAACGAAAATATATTTATAAACCCAGATAAAAATATGGTTTCAAATTACGTATTGAAGTCGTTAGTTTTATCTTTAACAGAAAAGAAAGGCGTGAAAAGTGTTTCTATTGAAGTAAATGGTAAAGCGAATCTGATAGATGAAAAGGGCGGAAAGTTAATAAAACCTGTAGATCGTCCAGAAAACGTGAATACAGGTAGTTTTTAATCGTCAATAATTTGATATACTTAAGTAAGAAAGGGGAATTGCTTTTTGGGTTCCTCTTCTTTTATTGTATACATATCATACATTTAAATTTGGCTATACTAACAAGTAGTTATGAGGAGGTTATTTTTATGCGAGTAGATGGTAGAGAGAAAACAGAATTACGCCATATACATATTCATACGAATTATTTAAAAAATCCAGAGGGATCAGTATTAATTGAGGTTGGGGATACAAAGGTAATTTGCTCAGCGACAATTGAAGAGCGTGTCCCGCCGTTTATGCGTGGAGAAGGAAAGGGCTGGGTAACAGCTGAATATGCGATGATTCCACGTGCAACAGAACAACGTACAATTAGGGAGTCAAGTAAAGGGAAAGTAACAGGACGTACAATGGAAATCCAGCGCTTAATTGGACGAGCTTTACGTGCGGTAGTTGACCTAGAAGCACTTGGTGAAAGAACAGTTTGGATTGATTGTGATGTTATTCAAGCGGATGGTGGAACGAGAACTGCTTCTATTACAGGTGCATATGTAGCAATGGTATTAGCGTTTGAGAAGTTATTACAAGCAGAAAAAGTATCTAAAATTCCAGTAAAAGATTATTTAGCAGCAACGTCAGTAGGGATTGTTGAAGAACAAGGTGTTGTTTTAGATTTAAACTACGTAGAAGATTCTAAAGCAGACGTTGATATGAACGTAATTATGACTGGAAAAGGCCAGTTTGTTGAAGTACAAGGAACTGGAGAAGAAGCGACGTTTAGCAGAGCACAGTTAAATGAATTACTTGATGCTGCGGAACAAGGTATTTTCCAACTGATTGACATGCAAAAAGAAGCGTTAGGCGACATCGTATCTCATATAGAGTAGAGGTGGAAAGTATGAAACAAGTTGTTGTAGCAACAAAAAATACGGGGAAAGTACGTGAATTTGCTGAGTTATTTGAGCGATTTGATTTAGAAGTAAAATCATTACACGATTTTCCTCATGTTGAAGAAGTCGAAGAAACTGGTGAAACATTTGAAGAAAATGCAATCTTAAAAGCGGATAGTCTGAGCAAACAGCTGAATGCGATTGTAATTGCGGATGATTCAGGTCTTATTGTAGATGCCTTAAATGGAAAGCCAGGTGTGTATTCAGCTCGTTTTGCTGGAGAGCCGAAGGATGATCAAGCGAATATTGATAAAGTGTTACAAGAATTAAATGAGATAGCGTTTGATAAGCGTAAAGCTCGCTTCTACTGCGCATTAGCAGTGGCTTTCCCTGAAGGTGATAAAAAGCCTGTCATTGTAAACGGGACGTGTGAAGGGTATATTTTAGAACAGCGCCGCGGAGACAACGGCTTTGGATATGATCCGATTTTTTATGTGGAAGAATATAAAAAAGCGATGGCGGAACTAAGCTCAGATGAGAAAAATGCCATTAGTCACCGCGGACGTGCTCTTCGTAAGCTAGAAGAAAAAATCCCTGAATGGTTTTTAGGAGAATAAGGGAGAGAGATTGATGAAAGCTTTAATCGTAAGCGATAGTCATAGCTCTGTGAAGGAATTACAGCAGTTAAAAGAGAAATATGAAGGGAAAGTAGATATCATGATTCATTGCGGTGATTCAGAGCTAACGCCTGCTCATGAAGAGCTGCAAGGTTTCCATGTTGTAAAAGGGAACTGTGATTATGCTAACTTTCAAGATGAAATTGTAACTGATGTAGATGGCATTCGTTTCGTCGTTGTGCACGGACATCGTCATAACGTGAAAATGACAATACAAACATTAGCGTATCATGCAGAAGAGGTAGGAGCGCAAGTTGCATGCTTCGGACACTCTCATGTATTAGGTGCGGAATTAATCGATGGCGTTTTATTTATTAATCCAGGTAGTATTTTATTACCACGTCAACGTGTAGAAAAGACATTTGCTTTATTAGAAATGGATGAAAATCAAATGGAAGTTCGTTTTGAAACATTAGACGGACAACTAGTTGAACAAACAGTTTTTAAAAGAGGATAAGAAAAATTATCCTCTTTTAAAAAAGGTGTTGACTTTATGTATGGTTATACATATAATAAATATTGTCGATAGGGCAACGGCGCTAACGAAGAAAAATAAAATAACATATGCGGGTGTAGTTTAGTGGTAAAACAAGAGCCTTCCAAGCTCTGGTCGAGAGTTCGATTCTCTTCACCCGCTCCATGTCCCAGTAGCTCAGCCGGATAGAGCATACGCCTTCTAAGCGTACGGTCGGGAGTTCGAATCTCTCCTGGGACGCTAAGAAAACCTTTTGCGGTGACGTCAAAATCCGCAATATATAAGCCTTCTAATTCGTAAGTTGAATCGTACAATGTGCGGTCGCTAACGAGTTAGGAGGCTTATTTTTTTATGTCCAAAAGACGTGATTCTTTAACGATTAGCGAAGACTTAACGAATATTTTTAGCGATAGATTGAAAAGTGATCCACGGAAGAAAGAGACCGCAGAGGGTCGCTACACATTTAATTTAACAATCGACAAAGCACTCGAAATAGTTGTACGTCAAATGAAGGCGACAGGGTTACGTGAGCGTACGATAAATGACTACTATTTACACGTTAATCACTTTACGAAGATAACAGATACGCAATACTTAGAAGAATTAAACGTTAATCATATTTACGAGTGGTTATCGTCTATGAACGTTAGTAATCAAACGAAATTAACTCGTTTAAAGTGCTTAAAGGCGTTTCTAGGACGTTGCCACGATAACGGGTGGATTGATATTAACTTTTGGCGCAATGTGAAGATAAAAGTGGATACGCCTGTTAAAGAAGGTGCGACGGATAGAGAAATTAATATCCTGTTATCGGTACTCGATTTAACACGATTCTTAGATTTACGAGATGCTACTGCTATCTTACTTATGTATCAAACAGGAATACGTGTCGGCACATTGGCGCAGCTCGAGCATAAACACGTCGATTTAGATACAAAAGTATTAAGTGTTGACGGCGGTATTATTAAGAATCATGAATCGATATATCTACCGTTTGACGACGCTCTTGCACGATTGTTAGACGTTCTTATGAAACAAAATGAAATCATTCGAAGAGAATACAACGTAAAAAATGATTATCTCTTTATTACGAAGAGTGGCGGAAGTGTCTTAACTAGTCCGACGAATAATATTATATCAAAGCGAATGACTAAACACGCTAAAGAATACGGTCTTAAAAATATTAATCCGCATGCTATACGTAGAGGTTTTGCAAAGAATCTCTTAAAGAAAGGTGCAAACGTTGCGTTGATATCTAAAGCGCTAGGGCATAGCGATATATCCGTTACAACACGTTATCTACATTTAGATAAGAACGAAGTAGCGGAAAGTCTAAGGAATTTCTTGTAAATAAAAAAGAGCATCTTGGCGGATGCTCCTCGTAGGGTAGACTGTTGGCGCAGTCCGTGACCCAAAAAATTCAAAATTAAAATCAAAAACTAAATAACGGACAATCTTGTCATTCAGTACCTTCATTTTATCGAAAAAATTCGAGTAATGCAAGGCTTCTTAAGTGCTGCCATTTTTAGGTGATGAGTTACAGGATTTCCGAACGTGGAACTGCCTGTAAACCACGTAAAAAACTGATTACCGTAATTATGGACATGTATAACACAAGGATAATTACGGCTTGGCTTGCTATCGGTCGTGCGGAAAGTACTTAGTATACTTTTACAAGGATAGCGCCCCGTAGTGTATTCCTATTCGTATGCTGCGGGAAGGTGAGAACTTACCTAGATGTTTAGTCTAAAAGGTTCGGGAGGTTATCGTTAGCGTTACGGCGCTAGGGAATGCATTCAGTTTGTCGCATAGGGACGATATTATGCGGACAAGCCTACGTAAAAGGATGCATATGGCGAAAGTCATTAAGTGAATGGGGTCTAATACATACGGAACACTGACGAAGCAAGGCATGGCATTAACCGAAGACACTTATCTCTCTAGCTTTCTTAGTTACTTTTTAACTTCGAAATCTAGGGGATAAATCTG
Source organism: Bacillus cereus group sp. TH152-1LC (assembly GCF_027710505.1). Lineage (NCBI taxonomy): Bacteria > Bacillati > Bacillota > Bacilli > Caryophanales > Bacillaceae > Bacillus > Bacillus cereus group sp. TH152-1LC. Next base: position 225,338 of record NZ_JAQFNK010000004.1, on the reverse strand, counting down.
CCAGCCAGCCGTTTTCCTAACTTCGCTGCGGCATGATAAAAACCGAAAAACATAAGGTCAAGAGATTTAAAAGAAATTACTACCACTAACCACGGCTAGAGGAAAATATAGATAATTACCACTAACAAGGGGACGAGGAAAGAATGATAAATGAAGAACTAAACGCACTAGCAAACGCAGCCAAGGCGGATAATGCGAAGATGTGGGAAGTTAAGGCGCACTATATGGGATATATATAGAGGTTAACGCAGGATAATTGGTACAAGATGAATAACGAAGCGGATTTTATTGAAGATTGCTATAGACGAATTGAATACGCAGTAAGGTCGTTTAATGAAGAGCGGGGGGATTTTAGCGGTAGGGTATATACGCTATTACAGCAAGGATTACGTCATTATTGCGGAAATAGGGGAGAAAAGCGCAAGGCATTGCAGCTAGTAGGCAAAGAAGTGAACGCAATAGATAGAATAGATACAGCTATAGATGTGGAAGGGGAAGCAATAGGCGCAGCAGTAAAAGAGGAACTATACGAGAAGTATTGCGAAAGGGATATTGATAAGTTAATAGTGGATATCGTTTTGCATTCGGATCACGTGGAAAATAAAAGCGATGTTACTAGAATTTTAGCGAAGAAAACAGGGCGCTCTTTTGGTAGTGCTAGAGGGGCGGTACGCTCGTTTATAAAACGAAAGAGGGTTGCGTCTTAGTGAATTATTAATTACATAAATTTACTGTGTGCGGTAAAATAAAGAGTAGAATGTATCGGGATAATACATAAAGGGTAATATCGAAATGCGTTACGTATGGGAAGTTGAGTGACCTTTATGAAATCTACTATTAATATATAATGAATTAACATAGGCTGATTAATATGCATTAAACAACACTGGGGGAATTACTATGAAGTCATTGAAGAAAGTAGTTTTATTAGGTGTGGCGACAACGTCAATCTTTAGTGCCTGCTCTACGAAAGAAAAAGCGGACTATGAGCCGTATAAGAAACACGAATCTGTTGAAACTGCGCAAGGAGAAGAGGAAACGTCCAATCCGACTAAGGTCGAGAAGGTTGACGAAGAACCTGCGAAGGACGAGAAGTTACAACAAGTGGAGGGAACAACGAAAGAAGATAAGGAGATTAACGACAGACGTCCATATTATAAAGATGCGAATAATGATGCACCAACCGTATCGTTAGAACAGTATGAAGGAATTAATGTTGGAATGTCTGCGAATAAAGTTAAAGAAATAGCGGGTGCGCCTAGATTTATCGAAAAATATAAGTCTTTCTCTATCTACGGATATTTAGGTCAGGGTGGAGAAGGTACGATGACTATAACGTTTAATCCTGATGGAAGTGTAACGAAGAAAGAACAAGACGGTCTTAGAAATGCTGCGGTTAAAGATGCGAAAGCTAACGAAGAACGTACAACAGGTAATTCTAAACCTGCTACGAAATCTAGTACTAAAATTCCGAACGATTATTGCGGACACGGACACGATGAAACGAAGGAACCAGAGCATGACTGCGATAAGATTATTGATGAAGAGGCACACCGAAGACATCTAGAGCAACAGGAAAGAGATTATGAAGAACAGCAACGTAAGGAAGCGAAAAAATACCAAGATGAAATGACCGAAGAAGATAAGGCGAGAATCCTCCGTCAAGAAAAACGTTGGAATACGCCTAGCGGTGGTATCGGCGATAAGTGGCAGGACGAATTAAAAGAAATGGAAGAGAAGGAAGCGCAGGAGAACGCAGAACAATAGCATGAGCTAAGATTATCAAGAAAGATCATACGCACGCATTTGATTAGAACGTGTATTCGTGTTGTGTGGGAAATTATAGACTTATATAATATTAATTGTAGAACACTCGGCGGTATTGTGTCGTAGCTATTGTACATTTAATATAACCGATTTATATTATATTTTTCGGTTCACCACTGGCGCAGGGCATGCGCAGCTATGCCGATAATGCATATCACCACAGGACGGCATTAGCCGTTATACAAGAAGGCGCTGAGGATTAACCACTCTAGCGCTTTTCTCTTTATTAAGGAGGGCTTACGATGTTTCGAATTAAGATTAAGAAGGAGCGGAAACCGTCTATTATATTGCTTACGCTAGCTTTATTCGCATTATGGCTACTGAATGTATCGGATAACTTTTACGTACAATTATTTTCGGCACTATTCGCTTTATCTGTCATAGCCGCACAGCTTACGGAAACGGCATTGCGCTGTAGAGATAAGGTAAGAGAGTATAACGATAATAATAGGTGATATCTACTGCGATAGGTGCAGCGATTGTAACAGAACGTCGTAGGAAACGCAGAAAGAATACACGATAAGTGAGACAAAGGGATATGTTTACTTTTGAAAGGGAGTACAAATATAAAAACTCGACCACCACTTAAGGCAGTCGAGTTCGTATTCCGATAACTCATAGTTAGCGAAGGCAGTAATATCTCACAAAAAGTTATCTTGTTTATTGCACCTATCTATATTATATGTATCTTTGAGGAAATTAAATGATTTATCCTTTAGATAAAAGCTCAAATGTGGATATTCTAAATTAAATAATAAATAATTAAATAATCCCCAAAATAAACTTTTCACTTTAGTTTCTGAGGTTTCTTTAATCCTCTGGAATATATATTTTTTAACATTTTGTGGGAGTAAGTCAATGATATCCTCTATCACTCCTTCATCTAACTCCATTTTTAAATCATGTGCTAATTTATTTCTTAAGCGGTTTACTTTTGAAATTGCTTGGTACGTTTCTAATTCAATAAAACCAATACTTCTAATTAGTTCAAGTTTTTGAGAAAAATTAAATATATTCATTTTGGGGGTATTTGGAAAAAAATCTACAAGCATCTTGTTCATTATTGATTCTAAATATAAATGACCTTTAATAAAAATATATAACGGTTCCTGATTTTTCATGTCACTAAAAAATTCATGCATAAAATCAAAGTGTTTATCTATTTTCTCTTTCATTTCCAAGTGATTTTCCCCCTTAGACATAAGTACAATTAATAATATTTAATTCTATCACACGAAAAGTACACAAAAAAGACCGCTTATAGAACGGTCTACGTCTCTAATTACCTATTTTACTATCAATATATTGCAAAAGAACCCTCGATAAATTAATTACTAATTTCGCCTCATTTTCTTCTATTATTTCTGCATTTGGATGTGAGTAACTTAATCTATTACGTACATCATTAATGTTATGTAACGCTTTTCCTATGGCATCTACACACTGGTTAATTGGTTTATAATGCTCTTTCACATTCACACTGAATTTCGGGTGTTCTTGCTTAATCTTACTCCATAAATCTTGTATTTTGGGATCGGCTGTTGTGCAAGTTAGTCCTTCATTCATACAAATATTTTTTAGGTATCCATGTAATGCAGCATGTACTCTATCAATAGCACTACTAAAAGAATGTTGGTTAATTAATGTTTCTGCGTGGTTAAGTACTTCTTTTACATACTCAAAATCATTTACAAGCTTACCTAGCTCAATTAACCCTTTACCTTGTAACTCATTAGTCCATTTAATAATTTTTTCATGTAGTTCTTTCTTTTTTTCAAAATCAAATTTCTTTAAGTAACCATTCTCAAATGAGTCTTCAAAATTACTTAACGGGCACCTTTCTAAAACCTCTTTTAAAATTTTGGCTTGATCCTCAGGAGAACAGTTGCCTAAAATCTGAATAAAGCGCTCTCTTGTTGTCCCTGGATAGTCATTCGGATTTATCGCAAGACCGCAATAACGTGGATAAAAATCTGCGTGACTTGCATAAGAAAAATCACCCAAATAACCGTTATTTACCCCAATATAAGAAACTACACTATATACCTCTTTTTCTCCTAATTTATTCATAAAAAAGCCCCCTTTGTATATTAGTCAACTAAATCATTATACCTAAAAGTGGAAATCTATTAAATCCATTCTATCTCTTCTTGCAATAATGTCACCTACGCACGGAAATCGTGCATCGTAATCACAACGCAACATCTAACAATGGGAAGTATTGATTCTGTTACGTACATATAGGAGGGAATGGCTATGATGTTTATATTATAAAAATTGGTTGTCACTTCGGATTTTCTACTGAAAAGATAACTGCGTAACACAAAGAGCCGCTTAATACAGCGGCTTTAATCGTTATATGCGAGATTCAGAAATCACCTTACTGCTACGAATTCATTTACAAGTCTAGCTCTACCTTCTTTTGGATATGCGTGTCTTTCTAGAAATTCTTGATGCCACGTTCTATCCTGGACGCTTAAATCCTCTATTTTATATCCTAAATAAGCGTTCAATTTATCCCGATTCAACTCAATTTCATGAACTAATCCTTTATAAGGAATACTGATTGAAACGTTATCTAAAAACGAAAACTGGCGTAGTAGGCGAGCACTTTCTTGAGTTAGTATTTTATTAATCTTGTCGCCTGTTCCGAAATATTCTTCGTATGCTTTAGCGTCATTACCCGTTTTTTCATTTAGTGCAACGTATTCTTCAAAAGAATTAACGTATTGAATGTTGACGTTTTTAGAATCCTCGCTTATACATACATCTTTTAGAAATGGGCTTCCTTGTATATTCTTTATGTACAAACGTAATGCGGGATGTCCTTGTGTAGCATCAATTACCCATGTTTTCCCTATCTTTTTTGATAGTACATCACCTTTTGCGCATAGATTTTTTATGTATCCGGGCGATAAATTCCATAAAACTGCAGCTTCTTCAACTCCAATTACTTTATTTAAAATCATTAGAATCCTCCCGATTGGTGCGATAACGCACATTTTGTTATTGGTTATATACTAACATGCGTTATCGCATTTGTAAAGTGATTAATGCATGTACCTTATTAATAATTTAGGGGAGAGTGCGAGCGGAATATCAAATATTAAGGAAGAACGAAAAAATAACGCTACTGGCTACGATAAGTGGAGGATAATTTGGATGAGTTGTTTGGTTAAGTGAAGATATTATTGAAATCGTTAATCCGAACGAATAATAAAAAAAGATGATTATTGTTCAGAAAGGAAAGAGAGATGTTTTACAATACGTAAAAACGTATATACGAATTGGTAAAAAATATATGCGAATTGGCAAAAAACATATGGAAAATACGTACAATCTATTGTAAGTTGACTTTTAGTCAAGTATAATGTTGCTATAATGATACAGAAAGTATCATTTTTGATAAAAGTTTTTATATACGATCCTGGTGGTGAGGTAGAAAACACTTTTAGGATATAAGAGTTCATTTAAGTTAGCTTTTTAACTTGTTTTTTTAGAACTAGATGTTCTCAAAATGAGAACTTACTGGAGTATACGAATATTTTTTACATTAGAAGGCTACTTAGAGTGTTCAAAGTGTAAAAGTGTAAAATTTTTTTATTTACAAGTTGCCTTAGATGCAACATTGAATTCTAATTTACTCGTGGAGTATCTTTTTTTGAAGTAGAAGTTTGTTTTAGGTAAACTTTTTAGGTGTTATTACCTGAGTAATAATACACTTATACACTATAAAAAATATCATAATAGAAAAAGCTTCCCTAGTGCTGCGAACACTGAGAAGCTAAAAAATAATAAATACTACTTTTTGGTGAGGATATTTACTAGTAGATTAAGAATTCCAAATACTACAGTAAAGACCACAGTTAGAACTGCACACAAAGCGACAACTGTTTGTAAATCCATTTTCTCACCGCCTTTCTTACAACGATGAGCTTATTACGTACTGCGAATACGTAGTAGGCTTTTTGTCGTTAAATCATGACTATATTATACCGATTTATAGAGTTCAGGGCTACATTTATTTGGACACTTTACCATAAAAATCATAATTTAATAGATTTGTTTATCTTGAAACGTAATAATAAGCAAGCGTATTTTAATAGCTTGTTACAAAGTATGGGTTTAATACATAGGTAACAAGCCTGTTGGGATTTGTATTTCGTTAATTATTTGTATCTCTAAATGTAAGTGAAAGAAAATCTTGCTTATTTACTTTTGCTAGAGCTTTACTAAATCCTATTAAGTGATATTTATTTACTTCATGTAGTTTTAATTCTTCTTTTACCACTTGAATATTTGCCTCGGCAATTTCTCTATCGATAGTATGACTTGGTTTAGTAAATTCTCCATTGCAAATGCCAGCATATAAACTATCGTTTTTTAAAGTATTGTAATGTTTCGCCTTTTCTTTTATAAAGTTTAGTAATGCATCATTAATTCCCTTTGGATTTGATAGGATTTGTTGCTGCATAAACTTTCTTCTTAATTTTCCTTCATGGTCACGTAAGTCTTTATTAACATTTTTCCAATCAACTTTTATTTTGAAATGAATGTCTGTGGCAACCCTAAATAAAATTGGTAATTTTGATAACTCTTCTGAAGCTATGTGTGACAAGGTATATGATCTTGCAAATCGTTCGTTGGTCAAAAGTATTTCAGATTCCTCTATTAATTCTTTAGCATTTTCAAAGATTAGTGTGAAAGCTTTTTCTAAATCCTTTATTTTGTAATTGTTTATATTCATATTCAAATTCCTCCTTTCGACTTTAATTCTTCATAAGGTGACCCTTCAGAATTATTCTTATAATATATTCCAATGTTACCATCATTATAAAAAAAAAAGAAAGTCGTTCAGCTCTCTTATAGAATACGTGTTAATCGCATGGACTCTCATAAAATCCCGATACTTCTTTCCTTGTTCTAATCTGTTGGCGCTAACCTCAATGTAAACTCGTGTAATATTTTCGTTGAAATAGCGAATCCCTTGCGACTGTAGTGTTTACGATGATTTGCGTGTAACGTCGATAGTTACAATGATTTACAAAATAAGCGATGTCACGGGGGAAAATATCGTCAGATTGGCGTGTGTGTGGCGGTGTGAATGGCGGCTATCCACCTGCTGCTCGTTCTGCTGGAGGGAGGTCTTGAAACTCACGGGGTTTAGTCTTTATGTACCTAAACATAAAAAAAGACACCGCCAATTACTGCGCTGCCTCGTATTCTTTTACCTTCTTATAGAACGTTGCTTTCTTCATATTAACAGCCGCCATAAACTCGACTGCTTTTATCTTTCCGCCTTTCCAATCGCAGTATAAGTTATCCCAGTTTTCAGGAAGTGCCATAACAGGACGCCCGAGGTGTTTCCCCTTCGCTGCTGCTGCGTCGATGCCTTCACGTTGACGCTCTTTTATCGTTCTTCTTTCTTGTTCTGCGATAGATGTATAAACCTCGATAATAATATTATTAATCATATCAATAACCCAGTCTTGACCCGCTGGTATGTCTGCCATAGTCGTAGGAAGGTCGATAATTTTAACACGAATCTTTTCTTTCTTGAAGTATTCGAGATATTCTTTTATCTGCGCCTTATTACGCCCTAGTCGGTCGATAGATTTAATATAGAGTGTATCACCTTCACGCATTGCTTTAAGCATATTCTGAAAGCCCTCACGTTCGAAATCCTTACCGCTAGCCTTATCGCTGTATATGTATTTTGTATCCGTTACATGAGATTCTAGCGCCTTGTATTGTCTGTCTAAGTTCTGCTCCTTACTTGATACACGAATGTAACCGAAGCTGATTGCCATAATGAAAACCCCGTTTCCTTTTATTGTTAACCTAAATATATATCATGTGTCTATAAAGGTCAATTAATTTATAGACGTACATAAAGATTAATTTGCGTTAATTAATAGACTGATATAGGACGTATTTAACGACGTACATAAAGGTGTACCTTTTTAGACTACTTCCCAGCGCCGCATAATATTATGAATAGGGCGGCATACCTTCACGCATTAATACACCGATATACCCGACGCCATTACCTGCGACCAATAGGGCATATGTACTTTAACCATGCCGCACTACCACGCCATACCACACAGCCACATACAGCCGCTATATATTTCGTTATCCTTTATACTGCGATGTTACTAGAAGGCGATAGCCAAAGCACTAGGCACGTCACAGCCTACCATTGTACGCATCTATAAGCCAGCAGGCTACCACCACAGCAGGCACAGCCAGTGCATAACATATCATGGTAAGTATCTGCATGAGTGTATTCGATTAGTTGTTGTCCTTTTCTTTTTATGATCTTTTTATTTGTTGTGTTAAAAGATTAGCGATTAAGTTTGTGAAGTTGTTCGTTGTCTTTCTTCTTTGTTTGTTGTTGCGATTGAGTTCGTAAAGGATTCAAAGTGAATTATATTTGAATCGTAAAGTATTCGGAGTGAAGTGAGTTGAGTTCATTCCATTGAATCGCATTGAGTTCGAAGTGAAAGTGAATTGAATTGTTATTCGTTTTGTTTCTGCGATTAAAAGAGGAGGAAGAAAAGAACGTTCGTTTTAAAGCGTTCAGCTCTGCGAATCTGCGAAGTTAAACGCATCGAAGTCGCGAGAAGTTACCCCGCCCAATCGAAATTCGCCCGACCCTCCAAGCCACCCCCTCAAATACCGCTACACTGCTGTATTGACCCTGCTTACAATTTTTAAAACTCGGGTACTAATAAATGGAAATAGTAAAGATGCAAAATGCGTCCTTACTTCCCGCCCGCACTTGACGCAGCTCTCTAGCGAAGCCCTTCCCGTATTTCCCTCACGCATTCTCTATCGAATCCCCTCGAATTATAACGAAGTCCCAGCGAAGCCATTTGCGCCGCTTTTACGAAGTCATTTCTATAACATCTTAAAGAATGTATATATAGAAATATGTATATTATTTTTTGAATCTCGGGGTGTTTATATTCGCCAATACAATACCAATATTCGATAACTAGTGCGCCAATAGAAGTGAGAAGACAAAACGCAGCACAACATAATTTAATAGATTCGCCCTTTCTTTGACTGCTGGCGCACCTATACATACGAAGGCGTTAAAAATAGTTTAGAGAAATATCGCAGAATCTAGCCAATTACAGCCGTGAGTTGCGCCAATCTCTTTAGAAACGTTAAAAGATATATCGGCGCTTCGCTTCGAGTGTTCGCAAGCTCTCACAATAACTATTATTGCGTATGTTCTTTTAATTAAGCGCATTAATCAAAACCGTTATTCGGCAACGATAAGGAAGCCGTGACGCTATGTAGTTGCTGCGTCAAAGATGTTTCGTTATCCACACAGATAACAGAGTACTTTTATATGCAAATCCGTTTACATCCATTGCGGCTCTAAGGCTGAAGGCACTTTTTGAAGGAGTCAAATAAGTGACAAATTCAGTGACGAAGGAGTCAAATAAGTGACAAGTTTACATCCGATTACAACGAGAGAGGGGAATCATAATGAATAAAACAGGCAATCTATTCGAAGAAATCAGCGCCATTATACACGCTGGCTCAATCGAGGGACTAACAGAGGCACAACAAACGGCACTAAAACAAGCGGTAGCAATCGCAGAAACTCAAAGGGTACGAACCCCAGCCGAACTAGATGCGATTCGATACAAGGAAACACGCAAGGAAGATACACGCCGCTTCGTAATGGTTAACGGAAACGAGGGCGAGAGATATAGCCACGTCACATTAAATCAGCTCGGCGTATTCTTCAAACTATCGTTATACCTGCAAATGAATGCGGGCGGTTTATTAATGCACGACACGGGGCGAGGCAAGTATGGTATTCGACCGCTAACAACGAAAGACATGCAGCAATTACTAGGGCGTGGGAAGAAATCGACACTTAAAGCGCTAGAAGATTTAGAAAAGATCGGTGCGGTGATTCGTGATAACTCGCAGCGTCCAACGCTCTATTATATCAACGAGGATTTAGTAAGATGCGGAAACGCTGGCGGTGCATTCGATAACTTTACGAAGGTATATAAGGAAGAGGCAAAACAACTTCTATCGAAACTATCAGACCGCCAAGCAGGTGCTATTTTCAAACTAATGCCATTCGCTCATAAAGATACATACGTATTATGCAAGAATCCGCAGGAGTTCGAGCCGTCACAAGTCGAGATTTTAAGTTCTCGTGACATAGCGAAGATTTTAGGAATCGCAAGCAACTCGACACGAAACCTATTATCAACGCTTATCAATGACGGGGCAATGATATCGGTAAGCGGTGCGAAGACTGGCGTTAAAGGGCGTGGGTATGTTATCAGCCCGTATGTGTGCGATAGAGGTGTATTAAATAATCCGCTAGAGAGCGAGATTAAGAAGTTATACCGCCAATTCACGGAAAAATAATAGAATAGTGACCCGTTTCGGCGGGTTGCTGCGCCTATAGCGAATGCAGGGGGTAAAAAGGCGGTGCAAGATGCGTAACCGGTTGTAAACATTATTACAGTTACGTTACAAATCAAAAAGGACGCCAATTTTTATATCCGTAGAAGTACATATATGTGAAGAGATAAATAGTTAATAAGCTAATGGCGTGGCATTTCCCTTACCTGCGTCGCACCTTCTGTTTTTTTAAATTTGTATGATGAAAAATTCATACCCTCAATATGAAAAATTAAACAACTAAGAAAGGGGGATTCCAAATGAATCCGCAAGAAATTCGAGCAATTCGGCAGTTAGCTGGGCTAACACAAACCGAATTCGCTAACTCGCTCGGCGTGACTCTTCTCACCGTAAACAGATGGGAAAAAGGTCATTCAGTCCCTGCGAAAAAGAACATTAAAAAACTAGAAAAGCTAATTGGAGACGACAACCTCCAAATTATACGAACAAGAATGACGCTGCTAGAAACATCAGACAGCCTAAGAAAAAGAGCAAACGATAAGAAAGGAGATCTTAAGCGATGAACACACAGCAGAAGAAGGAAACTAAACGCCCGCTATGCGTTGCCGATATCATAGAATATCGCTCACACTCGTTTTTAGTGGCGTATGTATACGAAGACGGTCACACAGTCGGACAAGTTATAGCACCGCTAAAAGATATCATTAAAAGCGGCCTGTCAATCGCAGAAAAACTAATCGAGATTGTAGAAGTTAACTGTAAAAGTCAGTATCCGCTCGCATTCGATTTATATACGTGCAGCGATACCATATATAAAGAAACGCTTTCTAGTGCGTATGTGCTAACTCAAATGAAAGCGAAGTCTGAATGTAGCGAGTGTCGCCGCATTATGGAAAATCCGATGATACTCGAAGCGTTAGACGACATCTATATTAGCGCTTATCAAAAAGAGATAAAAGATGCGAAGAAACAAGACAAGAAAGAAAGATTCGTAAGCGCAAAGCTCAAAAGAGCTTTTAAAAATATGCGTAATAAGTTACATAAACTACTAACTAACAAAGGGGATAAATAAAAATGACAAACACAAAAACAGCAGTAGAACTAATGCACGAGGCACGAGATATTAAAGCAGGTACAGCGAGTTATGTACGTGAGTTACTAATGTCAGATGGCGGAGTTAACGAGCAAATTCGCAAAACAGGAGAAAATCGAGAACTATCATTCGAAGGCAAGGCAGCAAGAAAAGGACGCATTAAGAAAGTAGCAACACACGTATTACTAGATGAAATGAAAGACCGCCGAGGCAAGTATAATGGGTTATTAGACGAAGCCGAGAAGCAAACACGAGCGTTATTAACGCCACAATTCGAAGACTTAAACGAAGCCGACCGTATTTTATATGATGCGGAAATCAGCGACCTAAAAACAAAGGTGTTACTAGCACCTAATCAAAATACAGCTATCCAATACTTAGAGAGAATGGTAGAGGTAGCGAGCAAGAACGGAAAGACAGCGCACGAATTACAAGGCTATTTCACGGGACAGTTAGCGGAACTAGTCGGCAAAGGTGACAACTTGCCACATATTCGCCCGCTCTTATTAGGAATGAGCCAAAAACTAGCGAATGCATCGCAAGTACCGAACTTCGACGAAATCAAAGGGCAACTAGATAGTATTAATCAAATGCGCTCGGCATCATTCGCAATCGGACAAGTACAAACGGCTATTACGGAAAATCTCGGACATACTGCGGGGCAATACGTAAATGAACCCGCTAAATACTTCGAAGAGCAAGCGGAAACAGCCGCATTAGTAGGAAAGAAAATCGAGAATCATGAGCGATTCGGACACGACTTATTTAGCGAATAATCTAAGGGGGTAAGCGAATATGAAAACGAAACAGTACACGCTGGACGAGCTAAATGATGCATTCATCGCAGGCGGCGGAACAGGTAGAAAAGGCTAGCGAAGACACGGCGGGGCTATTGTCTCGCCTAAATATAAAAACTAACTAACAAAGGGGTAATGGAAAATGAAAACAGTAATCGAAATCGAAGCAACGAAAGGCAAGCAAATCAGCTATAACGAGATTAGTCGTATCATGAACGGACTACACGAACGATTAGGCAATGATATTACGGTCAAGTTTGCGTCAGATTTAACGCACACGGTCGAGGTTAATAAGTAATAAACGTTAGGGGCGGACGATATCGCCCCAGCTAAATTAACTAACGAAGGGAAAGATCATAAATGGAAAAAGCAACAAAAGCAATCGAAGAGGTAGTAAAAGAAGAAACAAAGGAACTAACGAGCGAGGAAGTAATGGTGCAGCACGAAGAGGCGACAAAGCCACGCCCTGGGATGGTTTATGCTCGATTAGGGCGAAGCTACTCAAATGAAAACTATTCGTCACCGCAGCCACAAGTTGTTCGTGGTATGGCGATGTCACGACATATCGTAGGTTAATAACAAAATTGGGCGAGGTCTTTACGGACTTTGCCCGCCATTTTCATATATTCATAAACATAAGCGAAGAGAGGACGAAGGAGAATGACAACGACAACAACGAAGACAACTACTAAAACTAAAGCGCAAAATGTACATAAACAATTACCCGAGATTATTGCAAAGGCTCGCAAGGAGTTCGGAGAAAACCGGTACTTAATCACGTATGACCACAATGCGGACGAATGGAAGGCGCAAAAGAAAGTTGTGAAAGGTGACGGCGGTATGACGGCTTATGTAGAACGACACGGCTGCGATGAAGATAGCGTACTCTTTGGAGGGGTTTAATATGAAACAATGCGCACACTGTAAGAAGACGAAGTTAAGTAGCGAGTTTCATAAGAACAGAACGAACTCCGACGGGTTGCATACGTGGTGTAAATACTGCAATCTTCGAGAATCACGGTATACCTTCGAACATACACCGCTAGTCACTATAGTGGTAGACGGCGAGCCGGTCATGGCACGAGCTTGCAAGCAATGCGAAGAGATTAAGCCGTTAATTAAATTCGAGAGTAACGGACGAGGCGGCAAGAAAGCCCGTTGCATGAAGTGTGTAAGAGAGAGAAAAAGACGAAGTAAGGCTATGAAACAAGCGTTATCAAACTAATAGGGGGCGACATAGGGTCGTTCTTTTTTTTATGTCATATATTCGAAATACGAGATACCGAGATTCGTGATTCTAGGTTATTATCTTTTCTTTCATGAGTATAGTATCATCTAAATGCGTCAGAATTACCGATAGGAGAAATCGGTAGAATAAGAGTACTTTCAGCATTGACGTAGAGCTGCTATATAGCGTATAATATTAGTTAACAAAAACGGTCAGTTGACCGCTCAAATGAACGTTCAGCAAACGATGAAAGAATCGTTTATATATCGTAGGTAATTGACGGGTCGGGAGTTCGAATCTCTCCTGGGACGCTAAGAAAACCTTGTTATCTTTTGATAACAAGGTTTTTTGTTTGTCTACAAATTGATGTATGTACAAGAGGTATAAAATATAACGTAATATATGATAATTATTATGTATTGCAGATTAAAGTTCATTAAGAAAAGAGCGCTATTTATGCGCCCTATTCCTCTTATTTAATTTAAAGAATCAATAGGTTTATGATGGAACTCGAATCCATATCCAGATTCCCCTAATTAATCACTTAGAATGTTATAAAACTTTTTACAATTCTAGTACGATTGAGCAGCTGTGATCGAAACTTATCCCCGACAGTGTGTTACAATTAATAGAAGCGGAAAGCGAGAATCTCCAATTGACTGGACAGTTTAAGAAGGTTGTATAAAAAAGGGAGATGGCGCAAAGATGGCGAGACCAAATGAGAATGATTTAACGGAGAAATTGGCAGAAGGTCACCGGAAATATGGTGATGGCAACTTTACAGTACAGAACATCGGTGATGAAACTAACCCGGATTGGACTGTAGTAAAAAATGTGAGGAAGGGATCGGCAGGCATTCGCGAAGGTGAAGATATATTAAGACTGCGATCAAAATATATAAAATAGTACGGAAATGGGCGGAGTGGGAGTTCAAATCTCTCCTGGGACGCTAAGAAACCCTTGTTATCAATAGATAATAAGGGTTTCTTGTTTAGTTATTAATAAACTTCTCAAAGACAAAACCATAATCTTTCACGTTATATTGTTTCTTCGTATCAACGAGCCAATTAAAGGCGATTTCGTTCATTTCTTTAAACTGTTCTGCTAAATTTACTTGTGCGTTTGAAATGCGGCTAAAAGCGTTAGATGCCATATCTAGACTTTTGTGTGCATACTGCAATGTAATATCGTTGTCGTATGCGATTTCTTCTATTTTAAGTAAAGCTTTATATAAATCTTTTAATTCTTCAATATGTTTTTTATGAACATCAATTGAATAATGCTCATCTCCCATTTGGAACTTAATTTCTATATCTAAATCAATTGTTCCAGCAGTTTCAAGTGCTACGTTTTTAATTTGATATTTACTATAGCTAAAGCGGCGTAGTGTCCGTTTTTTACTCGTTGCGCTTGTACCATCTAAGTGGAGTAATCCTTTGTTTGTAAAACAATATTCATCTGATTTTGATTTAATTAGAAAATAAATTTTTTCCCCGTCTTCATGCATCACATAATCATCAGCATCAACTTTATCGTAATCTTTCGGTGTGATGACAGATCCTACATCGCTTAGTCCTAATACATCTGCAGCCATTTTTTTAAACATACATAATCCCCCTTTAAAATTAAATTCTTAATTATATAAAAATATATTAACACGATTTCAATAAAGTGTTTTCTTATAAATGAAAACATTTGAAGGTAAGTGAAGGAAAGTAACGAATAATTATTTCAATCCTAAGTTATTTAGTAAATCTATTAGTTTAAGGGTGGATTCTCTGAAAAATAACTACGAGAAAAACAAGTGATTACAGAGAAATTCCGTGATGCCATCTGAAGTAATAGGGGGTGTTGTTCTCTCCCTTTTGAAATCTTACAATTCTGTAAGGTAACTGTAAGGAAGTTCGATGGTAACAAATTGCTAATCCTCTATAATAAAGGTAACAACGATAAAACGAGGAGGAAGAAATGATGAAGGGATTAATCGTAACGGGTTTAACAGTTGCTTTTGGATTTGTAGCGTATGAGAAATTAACGTATGTAGTTGATGTTGTAAAACATTTAATCGCTTAGTCAAAAAACTGCCATGAGAGGGAAAGGGAATGAGTGAATGAATGGAATGGTTATTTGGAATTATAGGTACTTGTAGTGTAGTGTTATTGTTCTTTGTCCCGAGTGGTATACTTAGTTCGACAACGAGTTTGTTCTTCTTAAGTTTGTTTGCTTGTACGATGCTTATTATTATGTTTTTAATGAAGCGAAGTAAACCGATCTTCTATTGTAGCATGATTGTTATGGCAATTATTGTTCTCCAAATTATTACCCTTGTTATATACCCCACTATTATAAAAGCTTTCCATTAAGGATGAATCCTCTGCTTGAATTGCTGAGGATTTTTATTTGCGCATTTTTAATTTTTGGTAAGGATTTGTTTATATGGAAATATAAAAATTAAATATTTCCATATTTCAAACAAATAGTTTTGGGATGTTGTGTTCTCATTACTCATTTGATATATTTACTTTAAAGATAATTAAAATCTAGAAAAAGAGGCGGACGTATGGATAAAAAAGAAAATACGGTCGTATTGTTTCCGCAGCTATCTGAGCGATATATTGATGAAGGTTTTTTAGCACTGAAAGAGCGGAAATTCGAAGATGCATTGCGCTGCTTTGAAATATTACGTCAGTATAATGCAGAAACGGAACAAACGGAACTCGCTTCTGTTATTTGTTTGTTAGAATTAAAGCATATGGAAGAAGCGAAAGAAAAATGTGAACAGTTACTTGAAACGGGAGCTGTATTATTTGGTGATATCCTTGAAACATATGTGACGATTTTAGTTCAAACAAATGATTATGAAGGTGTTATTGAAACCGTCGAAAAAGTTTTGCAAACGAAAGATATAATGCCTGAGCAAAAGGAAAAATTAGCGCAGCTCGCTTTATTTGCAGAAGGTATGCTAAATGAAGTGGATACGTCACTAGTCGATTCAAATTTTGATTTAGATGAGTTTACTAATGAAATGTTTGGAGAAAACTTTGGACAAAAGCTAAGAGCGATTCAGCAACTTTCGTTAAAAGACTTGGATCTAGCATTACCTATTTTAAAGAAATTTTTAATAGACGAAAAACAGCACCCTTATTTGAAAACTTCTATTTTATATAAAATGATAGAAAATCAAATAGAAGAAGAGATAGAGGTAGAAAAGTTTGGGAATACGATTAAGGTGATTCCGGCATTTACAGGTCATAATGAGGAGCAATCCGATAACATTATACATACATTATCAAACCGATTAGAGCAAAATTATCCCGATATATTTGATGCGATGGTTACATATTGGAAAGAATTGCGAATTAGCGTTTTCCCATTCGCTCTATTAATGGATAAAGTGGAGATTTGGGCTGCTGTTTTAGAGAGAATTGGAAGAAAGCGTTTCGGATTGACTATTGATGAAGAAGAGCTTATGACGGCGTATAATATTGAATTGGAAGAGTTTCATATTGCCTATCAATGGTTATTACGTGTTGAAAGAGAAGGATATTTGCCCGTATAATTATGAAAAAGAATCGTTCGGTTCTTGAAACGAGCATATTCTATGTTATAATGTAAGGGTTGCAAAAGGCAGAAATCTGCCTGTTTGTAAGAGAAGAGAAGTGTAATTCTCTTACTTAATATGTTTCATATTATTCTCGAACAAAATATACCGTAGTTGTCTTTTAGGCAATTAGTAGATTGGAACATTATATCTGAAAGCTTTTGCTAGAGGATTATTTGTACTTTTGTTATTTCAAAAAAGAGATAATGAAGATTTTAATCTATAGAGGTATGTGCATACATTATTATAGTTGGAGGGAAAGAATAAATGGCTACAAAATGGGAAAAATTAGAAGGTAACGTAGGCGTTTTAACAATCGAAGTTGATGCTAAAGAAGTAAACAACTCTATCGACGCTGCGTTCAAAAAAGTAGTACAAACAATTAACGTACCAGGTTTCCGTAAAGGAAAAATGCCTCGTCCGTTATTCGAACAACGCTTTGGTATCGAATCTTTATATCAAGATGCTATAGATATCATCTTACCAAAAGCATACGGTGAAGCGATTGATGAAGCTGGTATCTTCCCAGTTGATCATCCTGAAATCAACATCGAGAAGTTCGAAAAAAATGCTAACCTTATCTTCACTGCAAAAGTTACAGTGAAACCTGAAGTTAAATTAGGTGAGTACAAAGGTTTAGCAGTAGAAAAAGTTGAAACAACTGTAACTGACGAAGATGTAGAGAACGAATTAAAATCTTTACAAGAGCGTCAAGCTGAACTAGTTGTTAAAGAAGAAGGAACTGTTGAAAACGGTGATACAGCTGTAATCGACTTCGAAGGTTTCGTTGATGGCGAAGCATTTGAAGGCGGAAAAGGCGAAAACTACTCTCTTGCAATCGGTTCTGGTACTTTCATCCCTGGTTTCGAAGAGCAAGTAATTGGTCTTAAATCTGGTGATTCTAAAGAAGTTGAAGTTTCATTCCCAGAAGAGTACCACGCTGCTGAATTAGCTGGTAAACCAGCTACATTCAAAGTGACAATTCACGAAATCAAAACAAAAGAACTTCCTGAGTTAAACGACGAGTTCGCTAAAGAAGCAGACGAAGCGGTTGCAACTCTTGATGAATTAAAAACAAAACTTCGTACAAACTTAGAAGAAGGCAAAAAGCACGAAGCTGAGCACAAAGTACGTGACGAAGTAGTAGAATTAGCTGCTGCTAACGCTGAAATCGAAATTCCAGAAGCTATGATCGACACTGAGTTAGATCGTATGGTTCGTGAATTCGAGCAACGTTTAAGCCAACAAGGTATGAACCTTGAGCTTTACTACCAATTCACAGGTACTGACGCTGACAAGTTAAAAGAGCAAATGAAAGAAGACGCTCAAAAACGCGTAAGAATCAACCTTGTTCTTGAAGCTATCATTGAAGCTGAAAACATCGAAGTTACTGAAGAAGAAGTAACTACAGAAGTTGAAAAAATGGCTGAAATGTACGGTATGCCAGTAGACGCTATCAAGCAAGCTCTTGGAAGCGTAGACGCTTTAGCTGAAGATCTTAAAGTGCGTAAAGCTGTAGATTTCTTAGTAGAAAACGCTGCATAATAAAATAACAAGGCACGATTTTAATCGTGCCTTGTTTTATAAATATAGAAATATATTTATAAAACTTTTCGATGAAGAAGGAAAACTTCCTTTACAAGTCGAATATACATATTTCAAAAGTTTTAAATTTTTTTTATTTGTACATAACTAGTCATATTATTTGTATTTCTCGCCACGTAGTGACATAATATGTATTTACATACGATACATTTATCGTGTACATACGAAGGCAAGAGGTTAGCACTTTGTAAGGGGTGTGAAAATATGTTTAAATTTAATGATGAAAAAGGTCAATTAAAATGTTCTTTCTGTGGTAAAACACAAACGCAAGTTCGAAAGTTAGTTGCAGGTCCAGGTGTTTACATTTGTGACGAGTGTATCGAACTTTGTACTGAAATTGTACAAGAGGAGCTTGCGAAGGACGAAGAAGTAGAATTCAAAGATGTACCGAAACCGGTAGAAATTCGTGAAATCTTAGATGAGTATGTCATCGGACAAGATAACGCGAAAAAAGCACTAGCGGTAGCGGTATATAACCATTACAAACGCATTAATTCTAACAGCAAAATTGATGATGTAGAATTAGCGAAGAGTAATATTTCACTTATTGGGCCAACGGGTAGTGGTAAAACATTACTGGCACAAACATTAGCGCGTATTTTAAATGTTCCATTTGCAATCGCGGACGCAACATCTTTAACTGAAGCTGGATACGTTGGGGAAGATGTAGAAAACATCTTACTAAAATTGATCCAAGCAGCTGATTATGATGTAGAGAAAGCGGAAAAAGGAATCATTTATATTGATGAGATTGATAAAGTGGCACGTAAGTCCGAAAATCCATCAATTACACGTGATGTATCTGGTGAAGGTGTGCAGCAGGCACTTCTGAAAATTTTAGAAGGTACTGTAGCAAGCGTTCCACCTCAAGGTGGTCGTAAGCATCCGCACCAAGAGTTTATTCAAATTGATACAACGAATATCTTATTCATCTGTGGTGGAGCGTTTGATGGCATCGAGCCAATTATTAAACGTCGTCTTGGTGAAAAAGTAATTGGATTTGGTGCGGAGAAGAAAAATGCTGATGTAAATGAGAAGCATGTTTTATCTCACGTATTACCAGAGGACCTTTTAAGATTTGGTTTAATTCCAGAGTTTATTGGTCGTCTTCCAGTTATTGCGAACCTAGAGCCGCTTGATGAAGATGCTCTTGTTGATATTTTAACGAAACCGAAAAATGCACTTGTTAAGCAATTCCAAAAATTATTGGAGCTTGACGATGTTGAGTTAGAGTTTGAAGAAGGTGCACTAATTGAAATTGCGAAAAAAGCAATTGAACGTAAAACAGGTGCTCGTGGACTTCGTTCTATTATTGAAGGCTTGATGCTGGATGTAATGTTCGAACTGCCATCTCGCAAAGATATTGAGAAGTGTATTCTTACGAAAGAAACAGTAGCTGATAATGAACCGCCGAAATTGGTTTTACAAGACGGTACTGTACTTGATACAAAAACATCTGCATAGTGAGAAGGAGAAACAGCAATTTTTATAATTGCTGTTTTTCTTTATGTTTAGCTATGTTCCTCCGCGGAAATACTAAGAGATAAAACATTGCGGGAGGAAATAAATGATGAGCTGGACAAATATATTTTTACTTGTTCAACTTGTTTTTGGTGTAATTGTCGGATTGTACTTTTGGCATTTACTTCGAAATCAGCGAACACAAAAAGTTTCAATTGATCGAGAATCGAAAAAAGAATTAGAACAACTTCGTAAAATGCGCGAGATTTCTTTAACAGAGCCGCTTGCGGAAAAGGTGCGTCCTACATCCTTTATAGATATTGTAGGGCAAGAGGACGGGATTAAGTCGTTAAAAGCGGCTCTTTGTGGCCCGAACCCGCAACATGTGATTATATATGGTCCGCCAGGTGTTGGAAAGACAGCGGCAGCACGTCTTGTTTTAGAGGAAGCGAAACGAAATCCAAAATCTCCATTTCGCACGAATGCAACATTTATTGAACTGGATGCGACGACAGCTAGGTTTGATGAACGTGGTATTGCAGACCCTTTAATCGGTTCGGTACATGATCCGATTTATCAAGGTGCTGGTGCAATGGGGCAAGCGGGTATTCCGCAACCGAAAAAAGGTGCGGTAACAGATGCACATGGTGGTATTTTGTTTATTGATGAGATTGGTGAACTACATCCGATTCAAATGAACAAAATGTTAAAGGTGCTAGAAGACCGGAAAGTATTTTTGGAAAGTGCATACTATAGTGAAGAGAATACGATGATTCCAACATATATACATGACATTTTTCAAAAAGGTTTACCAGCCGATTTTCGCTTAGTTGGGGCGACGACACGTTCGCCGGAGGAGATTCCTCCTGCTATTCGGTCACGCTGCTTAGAAGTATTTTTCCGTGAGTTAGATACAGAAGAGATTCAAAAAGTAGCGAAGAATGCAGCTGACAAAGTGGAAATGCAAATAGGTGAAAATGGTATTGAAATGATTGGGATGTATGCAAGAAATGGACGAGAAGCGATTAATCTTGTACAAATTTCTGCTGGTATGGCGATAAATGAAGAACGTTCTTTCATTAAAGATGAAGATATAGAGTGGGTTGTTCACTCTAGTCAACTTACACCAAAATATGAAAAACGTATTTATCCTATTCCAAGAATCGGCCTTGTAAATGGACTGGCTGTATACGGACCAAATACAGGCGCGTTATTAGAAATTGAAGTAACAGCAATCAAAGCGAAAGATAAAGGATCGGTAAATGTTACCGGAATTGTTGAAGAGGAAAGTATTGGTAGTCAAACGAAATCCATTCGCCGTAAAAGTATGGCGAAAGGTTCTGTAGATAATGTATTAACGGTACTTCGTTCTCTAGATGTGTTGCCAGAAGGATACGATATACATATTAATTTTCCAGGTGGTATCCCAATTGATGGGCCTTCGGCAGGTATTGCTATGGCAACGGGTGTATATTCAGCAGTGCATCGTACGTATGTGAATAATGAAGTAGCGATGACCGGTGAAATAAGTATACACGGTGAAGTGAAACCTATTGGTGGTGTGTATGCAAAAATAAAAGCTGCGAAAAAAGCAGGTGCGAAGAAAGTCATCATTCCTGCTGAAAACATGCAACCGTTTTTGTACACAATAAAAGGCATTGAAATCATTCCTGTTCGTAAGTTAAAAGAAGTATTTGAGCTAACATTTATGCAGGAAAATATGCATCGAGAGCTTGATATACATACTGCTGTGGATGAAACAGATGCACAATCAATGTGAGAATGAACGATAATAAAATTTGCCAGACTTCGTTTAAGTTTGTATGCTTAAGCGGAGTCTTTTTTCCTTTTTATAAGGGAGAAAAACGAGGGATTTACAATTGCGGAAAATCTCTGCAATTGCATCTAGATGTATTGTAATATAAAATAGTTGAACAGGAGTTTAATTTATTATGGAGGTGCTATGTCTAGTATGAATACGAATGAAAGAATCGTACCCCTCCTACCATTAAGAGGCGTTCTCGTATATCCAACGATGGTTCTGCATCTTGATGTAGGACGTGATAAATCGATACAAGCACTAGAGCAGGCGGCAATGGATGAAAATATCATCTTTTTAGCGATGCAAAAAGAAATGAATATCGATGATCCGAAAGAAGATGACATATATAGTGTAGGTACAGTGGCGAAAGTGAAGCAAATGTTAAAATTGCCGAACGGTACGCTTCGTGTCCTTGTAGAAGGTTTACATAGAGCTGAAGTAGTAGAGTTTATCGAAGAAGAAAATGTAGTGCAAGTTTCTATCAAAACGGTAACGGAAGAAGTGGAAGATGATCTAGAAGAGAAAGCTCTTATGCGCACATTACTCGAGCATTTCGAACAATATATTAAAGTTTCGAAAAAAGTTTCAAATGAAACATTTGCAACGGTAGCTGATGTAGAAGAGCCAGGAAGATTAGCTGATTTAATTGCTTCTCACTTGCCGATTAAAACGAAGCAGAAACAAGAAATCTTAGAGCTTGTATCTGTGAAGGAACGATTACATACACTTATTTCAATTATTCAAGATGAACAAGAGTTACTTAGTTTAGAAAAGAAAATTGGACAAAAAGTGAAACGTTCAATGGAGCGCACGCAAAAAGAATATTTCTTACGTGAGCAAATGAAGGCGATTCAAACTGAACTTGGCGATAAAGAAGGTAAGGGCGGGGAAGTTGAAGAACTTCGTGAGAAAATTGAACAGTCAGGAATGCCGGAAGAAACAATGAAGGCAGCACTGAAAGAATTAGATCGTTATGAAAAGTTACCAGCAAGTTCTGCGGAGAGCGGTGTTATTCGCAATTATATGGATTGGTTATTAGCACTTCCGTGGACAGAAGCGACAGAAGATATGATTGATCTTGCTCATTCGGAAGAGATTTTAAACAAAGATCATTACGGTCTTGAGAAAGTGAAAGAGCGCGTACTTGAATATTTAGCTGTACAGAAGTTAACGAATTCATTAAAAGGACCTATCCTTTGCTTAGTAGGACCTCCTGGGGTCGGGAAAACTTCGTTAGCGCGTTCGATCGCAACATCATTAAATCGTAATTTTGTCCGTGTATCCCTTGGTGGTGTACGTGATGAATCTGAAATTCGTGGTCACCGCCGTACGTATGTTGGAGCAATGCCAGGACGCATTATTCAAGGTATGAAAAAGGCGAAAACAGTTAATCCAGTCTTTTTATTAGATGAGATTGATAAAATGTCTAACGATTTCCGTGGAGATCCATCCGCAGCATTACTTGAAGTGTTAGACCCAGAACAAAACCATAACTTCAGTGATCATTACATTGAAGAACCATATGATTTATCGAAAGTTATGTTTGTAGCAACTGCGAATACACTTTCAAGTATTCCAGGTCCATTGCTTGACCGTATGGAAATTATTTCGATTGCCGGTTATACTGAACTTGAAAAAGTTCACATTGCCCGTGAACATTTATTGCCGAAACAATTAAAAGAGCATGGCTTACGAAAAGGTAATTTACAAGTACGTGATGAAGCACTTCTTGAAATTATTCGTTATTATACACGTGAGGCTGGTGTTCGTACACTAGAGCGCCAAATTGCAAAAGTTTGTCGTAAAGCCGCAAAAATTATCGTTACAGCAGAACGCAAGCGTATTGTAGTAACAGAGAAAAACATCGTTGATTTACTTGGTAAGCACATATTCCGTTATGGGCAAGCCGAAAAAACAGACCAAGTTGGTATGGCGACAGGGTTAGCATATACAGCAGCAGGTGGCGATACACTAGCGATTGAAGTGTCTGTAGCGCCAGGTAAAGGGAAATTAATTTTAACAGGGAAACTTGGGGATGTTATGAAAGAATCCGCACAAGCAGCGTTTAGCTATATTCGTTCTCGTGCAGAAGAGCTTCAGATTGATCCGAATTTCCATGAGAAAAATGATATTCATATTCATGTTCCAGAAGGAGCAGTTCCAAAAGATGGACCGTCAGCAGGTATTACGATGGCAACGGCACTTATTTCTGCACTAACAGGTATTCCTGTAAGTAAAGAAGTGGGGATGACAGGTGAAATTACACTTCGTGGTCGTGTATTACCAATCGGTGGTTTAAAAGAAAAAACATTAAGTGCTCACCGCGCAGGCTTAACAAAAATTATTTTGCCAGCAGAAAACGAGAAAGATTTAGATGATATTCCAGAAAGCGTAAAAGAAAACCTTACGTTTGTGCTTGCATCTCATTTAGATGAAGTATTGGAGCACGCATTAGTAGGAGTGAAACAATGAAAGTAACAAAAGCAGATATTGTAATTAGTGCTGTTAAACCAGAACAATATCCAGACAGTGATTTACCAGAAATTGCATTAGCAGGTCGTTCAAATGTCGGGAAGTCTTCCTTTATTAATAAAATTTTAAATCGTAAAAAGTTAGTACGTATTTCTTCTAAACCAGGAAAAACGCAAACGCTGAACTTTTTCTTAATCAATGAGATGATGCATTTTGTTGACGTTCCAGGTTATGGATATGCGAAAGTATCTAAATCAGAGCGTGCAGCATGGGGCAAGATGATTGAAACATACTTTACAACGCGTGAGCAATTAGACGCAGCTGTATTAGTAGTTGATTTACGTCACCAACCAACAAATGATGACGTGATGATGTATGATTTCTTAAAGCATTATGAAATCCCAACAATTATTATTGCGACGAAAGCTGATAAAATTCCGAAAGGGAAATGGCAAAAGCATTTAAAAGTTGTAAAAGAAACGCTTGCTGTTGAAATTGGCGATGAAATTGTTCTATTCTCTTCTGAAACAGGACTTGGAAAAGAAGAAGCGTGGAAGGCAATTCATAGAATGACAAAAACAAAAAACGCGTGACGAATGTCGCGCGTTTTTTTATTTACTACATTTTTTTATTTTACGTTTAATGTAACCTCAATATTACCTCTTGTTGCTTTCGAATAAGGACATACACCGTGAGCAGCTTCTACAAGTTCTTGTGCTTCAGCGTGAGAAACGCCAGCAATGTGTACATCAAGTACAGCAGATAGGCCGAAACCGCCATCTGTATCTTTGCCGATAGAAACGTGAGCAGTTACTTCTGTGCTTTCTACTTTCACACGTTTAGTACGAATGACAAGTTGTAATGCACTATCAAAACAAGCGGCATAACCAGCAGCAAATAGCTGTTCTGGATTTGTTGCCTCTCCGCCTGCACCACCTAGTGCTTTCGGCATTTTTACATCAAGATTTAATATGCCATCATCTGAAACTACTTTTCCGTTTCGTCCACCTGTAGCAGTTACTGAAGCAGTATATAATTTATCCATGTTTATTCCCCTTTTCTTTCATTTATTGTTTTCATTGTTTCCATTAGTTTATTTAATTGAATTAATAAAGAACGATATTCTTGTTCTGTAATTCCTAAATTTGTTGCCATTGTTGTCGGCAATGAACAAGCCTTCTCTTTTAAATCTTTACCTTGTTCTGTTAATTCAATACAAACTTTGCGCTCGTCTTCTTTGGAACGAACACGTTTTACAAGTTGCAATGATTCCATCCGCTTTAACATAGGTGTTAACGTGCCGGAATCTAAAAATAGACGTTCTCCAATTTCTTTTACTGTTAGTCCATCTTGCTCCCATAGTACAAGTAAAGTAATGTATTGAGGATACGTAATACCTATCTCTTCTAAATGTGGTCGATAAAAGCGTGTCACTTCTTTAGAACAGGCGTAAATAGAAAAACAAAGTTGGTTATCTAGATGTAAAGAATTCTCTGTCATACATAACTCCCTTCTAATTAAGTTGTGCACAATTTAATTTTGTGAAATCAATATAACGAAAAAGAAATACAATGTCAAATACATTGTATTGAGAAAGTTTGTGCTACAATTTGGAACAATCATACATATTTTCCTTCATGATGAAAGAAGATAGGAAAGATGATGTTATAATTCATATGGAATAGTTTCCATCACTTGATTATGAGTGCTTTTTTTGGTAACGTACAAATAGAGTTATTAATTTATAATCATTATAAAGTAGAAAGTCTTTATTAGTTTTACTGAATCTCCTTTATTACATACGGAGAATAAATAAAAAATAATCGGTTGTTCACACGATTGTCAGATTCATAAGAGGAAAGTTGTATTATGATAGTAGATAAAGTGATAAAACGGGTGAAGGGGGACATGCTGCGTGCATATTCTTGTTGTTAGTGTAAATTATCGAACAGCCCCTGTAGAATTTCGTGAGAAACTCACATTTCAGGCAGCAGAGCTAGAGCAAGCAATGACTACATTACAAAATCAAAAGAGCGTGTTAGAGAATGTCATTGTATCCACTTGTAATCGCACTGAGATTTACGCTGTTGTCGATCAATTACACACGGGACGGTATTATATTAAGAAGTTTTTAGCTGATTGGTTTCAGCTTGAAATAGAAGAAGTCGCACCATATTTAACTATTTTTGAACAAGATGGTGCAATAGACCATTTATTCCGCGTAACGTGCGGTTTAGATTCTATGGTAGTCGGAGAAACGCAGATTTTAGGTCAAATAAAAGATAGCTTTTTAGAAGCGCAACAAGTAAAAGCAACAGGCACAATTTTTAATGAATTGTTTAAGCAAGTGGTGACGTTAGCGAAACGTGCGCACTCAGAAACGACGATTGGTGAAAGTGCGATGTCGGTTAGTTATGCTGCTGTCGAGCTTGGGAAGAAAATATTCGGCGAGCTAACAGATTGTCACGTACTTATTCTTGGTGCTGGCAAAATGGGTGAACTGGCACTGCAAAACTTATATGGAAGCGGTGCTCGAAAAGTAACAGTTATGAATAGGACGTTTATGAAAGCGGAAGTAATGGCTGAGAAATATATGGGACATGCAAAGCCTTTAAGTGAATTGCAATGTGCATTATTAGAAGCGGATATTTTAATTAGTTCAACTGGTGCATCTGAGTATGTTATTACGAAAGAGATGATGACAAAGGTAGAGAAAATGCGCTCTGGTCGTCCGTTATTTATGGTGGATATTGCAGTGCCGCGTGATATTGATCCAGCGATTGATGAACTAGAAGGTTCTTTCTTATATGACATTGATGATTTGCAAGGAGTAGTGGAAGCAAATCGTGCTGAGCGTTTGAAAGAAGCAGAGAAAATTCAATTTATGATTGAAGAGGAAATTGTTTTATTTAAAACGTGGTTAAGTACACTTGGTGTTGTTCCGTTAATAGCAGCTCTTCGTGATAAGGCACTTGCTATCCAAAGTGAAACGATGGAAAGTTTGGAACGCAAAATACCGAATCTTAGTGATCGTGAGAGAAAAGTAATTAGTAAGCATACGAAAAGTATTATTAATCAATTATTAAAAGACCCAATTTTAGTAGCGAAAGAAATAGCTGCTGAAGAGGGAGCAGACGAAAAATTAGCGTTATTTGCAAAGATTTTCGATTTAGAAATGGAAGACGTAGAGAGTAGTGCGGAAGAAGTAGAACATAAAAGAGCGTGGACACCATCCGTTCCATCTTTATAATTTGGAAGGATGATCGGATGAGTTTTTTAAATAACAGTATTATTTATCATATTGCAATTATTTTATATGCTTGTAGCATTAGTTTATATTTTATAGATTATTTCCAAAGTAACCGAAAGGCGAACCGATTTGCTTTTTGGTTACTTTCGATTGTATGGGTTCTGCAGTCTATCTTCATGTTACTTCGGGCTACAGATTCAGAAACGAACCCTATATTAACTTTATTATCAGGGATTTATTTTTATGTTTGGCTATTGATTACGATGTCGTTAGTCATTAATCGATTTATGAGAATCGACTTTCTAGTCTTTTTTACAAATGTTGTCGCATTTGGCGTAAGCGCTTTTTCTATTTTTACACCGCTCGGAAAGATGTCGCCGGTACTTGCTGAGCAATTAGTTTCGGAACTTGTATATGTACACGTCGGTATGGCTATTATTTCTTATGCAACTTTCACTGTATCGTTCATTTTTTCTATCATGTATTTATTACAATATCGCCTATTAAAAAAGAAAAAATGGAATGCGAGATTAAGAAGGTTAGGGAATTTACCGAAGCTAGAATCGATGTCTTACGGATTAAATTTATTTTCTGTTCCATTTTTCTTACTAGCTATTTTATTAGGGTGCATATGGGGATATACGAAATTGGACAATTTCCATTGGTATGATACGAAAGTGATCGGATCTTTTGTCGTTCTATTTGTATATTGTGCTGGCCTATATTTACGAGTGGCAGATGTGTTGCAAGGGAAGAAAATCGTGCAGTGGAACATCGGGGCATTTCTTGTAATGTTAATTAATATTTTTCTATTAAGCAGTTTATCCAACTTCCACTTTTGGTATTTATAATGAGGAGAGAGAATTATGCGCAAAATTATTGTAGGGTCACGAAAGAGTAAATTAGCATTAACGCAAACAAACTGGTTTATTGATCAGTTAAAAGCGCTAGGTTTACCATATGAATTTGAAGTGAAAGAAATCGTCACAAAAGGTGATGTTATTTTAGATGTTACTCTTTCAAAGGTAGGCGGAAAAGGCTTGTTTGTGAAAGAGATTGAACATGCGTTACTTACGAAAGAAATTGATATGGCTGTACATAGTATGAAAGATATGCCGGCCGTACTTCCAGAAGGATTAATGATTGGTTGTATACCGAAGCGTGTTGACCCTCGTGATGCTTTTATCTCAAAAAGCGGAGCATCGTTTAAAGATTTAGCAGAAGGTTCTATTTTAGGTACGAGTAGTTTAAGACGCAGTGCACAATTATTAGCCGCGAGACCAGATTTACAAGTGAAGTGGATTCGCGGAAATATCGATACACGTTTACGTAAATTACAAGAAGAAGATTACGATGCAATCATTTTAGCGACAGCTGGATTACAAAGAATGGGCTGGGATAATGAAGTTATTACAGAACATTTAGATGAGACGTTATGTGTACCTGCTGTAGGACAAGGTGCATTAGCGATTGAGTGCCGTGAGGACGATAAGGATTTACGACAGCTGTTAGCGCATATGAATGATGCAGTAACAGAAAGAACAGTGGCAGCTGAGCGAGTATTTCTTCATAAACTTGAAGGTGGATGCCAAGTTCCGATTGCTGGATATGCAACCCTTACAGAAAACGATGCCATCGAATTAACAGCTCTTGTCGGTTCTATGGATGGTTCTGTTTTATTAAAAGAGACAGTAGTAGGAACGAATCCAGCGGAAGTAGGATTAGAGGCTGCGGACCGTTTAATTAAACAAGGCGCAAAAGAACTCATTCTTGCTGCAAATAAGGGGCAACAATAAATATGAACGCTCTCGCTGGCAAAACGGTATTGATTACACGTGCCCAGCATCAAGCAAAACAAATGAGTGTAGTGGTGAAAGAAAAGAGCGGAATTCCATTGGAAATTCCGCTTTTGCGTATGGAAGGTATGTCCCATCGACAGATTCAACATATAGCAGGGCAACTACATTCGTATGACTGGGTTATTTTTACGAGTAAAAATGGGGTAGCTTTTTTTCTAGATCGTTTGAGAAAGAGGCTCCCGGTAACGACTAAAATTGCTGCAGTAGGCGTGAAAACAAGGTTAGAGTTAGAAAAGCGGGGCTATGAAGTGGACTTCGTTCCAACTTCATTTGTTGCAGAAGCATTTGCAGAAGAGTTTATAAAAAGACTAAGTGGAAACGAATGCATTTTATTTCCGAAAGGGAATTTAGCAAGAGATGTAATTCCAGTTGCACTTCGCGAAATTGGTGTTTCTCTAGATGAGCTAATCGTATATGGTACGAAAGAAAATGCAGAGAAAAAACAAGAGTTAATAGAAGCGTTAGAAGTAAGGAAAGTAGACATTATTACATTTACGAGCCCTTCAACTGTTACTAGTTTTGTTCGTTTACTTGAGGGTACAAACTGGAGAGAATGGACAAAAAAATGTACAATTGCTTGTATAGGGCCTATTACGGAAAAAGAGGCGAGCCTTTATTTTCCGCGTATTATTATGCCGAAAGAGTACACGGTAGAAGCATTACTACAATGTATTTGTGAATCTATAAAGTGAAACTTTAATTAGTGGGGTCTTACTGCCCGTAAATAGCGGGATAAAATAAAAGAATGGGGATAGAAATCTATGAACTCTTTACAATTTAATCGTCATCGTCGCTTAAGACAAAGTGGTAATATGCGTGCGCTTGTGCGTGAAACGTTTTTACATACGGAAGATTTTATTTACCCTATTTTTGTATTAGAAGGAGAAAACGTTCGTAATGAAGTGCCTTCTATGCCAGGCGTATATCAAATGTCTTTAGATTTATTGCAGGCTGAAATGCAAGAGGTTGTTGATTTAGGTATTCGTTCTGTTATTGTATTTGGTTTACCTGCTGAAAAAGATGAAGTTGGATCATCAGCATATTGTGATCATGGAATTGTGCAACGTGCAATTCAGCAAATTAAAGGTGAATTCCCTGAGCTAGTAGTAGTTGCAGATACATGTTTATGTCAATTCACAAGCCATGGTCATTGCGGTGTAATTGAAGATGGTATTATTTTAAATGATGAGTCTCTTGCAGTTCTTGCGAAAACAGCTGTCAGCCAAGCGAAAGCGGGAGCAGACATTATTGCGCCATCAAACATGATGGACGGATTTGTAACAGTAATTCGCCACGCATTAGATGAAAATGGTTTTGGACATGTACCAGTAATGTCATACGCTGTGAAATATTCATCAGCATTTTACGGACCATTCCGTGATGCGGCACACGGTGCACCACAATTTGGTGATCGTAAAACATATCAAATGGACCCAGCGAACCGCATGGAAGCATTCCGTGAAGCAGAATCAGATGTAATGGAAGGGGCAGATTTCTTAATTGTAAAGCCAGCTCTTTCTTACTTAGATATCGTTCGTGATGTGAAAAATAACTTTAATTTACCAGTTGTTGCTTATAACGTAAGCGGCGAATATTCAATGATTAAAGCGGCAGCGCAAAATGGTTGGATTAATGAAAAAGAAGTTGTACTTGAAAAATTAATTAGCATGAAACGTGCAGGAGCAGATTTAATTATTACGTATCATGCGAAAGATGCAGCAAGATGGTTACAAGAAGGAGGCGCTAAATAATGAAAAAGTTTGATAAGTCGATTGCGGCGTTTGAAGAGGCGCAAGATTTAATGCCTGGTGGCGTAAATAGCCCAGTTCGTGCCTTTAAGTCTGTTGGTATGAATCCGTTGTTTATGGAGCGTGGAAAAGGCTCTAAAGTGTATGATATCGATGGAAATGAATACATCGATTACGTATTATCATGGGGACCTTTAATTCATGGTCATGCGAATGATCGTGTTGTGGATGCTTTAAAATCTGTTGCTGAAAGGGGGACAAGCTTCGGTGCTCCAACGGAAATTGAGAATGAATTAGCGAAACTTGTTATTGAGCGCGTACCATCAATTGAGATTGTACGTATGGTTAACTCAGGAACAGAAGCGACAATGAGTGCGCTACGTTTAGCTCGTGGTTATACAGGTCGTAACAAAATTTTGAAATTCATCGGTTGTTATCACGGTCATGGTGATTCGTTATTAATTAAAGCGGGTTCTGGTGTGGCGACGTTAGGTTTACCAGATAGCCCTGGTGTACCAGAAGGTGTAGCGAAAAATACAATTACAGTAGCGTATAACGATTTAGAAAGTGTGAAATACGCTTTCGAACAATTCGGTGATGATATTGCTTGTGTCATCGTAGAACCAGTAGCAGGGAATATGGGTGTTGTTCCTCCGCAGCCAGGATTTTTAGAAGGCCTTCGTGAAGTAACAGAGCAAAATGGTGCATTGCTTATTTTTGATGAAGTCATGACAGGATTCCGAGTTGCTTATAATTGTGGACAAGGTTATTACGGTGTAACACCTGATTTAACTTGTTTAGGTAAAGTAATCGGCGGTGGCTTACCGGTAGGAGCATACGGTGGTAAAGCAGAAATTATGCGACAAGTTGCACCGAGCGGACCGATTTACCAAGCAGGTACTTTATCAGGTAACCCACTTGCAATGGCAGCAGGTTATGAAACGTTAGTACAGTTAACGCCAGAATCATATGTAGAATTCGAGCGTAAAGCTGAAATGTTAGAAGCTGGATTACGTAAAGCGGCTGAAAAACATGGCATTCCGCATCATATTAACCGCGCGGGTTCTATGATTGGTATCTTCTTTACAGATGAACAAGTTATTAATTACGATGCAGCAAAATCTTCAAACTTAGAATTCTTTGCAGCTTATTATCGTGAAATGGTAGAGCAAGGTGTATTCTTGCCACCATCTCAATTCGAAGGCTTATTCTTATCAACAGCACATAGTGATGCAGATATTGAAGCGACAATTGCAGCG
This sequence comes from Bacillus cereus group sp. TH152-1LC, assembly GCF_027710505.1. Taxonomy (NCBI): domain Bacteria; kingdom Bacillati; phylum Bacillota; class Bacilli; order Caryophanales; family Bacillaceae; genus Bacillus; species Bacillus cereus group sp. TH152-1LC. Next base: position 192,910 of record NZ_JAQFNK010000004.1, on the reverse strand, counting down.
GCAGAGATTGCCATGTCAAAATTAAAAGCTTAATTGAATAAAGAAAATCGTTCTCCATAAGGGGGGCGATTTTTTTTATTCATAAAGTCAGCTTTCCGTACATAAATCTGTAATGACATATAGTTTGGGAGGGGGAAAAGAAGTGACAACAGATCATTCATTACGTTTTTCATTAAAAGAATCTGTTTGGTTCCAAAAAGGACAGGAAGTCGAAGAACTTTTGTCAATTTCGTTAGATCCAGACGTTGAGATAGAAGAGCTTGATCATGAAGTTATCGTGAGAGGGCAATTAGATTTAACGGGAGAGTATGTTGCAAGGCAAGATGATTCGGCTTATTCATTAAGAGATCTATCACCAGCGAAATCAATTGATTATGTAGAAACAAGAGAGGATGGGGTTAATGAACTTGTTCATTCCTTTCCGCTTGAAATATCAATTCCGAGAAACCGTGTGAAAGTAATTGAAGAACTATATGTATCTATCGAGGAATTTGATTATGAATTAAAGGAAAATGGTTGCTTACAATTATTAGCGGATATATCTATTACAGGTTTATGTGATGAAGAAAGAATTGAGGATGAAGAGGAAGAAACGGCGTATGCTGAGTTAGAGGATGATGCAGCAGAAGAGTATGAAACTAGACCGACGCCACAAGTAGAAGAACCAGCTTATAAGGAATCAGATGAGTGGGAAGATTACGCATTTGAACCGTTCCAACTAGAAGAAAGAAAAGAGCAGGAAGTAGAGGAAGCGGAAATAGAAGAACATGAATTTGTAGAGCGTGAAGAAGAGAAAGAAACAACGCCGCAATTTGAATTGTTCGGACGAAAAGATTTCAAAAAAGAGAAAGAGAAAAAGAAAAAGCAAGAAGAACAAGAAGAAGAAGCGTATTCACAGCGAGATGAAAATGCACTGTATTTAACGAAATTATTTACGAAAGAACCAGAAGAAGAATTTACAAAGTTAAGAATGTATTTCGTGCAAGAAGGAGATACGATCGAATCTGTTGCAGATCGTTATGAAACGTCTGTACAAAACTTATATCGTGTCAATCAAACAGAAGATATATATTTAACGGCAGGGCAAATTATTTATATTCCCGTTTCAAGGGCAAAAGCGAAATAAGTGAGTGTTTTTCACTCACTTATTTTCCTAAAGGCTATGTTTTGAATAGAAAGGGTTATTCGTATGGATATGGAATTACGAAATCGCTATGAACCCATTGTAAGGCAATATAGATTGGATACGCAGCATATGGAAGAGCACGGAAGCGTAACGAAAATTTACACGAATCAAGGTCCATATGCGCTCAAGAAAATAGAAGGCAGAAAGTTAGAGCGGAATAACTTTCTGCATCATATTCAATATTTGAAGGAGAAAGGTTTTTCAAATTATGTACCTATATACCATGCGACGGATGGAAATTATATTTTAAATGATGGTACGTATAATTATTATTTAATGCCTTGGTTAGAACGTGCGGAAGGGAACGGAGAGGATAATGATCAATACCATAAAATGTTCCAGACTCTCGGAGCGTTGCATCAAAAAACGGTAAAAGAAGAAACATATACAGAAGAAGATTTAGAGAAGCATTATACAAATATATCTGATCGTTGGGAAAATGATGGTGAGATGTTAGAAGAGTTTCTTGTAGAATCTGAATCGAAGTGGTATATGTCTCCGTTTGAATTGCAATATTGTACGTACTATCATCATGTCATGAGGGCTCGTGAGTTCGCAACGAAGCAATTAAATGAGTGGAACGATGCGATGAAAGAAAAAGAAAAAACACGTATTACTTTTGTACATGGTAACGTATCACTTAATCATTTTTTATTTGATTATGAACGGAACGGCTATTTTATTAGTTTAGAAAAATCGAAGTTTGCAACACCTGTGCAAGATATTGTAGGGTTTTATTCTCGGTCGTTAAACACATATCCAATTGCGCGAAGTGATCGGTTTGAATGGTATCAAATGTACCAAAAAAATTTTCCTTTTACGAAAGAAGAGCAACTACTTATGTTTGCGTATATGACGTATCCATCGCAATTTATTCGGCAAATCCAGTCTTATAAAAAAAGAAGAGAGAGTCGTAATGAGGAAAATGAACTTCTCGGAGTAAAGAGCTTGCAACAATCGCATTGGCTCGTTAGCAATATAGAATATTTCCTTTCGCAATTACAAGCTGCCCAGCAAGGGAACGGATAAAAAGATAAGTAGCATCCTCTACTTATCTTTTTTGTGCGTCAAAAAATTCGTAGTCTTAAATTTATCTTGACGAATAGGGTTTCGTTTTTTACACTATTGTATATAATAATTAACAATCATATAAATGCCTTGAAGGGGAAGAGTATAACAAGAAACGTCTTCAGAGAGGAGAATCATTAGCTGGGAGATTCTCTAGATAGTTATGTTAGAAGGTAGCCCTGGAGCATCTTTTCTGAACGGAATAGTTCTCATTAGGAAAAGACGGATTTGTCCGTTATCAAATTAAGAGTATAAGCAAATTCTGAATTTGTTTGTAAATAAAGGTGGTACCGCGATGTCCCTCGTCCTTTTTTGGATGAGGGGCATTTTTTATTTTAAGGAGGGAAAATAATGTCAAACACGGAAAAGAATTTACCAACTAAATATGATCATATGTCCGTTGAAGAAGGCCTTTATCAGTGGTGGTTAGAAGGCAAATATTTTGAAGCAACAGGAGACGAGAAGAAACAACCGTATACAATTGTAATTCCACCTCCGAACGTAACTGGTAAGTTACACTTAGGTCATGCTTGGGATACAACTCTTCAAGATATTTTAACTCGTACGAAGCGTATGCAAGGCTACGATGTATTATGGCTTCCAGGAATGGACCATGCGGGTATTGCGACACAAGCGAAAGTAGAAGGGAAACTTCGTGAAGAAGGTATTTCACGTTACGATCTTGGCCGTGAGAAGTTCCTTGAAAAAGCTTGGGAGTGGAAAGAAGAATACGCGTCTCACATTCGTCAACAATGGGGGAAAGTTGGTTTAGGACTAGACTATTCTCGCGAGCGTTTCACATTAGACGAAGGTTTATCTGATGCAGTTAATAAAGTATTCGTTCAATTATATGAAAAAGGCTTAATTTACCGTGGTGAATATATTATCAACTGGGACCCAGCAACACGCACAGCCCTTTCTGATATTGAAGTAATTCATAAAGAAGTTCAAGGTGCATTCTACCATATGAACTACCCATTAACAGATGGTTCTGGTCATATTCGTCTTGCTACTACTCGTCCAGAAACGATGCTTGGTGATACAGCAGTAGCAGTTCATCCAGAAGACGATCGTTACAAACATTTAATCGGAAAAACAGTTACACTTCCAATCGTAGGCCGTGAGATTCCGATTATTGCTGATGAGTATGTAGAAAAAGATTTCGGAACAGGCGTTGTAAAAATTACACCAGCTCATGACCCGAATGACTTTGAAGTGGGTAACCGTCATGACTTACCACGTATCTTAGTAATGAACGAAGATGGATCGATGAATGAAAAAGCTGGTAAGTATAACGGCATGGATCGTTTCGAATGTCGTAAAGCATTAGTAAAAGACTTACAAGAAGCGGGCGTATTAGTAGAAATTGAGCCTCATATGCATTCGGTAGGTCACAGTGAGCGTAGTGGTGCAGTTGTTGAGCCTTACTTATCAACACAATGGTTCGTAAAAATGGCTCCACTTGCTGAGAAGGCAGTAGCGCTTCAACAAAAAGAAGAAGAGAAAGTAACGTTCGTACCAGATCGTTTCGAAAACACATATTTACGCTGGATGGAAAACATTCACGACTGGTGTATTTCTCGTCAATTATGGTGGGGACACCGCATTCCAGCTTGGTATCATAAAGAAACTGGTGAAGTATACGTAGGTACAGAAGAGCCAGCAGATATTGAAAACTGGAATCAAGATAACGACGTACTTGATACATGGTTCAGTTCAGCGTTATGGCCATTCTCAACACTTGGTTGGCCAAATGAAGATGCAGCAGACTTCAAGCGTTACTATTCAACAGATGCACTAGTAACGGGTTATGACATCATCTTCTTCTGGGTATCTCGTATGATTTTCCAAGGTTTAGAGTTTACAGGCGAGCGTCCATTTAAAGATGTATTAATTCATGGTTTAGTTCGTGATGAGCAAGGACGTAAAATGAGTAAATCTCTTGGTAACGGTATTGATCCAATGGATGTTATCGAGAAGTACGGTGCAGATGCAATGCGCTATTTCTTATCAACAGGAAGCGCACCAGGTCAAGATCTACGTTTTAGCATGGAGAAAGTAGAATCTACTTGGAACTTCATTAATAAAATTTGGAACGCATCACGTTTCGTATTAATGAACATGGATGATATGAAGTATGAAGAAATCGATTTAACTGGTGAAAAATCAGTTGCGGATAAGTGGATTTTAACTCGCTTAAACGAAACAATCGAAAGCGTAACGCGTAACATGGATAAATATGAGTTCGGTGAAGCTGGTCGTTCATTATACAACTTCATTTGGGACGATTTCTGTGACTGGTACATTGAAATGGCGAAACTTCCACTATACGGTGAAGATGAAGCAGCTAAGAAAACAACTCGTTCTATTTTAGCTTACGTATTAGACCAAACAATGCGTCTATTACACCCATTCATGCCATTCGTAACAGAGAAAATTTGGCAACATTTACCACGTGAAGGTGAATCTATTACAGTAGCAGCATGGCCAACAGTTCGCGAAGATTTACAAGATACAGAAGCTGCGGCAGAAATGCACCTTCTAGTTGATATCATTCGCTCTGTTCGTAACATCCGTGCAGAAGTTAATACGCCAATGAGCAAAAAAGTTCAAATGCAAATTAAAGCAAAAGATGAGGCTGTCCTTGCTCAACTTACAAAAAATAGCTCTTACATTGAGCGTTTCTGTAATCCAAGCGAATTAATCATTCAAACGGATTTACAAGCACCAGAAAAAGCAATGACTGCAATCGTATCAGGTGCAGAGTTATTCTTACCGTTAGCTGATCTTATCAATCTTGATGAAGAGAGAGCACGTCTTGAGAAAGAATTTGAGAAGTTCGACAAAGAAGTAGAACGTGTACAGAAGAAACTTTCAAACCAAGGTTTCGTAGCGAAAGCTCCTGCAGCAGTTATTGACGGAGAGCGTGCGAAAGAGCAAGACTACCTAGAAAAACGTGAAGCAGTTCGCCAACGTCTAGCAGATCTTGAAAAGTAAAATGTTTTTTAGAGGCTCACTATATTGGTGAGTCTCTTTTCTTTGCGTATAATAGGAGTATGAAGGTTGTCTTTTGAAAGGGGAAAGCATACGTGATACATACATACGAAGAAGCGATAGGGTGGATTCATAGCCGATTGAAGTTTGGTATTAAACCAGGATTAGAAAGAATGAGATGGATGCTAGAAGAGCTCGGAAATCCAGAGCGTCACATAAAATGTGTTCATCTTGCTGGTACAAATGGAAAAGGCTCAACGTTAACATATATGCGCTACATGTTAGAAGATGCAAAATATAAGGTAGGAACATTTACCTCTCCTTATATTGAAACATTTAACGAACGTATTAGTGTGAACGGAACACCAATTGCAGATGAAGAGATTACTGAACTTGTAAAGATGGTAAAGCCAGTCGTTGAAAAACTAGATGAGACGGATTTAGGGGAAGCGACTGAGTTTGAAATTATTACTGTTATGGCAATTTGTTATTTCGGTAAAGTTAATTTCTGTGATGTTGTTTTATTTGAAACAGGGCTTGGAGGGCGCTTTGATTCTACGAATGTTATTCATCCTGTTCTCACGATTATTACAAATATCGGCCACGATCATATGCATATTTTAGGGAATACACTAGGAGAAATTGCATATGAGAAGGCGGGGATTATTAAGTCTGGTGTTCCAGTTATTACTGGTGTACAAGATGAGGAAGCATTGCAAGTCATTCAAAAGGTTGCAAAGGAAAATCATGCAAACTTATACGAGATGGGCAAGCATTTTACAGCGTTACATAAACAGTCTAGCGAAGATGGAGAACAGTTCAATTTCACTTGTCCTTTCGCTACTTTTGAAGATGTGCGAATCTCAATGAAAGGTAGTCACCAAGTAGGAAACGCAGCACTTGCACTTATGGCAGTCATGTATGTCAAAACGTACTTATCATTTTTAATTGAGGAAGAAGAAATAAGAACTGGATTACAGGAAGCATATTGGATTGGGCGATTTGAAAAACTACAAAGTAATCCAGATATTATTATAGATGGTGCCCATAACCCAGAAGGTATCGAAAGCCTTGTGAAAACAGTAGAATCACATTACAAAGATAAAAATGTAATAGTTTTATTTACTGCTCTTGGTGATAAACAGTTGCATAATATGGTAGGTCAATTAGAAACAATTGCTGATGAAATTATTTTTACAACATTCGCCTTTGATCGTGCTATTTCTGCTGATAAGCTTGCATCGTATGCAAAGAAAGAGTCAAAATTAGTTTTTGAAAATTGGAAAGAGGCAATTGATACAAAGGTTGAAATGATTGGAGAAAATGATGTTTTTATCATAACAGGTTCTCTTTATTTCATTTCAGAAGTTCGAAAATATATTCGCGAGAAAAACTAGATAGCCTTTGCTATCTAGTTTTTTTGTTCTACAAATGAAGTCAAATGCATACATATAAGATAAATATATAGGGTTATTTGGCGAATTCCTCTGACAAATATCTCGTTTTTTTGTGAAAGGAATATGATATGATGCGGACAACGATAAGAGGTGAGGTGTGAGTGTATGGACAAGCAATCACGAACGATCTCAGTGAAAGTGAATGGAACAGAAGCGAAGTATGAGGAGAAGAAGAAAGATGAATTTGAATGGATGGTAGTAGAAAGTGAAAGACCGAAAAACGTTGTTCCGTTTCAAAAAGCGAAATTAGTGTCTACGGAAAAAAAACGAAAGAAGTGGAGCAATACGTTAATTGCAATCGTTGCAACTGCGATTGTTATTGGTACGGCGTTTGGAATGGGAATGCTACAGTTACTTAAAGGGCAAGGAGCGACAGGGGGAAGTGAAGTAACAGCTTCGAAGCAGGTGCAAAATGAAGAATCAAAGGTGGGTGGAACGTCAGAACAAACACCAGCACCAAAAGAGGAAAAACAAAAAGCGCAGACAGGAACGTCATTAGATCCAATGAAATTATTTTTTGTTCAAGGAGGGATTTATTCTTCCGAAGAAAAGGGACAGGCCGCTCTTGAAGAGTGGAAAGGTAATGGAGGCGTAGCAGCTTTAAAACCGAGCGGTGATAAGTACGCATTAGTTGTTGGTATTGCTAGTGATGAACAAGATATAAACCAATTAATGACGCAGTATAAAAATGATAACGTCTCTGTATTGAAAAAGAACTGGGATATAACAGATAAAGCGTTACTTAAAGAGGATAAAGAAGTTGGTGCGTTTTTAACAAAAGTACAGCCATTATATACTCATTTAGCAAAATATGCTTCTAGCGTACAAGCTAGTGGAAAAAGTAATGCGAAAGATATAGGTGCAATTGAAAAAGAGTGGAAAGCAATTGAAAAAGAAGGAAAAAGTATGAAACAGGAAGAAGCAAAGAAATTGTATATGTATACGTCAGTAGCTGTGCAAACAGTGAAGGATGGAAAAGGTGATAAGGAATCTTTGACGAAATTAAATCAAGTTATTATCGATGGTATACTTTCATATGAAAAAATTGTTTCACAAAAGGCGAAATAATAGGATAATGAAATGACGAAGGAAGAAGTATAGGTACTTCTTTCTTTTCTTTTGAATTTAGAGCAAAGTGCTTTCTCTACGGCAGGAATATAATCGTATTTTAGTAAAAAAGTATTATTTTGTTTAGAGAAAATAATATTTCTTTCATTTGTGGACAAACTATTCCTTTGATACGATTAATATAAATGATTCTGCTTCATGTGAGAAAGGAAGGAGAAAATATGAGAAAAATCATTTTAGCATCAGGGTCACCTCGCAGGAAGGAACTGCTTGAGTTAGCGGATGTACCATTTGAAATTATTGTAAGTGAAGTAGAAGAAACGATTGGTGCGTACTCATCGCCTTCTGATATTGTAATGTCCCTTGCCCTGCAAAAAGCATCTGCAGTAGCGGAAAATAACAGTGATCACATTGTGTTAGGTGCAGACACAATTGTTACATATGAATCGCGTATTCTTGGAAAGCCATCTAATGAGGCTGAGGCGAAAGAAATGTTGCAATTATTATCAGGGAAAACACATGAAGTGTATACTGGTGTTGCAATTATAACAAAAGACAAAACAGTCACTTTTTATGAGCGTACAGAAGTTACGTTTTGGGAATTAACAGAAGAGGAAATTGACGCATACGTTGCATCAAAAGAGCCTCTTGATAAAGCAGGAAGTTATGGAATTCAAGGTAAAGGATCTATTTTTGTTCAACATATTCAAGGGGACTATTATAGTGTAGTCGGTTTACCAATTTCACGTCTTGTTCGGGAATTAAAACAATTTAATATTGATGTAACCCATGCGTAAAATTGCATGGGATTTTCTTTGAGAGAACAAATAAAAGGGGTGGAGAAATGAACGGTATTCGTGATGTTGTCAAAGAAGAACAGCCACGGGAGCGTTTATTGTTAGAAGGAGCTGGAAGTTTATCGAATCGGGAGCTTCTTGCGGTGTTACTCAGAACAGGTTCTAAAGAAGAAACAGTTTTAAAGTTATCAGACAAAATTTCACATCACTTTGATGGTTTACGTATGTTGAAAGATGCAACGTTAGAAGAGCTTGTCAGTATACATGGTGTTGGGATTGCAAAGGCAGCCCAGCTTATAGCTGCTTTTGAACTTGGTAGAAGAATGGTACGTTTAGAATATCGAAATAGATACAGCATTCGAAGCCCAGAAGATTGTGCGAGATATATGATGGAAGAAATGCGCTTCCTGCAGCAGGAGCATTTTGTATGTTTATATTTGAACACAAAGAATCAAGTTATACATAGGCAAACAATTTTCATTGGAAGTTTAAACACATCAATTGTACATCCAAGGGAAGTTTTTAAAGAAGCGTTCCGCCGTGCAGCAGCCTCTATTATATGTCTTCATAACCATCCTTCAGGAGACCCCACGCCGAGCCGAGAAGATATTGAAGTAACAAAACGGTTAGTAGAATGTGGCCAGATTATCGGAATTGAAGTGCTTGACCATATTATAATAGGTGACCATAAATTCGTGAGTTTAAAGGAAAAAGGTCATATTTAAGACTATGCTTTTTACTTATTTTGTTTTATAATGTGATTTATGAGTTTTTTGTAGAAATTTATCTACAAGAAGGATAAAGATATAAAAAACGTACTGTTTTTATAATATAAAGTAAGAAAAAAATGAGTCCGTGAAAACAAGAAAGGAAGATAAATAATATGTTTGGATTTGGTGGCTTTACTCGCGATCTTGGAATAGATTTAGGAACTGCGAACACGCTTGTATATGTAAAAGGAAAAGGTGTAGTTTTACGTGAACCTTCAGTAGTAGCGTTACAAACTGATACGAAACAAATCGTTGCTGTAGGTAGCGATGCAAAACAAATGATTGGTCGTACACCAGGAAACGTTGTGGCACTTCGCCCGATGAAAGACGGTGTAATTGCTGATTACGAAACGACGGCAACAATGATGAAATACTACATTCAACAAGCTCAAAAATCAAATGGATTCTTCTCACGTAAACCATATGTAATGGTATGTGTACCGTCTGGTATTACAGCTGTAGAAAGACGTGCAGTAATCGATGCGACTCGTCAAGCGGGTGCTCGTGATGCTTATCCAATCGAAGAACCATTTGCAGCAGCAATTGGTGCAAACTTACCTGTTTGGGAACCAACTGGTAGCATGGTTGTTGATATCGGTGGTGGTACAACAGAAGTTGCAATCATTTCTTTAGGTGGTATTGTAACAAGTCAATCAGTTCGTGTTGCTGGTGATGATATGGACGATTCAATCATTCAGTACATTAAGAAAAGCTACAACTTAATGATTGGTGAAAGAACAGCTGAAGCATTAAAATTAGAAATCGGTTCTGCAGGCGAGCCAGAAGGTATCGAGCCTATGGAAATTCGTGGTCGTGATTTAGTAAGTGGTTTACCAAAAACAGTACTAATTCAGCCAGAAGAAATTGCAGATGCATTAAAGGATACAGTAGATGCAATTGTAGAATCTGTTAAAAATACGTTAGAGAAAACTCCACCTGAATTAGCGGCAGATATTATGGACCGTGGTATCGTATTAACAGGTGGCGGAGCATTACTACGTAACTTAGATAAAGTTATTAGTGAAGAAACAAATATGCCAGTTCTTGTTGCAGAAGACCCATTAGATTGCGTAGCAATTGGAACGGGTAAAGCATTAGACAATATCGATCTTTTCAAAACTGCTGCTCGATAATATTGCAAAATAAAAATCAATGAAATTAAGAGGGTGTGAACGTGCCACAGTTTTTCTTAAACAAAAGATTAATTGTTTTGTTAGTTAGTATTATTCTTCTCGTGGCATTGATTGGAATCTCATTGAAAGAACGGAACAGTTTAACATGGCCAGAGCAGTTTGTTAAAGACACTGTCGGTGTTGTAGAACGTGTATTCCAAAAGCCAGCGAAATACGTAGCTGGATTCTTCGAAAATGTAGAGGATGTAAAGCGCACGTATGAAGAGAATAAAGAATTAAAAGCAAAATTAGATAATTATGCAGGTCTATCAGGGAAAGTAAAACAATTAGAAGATGATAAAAAGAAGTTACAAGAGTTAACTGGTAAAAAAGAGTTGCCTAGTGATTATACTGAAATTCCAGCTACTGTCGTTTCTCGTAACCCAGATAAATGGTACGATTTAGTTGGAATTGATAAAGGGGTACAGCAAGGAATTAAAAAAGATATGGCTGTAGTAACTTCACAAGGTCTAGTTGGACGAGTGAAAAGTGTATCTCAGTTTACATCATCAGTAGAATTGCTAAGCTCTATGAGCCGAACAAATCGTGTTTCTGCTATCGTACAAGGTGATGAGAAAATCTTTGGATTGATTGAAGGTTACGACAAAGAAAAACACTTACTTCTTTTCACAAAGATTGGCTCTGAAGCTAAGGTAGATAAAGATCAACTAGTTGTAACATCTGGACTTGGTGATATTTTCCCGAAAGGTCTTGTAATTGGAACGATTGTTGATGTTCAGCCAGATCCATACGGTTTAACAAAAACAGCTTATGTAAAACCTGCCGCTGATTTAAATGACGTAGAGCATGTTATGGTTGCGAAACGTGCAAAGCCTTCAGCGCCATTAGAATAGGAGGGGGAGAAGAGATGATGAAGATTTTAAAAAGAGCAGCTCTTCCTCTTTTGCTCCTTTTTGTTTTTCTATTTGAAAATATGTTTGCTACTATTGTTCCAACAGAGGTTTTTTGGAAAAACAGTATAGCAGCACCTCATTTCTTTATAATTGTGTTATGTTTTATTACTGTGTACTATAGTCCGGTCCAAGGGATTTATTACGGACTCTTATTTGGTTTCTTATTTGATACCGTATACACAGAACTTGTCGGTATATATATTTTTGCGTATCCGATTTTAGCTTATTTAGTTTATAGTGTGATGAAGATATTACAATCGAATTTATTTATTGTTGCTTCTATTGTACTAGCTAGTATTGTAGCACTAGAGTATTATGTGTATGGATTTTTAACTTTGTTAGGACGTACTCATATGTCAGCGTATGTCTTTTTCACAGATCGTCTCCTGTCTACTGTATTGCTAAATGCAATTTTCTTATTGATAGTTTGTTTCCCACTGAGACGATATTTAGTGCGTCTTTCAAAAGCGATGGAAGAAAAAGAAAAAAGGATTTTCTAATTTTATGTCGAATTGAATCGGTGGGGTGAACTTTAGTGGAAGAAAAAAAGCAACAAAATGTAACAATAAAAGGGACAAAAGACGGAATAACGCTTCATTTAGATGATTGTTGTTCATTCTCTGAATTACTGGAGGAATTGGATGAAAAGCTTTCTACACATTACTATGATGGTGATGGGCGCTCTTTAATTGAAGTGCATGTGAAAGTGGGAAATCGTTATTTAACAGAAGTCCAACAAGAAGAGATTCGTACGTTAATTCGTAATAAAAAGAATCTTGTTGTGGATTCAATTGAAAGTGAAGTTATAACGAAAGCAGAAGCAATAGCTTGGAAAGAAGAAACAGAAATTGTCCCTATTTCCAAAATTGTTCGCTCTGGACAAGTTTTACATGTAAAAGGAAATTTATTGTTAATTGGAGATGTTAATCCAGGCGGAACGGTTATCGCTGGGGGGAATATTTTTGTCGTAGGATCATTAAGAGGAATTGCACATGCTGGGTATTATGGGGATTCGGATGCTGTAATCGCTGCATCTGATATGAACCCGATGCAACTTCGAATTAGTGATGTGGCAATGCGGGCTCCGGAAGAGAAAGAAGACGGAGCGGAGGCGGCAGAATGTGCGTATATTAATGAGAACAATCACATTGTTGTCGATCGACTGCAACTTCTCACTCATCTTAGACCTAATTTAACAAAGTTAGAAAGGGGAATTGTATAGCTGTGGGAGAGGCAATAGTAATTACATCTGGAAAAGGCGGAGTAGGTAAAACTACAACGTCTGCGAACATTGGTACAGCCCTAGCGTTATCTGGAAAGAAAGTGTGCTTAATTGACACAGATATCGGTCTTCGAAACTTAGACGTAGTAATGGGGCTGGAAAATCGTATTGTATTTGATCTTGTTGATGTCGTTGAAGGGCGTTGCCGTTTACCTCAGGCGCTTATTAAAGATAAGCGTTTTGATGATCTTTATTTATTACCTGCAGCACAAACGAGTGATAAATCAGCGGTAACACCTGAACAAATGGATGAATTAATACAAGTATTACGTCAAGATTATGATTACATATTAATTGATTGTCCTGCGGGGATTGAGCAGGGATTTAAAAACGCGGTAGCTGGTGCGGATAAAGCAATCGTTGTTACGACGCCAGAAGTATCCTCAATGCGCGATGCGGATCGTATTATCGGGCTTTTAGAAAAAGAGGATATTGAACCACCGAAACTTGTTATTAATCGTGTGCGTAGTCATATGCTTCATGAACAGGATATGTTAGATGTTGATGAAATTGTACGTACATTGTCAATCGAGCTTCTTGGTGTTGTCGAGGATGATGATGAAGTTATTCGTGCTACAAATACAGGTGAACCTGTAGCGTTGCAACCGAGCGGAAAAGCAGCGTTAGCTTATCGTAATATTGCAAGACGCTTGTTGGGTGAGAATGTACCATTGCAAGCATTTGAACAAGAAAAGGTATCGGTATTTACAAAGATGAAAAACTTCTTTGGAATCCGTTAAAAGCACTTCGCGCATATGCGAAGTGCTTTCTTTTTTCTTCACACGAATATCTTTCTTTCTTAGCTCATACATATGTACAAACTGTATACAACTGTTTCTATTTTAATTAGCTTAAAGAAAGAAAGGAGACAGTATGAAGAATAAACGTGTAGAAGAAATTAAAAAACGGATTGCGAAAAGGAAGGTAGAGCAAGAAAGGATGGAGGAAGAGCAATATTTTGCTGGAGGGAATTTTGATAGTGAAACAGTATTTATTGAAGATGGAGAAAAAGAAATTCATCCTTTATTTCGAAAAGAAGTATTTTTCTTCAAAGTTTTGTTATCAGCAATATTAGTTCTTTCTGTCGCTATTTTATATAAGAATGCACCCTCTTCTTTCGACGGTGCGAAAGCTGTTACAGAAAAAGTAATGAAAGAAGAATTTCAGTTTGCTACTGTAGCGAAATGGTACGAAAAGCAGTTTGGAAAACCGCTCGTATTTTATTCACCTACTGAGAAAAAAGAAGGAACCATTCAGCAAAAAGATTATGCCATCCCTGCTTCTGGAAAGGTGATGCAAGGGTTTCAAAAAAATGGCCAAGGTGTATTTGTTCAAACAGCTACGAATGCAACTGTTGAGTCAGTGAATGAAGGGTTAGTTGTTTTTGCAGGAAAGAAAGAGGAACTTGGTAATACAGTTCAAATTCAGCATGCAGATGGAACGGAATCGTGGTATGCGAATTTAAATGACATGTCAGTGAAATTATATGATTACGTTTCAAAGAAACAAAAAATTGGAACGGTGAATAATGATGCAAATAATAAAAATGGTAAGTTTTATTTCGCGATAAAAAAGAATGAAAAATTTATTGACCCGATTCAGGTGATTTCATTTGATTAAATATAGAGAAGTTTTAACGAAGATTTCAGTGCATCCGTTGTTTTGGGTTATTATTGTTATTGGTATTTTTACGGCACGTTTTAAAGAGTTACTACTGTTATTTTGTATCGTTCTTATTCATGAACTTGGGCATGCCTTTGCGGCGGCACACTACAATTGGCGTATTAAAAAGATTCAACTTTTACCGTTTGGTGGTGTGGCTGAGCTTGAGGAACATGGGAATAAGTCATTGAAAGAGGAACTCGTTGTCGTAATTGCAGGACCTATACAACATATTTGGATGATGGCGGTAGGTTATATAGTGTTTGAAGCTGGTTGGCTGGGTGCAGATTTATATTATTTCTTTATGTGGAATAATATAATTATTTTAGCATTTAATTTACTGCCTATTTGGCCGCTTGATGGCGGGAAAGTATTGTTTAACGTATTATCATATCGTTTTCCTTATTTACAAGCACATGAAAAGATGATGAAATTATCATGTGTTTTTTTTAGTGTAATACTGGCGTGGCAGTTACTTTGGAATAGTAACAATATTATGATGTGGGTACTACTCATATTTTTAGCGGTGTCGTTATATCAAGAGTGGAAACAAAGACAGTATGCCTTTATGCGTTTTTTATTAGAACGTTATTATGGGAACAAAAGAGGGATTGAAAAGATTGCATCTATTGAAGTGCAATCAGAAGATCATTTATATAAGATATTCACAAAATTTCGTAGAGGGTATAAGCACTCTATTATCGTCCATGGAAAATATAAAGAACATTACACATTGGATGAAAATGAATTACTCTATGCGTATTTTACTGAAAAACGAACAACTTCATCGGTTGAAGAATTAATCGGTTAGTGTTGACGATAGCACTAACCTTTTATTATTGTAAAAGCAAAGAAGATTATAAAGTGAGGAAAGAATTTTGAAAACGTTATATATGAACTACGCAGGATCAGAGAAACGCGTTGCAATTGAAGAGAAGAAAAAAATTGTAGAGTTTTTATGGAAACGAAATGAAGAACAAGAGATTGTTGGGCATGTTTATGCCGGACGTATCGTAAGAACAATAGCTGGAATGAACGCAGCATTTGTAAATATCGGTTTAGAAAAACATGCGTACCTTTCATATGATGATGTACCATCTTCCTATCGTATACATGAAGGGCAAGCGGTACTCGTACAAGTTGTGAAAGAGGCAATTGATACGAAAGGGCCGAAATTGACAGCAAACATAGAATTTACCGGGAAATATGTCGTTTATATGCCATATGATGAAATGCGTGCAGTTTCTCGAAAGATAAAAAATAATAAAAGAAGGCAACAGCTACTCCAGATTGAGGTAGAAGGGACGGGAGGGTATATTTTCCGCTCTGCTTCTGAAAAAGGAGAAATTGAAGAAATACAAGCTGAAATGCAAAGGTTACAGCAGTTATATGAAGAGTTAAAAAGAAAAGAGGGCCAAGGAAAGGCACCGTTACTACTTCATCGACCGGCGACCTTTTTAGATCGTGTATTTCAAGAGAATCCAATTGAAACGATTGAAAAAGTAGTTGTAGATACAAGAAGTATAGTGAAAGAATTAGAAGAAAAAGTAGGAAAAGAAAAAGTATCTTTTTATAATGAAAAATCTTCAATGTTTAACCATTTTGGAATAGAGCGTGAGATTGAGAAAGCACTTCAAAAAATTGTGTGGCTCCCGAATGGTGCTTATTTAATTGTGGAACAAATGGAGACGATGACTGTAATTGATGTGAATACGGGCAAGTTTACTGGAAAACAGAATTTACGAGATACAGTCCTTCGTACAAATGAGGCGGCAGCGGAAGAGATTGCACGTCAATTAAGACTGCGTGATATCGGTGGTATGATATTAATTGATTTTATTAATATGAAAAGAAGAGAAGATAAAGAAAAAGTAAGAGAATGTCTCATGGCTGCTATGCAAAATGATCGCACATATACAAGAGTGCTCGGTTTTACAGAGTTAGGGATTTTGGAGATGACACGTAAACGTAAGAAACATTCTTTACGCGACGTATTGCTAGAAGAGTGTGTACCGTGCAAAGCGACGGGATATGTAATGTCATATGAAACAATTGCGTATGAGTTAGAGAGAGAGCTAATTACATATGGCGATATAGAGGATGAGGCAGTATTAATCGCTGCACCTAAAGAACTACAAAAACAATTTTTGCAAAAAGAATTACAAAAAAATATTCCATTTGAAATTTATTTCAAAGATGATATGATCGAAAAGTACGCCATTATCCGTTTTGGAAGCAAAAAAGAAATTGTAGAACGGAAAAAATAGTTAGCAGAACATTTATTGACAACCGTCTATGATTCATGATAACATCTTTATGTTATAGTTTATAGCACCTAAACGGCTATATGCTACAACCGCACAAAACAGGTTCCCTAAAGACATTTATGTCTACCTCGTTTTTGGCGAGTCTTAGTAATTAAGAGGAGGTGCAAGTATGTACGCAATTATCGAAACAGGTGGAAAACAAATTAAAGTTGAAGCTGGTCAAGCAATCTACATTGAAAAATTAGATGTTGAAGCTGGTGAAACTGTTACTTTTGACAAAGTTCTTTTCGTTGGTGGCGAAAACGTTAAAGTTGGTAGCCCAGTTGTAGAAGGTGCAACAGTTACTGCGAAAGTAGAAAAACAAGGTCGCGCTAAGAAAATCATCGTTTTCAAATACAAAGCGAAAAAGAACAATCGTAAGAAACAAGGTCATCGTCAACCTTACACTAAGCTAGTTGTTGAAGCTATCAACGCTTAATCCAGGTTAACATGATTAAAATTACGATAAGTCGCACGAAATTAGGAAGTATCCAATCATTTAAAATGACTGGACATGCCAATTATGCGCCACATGGACAAGACCTTGTCTGTGCTGGAACTACAGCGGTTGTGTTTGGTTCTATAAATGCAGTGGAAGAACTTTGTAATGTGCAGGCAACTATTGAACTCGGAAGTGATGGCGGATTCTTAACGTATGAATTGCCTAATGATTTAGACGTTCATGCAGCAGAAAAAGCACAAACGCTTTTAGAAGGATTGGTTGTTTCGCTTAAGACGATCGAACTTGATTACGGAAAGTATATCCGTTTAATAGAAAAAGTGCAGGAGGTGTAACGTATGTTAAGATTAGATCTTCAGTTTTTCGCATCTAAGAAAGGTGTAGGTAGTACAAAGAACGGTCGTGACTCTCAGTCAAAACGTCTTGGTGCTAAACGCGCAGATGGTCAAACGGTTTCAGGTGGTTCAATTCTTTACCGTCAACGCGGTACAAAAATTTATCCAGGTGTTAACGTTGGTCGTGGTGGCGATGACACTTTATACGCGAAAGTTGACGGCGTAGTACGCTTTGAGCGTCTTGGCCGTGACCGCAAACAAGTGAGCGTATATCCTGTTGCTCAAGAAGCATAAGAACTCACGGAAAACTCTAACCTGAGTGCAGGTTAGAGTTTTTCTATATTAAGGGGTATCTAAATGAATGAAAAATGGACAATTATAGATGCATTGCGTCATTCAAGACATGATTGGCTCAATCGTATGCAGATGGTGAAAGGAAACCTTTCCCTTGGAAAAGTGGAAGAGATTCATAGTCTCATCGATCGTTTTGTCCAAGAAGCGAGACAAGAATCCAATCTGATAGGGCTATCAATGCCTTTATTTTCAGAGTGGATTTTAACATATAATTGGAAACAGCAGCCGTGCTTATTGGAGTACGAAGTATTAGGGAAATTACATAACTTATCTCACTTAGATGAGACTGTATGTACATGGACGAATCAATTTTTCTCAATGCTTCAGCATAGTTTAGACGTATATGTTGAAAATTATGTTTGTATCACAATTGAATGTGACGCGGAGAATGCTCGTTTCTTTTTTGATTTTCGTGGTAAGCTAACGAGTGTAGAAGAACTACAGAATTGGCTTGCGACCCAAAACAATAAATGGTATTCCATTTCTTATACAGTACGAGACGAAGAAGTCTCAGTTATATTACAACCAATTGAAAAAAGTGTGGTGAAATAATGTTTGTAGATCAGGTCAAGATATATGTAAAAGGCGGCGACGGTGGTAACGGAATGGTTGCGTATCGTCGTGAGAAGTATGTACCTAAAGGTGGCCCAGCAGGTGGCGACGGTGGTAAAGGTGCAGATGTTGTTTTCGTTGTTGAGGAAGGCTTACGTACATTAATGGACTTCCGCTACCAACGTCATTTCAAAGCTGATCGTGGTCAGCACGGAATGAGTAAAGGTCAGCACGGTCGTAAATCTGAAGATTTAATCGTAAAGGTTCCACCAGGAACAATAGTAAAAGATGAAAAAACAGGACAAATTCTTGCCGATTTAGTAACGCATGAGCAAACAGCTGTAATCGCAAGAGGTGGTCGTGGTGGCCGTGGTAACTCACGTTTCGCAACAGCAACGAATCCAGCGCCAGAAATCGCTGAGAACGGGGAACCAGGTCAAGAACGTGATGTCATTCTAGAACTTAAAGTGCTAGCAGATGTTGGACTTGTTGGATTCCCAAGTGTAGGTAAATCTACATTATTATCTGTTGTATCATCAGCGCGTCCGAAAATTGCAGAGTATCACTTTACAACAATCGTTCCAAATCTTGGTGTTGTTGAAACGGGTGATAATCGCAGCTTCGTTATGGCTGACCTTCCTGGACTAATTGAAGGCGCACATGCCGGCGTCGGACTTGGACACCAATTCTTACGTCATATTGAGCGTACACGTGTAATCGTACACGTTATTGATATGTCTGGTTTAGAAGGCCGTGAGCCATATGAAGATTACGTAACAATCAATAATGAATTAAAAGAATACAATATGCGTTTAACAGAGCGTCCACAAGTTGTTGTTGCAAACAAAATGGATATGCCAGATGCAGAAGAAAACTTACAAGCATTTAAAGAGAAAGTGGGAGACGAAGTAAAAATCTTCCCAATCTCAGCTGTAACGAAACAAGGTGTTCGTGACTTACTATTTGAAGTAGCGAACTTACTAGAAACAACACCAGAATTCCCAATGTACGATGTTGTCGAAGAGTCTGAAGCGAGTGTAATGTACAAATTTGATGCTGAAAGTCTTAAATTTGAAATTACACGTGAAAGTGACGGCACATTTGTTATTTCTGGTTACGATATTGAGAAGACATTCAAAATGACAGACTTCTCACGTGATGAATCTATACGTCGTTTCGCTCGCCAAATGCGCGGAATGGGTATTGATGAAGCGCTTCGTGCACGTGGTGCAAAAGATGGAGATATTGTAAAAATTCTTGAATATGAATTTGAATTTATCGACTAAGACTGCCGAAATATGGCAGTCTTTTTTTTATGTAAATGTCTGATTCGTATAGGAAAAAATACCCACTAATTAAATTTTCAATTTATAATAGAACAAGGAGTGGTGTTGGAAGAATTTTTTATGGGGAGAAAACGAATATGTATAAAATATTAATTGTAGAAGACGATGAAAAAATAGCGGGAATATTAGAGGAGCATTTAGAAAGGTATGGGTATCAATCATTTAGAGCAAGTGATTTACGCCATATAAAAGATGAGTTCGTGAAAATAAATCCTCATCTCGTATTACTGGATATTAATTTACCATACTTTGATGGGTTTTATTGGTGTCGTCAAATTCGTACAGTATCGAATGCGCCGATTATTTTTGTTTCTGCAAGAACAGGGGAAATGGATCAAGTAATGGCAATTGAAAATGGCGGTGATGATTACATTACGAAGCCATTCCATTTAGATATTGTAATGGCAAAAGTGAAAAGTGCACTTCGCCGTGGGTATGGTGAGTATGCCTCTGTTGCTGAGAGTGATTGTTTAGGTGTAAATGGACTGTTGCTATTCCCGTCCCAACACATTGTTGAGTGGCAGGGGCAACAAACGGAGCTGACAAAAAATGAATTTTACTTATTAGAGTGTTTAATGAAACAAGCAAATCAATATGTAACGCGCGAAGAACTGTTAGAAGCCCTGTGGGATGAGGTAGCTTTTGTTGATGATAATACATTAACCGTTAATGTAAAACGCGTAAGGAAGAAACTAGAGGAGCTAGGCATTCAAAATGCAATTGTAACGAAACGTGGATATGGTTATGCGCTTCTTACAGAGTGGGGCGAAGGGCATGAAGGTTAAAAATTACCTCATGGACCGCTTTTCTTTACTTCTTTCTTATATTGTTAGCCTTTGTTTATTTGGGCTTGTAATGCAGTTGCAAAGTCTTTTAGAAAAGCGATCCATTGATTGGAGTACGTGGTTATATGGGCTTTTATTAGGGACAGTTGTATTTACTGTATACCTCATTTACGATTATCGAAAACGAAGTGTGTTTTTAAAAAGAATTGAAAAATATGTTGCCAGCGGAAATACATTACACGATTCTTTACTTATTGATACTTCTTATACGTCAGAGCAAGAGATGGTCGTTGAATCGTTTACGCTATTAAGACAGCAATATATGAATGAAATTCATAAACAACATGCGAAAGAACAACAGCAAATGATATTTATGAACCAGTGGATTCATCAAATGAAAACACCAGTATCGGTTATAGAATTACTATTACAGAAATTTGGTAAAGAGCATCGTGAAGCAAGAGCAACAGTTGAAAGTATTCGTGAAGAAAATAACCGTATACTAAATGGTTTAGATTTAGCGTTACATATGGCAAGGTTAGAGCAGTTTGCGAAAGATTATAAAGTAGAAGTAGTAAATGTTGTAGATATTATTCGAGGTATTATTAATGAAAATAGAAAGTCGTTCATTCAATCGTCTGTATTTCCGAAAGTAATGTTTGATGAAGATACTTGTATGGTTGCATCTGATAGAAAATGGCTGAGTATTGCTATAGGGCAAATTGTTGTAAATGCAATTAAGTATACGAAAATTTCAGAAGTAGAGAAAAAGGAAATTCAATTTCAAATTGAAGAGAAAGATCAAAAGGTGTTACTACATATTAAGGACAATGGAATTGGTATTCCAGAGCAAGATGTAAAGCGAGTATTTGATCCGTTCTTTACAGGAATAAATGGCCGTAAAACGAGAGAAGCGACTGGGATGGGTCTATATATTACAAAGGAAATTTGTGATAATTTACATCACGGTATTTATGTGCAATCGGCTGAAGGGGAAGGGACAACATTCACGTTCCAATTTGCAAAAGATGAAGAATATCATACATTAATGAGAAAAATGACAAAACTGTAAGATAACAAAACGTTTTGTAAGGGAAATCACTCGTTTCTTTTTCTTATTTTTCTTATAGTAAATGTAAGAAGAAAACACATAGGGGGATCAGAAATGAGTGTTCTTGAAGTAAAAGGATTAACAAAGGTGTATCAATCAAAAGGTTCAGTAGCGACGACTGCTTTAAATGATATAAATTTTAAAATAGAAGAAGGCGAATTTGTAGGGATTATGGGTCCTTCAGGAAGCGGAAAAACAACGCTTTTAAACTTATTAGCAACAATTGATAAGCAAACTTCAGGTCATGTGCTTGTAAATGGCGAAGAAATTAATCAAATGCGTGCTGCAAAATTAGCAGAGTTTCGCCGTACACATTTAGGATTCATCTTTCAAGATTTTAACTTACTTGATACGTTATCGATTAAAGAAAATATTATTTTACCACTTGTCATGGCGAAGAAATCTGTAAATGAAATCGATGCAAAGGTGCTTGAGATTGCAAAGTTTTTAAATATCGAAGAAATTTTAAATAAAAAAGTATATGAAGTATCAGGCGGACAACAACAACGTGCAGCAGCAGCGAGAGCAATTATTCATGAGCCTACGTTAATTTTAGCGGATGAACCAACTGGAAACTTAGATTCGAAGTCAGCAAAATCATTAATGAGCGCGTTGCAAGACTTACATGAACAAAAGAAAGTGACAATTGCAATGGTAACGCATGATCCGGTAGCGGCGAGTTATTGCGAACGTATTCTATTCATTCGCGACGGAGAAATTTTCTCAGAAATACATAAAGGAAGAACGAAACAAGCCTTTTTCCAAGAAATTCTGGACGTACTTGCGATGCTAGGAGGAGAATATCATGAACTTTCGCCAGCTCGCGCTTAGTAATGTAAAAGGAAATTGGCGTAATTATAAAGCGTTTCTTATAAGTAGTTGTTTATCGATAGTCGTATTTTTTATGTATGCTTCCTTCATTTATCATCCAGATGTCGTAAGCGGTAATATTAGTATGAGAGATATGATCTCAAAAGGGCTAGAATCGATGAATTATATTGTGGTCATCTTCTCAGCACTCTTTATTTTATATGCAAATTCAACATTTTTACGAGCAAGGAAAAAAGAGTTTGGTCTACTAACATTAATAGGTGGAACAAAATCACAACTTGGCCGAATGATTATATTAGAACAGCTTATGTTAGGTAGTATTGCAATTGTAGTAGGTATTGGGCTTGGCATGCTTTGTTCAAAATTATTTTTCCAGGCATTAAGCGTAATATTGAAAATAGATAAAACACTTCCACTCGTTTGGAATAGTAAAGCAGTTTTGATTACAGCGGGTGTATACTTTATTCTATTTTTAATCCTATCATTGTTTAGCGTGTGGACAGTAGGACGCTTGCAAATTATTGATTTATTAAGAGAAGCAAGAAAACAAAAAGTAGAACCTTTTGCATTTACATGGTTATGTGTAGCGGGGATAGGATGTATTATTGTTGCATATGTACTTAGCTTCCAAGTGACATTTATGAATTTTATCATGCTGTTTTTACCGATTGTAGGGCTGACGATAGGAGGAACTTATTTACTGTTTACGCAAGGTAGTACAGTCGTATTGAAGGCGTTACAAAAACGAAAAAAATCTTTTTATACATACCCAAATATGTTCGTACTTAGCAATCTTATTTATAAAATGAAAGATAATGCTCGTTTTCTATTTGTAATTTCTATCATTACGGCCGTTGTATCTTCAGCAGTTGGTACACTGTACGTATTTTTTGAGGATATGAGTTATAAGGCAGTAATTAGTACCCCGCATGCTATTTCGTATGAGGAAAAGGGAATTAATACGCATAATGTCATAAAAGAAGGAAAAACAAAAGAATTAATAAAAAAACACGGATTTGAAGATGCACGAGAAGTAACGTACGTAAAACTTCCTGGAAGTCAAAAAATCACGATGTTTAACGGTGAACATGAAGTGCCGATGGCGATTGTTTCAGAAAAAGAATATAACGCTGAAGTACGTAAACAAAAGAGAGAGCAAGTTAGAGAAGTTCATAATGCACCTGGTAGTGCAACGATGGTCATAATGGATATGGCAAAAGATATGATGAAGATAGATCTTGCGAAACCGTATGAATTTAAAATTAACGGACAAACGCAGTCTGTTCAATTAAATGAGCCAACTCCATTTTCTGTTTTTAATGATAGTGAATATCTCATTGTGAACGATCAAGATTTTGAGAAATACGCAAAGCTTGTACCAGATGAAGAAAAGACGAAATATTACGGTTATTATATAGGGGACTGGAAAAATACGGAAGACCTTGTGTTAGATTTGAAAAAGGAAATTGCACCAGATAAGCAAGAGGAATTAAATAACTCGGTGCTCGCTTATAAAAATATAAGGGAATCAGGAGCAATTACGATGTTTATCGGTTTCTTTGTAGCTGTACTGTTCTTCTTCTTCGCTTGTAGTATGACATACTTTAAATGGTTTAACGATAAAGAACAAGATCGTATTCAATTTAAATCGTTAAAGAGAATTGGTATGACAGATAAAGAAATTCGTAAAATTGCAATTCGACAAATGGGCGTTATTTTCTTTATCCCAATTTTAATTGGTGCAATTCATAGTGGATTTGCTCTTCATACGTTAGGAAAAATGCTGTATATCGATTTATGGAAATCAGGTACGATTGTAATTGGAGCATACATTGTAGCCTCTGCGATTTACTTTATGATCGCGCAAAGAGGATATTTGAAACACGTGCAAAGCTAGAGAAACCTCTAGCTTTTTGCCTATGTAGTAAGTTATAGGGGGACGATAGATGAATATTCGGCAACTAGCGCTGCAAAATATAAAAGGAAATTGGCGTAATTATAAAGTGTTTTTCTTAAGCAGTTGTTTTGCGATATTTGCGTCTTTTGCATACATGTCTGTCATTGTACATCCGTATATGCAAGAGACGATGTGGTATCAAAACGTACGCTGGGGACTTATTATATGTAATGTTATAATCATTTCTTTTTTCATCATATTTATTTTGTATTCTACTTCTATTTTCATAGAGGCACGTAAGAAAGAATTAGGATTATATATGTTAATGGGAGCAACGAAATCTAACGTAATAGGAGTGATTATGACCGAGCAAATATTGATCGGGGTATTTGCTAATATTTTCGGTATAGGAATTGGCATGATCTTTTTGAAACTCTTTTTTATGGTGTTTAGCATGCTAATGCGTCTTCCAAAAGAACTCCCTGTCATATTTGACGTGAAAGCGATTGGGGTAACGTTTATTACATATATGGTTGTTTTTATTCTGTTATCTTTTATAAGTGCTTTACGTATATGGAATATAAAAATCATTCGGTTATTGAAAGAATTTCGAACTGATAAAAAAGAGAAGAAACCATCAATGTGGCTTTGTATATTCGGTTTTATTTGTTTAGGGATAGGGTATGCGTTAGCGTTACAGGCGACGATGCCAACGATAGCATTCTATTTTTTCCCTGTGTCTATACTCGTCTTTTTCGGAACGTATTTTTCTTTTACACACGGAACTGCTCAAATATTAGAAATGATAAAACGAAATAAAAAGATTATGTATACATATCCGTATTTATTTATAGTGAATCAATTGTCACATCGAATGAAGGAAAATGGTCGCTTTTTCTTTATGCTTTCTATGGCAACGACATTTGTAGTTACGGCAACAGGTACGGTGTTCTTATATTTTTCTAGCATGCAAGATATGTGGCGGGATGGGGGCGCACACTCATTTTCATACATAGAAAAAGGTATTTCTACCCATGAAGTCTTTGAGGAAGGTACGGTTGAACAATTATTGCACCAATATGGGTATGATGATTTTCAAACTATGAGTTTTGTTGGAGTGTATGCATCTTTTCAGTCCAATAAAGGAGAAACAGAAGTAGCGCCACTCATTAAAGAAAGTGAATACAATCAAGAGGCAAGAAAACAAAAACAGAAAACGTATCATCCGAAAAAAGGAACAGTTACACTTGTTTATTATAATAAAAGTAAGTATCCGAGTGTATATAATCAAACAGAGATTCAATTACAAGTAATGAATCAAACGTATCAATTCGTATTTAACGGTCAGAAAGAAGGGGCGCAATTTAATTATCATCTCGCGCACATTAACGGTTTGTTTTTCGTTATGAATGATGAAGATTTTGCCAGTATAGCAAATAAGATTCCTGATTCTGAAAAAATGATATATCGAGGATACACATTATCAAATATCGAAAATACGAAAAAATTAAATGAAGATTTACGGAAACATATGAAACAAGATGATAATAACGCATTTCGAAGTAATATGGAGTTATATGTGAATATGAAAGAGTTCGGCAATATTACTCTATTTATAGGCTCATTCATTAGTATATTATTTTTCCTTACATCATGTAGTATCGTATATTTTAAATGGTTTCATAATATTTCATCGGATAGAAAGCAGTACGGGGCACTCTCTAAACTGGGAATGACGAAGGAAGAAGTATGGAAGATTTCTCGCTGGCAATTATGTATGCTATTTTTTGCGCCAATTATAGTGGGGAGTATGCATAGTGCAGTTGCGTTATATACGTTTCATAATACGCTTTTTATGGATGGTTCATTAAGAAAAGTAGGCTTGTTTATTCTATTTTATATTGCTGCGTGCATCATGTATTTCTTTTTCGCTCAAAGAGAATATAGGAAACATTTAGACTAGCAAATGCTAGTCTTTTTTAAATATTCGAAATTTACATAGAAGAATATAAAAAAGTATGGTATAACAGTAAGAAAACGAAAAAGAGAGGGAAAAGACGATGATTCGAGTAGGATATTTAGGACCAGAAGCAACATTTACAAATATGGCGGTGAGTCGTTTTTTTCCAGAAGCAGAGCATGTACCGTATCGAACGATTCCAGATTGTATTGATGCAGCTGCAAATGAAAATGTAGATTATGCAGTGGTACCACTAGAAAACGCCATTGAAGGTTCAGTGAATATAACAGTTGATTACCTTGTACATGAACAACCACTTTCTATTGTAGGAGAAATTACAGTACCCATTCAGCAACATTTACTTGTACATCCGCAGTATGCAGAAGTGTGGGATGAAGTATATGCAGTGCATTCTCATCCGCACGCTATTGCGCAATGTCATAAGTTTTTAAATGAAGAACTAAAAGGGGTCACTGTCCGAGATATGACATCAACAAGTGCTGCTGCACAATATGTGAAAGAACACCCGGAAGAAAAAATCGCTGCTATTGCAAATGAAGCAGCTGCAGAAAAATACGGATTAACGATCGTAAGACGTAGTATTCATACGCATAAAAATAATCATACGCGCTTCCTCGTGCTCCATAAGAAAAAGAAAGTAATACTCTCAAATAACGGAGAAAATCGCGGAGAGAAAACGACGCTTATGATAACGTTACCTGCTGATTATGCAGGGGCACTATACCAAGTGTTATCAGCTTTCGCATGGAGAAAATTAAATCTATCAAAAATCGAATCTCGCCCGATGAAAACAGGTCTTGGTAATTATTTTTTCTTAATCGATGTCGATAAAGCATACGATGATGTATTATTGCCAGGCGTAACGATGGAACTTGAAGCGCTCGGCTTTTCTGTTACTGTGCTGGGGAGTTATTCTTCTTATTGGTTGTAAGGGGGAGTTAGGTTATACAGTCTGATAGATAAATAAAATCCCACCTATAAATGGTGGGATTTTTTATTTTAACTTCACAAGACGATCTTCTAACTGACCACGCCAAATATCAGCTAGTTCTGGAACAGCAAGAACCTTTTCAATGCCATCTTTATCTTTTCTATTATGAAAATAAATTTCGTTAGAGAATAAAACAGAGACATTGCTCGGTTGACGTTCTAGTAATGTAACTTTTGAATCTTTACGTACAGTACCTTCTTGAAGAACACGGCATAAGTAGCCAGTAAATCCAGTTGCTACAATGCGCGGCAAAATGCCAGGGATGCCAAGACGTTTTGAAATTGTGCTACAAGGTACGCGGGCTTGCGTCACTTGAATGATTGCTTCACCTAGTTGATATGTATCTCCGATGCAAACATCACGCTCTAACATATTTGTTACGGTAATGTTTTCACCAAATGTGGAAGCTGGAAGCGTTGTTTGAAATTCCTCTTCCCATAGTGCGTAATGCTCATGTGGGTATACACAAACAGCGCGGTCAGGCCCACCGTGATGTTTTAAATCTGCTACGTCATCACCAAGGAAGCCATCTTTTGAGAGAAAAGCTTCTTCTGTAGAATCTTTACATATACCTGTTATCATTTCTTTATCTTCGCCATATTTCATTTGTTTCGGTTTGCCAATGCTAAAGTGAACGAGTTCAATTCCCATATGTGATCTCCTTTACGATTGATTACAATATTATAGCATTAAAAAAGCACAGAGAATGATAAAAACTCTGTGCTTTACATGAATTAATAAACGAGAAACCCTGCTTTATCTAGTGCCTCACAAGCAGCGTCTAACTTTTCTTTTGAATCTGCCTCAATTGTATGTAAGTGAATACCATCTGTTAGTTGCGAGAGGTAGGAAGCATTTGTGTTTTCGATTTTTTGTAAATATTGCTCTACATCAAAGCGATTACTTACCATGATGGATGCTGTTAAGTCACCGTATACAGGATGCTCAACTTTTACATCTTTAATTGTAACGCCGTGGTCAACAAGCATTGTAAGTTCCTGACGTACTTCCGCTGGTTTATGTTGGCATACAATTACGCGTTCGAAAGCTTGTTGTTTCTCTTGTGGTTTTAAATATAAATATCCTTGAGCAGTTGCAATAATCGGTTCGTTTCGTGCTTTAAGTAAGGAAATATCTTGCACGATCACTTGTCGACTTACGTTTGTCTTTTTCGATAGTTCATTCCCAGATAACGGTTCATTTGCAGCAAGAAGCCACTGAAGGATAAGCTGTCGTCTTTCTTCGCCTAAAATCTTTTTTTGTTCATTTTGTTTCATTATGATTTAACACCTCTATAAAATTGATTTCCAATTGTGTGTAGTGCATGAATAGTAGTATCAATTTGATCTTTCGTTGTTTGTTGCCCGAAAGAGAAGCGGA
Organism: Bacillus cereus group sp. TH152-1LC; assembly: GCF_027710505.1. NCBI lineage: Bacteria > Bacillati > Bacillota > Bacilli > Caryophanales > Bacillaceae > Bacillus > Bacillus cereus group sp. TH152-1LC. The sequence goes on along the minus strand of NZ_JAQFNK010000004.1, from coordinate 164,211 downwards.
TATATTGTTTCGCCTCTTCATACGTTTTTCCAATTGCAAGCATTGTTTTCGAAGGTTCTTGTTTACCGACTTGGCAAGCACTTCCGGTGGAAATGGCAATACCATGGCGATTACATTCTAGCATTGTATATTGACCTTCTATTCCTTTTATTGTAACCCCAATAATATGTGGTAAACAAGAAGCAGAATGACCTTCTACTTGAATTTCTAGAGGAAGTGTTTGTAATTGCCCTAAAAAGTAGGATCGTAACTCTTTAAAACGTAAGCTGTCTTCCTGTTGATTTTTTAATATATTCTCAGCAGCTGTTAAAAAAGATGCGATGCCAGGAACGTTTACTGTACCTGGGCGAAACCCTTTTTCGTGAGAAGTTCCCGGAAATATTTGTGCCCAGCGAACTTGCGGATTTATATAGCAAGCACCAACACCCTTTGGTCCGTATATTTTATGTGCTGAAACAGAAAGACTATCAATTCCCATCTCAAAAACATTGATAGGAAGTTTACCAAATGTTTGCACACAATCTGAATGAAATAAAACGTTATATTTTTTTAAAAGTGCCCCGATTTCTGCGATGTTTTGAACGGTTCCAATTTCAGAGTTTCCGTGCTGTATGCTTGCTAGAACAGTATTTTCTGTAATAGCTGTTTCTAAATCATCTAAATCAATTAGCCCGCCTTCATTAACAGGAATTTCAGTAATTGTATACCCTTCTGATTGTAAGGATTGAAAATAACTTCGAATGGATGCATGCTCCATAGGTGTCGTAATAATATGTTTCCCGCTTCTAGCCTTTAAAAGGGATTGAATCGCAAGGTAGTTGGATTCCGAGCCACCGCTCGTGAAGAATACCCCTTGTTCCTTTCCACCAATCATATCAGCAAATGTTTTTCTGCAAACTTGTAGTAAAGAAGAAGCTGTTCCTCCAATATCATGTAAACTTTGTTCATTTCCGAAGTATTGCGATGCTGCTTTCATATATGTGTGTAATGCTTCTTCACTCATAGGTGTAGTAGCTGCATAGTCAAGATATATCATCATGTAAGTTCCTCTCCCTAGTAAGAGTTACATTTCTTATATTTTTTTAATGGTAGTGAAAATAAGAATTATAAAAAAACTCTTGTCATTATTTTAAAACTATGTAAATATAGGTGTCAAGACAGTTGAAAAGTGTAAAGTAGGAGGCAACAATTATGCCAAGTGCAGATGTCTTAATTATTGGAAGTGGCGTTGCGGCACTTCGTGTTGCGAAAGAGATTTGTCACGAAAAGAATGTGATTATTATCACAAAGGAAACGAATCGTAATAATAATACATATTTAGCGCAAGGTGGAATTGCAGCAGCAGTTGCAACATATGACAATCCAAATGATCATTTTGAAGATACGTTAGTAGCAGGATGTCATTATAACAATGAAGATGTGGTCCGTTATTTAGTCGAGGAAGGACCGAAAGAAATGAATAATCTCATTGAAAATGGAATGAAATTTGATGGAGATGCAACGGGTCCTCATCTTGGAAAAGAAGGCGCACATCGAAAGCGTCGTATTTTACATGCAGGTGGCGATGCAACAGGAAAGAATGTATTAGAGCATTTCATTCAAGAAGTAGCCCCGCATGTTACGGTAGTGGAACAGGAAATGGTGCTCGATTTTATTATAGAAAATGATAAATGTGTTGGAGTTTTAACAAGAACTAGTGAAGGGAAGTTGAAGCGTTACGTTGCAGATAATACGGTGTTAGCAACAGGTGGGATTGGCGGTTTATACGCCTTTACTTCTAACGATAAGACAATTACGGGTGATGGACTTGCGATGGTGTACCGCGCAGGCGGGGAGCTCGTAGATTTAGAGTTTGTACAATTTCATCCAACAATGTTATATGCAAACGGGCGATGCTGCGGCCTCGTCTCTGAAGCTGTCCGTGGTGAAGGAGCTGTCCTTATGAATGGAAAAGGGCAGCGTTTTATGATGGATATACACCCTGATCACGATCTCGCGCCGCGCGATGTAGTAGCAAGAGCGATTCATGAGCAGATTTTGGCGGGTGAAAAAGTGTATGTAAATATCGAGTCTATCCAAAATTTCGAAGAACGTTTTCCGACTGTATCATCATTGTGTAAAAAGAATGGTGTCGATATAAATGAAAAACGCATTCCGGTCGTACCCGGTGCTCATTTTCATATGGGTGGCGTGAAAACGAACTGTGATGGAGAGACGTCCATTCCAAATTTATATGCGGTCGGTGAAGTAGCTTGTAATGGTGTTCACGGTGCAAATAGGCTAGCAAGTAATTCATTATTAGAAGGTCTTGTATTTGGAAAAAGAATAGGACAACATATTTTAACGAAAGCGGTAAAAGACAGATTGAACATCCTAGCTGAGAAGGAAAAGAAGTTTATCGTTTTGAATCATTTGCCGGTGAAGGAAGAAATACAAGAATGCATGATGAAATCTGTTGGGATTGTGCGAACAGAGCAAAGTTTATCTTCTGCAAAGAGATGGCTTAGTAAGTACGGTGTTCGAAATATGATCTTACAACATGATGCTCTTACAAATGAAGAGATAACGCTCATTAATATGTTAACAGTCTGTGAGCTTATAGTCGTATCAGCTTTACAAAGAGAAGAAAGTATTGGTGGTCATTATCGAAGTGATTATCCGGATAGAAATAGAGTAAAAAAAGAAATCGTTCGAGTGAAAAGAAAACTACAACTTGTGTGATGAAGGGAAGAAGGGCTTTATGAACACGATAAAAGTGAAAGAAGCATTAAATCGATTTTTTCTAGAAGATATAGGAGAACGAGATGTAACATCTCAGCTTATTTTTCCAGACAATTTACTTTCAAAAGGAACGTTTCTTGCGAAGGATACAGGGGTCTTTGCGGGGCGTTTAGTAATTGAAGAAGGATTTAAATTAATTGATGAAAGAATTGAAGTGGAGCTTCATAAAAAAGATGGAGATCTTGTAGAAAAGGGCGACATAATAGCAACTGCGCAAGGACCAATTGCTTCTTTATTAACGGCAGAGCGCGTTATATTAAACGTTATCCAGCGTATGAGCGGGATAGCTACGATGACACATAAAGCTGTGCTTGCTTTAGATAGCGGCCATACACGTATTTGTGATACGCGAAAAACGATGCCAGGGCTACGTATGTTTGATAAGTATGCAGTCGTGTGCGGAGGCGGATTTAATCACCGTTTCGGTTTATATGATGGTGTCATGATTAAAGACAATCATATTGCTTTTGCTGGTTCTATTACGAAAGCTGTTACATCGGTGAAAGAAAAATTAGGACATATGGTGAAAGTAGAAGTGGAAACAGAAACAGAGGAACAAGTGAGAGAAGCTGTAGCTGCTGGTGCGGATATCATTATGTTTGATAATCGTACGCCAGATGAGATTCGGGAGTTTTCAAAGATTGTACCAAGTGCCATCGTTACGGAAGCATCAGGAGGCATTACAATTGAAGATTTATCGAAATACGGAAAAACAGGGGTAGATTATATTTCACTTGGAGCGTTAACACATTCAGTGAAAGCACTTGATATTAGTTTCAATATTGAGGCGTAAGGAAAGTGGCTTAGAGGGGGAGAAAGGGATATGAGTATTTTAGAAAAAGTACAACCGATTGAAACGATGTTACCAGAGTGTTATTACAATATGTCCACAGAAGATATGGAAAAGCGTGTTCGTGAAATTAAAGAAAAAATGGGGGAAACACTATTTATTCCAGGACATCATTACCAAAAAGATGAAGTGGTACAATTTTCTGATGCAGCAGGAGATTCACTTCAGCTTGCACAAGTTGCAGCGAGCAATAAAAAAGCGAAATATATTGTATTTTGTGGTGTGCACTTTATGGCAGAAACAGCAGATATGTTAACGACAGACGATCAAATCGTTATTTTGCCAGATATGCGTGCAGGCTGTTCGATGGCAGATATGGCAGATATCGAACAAACAGAAAGGGCATGGAAAGAGCTCACAAAATTATTTGGAGATACGATGATTCCGTTAACGTATGTTAACTCTACAGCTGCAATTAAAGCATTTTGCGGTCGTAATGGCGGAGCGACAGTAACTTCTTCTAATGCAAAACAAATGGTATCTTGGGCGTTTACACAAAAAGAGCGTCTTGTCTTTTTACCGGATCAACATTTAGGAAGAAATACAGCGTACGATTTAGGTATCCCGTTAGATAAAATGGCAGTATGGGACCCGCATACAGATTCATTAGAGTACGATGGAGATATAGAAGAAATTCAAGTGATTTTATGGAAAGGGCATTGTTCGGTTCATCAAAACTTTACGGTGAAAAACATTGAGAATGTACGGAAGAATCATCCGGATATGAATATTATTGTACATCCAGAATGCTGTTATGAGGTTGTTGATGCTTCGGATTACGCAGGATCAACGAAATATATTATTGATATGATTGAAGCAGCGCCACCTGGAAGTAAATGGGCAATTGGTACAGAGATGAATTTAGTGAATCGAATTATTCAGCAACATCCAGATAAAGAAATTGTTTCACTTAATCCATTTATGTGTCCGTGTTTAACGATGAACCGAATTGATCTGCCGCACTTATTATGGGTGCTTGAAACGGTAGAAAGAGGAGAAGGAATTAACGTTATTAGCGTAGATAAACAAGTGACCGAAGAAGCGGTTCTTGCATTAAATCGTATGTTAGAGCGTGTATAAAGCAGCGGGGTTTCCGTTGCTTTTTTTCGTGCATATAATCATAACGAGAATGAAATGGGCATACATTGTTGTGAAGAAATCATTGCGATTTTCTTATGCTTATTCCACTTCTAATGATATTGAAAATCGAAGAAGTGATACAAGTGAAAAGAAGTTAACGTTATTTAGAAAGGGTTACTTCATGAGATTTGTTACTTATAGATAAGTTATACAGGAGGGGGAAAATTTGAAAATTCATATCGTGCAAAAAGGGGATACCCTTTGGAAAATTGCGAAAAAGTACGGAGTGGATTTTGATACGTTGAAAAATACAAATACACAACTTAGTAATCCCGATTTAATCATGCCAGGTATGAAAATTAAAGTACCATCAAACAGCGTTCACGTAAAACAACATGCTGGGGCAGGTTCAGCGCCTCCAAAGCAATACGTAAAAGAAGTGCAACAAAAAGAGTTTGCATCAACGCCAACTCCGCTTGGAATAGAAGATGAGGAAGAAGTTACGTATCAAGCAGCGCCAATTACACAGCAACCAGCTATGCAACAAACACAAAAAGAAGTGCAAGTGAAACCACAAAAAGAGGTACAGGTAAAACCACAGAAGGAAATGCAAGTGAAACCGCAAAAAGAAGTGCAAGTAATGCCACAAAAAGAAAAGCCAGTTGAAAAACCGTCTGTTATTCAAAAACCACCTGTTATAGAAAAACAAAAACCAGCAGAAAAAGAAAACACGAAGTTTTCGGTAAATGTGTTACCACAGCCGCCGCAACCACCAATCAAAGCGAAAAAAGAATATAAGATTTCAGATGTAATTAAAAAAGGAAGCGAGTTAATTGCTCCTCAAATTACTAAAATGAAACCTAATAACATTATTTCTCCGAAAACGAAAAAAGATAATATCGTGTCGCCGCAAGTAAAGAAAGAGAGCCTAGGAAATATCGTGTCACCGCAAGTAAAGAAAGAAAATGTAGGGAATATCGTATCGCCGCAAGTGAAGAAAGAAAATGTAGGGAATATCGTGTCACCACAAGTGAAGAAAGAAAATATAGGAAACATAGTGTCACCAAATGTATCGAAAGAAAATGTAGTTATTCCACAAGTTATACCGCCAAATATTCAAGTACCAAATATCATGCCGATCATGGACAATATCCAACCACCAAATATCATGCCAATTATGGATAACAATCAACCACCAAATATCATGCCAATTATGGATAACAATCAACCACCAAACATCATGCCAATTATGGATAACAATCAACCACCAAACATCATGCCAATTATGGATAATAACCCAATACCAAACATTATGCCGATAATGGATAACAACCAAATGCCAAATATGATGCCGATAATGGATAACAATCAAATGCCGAATATGATGCCGATAATGGATAACAACCAAATGCCAAATATGATGCCGATAATGGATAACAATCAAATGCCAAATATGATGCCGATAATGGATAACAATCAAATGCCAAATATGATGCCGATAATGGATAACAACCAAATGCCGAATATGATGCCGATAATGGATAATAATCAAATGCCGAACATGATGCCAATCATGGATAACAATCAAATGCCGAATATGATGCCATATCAAATGCCATACCAACAGCCTATGATGCCACCAAATCCATATCAAATACCGTATCAACAAGGAGCACCGTTTGGACCGCAATATACGTCTATGCCAAATCCAAATATGATGCCAATGGATAATAATATGCCACCGCTCGTGCAAGGAGAGGAAGATTGTGGATGCGGAGGAGAGAGTAGGTTATATAGTCCGCAACCAGGCGGTCCGCAATTTGCGAATCCTTTATATTATCAACCAACTCAATCGGCATATGCACCACAGCCAGGAACGATGTATTACCAACCAGATCCACCAAATGTATTTGGAGATCCAGTTTCAGAAGAAGAGGACGAAGAGGAAGTTTAAAAAAGGTGGGATTATTCCCACCTTTTTTGTATGTAGAGTCGTTCTGAAAATGGAAGATTTACATCAAATGTTAGAAAATCCCCAGTGAAATATTGACAGTGTAAAAACCCCCTCTGTTACTCATCATAAGAGGGAGCTTTTCAGAAGAGAAGTTCATTCTAACAGAGGGGGTTTTTGTATTGAATACGAAAGTAAAAGTGATTGCTGCTTCTTTGTTAGTTACCAGTGCATTAGCTGCATGTGGTACACCAAAAGATAACAATGCAATGGATGGACGTAACTACAATTACGAGCGTACATCATATAATGATACACATCAGTATCGTGATAATGTAACGCGTAATGATCGTTATACAGATTATGTAACATATAGAAATGGTCGTAACGATACAGGGTATAACAATTATTACCGCGATGTAAATTACAACGGTCAAATTGCTAATCCGCATCCAACACGTAATATTACAATGAATAATTCATACATTAACAATGATGGTAAAACAGCAAAAAGAATTACAAATCGTGTGAAACGTATGAATAACGTAGACCGCGTGTCTACAGTTGTATATGGAAACGATGTGGCGATTGCGGTAAAACCACGTAATCCAGTATCGAATGAAACAGCGCTTGCAAATGAAGTTCGTCAAGCAGTTGTAAATGAAGTTGGAAACAGAAACGTATATGTTTCTGTAAGAAATGACATGTTTACTCGTGTCGATGCAATGAGTACACGACTACGTAACGGTACAGTTACAAACGATTTTAATCGTGACATAACAAATATGTTCCGAGACATTCGTTACGGTTTAACTGGTACTATGCGATAGCAAAACAAAAGAGGAAGGGTTAGCCCTTCCTCTTTTTTCATCGTCTTCTTGTAAACGACGTTTTTTTATAAAATAACTAACGGAGTAAGAACCTAAAAAGCAGATGAAGAGAATACCCCCTGTTAAAATAGCTTCAAAGAGAGGTCTTTCTGGACTGAAAATAATATAAATAATAGCCATAACGATTCCTACAATAAGAGAACGTAAAATAATTTTGTAATAAGGAGTTAATTTTATTTCTTTTTCGCTTTCTTCTACATCGATAGAAACACTTAACTGTAAATAACTGAGTACGATACTCGTAAGGATAAATAATAACCATAAGGGAGATTTCGTGATTTTATCCATTCCTTCAGTGAATCCTATATAGCCTAAAATGCCAATTATACCAAGTGATTGAAAAAGAAAAGCAATTCGAATATTTTTTAACGTTTGCAGAATGAGACGCTCATCCTTAATTTTTTTCATAATATCTATCTCCTGTTTATTATGATTTCGCTGTCATATCAATTGTAATATATATATTACATTTATCAATTTATAATTTACATATATTTTTTTTGGATGGAAGAGGAAATAAAATATTTTTATAAACATGTTGCACTTATACTTTATTAATGTTATATTAGCAAAGCGATGAGCTAATTTACGTAAGACGAGAGATATGCTTAAGTGCTAAACACGCGAATGTGGTCGCCTGGTCTCTCGCCGTAAACGCATCAAGACGCCTGCTTTGCAGGCGTCTTTCACTTTATATAAAAACAAATGCTAATGCAGATAAGGTAGAACTTTATCTGTATTTTTTTATTTTCGAGAGAAATATAATATGGTCATTTATATGGATAAAACCTCCATTTCCGGAAAAACTACTAATGAAAGTTTGATCTTGCCTAAAAGAGGTGAACGGAAATGAGATGGATACTGATTACGATGCAAGCTTTCGTTATGATGTTTTGTTTCGTTTATGAAACGAATGTGAAGGCGGAAGGTCCAGTACCAGAAGTAACAGAAAAAGAGCCTGAAGTTACAATTTTATTAGAGCGAATGTATGTTGATGGAGAAGTAAGTGAGGAAATCTTTACAGAAAAAGTAGCGGACTTAGAAAAGTTTTTACAGCAATATAAAGAATGGCAGCTCGTTGATCGTGATGATGTACAAATCGTATTACAAAAGAAAATTGATGATATTTCTCCGTTATTAAAGACGAGCGGTTATTTTGGTGTGTCAGAGGAAGGGATATTACAAATTTTCAAAGGTGTACCGAAAAGTGATAATGCGATTCATTCCTTCTTTCAAATTGATATGAAAAAGCTGGAGAGTTATGAGCGTGCGAAATTGAAGCGTGGTATTCGTATTAAATCAAAAGAAGGTTTTGTGAAGACGATTGAAAAAATGAAGCAATACGCAGTGCAGAGTAAGAAAAAAAGCAGCTCATGGTGAGCTGCTTTTTCTTATTTATTCTTAGCTAAAATTTGTTTTGCGATTTCATCAATTAGCATATCTTTTCCGATTGGATTGAATGCTTTCGTATTGAAGATTTCATTTGATACTTCATATACGTGATTGTTTTTTACTGCTTTGTTGTCTTTCCAAACGGCACTGTTTTTGTAGTCTTCGTAAACTTTATCAGCTTCGCCGCCGAAGTTTACAATAAACATTTGATCAGGTTGGAATGCAACAAGACCTTCTAGTGATACTTGTGCCATCGTTTGTTTTAAATCTGTACCTTTTGTTGCTGGAAGTTTTAAGTCGTTAAAGATGATGTCACCGTATCCGAAGCTACCGTATACACGGAAGTTTTGTGGCGTAACTGCGACGAACATAAAGTTCTCATCTTTTGTTTTTTCTTTAATCTTTTTAGATAAAGAGTCTGCTTTTTTATCGTAGTCTGCAATCCATTTGTCTGCTTTCTTTTCTTCGTCAAACAGTTTACCTACTTCTTTAAACTTACCACGCCAGTCTTCTAAGTTTGTTTCTAGAACAACTGTCGGTGCAACTTTTTCTAATTGATCATAAATCTTCAATTGACGATTATTTAAAATAATTAAGTCTGGTTTTAAAGCAGTAACAGCTTCTAAATCAACTTTAGGTGCCCAGTACCAACCTACTGCTTTTACACCATCTAATTTCTCTGTTAAGTGATTTTGGATTTTATCTTTATATGTATTTGCCGTACCAACAGGTTTGTGTCCAAGAAGTAATAATTCTTCTGTTGATCCAGATAAGTCAACAATTCGCTTTGGATTTACTGGAATTGTAGCTTCCCCTTTATCGTGTTTTACAACTTTTGTTTTCGGTTGTTCTTTCGCGTTTGATTCTTCTTTTTGAGAAGAACAGCCAACGATAGAAAGAACGACTAGCATAATAGTAAATAAAATAAATAACTTCTGTTTCATCCTGATGTAACCCCTTTAATTAATATTGATAATCATTATCGACTTCTGTATATTAAGGTGCTTCGGGCTTTCTGTCAATGGAAAATAACAGAAGTTTCTAATAGAGAACATTTGTTGGGGTAGTCTCGCTTTTCTATCATTAAATATGTTAAAATGGAATACATGATTTAAGAGGGAGAGATCGCATTTTGTTTGAATATGTTACAGGTTACGTGGACTATGTAGGACCGGAATATGTCGTAATTGACCATAATGGAATTGGGTATCAAATTTTCACACCAAATCCGTATGTATTTCAAAGAAGTAAGCAAGAAATCCGTGTCTTTACATATCATTATGTGAGAGAAGATATTATGGCGCTTTACGGGTTTAAAACACGTGAAGAGCGTTTATTATTTACAAAGTTGCTAGGTGTATCTGGCATTGGACCAAAAGGCGCTCTTGCAATTTTAGCTTCTGGTCAAACAGGACAGGTCGTTCAAGCGATTGAACATGAAGACGAGAAGTTTCTAGTGAAATTCCCGGGCGTCGGAAAGAAAACAGCGCGCCAAATGATTTTAGATTTAAAAGGAAAACTAGCTGACGTCGTACCAGATGCATTTGTTGATTTATTCTCAGATACAGAACGTTTTGATGAGAAGAAAGGTTCATCAGCTGAGCTTGATGAGGCGCTGGAAGCTCTGCGCGCACTTGGATACGCAGAACGAGAAGTTTCTCGCGTTGTACCAGAGTTATTAAAAGAATCATTAACGACGGATCAGTATATTAAAAAGGCACTTAGTCTTTTACTAAATGGTAAGAGGTGAGTATAATGGACGAACGTCTCCTTTCAGGGGAATCTGCATATGAAGATTCAGATTTAGAATATTCATTACGGCCACAGACGCTCCGTCAGTATATTGGCCAAGATAAAGCGAAACATAATTTAGAGGTGTTTATTGAAGCAGCGAAAATGCGTGAAGAAACGTTAGATCACGTGCTTCTATATGGACCACCAGGACTTGGTAAAACGACGCTTGCAAATATTATAGCAAATGAAATGGGCGTTAATGTTAGAACAACTTCAGGCCCAGCAATTGAAAGACCAGGAGATTTAGCAGCTGTATTAACAGCGCTTCAGCCTGGGGATGTATTATTTATAGATGAAATTCATCGTTTGCATAGATCGATTGAAGAAGTGTTATATCCTGCGATGGAAGATTTTTGCCTTGATATTGTAATTGGGAAAGGACCGTCAGCACGATCTGTACGTTTAGATTTACCTCCATTTACATTAGTTGGAGCAACGACACGTGCAGGGGCATTATCAGCACCACTTCGTGACCGTTTCGGTGTACTTTCAAGATTAGAGTACTATACAGTAGATCAGTTGTCTGAGATTGTAGAACGTACAGCAGAAGTATTTGAAGTTGAAATTGATTCGTTAGCTGCACTAGAAATTGCAAGACGTGCTCGTGGTACACCTCGTATTGCGAATCGTTTATTACGACGTGTACGAGATTTCGCGCAAGTTCGTGGTAACGGAACAGTTACAATGGAAATTACACAAATGGCGTTAGAACTACTGCAAGTAGATAAATTAGGTCTAGATCATATCGATCATAAATTATTGCTTGGTATTATTGAGAAATTCCGCGGTGGACCAGTCGGGTTAGAAACGGTTTCGGCAACGATCGGAGAAGAATCTCATACGATTGAGGATGTATATGAGCCATATTTATTACAAATTGGCTTTTTACAACGAACACCAAGGGGCCGAATTGTAACGCCGCTTGCATATGAGCATTTCGGAATGGAGATGCCAAAAGTATGACGGAGATGCCAAAATTGCTTATTACAGCAGGTATCTTACTCATTGTTGTCGGATTAGCTTGGAAGTTCATTGGAAGACTTCCAGGCGATATTTTTGTGAAAAAAGGAAACGTTACCTTTTATTTTCCTGTCATTACATGTATTGTGTTAAGTATTGTATTATCTTTTATTATGTATATAATAAATCGATTCAAATAAGAAATAGGTGGATATAGTTATGGATATAAATCTGTTTGATTTTCATTTACCAGAAGAACTTATTGCACAAGTCCCGTTAGAAGATCGTGAAACATCAAGATTAATGGTGTTAGACCGTGAAACAGGCGATATTGAGCATAAACATTTTTCAGACATTCTTTCTTACTTACATGAGGGGGATTGCTTAGTTTTAAATGAAACGAAAGTAATGCCTGCTCGTTTGCACGGTGTGAAAGAAGATACAGGTGCGCACATTGAAGTACTTCTTTTAAAACAAGAAGAAGGCGATACGTGGGAAACGCTTGTTAAGCCAGCGAAACGTGTAAAAGAAGGAACTGTTATCTCTTTTGGCGAAGGGAAATTAAAAGCAACTTGTACAGGAACTGCAGATCAAGGGGGACGTCAGCTTGAATTTTCATATGACGGCATCTTCTATGAAATTTTAGATGAACTTGGAGAAATGCCACTTCCTCCATATATTAAAGAGACGCTAGAAGATCGCGATCGCTATCAAACAGTATATGCGAAAGAGATTGGCTCAGCAGCAGCGCCAACTGCAGGACTTCACTTTACAGAAGAGTTATTGGAGAAGTTAAAACAAAAAGGCGTCGGGTTAGCTTTCATTACACTTCACGTAGGGCTTGGAACATTTAGACCAGTTTCTGCCGATACGATTGAAGAACACCATATGCATGCAGAATATTACCATATGTCTGAAGAGACAGCGGCATTATTAAATCGTGTGAAAGAGAGTGGTGGACGTATTATTACGGTAGGTACGACTTCAACTCGTACGTTAGAAACAATTGCGACAGATCATGAAGGCAAGCTTTGTGCTGCTTCTGGCTGGACAGACATTTTTATGTATCCAGGTTATGAATTTAAAGCAATTGATGGTTTAATTACAAACTTCCATTTACCGAAATCAACATTAATTATGCTTGTAAGTGCATTTGCGAACAGAGATAATGTACTTCATGCTTATAATGAAGCAGTAAAAGAAAAATATCGTTTCTTTAGCTTTGGTGATGCAATGTTCGTTGCATCTCACGCTAAAATGGGAAACAAATAAAAGGAGTAAATTATGACAGCAATTCGTTATGAATTTATTAAAACTTGTAAACAAACAGGTGCCCGTTTAGGACGCGTACATACGCCGCACGGTTCATTTGATACACCAACATTCATGCCAGTTGGTACACTTGCAACAGTTAAAACAATGTCACCAGAAGAATTAAAAGCAATGGATTCTGGCATTATTTTAAGTAATACGTATCATTTATGGCTGCGCCCAGGTCACGAAATTATTCGTGAAGCAGGCGGGTTGCATAAATTTATGAACTGGGATCGTGCAATCTTAACGGATTCTGGTGGTTTCCAAGTATTCAGTTTAAGTGACTTCCGTCGTATTGAAGAGGAAGGTGTTCACTTCCGTAATCACTTGAATGGAGATAAATTATTCTTATCACCAGAAAAAGCGATGGAAATTCAAAATGCATTAGGATCAGATATTATGATGGCATTTGATGAGTGTCCACCATTCCCAGCTACTTTTGAATATATGAAGAAGTCTGTAGAGCGTACAAGTCGCTGGGCAGAACGTTGTTTAAAAGCGCATGAACGTCCACAAGATCAAGGTTTATTCGGTATCGTACAAGGTGGAGAGTTCGAAGAGCTTCGTCGTCAAAGTGCAAAAGACCTTGTTTCAATGGACTTCCCTGGTTACGCTGTAGGTGGTTTATCTGTTGGGGAACCAAAAGATATTATGAACCGTGTACTTGAGTTTACAACACCACTTCTTCCAGATAATAAGCCACGTTACTTAATGGGAGTAGGTTCTCCTGACTCATTAATCGACGGTGCAATTCGTGGTATTGATATGTTTGACTGTGTACTTCCAACTCGTATCGCTCGAAATGGTACATGTATGACAAGTGAAGGTCGTCTAGTTGTAAAAAATGCGAAATTCGCAAGAGACTTCGGTCCGCTTGATCCAAATTGCGATTGCTATACATGTAAAAATTACTCTCGTGCGTACATTCGTCACTTAATGAAATGTGATGAAACGTTCGGAATTCGTTTAACGTCTTATCACAACCTTCATTTTCTGTTAAACTTAATGGAGCAGGTGAGACAAGCTATTCGTGAAGACCGTCTTGGCGATTTCCGCGAAGAATTCTTTGAACAGTATGGCTTTAATAAACCGAATGCTAAAAACTTCTAATACATAATTTAAAAGGAGGAAACAAAGATGAATCCAGGTATGATGAATATCGTTATGATTGTTGCGATGTTTGCGATTTTCTATTTCTTATTAATTCGCCCGCAACAAAAGCGTCAAAAAGCAGTTGCTCAAATGCAAAGTGAGTTATCAAAAGGTGATGCTATCGTAACAATCGGTGGTTTACACGGTACAATCGAATCAGTAGATGATACGAAAATCGTTATTAAATCTGGTGGTTCACACTTAACTTTCGATCGCAATGCGATTCGTGAAGTTGTGAAAAACTAATGAGGAAGGCCCTGCATGAAATGTGCAGGGCTTTTTTTTAGTTATTTTGTTTTGACATATTTACCCCGAAAATACCACCGAGTGTACTCGCCCCCATTAATGCTAATTGATAAAGTAACTGTGAGTTCGATAAAGTTTGAGAGAAGCCTAAATAGTTAACTAGAAAAACAAGTATAGCGAATGTAAGACCTGTTGTGAAACCTACTAGCCAACCTTTCCCTTGTGCTTTTTTGCCGGCAGTAAATCCGGATATAAGCATAGATAAAAGAGTAAGTATAAAAATAGTAACGGCTAATGTCCCTTCATTCATATCTGTAAATTTTAATAAAAGAGCCATAACCATGCTAATAATTGTTGCCAAAATTAATAAGGTAATGATACCAAAGCCGATTGCAGTTGATAATTTTTTCGTTCCATCCATTTATACATTCCCCCTTTTTAATACAAGCATATTTTCTTTTTGCTGAAGTTAGACTAGTTTATTTTTTATAGGGGAGTCTATATGTGAAAAAGGAGATGTAGAAATGGAATGGGTATCAATCATTGGTCGGACGATGCTTTTGTATATCATCATATTAATTATTTTTCGTCTTATGGGTAAACGTGAAATTGGAGAGCTAAGTGTATTAGATTTAGTCGTATTCATTATGCTTGGTGAAATGGCTGTAGTCGCAATTGAAAATACTGATAAATCACTTTGGCACCAATTAGTTCCGATGATTTTTCTTATGTGTATACAGATCATTTTGTCAGTTATTTCGTTAAAGTATCAACGTTTTCGACATTTAATAGAAGGTGAGCCGGCTATTCTTGTAAATGCGGGAAAGATTGATGAAAAGAAGATGAGAAAGCAACGTTATAATATAGATGATTTAATGATGCAATTAAGGGAGCAGGGAGTCGGAGATGTAAGGGATGTAGAATACGCCATTTTAGAACCTTCTGGAAAGTTATCTGTCTTTCAAAAACAAAAAAGTAAAAAGAGTAAAAATGATACGCCGGTTTTTACACTCCCGTTAATTATTGATGGAGAAATCCAATCGAATCATTTACAAATGATTGAACATACAGATGAATGGCTGGTTGAGAAATTAAAAAACTTAGGTTATAACGATATCAAACAAATTTTATACTGCAGCTTTCAAAATGGACAATTTTTTGTTGATGTGAAAGAAAACTAGAGGCTTACTATATGAAATAGTAAGCCTGTTTATTTCAAAAATGAAAGTTTTCGAATGATAGGGAGCCTACTTAACTCTTCTTTTCGAATGAGTTTGAAAGTGAAGAGGAGAACGATATACACGAGTGTTGTTAAAGTGATTTCCCATAAGGTTTGTACGCCAAGTGAATGAGAAAAAATAATGTACTTATGAAGGTAAAAACCGAAGGAGCCTGCAATACCGATGGCAAGTCCGCCGAAAATGTAATCTTTCGCGTAAATGGTGAATGTAATTTTCTTTAAAACGGTAGCGTAATGAAGGAATGTTACGGTTACTATATTTGCTGCAATTGCAAGTGCAACCCCCATCATTTGAAATTCTGGCCTTGAAGCTAGTACAAAAATAACGATTAATTTCACGATTGCGCCAATAAATGTATTCATCATCGCAGCCCGTGCTAAGTTTAAAGCTTGTAAAACAGATGTAAGTGGACTTTGAAAGTAATGAAATAAAAAGCAAGGTGCAAGAAGCTGGATGAATGCTGTTGCACTATCTGATCCATACATAAGAGTTAAAACAGGAGAAGCGAATACGTATAATATAACGACTGACCACCCGCCAGTAATTAATGAAATCCGCAGAGCTTGTTGTAGGCGGTGTTCCACTAATTTATGCTGTCTTTTCGCCATCGCTTCACTAATAGATGGAACGAGTGCTGTGGAAAGGGCGTATGTAATAAAGGCTGGCAGTGAAAGAAGTGGGAAGGCATAACCGTTTAATATACCGTATTGCTGGGTTGCGACAGAGGCAGCAACGCCGGCAATCGCTAAGCTTTGCATAACGACGATAGGCTCAAAGAAATATGAAACGGAACCGATTAAACGACTTCCTGTAGTTGGAAGAGCGATATCCATAAGCGAATAAAATGTCCCTTTGCTTTCCTTTACAGTAGTGAAAAATCCAGAGCGTATAGATAAATGTTTTTCGCGCTGAAATAAAGTGAGTAAAAATAATAACGATGCAACTTCACCGAGAACGGCTGATAACATAGCGCCAGCTGCAGCATATTCTACACCGTAAGGTAAAAATAACTGAATGCATATAGCGATAATTGTAATGCGGACAACTTGTTCTATAACTTGGGCGTAAGCACTAGGTTTCATATTTTGTTTCCCTTGGAAATAGCCGCGTAAAACAGAAGAAACGGCAATAACAGGAACGACAGGTAAAATGGCGATTAATGGATAGTACGTTCTTTCATCAGTTAATAATGTTTTTGCTAAAATAGGTGTGAGGAGCATAATTCCAATTGTTAAAATGATACTAATAACGGATGTAACTGCTAATGATACTGTTAATATTTTTTTAACTCTTTGTTTATCGTTAACCGCTTCCGCTTCTGCTACAAATTTTGCGATTGCGACAGGAAGGCCGATTTGTGTTAATGTAATTGCTAGAATGAATGTAGGAACGGCCATCATATAAAGACCAACGCCTTCTTCCCCTAAAATACGCGCCATTACAATCCGGTTAATAAATCCAAGGATTTTGGTAATAAAGCCGGCTATCATTAAAATAAATGCGCCTTTTAAAAAGCTTTGTTTCGTCATGATCTTCTCCTACCTTCTCAAAATCAGTGGAATGATTTACAATAATTTATATGCACGTATGAGACAAGAATGACAAGCATTTAAGAGAGTGGTCTTGAAAGTAGTTATTGCTGTCCATTAGAGCGGGATTAAAAGCGACTTTTCGTGCTTAAATAAGAAGGAGATGTTATATATGTTAGAAAAAGAGGCTTTGGTAGAATCGTACCGCGGACAGTTACAAGTCGTTTTAGAAAGTAAAGTAGAAGAGTTTCACATGTTTGGTTACGACCGAGTGACAGATAATGATATTTGGAAGTTTCTTAAAGTGAAGAAGTGGAAAAAGATAAACGGTGATGTTAGATTATATGAATTAGTAAATGATGTATTAAGAGTAAGTGCTAATGAATATATGACTTATTTAACTGTTGAAGCATATCAAGCACCACTTTGGTCGTTTGATGAATATGAAAATAATTAACCGACTGCAATTGGTTTGTTCTTCCTTTTGCAGTATAATGATAGGTATTGATGAAGAGAAAATAATTATGTCTAAGATTATATATAAAGGGGGTAGTGAAGAGAGAAAATAAATAATGAAAGTGTAGGTATTGTGAAAAACTTACCGACACAGCTAGTGATGAACTAGCAAAATTATAGAAAGGAAGTCTACTAACTAGGCGTATGCACACGTGTAAAAGTGAATCGTAAGAGATTTATTTAAAGTGTTAGTAGCAGAAAGAGGGTACATATGGCAAAGCGTGGTACGAGAATTGCCGCCTTTTTCCTCATCGTTTTATTAATCGGTGGAGTAATTGGTGCGGCAGGAAAAGACATAGCAAAAGGAATTAGTCTAGGACTAGACCTTCGCGGTGGTTTTGAAATTCTGTATGAAGTAAAACCAGCCAAAAAAGGTGATAAAATCGATCGAGACGTACTTGTAAGTACAGTAGGTGCTCTGGAAAATCGTGTCAATGTTCTCGGTGTAAGTGAGCCGAACATTCAAATCGAGGGGCAAGATCGAATTCGTGTACAGCTTGCTGGTGTACAAGATCAGCAAAAAGCACGTGAAATGTTATCAACGCAAGCGAAATTAACATTCCGTGATGTAGATGATAACCTTCTTATGGACGGAACGGATTTAAAAGGCGGCGGAGCGAAGCAAACATTTGATGAGCAAGGTCGTGCGAGCGTAGGTCTTACACTAAAGAGCGCTGAAAAATTCCGTGAAGTAACTGAAAAAATTTCAAAAATGCCACCACCAACGAATTTAATGGTAATCTGGCTAGACTTTGAAGAAGGAAAAGATTCGTATAAAGCAGAATCTGCAAAGCCGAATCCGAAGTTCTTATCAGCAGCAACAGTAAGCCAAGTGTTTAACCAAGCTGAAGTATCTATCGTAGGTGGAAACTTCACAGTTGAAAGTGCGAAACAACTTTCATCTTTATTAAATGCAGGTGCACTTCCTGTTGATTTAAAAGAAATGTATTCAACATCAGTTGGAGCGAAATTTGGTCAACAAGCATTAGATCAAACGATTTTCGCTAGTGCGATCGGTATCGCTCTTATTTTCTTATTTATGCTTGTATATTACCGTTTACCAGGGCTTGTAGCTGTAATTATGTTAGGTTTATACATTTTTGTTACGCTACTCGTATTTAACTGGATGCATGCGGTTCTTACATTACCAGGTATTGCGGCATTAGTGCTCGGGGTAGGTATCGCGGTTGATGCGAATATTATTACGTACGAGAGACTGAAGGAAGAGCTGAAAATTGGTAAGTCAATGATGTCAGCATTCCGTGCTGGTAACCATCGTTCATTAGCGACAATTTTAGATGCAAACGTTACGACTCTTGCAGCTGCAGGTGTGTTATTCGTATATGGTACAAGCTCAGTACAAGGGTTTGCGACAAGTTTAATTGTAAGTATTTTAGTTGGTTTCGTTACGAACGTATTCGGTACTCGTTTCTTATTAGGATTACTTGTAAAGAGCCGTTACTTCGATAAAAAACCAGGATATTTCGGTGTGAAACAAAAGGATATTATTCCATTAACAAAAGGTGTAGTACATCCACCAACGAAATTTGATCGTATTAACTTCGTAAATATCGGTCATAAATTCCTTATCTTCTCGATTGTGGTTGTAATTGCAGGTGCAATTATACTACCAATTTTCAAATTGAATCTTGGTATTGACTTTGCGAGTGGTACACGTATGGACTTGCAATCAAAACAAGCACTTACTGTATCTGATGTTCATAAAGATTTTAAAGAATTGAACATTGATGTGAAGGAAGAAAATATTGTGCCGACTGGAGATGACAATAAAGGGTTCGCAGTTCGTACTTTAGGTGTTCTATCAAAAGATGAAATTGCGAAAACAAAAACATTCTTCCATGATAAATATGGTACAGAGCCAAACATAAGTACAGTTTCACCGACAATTGGTAAAGAAATTGCACGAAATGCATTTATCGCTGTACTGATTGCTTCTGCAGTTATCATCTTATACGTAAGTATTCGATTCCGCTTTACGTATGCATTATCTGCAGTACTTGCATTACTACATGACGCATTTGTTATGATTGTTATGTTTAGTATTTTGGGGCTGGAAGTAGACTTAACGTTTATCGCTGCGGTATTAACAATCATCGGTTACTCTATTAATGACTCGATTGTTACATTTGATAGAAACCGTGAATTATACAAACAGAAAAAACGAGTTCGCGATATAAAAGACTTAGAAGAAATCGTAAATGCAAGTATTCGCCAAACGCTTGGTCGTTCGATTAACACCGTATTAACAGTGTTATTCCCAGTAATTGCGTTACTTATCTTCGGTAGTGAGTCACTACGTAACTTCTCGTTTGCTTTACTTGTCGGATTAGTTGTAGGTACGTACTCTTCTGTTTTCGTTGCTTCTCAAATTTGGTTAATGCTTGAAAACCGTCGTTTGAAAAAGGGCAAAAACAAGAAAAAGGTTGAGAAAGTAGAATCTGAACCGCAAGTATAAAAAAGATGATGTCTCTTTATGAGGCATCTCTTTTTTCGTTTGTGGATACAATAAGATAGCAACTTTGAAATGGGTAAATGGAAGAAAGTGGTGATGTTATCGCTATTTTTGCTACAATAAAGTGAAACTTTAATCAGTGGGGGTTTTCTTCATCCCCCACTGATTATTAGTTGAACCAATCGGACTTTTATGGGCAGTTGATTCCCCCGCCTAACTTCTTTGCTTTCGCTGCATTTTGAGGTGGGGGTCTACTGCCCATTAAAGTGGGATAAAAAGATAGGTTAAGAAAAGAAGGGATTTTAATTATGGAAAAAGATGAACGTTTTAAACAGGCCGAGTTTGGTGCTATTGTCGGGATCGTTGGTAATATTATATTAGCGATTGTAAAGGCGGTAATTGGTTATATTGGGAATAGTAAAGCGCTATTAGCGGATGCGGTGCATTCTGCATCAGATGTAATTGGTTCGCTAGCTGTACTGTTTGGATTGCGAGCAGCAAAGCAGCCGCCTGATGAAGATCATCCGTATGGTCATGGTAAAGCGGAATCGATTTCAGCTATTATTGTTGCAGTATTATTATTTATTGTGGGAATCGAGATAGCAATTTCGTCTATAAAAGCTTTTTCGCAAGAACTAGAACCACCGAAAGGAATTACGATTTTTGCTGTTGTTCTTTCGATTGTCGTGAAAGAAGGAATGTTTCAATATAAATTCCGATTAGGGAAGAGAGTAAATAGTGATGCAATTATTGCAAATGCATATGAGCACCGTTCGGATGTGTTTTCTTCAATTGCAGCTTTAATCGGTATTTGTGCAGCGATTATCGGTGGTAAGTTCGGATTAGATTGGCTTGTATATGCCGATCCAATTGCAGGATTATTTGTTTCGCTTCTTGTTGCAAAAATGGCGTGGAGTATTGGGGCAGAAGCAATTCATGCAACACTTGATCATGTTCTGCATGAGGAAGATGTTGTTCCGCTTAGAAAAGCAGTACTTCAAATAGATGGTGTGAAAAAAATCGGTTCTTTATATGCAAGGGAGCATGGCCATTACGTTATTGTGGATATTAAAGTTTCTGTAGACCCATACATTACTGTAGAAGAAGGGCACCGCATTGGAAAGCATGTGAAAGAAACGCTTATGGAACAAGATAACGTACAAAATGTGTTTGTACATATAAATCCGTATTCTCCAAATTAAATATTATTAACATTTTAGTATGTAGATATTGCATCGTAGTTTGCATTATATTGTCACCCCTTAATCTGTCTTGTATAATGAACAGGTTAAGGGGTGATTTCGTGTTACAACCGAAGACGCGTTGGAAAGAAAAAGAATATAATAATGAGCGAGTGAGTGAATTAGCAAGTAAATTACAATTATCACCACTTGTCGTTTCGTTATTCCTCGGTAGAGGACTAGATACAGAAGATAAGATTTTAGATTTTTTAAATACAGAAAATCAAGAATTTCATGATCCATTTTTATTAGAAGGAATGGATAGAACGGTAGAACGTGTAAATAAGGCGGTTCAAAATGGAGAGCAAATATTAATATTTGGTGATTACGATGCGGACGGAGTAAGTAGTACGACTGTGTTATATCTTGCTTTGCAAGAATTAGGTGCAGACGTAGAATTTTATATCCCAAACCGTTTTACAGAAGGGTATGGACCAAACGAAGAAGCATTTTGTTGGGCACATAGCGCAGGGTTCTCGCTAATTATTACTGTTGATACTGGTATCGCAGCAGTGCATGAAGCGAAGGTAGCGAAGGAGCTTGGAGTAGATCTGATCATTACAGATCACCATGAGCCACCACCGGAATTGCCGGAAGCACTTGCGATTATTCATCCGAAATTAGATGGCGGTGTGTATCCGTTCCACTATTTAGCGGGTGTAGGTGTTGCGTTTAAAGTTGCGCATGCACTATTAGGCCGTGTACCAGAACATTTATTAGAAATTGCAGTGATTGGTACAGTAGCCGATTTAGTATCACTTCATGGTGAGAATAGATTGCTAGTGAAGCGCGGTTTAAAGCATATGCGCATGACGAAAAATATCGGACTCAAGGCGCTATTTAAAGTTGCTAATGTATCGCAAAGTGAAATTACAGAAGAGAGCATTGGCTTCTCACTTGCACCGCGTATTAATGCAGTTGGACGTTTAGAAGATGCTACGCCGGCTGTACATCTTTTATTATCAGATGATCCGGAAGAAGCGAAAGAGCTAGCTGAAGAAATTGATGAGCTGAACAAACTGCGAAAAGATATTGTAAAGCAAATTACAGAAGAAGCTATCGCTGAAGTGGAAAATAATTTCCCGCCAGAAGACAATAAAGTACTAGTGCTTGCAAAAGAAGGCTGGAATCCAGGTGTAATTGGAATTGTCGCTTCTAAATTAGTTGAACGTTTTTATCGTCCGACGCTTGTATTATGCATTGATCCTGTAAAAGAGACAGTAAAAGGTTCAGCACGTAGTATTGCAGGATTTGATTTGTTTGCAAACTTGTCAGATTGTAGAGAGTTATTGCCACACTTCGGAGGGCATCCGATGGCAGCGGGAATGACGCTACATATGAATGATGTAGCTGAATTGCGCCGCCGCTTAAATGAACAAGCAGAGGTAATTTTAACAGAAGAAGATTTTATTCCAATTACCGCTGTTGATGTTTTTTGTAAAGTGGAAGATGTAACACTTGCAGCAATTGAAGACATGCAAAAGTTAGCGCCATTTGGTGTTGGAAATCCAAAACCGCGTATTGCAGTGAAGGATGCAGAGCTAGAAAGTATTCGTGCAATCGGATCAGATGGCTCTCATTTGAAAATGGCTCTTCGCGATGGACAAGCGACACTGGATACAATCGGATTTGGTTTTGGTGCGTATGCGAAAGAAATTTCTCCAGTTGCAAAGGTATCTGTAATAGGGGAAGCATCTATCAATGAATGGAATAATTTTAAGAAGCCGCAATTAATGGTACAAGATATTGCTGTAGAGGCGTGGCAATTATTTGATTGGCGTAGTATGCGTAACGTAGAAGCAAATGTAGCAGAACTTCCGAAAGAAAAAATAACGATGGTGTATTTTTCTGAAGAGGTATTGAATAAATTTTCTCTAGAAGACTATAAAGAGCATATGATGCATGCATCAGAAGTAACTCATTTAGACCATCAATACATCGTGTTACTTGATTTGCCAAAAGGAACAGATGAATTAAGAAATCTATTTAAAGTTGGGTTCCCGTCGCGAATTTATACGCTATTTTATCAAGAGAATAATCATTTATTTAGTACTGTTCCAACGAGGGAACATTTTAAATGGTACTATTCGTTCTTGAGCCAAAAAGCACCATTTTCTTTAAGACAATATGGAGAACAACTATGTCGACATAAAGGTTGGTCAAAAGATACAGTAAATTTCATGACACAGGTGTTTTTTGAGTTAGAATTTGTTACAATAAAAGATGGCGTCATTTTTATGGCAGACAAAAAACAAAAGCGTGATTTAATTGAATCGAACACATATCGTGAGAAAATGAACCACTTACAATTAGAAAAAGAATTGGTTTATAGCACATATCAGCAACTATATACATGGTTTGAAACGATTCGTAATCATAAAGAAGTAGAACAGTTAGGGTAAAGGATTTGTATTTACAAACCTTTTAGATCTGAGGAGGATTCAGAAATATGGATTTCAAGCAACATATCGCAATTGTACCGGATTATCCAAAAGAAGGTATTGTATTTAAAGACATTACACCGTTAATGAACGACGGTAAAGCATACAAAGCAGCAACAGATGCAATCGTTGAGTATGCAAAGAAAAGAGACATTGACGTTGTAGTAGGGCCAGAAGCACGTGGCTTTATTATTGGTTGTCCAGTTTCTTATGCGTTAGAAGTAGGTTTTGCACCAGTTCGTAAATTAGGAAAATTACCACGTGAAGTAATTACAGTTGACTACGGTAAAGAATATGGTAAAGATGTTTTAACAATCCATAAAGATGCAATTAAGCCAGGTCAACGCGTATTGATTACAGATGATCTATTAGCTACAGGTGGAACAATTGAAGCGACAATTAAGCTAGTTGAAGAACTTGGCGGAGTTGTAGCAGGAATTGCATTCTTAGTAGAGCTTACTTACTTAGATGGTCGTAAAATGTTAGATGGTTACGATGTATTAGTATTAGAAAAATACTAATCACTATATAGGTAAAACTACGGTGATAAGAAGTACCCGTGAATCTCTTGGAGAGGAGCGGGTACTTTTGTATAATTGCACAAAAAAACAAGGTGAAATGTCAGTAAAATCTTTTCCTTTTCACAATTCACAATCATTAGGTTATAATGATAGAATATAATTTATTCTACTTAATTAAGATAAAGTCAATTTTCAATAAAAGGTGATTCGATGGCAAATGAGCAGGTACTAACAGCGGAACAGGTACTCGAGAAAGCAAGTCAATATTTAGCAGATGAAGATATTGAGCTAGTGGCACGTGCCTATGAATATGCACGTGATGCGCATAGCGAACAATACAGAAAATCGGGTGAACCGTACATTATTCATCCAATTCAAGTTGCAGGTATTTTAGTTGATTTACACATGGATCCAGCTACAGTATCAGCAGGTTTCTTACATGATGTAGTGGAAGATACAGAAATTACATTAGAAGATATTGAACGGGAATTTAATAAAGAAATTGCTATGCTTGTCGATGGTGTAACAAAGCTCGGAAAGATTAAATATAAATCTCATGAGCAACAACAAGCAGAAAACCATCGCAAAATGTTTATTGCAATGGCTCAAGATATTCGAGTTATTTTAATTAAACTAGCTGATCGTCTTCATAACATGCGTACATTGAAACATTTGCCTCAAGAGAAGCAGCGTCGCATTGCAAATGAAACGTTAGAAATCTTTGCACCTTTAGCACATAGACTCGGAATTAGTACTATTAAATGGGAGCTAGAGGATACGTCACTTCGCTATTTAAATCCACAGCAATATTATCGTATTGTAAATTTAATGAAGCGTAAACGTGCAGAGCGTGAAGAGTATTTAGATGAAGTAATGACTGGTATTCGTGAGAAGTTAAAAGAGGTTTCAATTCAACCTGAGATTTCTGGAAGACCAAAACATATTTACAGTATTTATCGTAAGATGGCACTGCAAAATAAACAGTTCAATGAAATTTACGATTTACTAGCTGTACGTGTCGTTGTAAATAGTATTAAAGATTGTTATGCAGTACTTGGAATTATTCATACGTGTTGGAAACCGATGCCAGGTCGTTTTAAAGATTATATTGCAATGCCGAAAGCAAATCTATATCAATCTCTTCATACGACTGTAATTGGGCCGAAAGGTGATCCGCTTGAAGTGCAAATTCGTACGAAAGAAATGCATGAGATTGCAGAATTCGGGATCGCGGCGCACTGGGCGTATAAAGAAGGAAAAACAGCAGAAACAACAGGTACATTAGAGAAGAAACTTACTTGGTTCCGTCAAATATTAGAATGGCAAAATGAAGCTTCTAATGCAGAAGAGTTTATGGAGTCATTAAAAATTGATTTATTCTCTGACATGGTATTCGTCTTTACACCGAAAGGCGATGTAATGGAATTGCCACTTGGATCTGTTCCGATTGACTTTTCGTATCGCGTGCATTCAGAGATTGGAAATAAAACAATTGGTGCAAAAGTAAATGGGAAAATGGTGACACTTGATTATAAATTAAAAACGGGTGACATCATTGAAATTTTAACATCGAAACATTCGTATGGACCAAGTCAAGACTGGGTGAAACTTGCTCAAACATCTCATGCGAAAAACAAAATACGTCAATTCTTTAAGAAACAACGTAGAGACGAAAATATTGAAAAGGGCCGTGAACTTGTTGAAAAAGAAGTACGTGGCTTAGAGTATGAAATGAAAGAAGTGCTAGCTCCTGACAATTTAAAACGTGTTGCTGAGAAGTTCAATTTTGCAAATGAAGAAGATATGTTTGCAGCAGTTGGATATAGCGGGATTACAGCGTCGCAAATTGTTACGCGACTAACGGACAAATTCCGTAAGCAACGTGAAGAAGAAGAAATCGTTGAAGTTAAAGAAGTTCGTAAACCGATGAAAATTCGAAAATGGGATTCTGGCGTTAAAGTAAGTGGTGCGGATAATTTATTAATTCGTTTATCAAAATGCTGTAACCCGGTTCCAGGTGATGATATCGTTGGGTATATTACGAAAGGCCGAGGTGTATCGATTCACCGCCGTGATTGTGTAAATGTTCATACAGAAGAAGCTATAGAACGTTTATTGGAAGTAGAGTGGGAAGGTAGCCCTGAAAAAGAAATTGAGTATAACGTTGATATCGAAATTTCAGGTTACGATCGCCGTGGCTTATTAAATGAAGTATTACAAGCTGTTACAGAGACGAAAACGTACATTTCGGCAGTTTCTGGTAGAAGTGACCGTAATAAGATGGCGACAATTAATATGTCAATCTCTATTCGTAACTTACAGCACTTGAAAAAAGTAGTAGAACGCATTAAACGTGTTCCAGAAATTTATGCAGTACGACGCATGATGCATTAATAGGGAGTGTAGAAAAGATGAGAGTTGTTTTACAACGATCAAAAGAAGCGTCTGTCACAGTAGACGGTGAGATCGTAGGACAAATTCCGTTCGGTTTAACATTACTAGTTGGCATTACGCATGAAGATACAGAAAAAGATGCAACTTACATTGCAGAAAAAATTGCGAACTTACGTATTTTTGAAGATGAGAGCGGAAAGATGAACCATTCTGTACTTGATGTAGAAGGACAAGTTCTATCAATTTCGCAGTTCACATTATACGGAGATTGCCGCAAGGGGAGACGTCCAAACTTTATGGATGCTGCAAAACCTGACTATGCAGAGCGTTTATACGATTTCTTTAATGAGGAAGTTCGTAAGCAAGGATTGCATGTAGAAACAGGGACGTTCGGAGCAATGATGGATGTTTCTTTAATCAATGATGGTCCGGTGACCTTAATTGTGGATAGTAAATAGTGTTACTTAAGAAGAGGGGGGGATATCACCCTCTCTTTTTTATACATTTTTGTATGTTTTGTTCATTTATCACGCTATTTGTGGAAAGTGAACTCCCACGGATGAAAGGTTCACTTACTTTGGAATCAATAGCTTTTTCGTTTATGTATAACTCTCTCATCAATATGGAACAATAAAAAGTAAAACATCCATATTGAATGTGAGGGATATACGTATGCGTATGAATGAAAAAGGGCATTCTGTTACAAATGGTGCAAATCAATTGTTTAACGTGAATTTTCATGATTTTATTTCAAAAGAGCAAAACAATACTTCAATGGAGCTCGCTTCTGAGTTTGGAATTTCTCTTCAAGATGTAAAGCGTTTAAAGAAGCAGATTGAACGCTCTTAGAGTACTTGACAATCCTACTCAACAAACGTATAGTAATTTTATATTTACATATGAATATAACCGTTGATAGAGAAGAGTAAATGAGACACACATGGCAAGAGAAGAAATGTCTTAGGCTGAAAACATTTCTACATGATGACTGATTGAATGACACTCTAGAGGTTTCAACTTGAACGGCGTATATGCTTAGTAGAGATGAACGCACATTTAAGCGTTATTAAAAAAGTGGAAGCATACGTGCTTCAATTAGGGTGGCACCACGGGTATAATACTCTCGTCCCTACTGTTCAAACAGTAGAGGCGGGAGTTTTTTTATTTTTATTAAGATTAAAACAATTTGAGGAGGAACTGAATATGTCTATTCAAATCCCACGCGGAACGCAAGATATTCTTCCAGGCACTGTTGAGTTATGGCAGTATATCGAAGGGCAAGCACGCGAAATTTGCCGTCGTTACAATTATAAAGAAATTCGTACACCAATTTTTGAACACACTGAGTTATTTTTACGTGGTGTTGGTGATACGACAGATATCGTACAAAAAGAAATGTACTCATTCCAAGATCGTGGAGAGCGTAGTTTAACATTACGTCCAGAAGGTACGGCACCTGTTGTACGTTCTTACGTTGAAAACAAAATGTTCGGTGACGCAACACAACCAACGAAATTATACTATATCGGTCAAATGTTCCGTTATGAAAGACCACAAGCAGGTCGCTATCGTCAATTCGTACAATTCGGTATTGAAGCAATCGGTAGTAACGATCCTGCAATTGATGCAGAAGTAATTGCACTTGCCGTAGAGTTTTACCGCGGCATGGGCTTAAAAAATATTAAAGTTGTATTAAACAGCTTAGGTGATGCAGCGAGCCGTCAAGCGCACCGTGATGCGTTAATCGCACACTTCGAGCCACGTATCGGCGAGTTCTGTTCTGACTGTCAATCTCGTTTAGAAAAGAACCCTCTTCGTATTTTAGATTGTAAGAAGGACCGTAACCATGAATTAATGGGAACAGGGCCATCTATTACGGAATACTTAAACGAAGATTCAGCAGTGTACTACGACAAAGTTCAAGAACTATTAACGATGATGGATGTTCCATTTGAAAAAGATCCGAACTTAGTACGTGGTTTGGACTACTACCAACATACTGTTTTTGAAATTATGAGTGAAGCAGAAGGATTTGGTGCTATCACTACATTAAGCGGTGGTGGACGTTATAACGGACTTGTACAAGAAATCGGTGGACCAGAAATGCCAGGTATCGGTTTTGCAATGAGTATTGAACGTTTAATTATGGCACTAAAAGCTGAAAACATCGAATTACCAATTGAACATAGTATCGATTGTTACGTTGTAGCTCTTGGTGAAAAAGCAAAAGACCATGCTGCGAAAGTTGCGTTTGATCTTCGTAAAGCTGGATTATCAGTTGAAAAAGATTATTTAGATCGCAAAATGAAAGCACAATTTAAATCAGCAGATCGTCTAAAAGCGAAATTTGTAGCTGTATTAGGCGAAGATGAGCTAGATAAAGGCATCATTAACTTAAAAGATATGGCAACAGGCGAACAAGAAGAAGTAGCATTAGATGTATTTGCTTCATACGTAGCAGAGAAATTAATATAGGGGGAACTTACAGTGGCTGAAAGAACACATGCATGTGGAAAAGTAACAGTAGAAGCAGTTGGACAAACAGTTCAATTAAAAGGTTGGGTACAAAAACGCCGTGATTTAGGTGGATTAATCTTTATCGACTTACGTGACCGTACAGGTATCGTACAAGTTGTATTTAACCCAGAAACATCAAAAGAAGCGCTAGAAGTAGCAGAAACAATTCGTAGCGAGTACGTATTACACGTAGAAGGTACAGTTGTTGAGCGTGGTGAAGGCGCAATTAATGACAATATGGCAACGGGGCGTATTGAAGTACAAGCAACGAAAGTAAACGTATTAAATGCAGCGAAAACAACGCCAATCATTATTGCTGATGATACAGATGCATCAGAAGATGTGCGTTTAAAATATCGTTATTTAGACTTACGTCGTCCTGTAATGTTCAACACATTCAAAATGCGTCACGACGTAACGAAAACAATTCGTAACTTCTTAGACACAGAAGATTTCTTAGAAGTGGAAACACCAATTTTAACGAAGAGTACACCAGAAGGAGCTCGTGACTATTTAGTACCAAGTCGTGTACATGATGGTGAATTCTATGCATTACCACAGTCTCCACAGCTATTTAAACAGCTTCTTATGGTCGGCGGATTTGAGCGTTACTATCAAGTAGCACGTTGTTTCCGTGACGAAGATTTACGTGCAGACCGTCAACCAGAATTTACGCAAATCGATATCGAAGCTTCATTCTTAACACAAGATGAAATTTTAGATATGATGGAGCGCATGATGACGAAAGTTATGAAGGATGCAAAAGGTGTAGAAGTGAGTGCACCATTCCCTCGTATGAAATATGCTGATGCAATGGCTCGTTACGGTTCTGATAAGCCAGATACACGTTTTGAAATGGAACTAACAGACCTATCTGAATTTGCAGCAGGTTGTGGCTTTAAAGTATTTACAAGTGCTGTAGAAAGCGGCGGACAAGTAAAAGCAATTAATGCAAAAGGTGCTGCGAGCAAATACTCTCGTAAAGATATCGATGCATTAACTGAATTCGTAAAAGTATACGGTGCAAAAGGTCTAGCTTGGCTTAAAGTGGAAGAAGACGGCTTAAAAGGACCGATTGCGAAATTCTTCGGTGAAGAAGAAGCGAACGCGTTAATGGCTACATTAGAAGCTACTGCTGGCGACTTATTACTATTCGTAGCAGATAAGAAAAGCGTTGTTGCAGATAGCTTAGGTGCACTTCGTTTACGTCTAGGTAAGGAGCTTGAGTTAATTGACGAAAGTAAATTTAACTTCCTATGGGTAACGGATTGGCCACTTCTTGAGTATGATGAAGATGCAGATCGTTACTTCGCAGCTCACCACCCATTCACAATGCCATTCCGTGAAGACGTTGAGCTATTAGAAACAGCACCAGAAAAAGCACGTGCACAAGCATATGACCTTGTATTAAACGGTTATGAGCTTGGTGGTGGATCACTTCGTATTTACGAGCGTGACGTACAAGAAAAAATGTTCAAAGCACTTGGATTCTCACAAGAAGAAGCGCAAGAGCAATTTGGATTCTTATTAGAAGCATTCGAATACGGTACGCCACCACACGGCGGTATCGCATTAGGTTTAGACCGTCTTGTTATGTTACTTGCAGGCCGTACGAACCTTCGTGATACAATTGCATTCCCGAAAACAGCAAGCGCAAGCTGCTTATTAACAGAAGCTCCAAGCCCAGTTGCAGAAGCACAGCTTGAAGAGCTAAGCTTAAAATTGAGCGTGAAAGAAGAGAAGTAAGAGAAGTAAGAGAAGTAAAAATAAGGTCTAGATGGTTATACTAATACCATCTAGACTTTTTTAATGGATAATTGAGAGAAGAGGTAAAAGCGCGGTTTACACTATGCTTTCCTTCTCGAAATATGTATTTTTAGGAATTCTATAACTTTTTCTATACAAATAGTCGGAAAAACGCTAGAATACATGGTAGACCATTTTTGTAATAGGAGTGTAGAGCTGAATGTTACATCAATTTTCACGTAATGAATTAGCCTTCGGTAAAGAAGGACTTGAAATATTAAAAAATAGTACAGTCGGTATTTTAGGAATTGGCGGCGTAGGGTCATTTTCGGCAGAGGCGTTAGCGCGTTCTGGCGTAGGACGTCTCGTATTAGTTGATAAAGATGTTGTAGATATTACAAACGTAAACCGTCAAATTCACGCTTTAGTATCTACTGTAGGACGTTCAAAAGTAGAATTAATGAAAGAGCGTATCGCAGATATTAACCCAGAGTGCGAAGTAATTGGACTAGAAATGTTTTATACTGATGAAACATATGAAGAATTCTTCAAACATGGCTTGGATTTCGTAGTAGATGCATCTGATACGATTACGTTCAAAATTCATTTAATTAAACAATGTTTACGTCGTAAAATTAAAATTATCTCATGTATGGGTGCAGCGAATAAAATGGACCCAACTCGTTTCCGTATTGCGGACATCTCTAAAACACATACAGATCCAATTGCGAAAGTAATTCGTACGAAGCTTCGTAAAGAGGGTATTAAAAAAGGTGTAAAAGTTGTCTTCTCTGACGAAAACCCAATCGTAATTCGTGAAGAGGTACGTAAAGAAATCGTACCAGACGAAAATGCAAAAATTCGTAAAGCGAAATTACCACCTTCATCAAATGCATTCGTACCATCTGTGGCAGGCTTAATTATGGCAAGTCACGTTGTACGTGAACGCATTAAAAACGTAGAAGTGAAACGTGTAGGGCAAGAATAAAGTAAAAGCATATATCCATTTCGGATATATGCTTTTTTATATGTGTTAAAGAAATAGGGATAGTTGCATGACTACTAGTTCAAATGTAAGCAACGCTAGTAAGTAATGATCATATTTATCTGATGTATAGGCGGACGTCTTTTTTAAACTGTTAATGGTGAAAAGAGCTAAAGTTAGGACGAGAACACCGAGTGTTATTTTGAAGACTATTAATGAAATAGTAACCATCTCCCTTAAAAGATATATATATTTACAATAACATTTTAGTAAAAAACATCCAATTATTAATGGGAGTTTTCTTGTATGACAGGAAGGCATATTTCGTCAATTTTTGTCGGTAAATCGATGTGATTTCATGTACCAATATACTCTTTAACGAAGAAAAACAGGGATGTCACTTAGTCAAAAAAGTGACATCCCTGTTTTTAATTCTCTGCAGAATATATAATATCTAAATTTCCATTTTGATCTGTTTTGAAAATGGGAGCGATCTGTTCTTCTTGTTCTTCAACTGAAACGAGTTTTCGGGCACGGTCCATAATTCTAACAAGCATTGCATAATCCTCTTCGATTGCTTGTTGTTTTTTTGAGAGTACTGCTAATTTTGCTTCGAGTTCATGATTCGTTTTTTGCAGGGACGTGAGCTGAGCTTGTAATACGTCATTTTCAGTTTGTAACTTTGCGAGTGAAGGGTTATTGTGCTCTAAGTTTTGCAAAAATGAAATGACATTTTGCATTGTAAGTTCTTGTTTATTTGGCGTAATATCTTCTGAAAACTCGGCATCGATTACGAGCTGTTTCGTTTGCGTGAAATGCTCTTTTTCTATTTTAGCTTCAGAGCGTTTTAATTCTTTACGTTGTTTTTTTGCAAGTTGCACCGCATCTTCGTAATTCGGTCGTACTTCAGCATTCCATCTAAAGCCGCAAGCTGCTGAAGTGCGGTTCAATGTATCGCCGACTTCATCGAATGCTTTTATTTGTGTACTGCCGCTGCGAATATGTCGTAAAACAGTTTCTGCTAAAAGGAGATCGTCTTCTTTTGTCCATGCATCTTGACGTGTTTTCATAAGCGAAGCCTCCGTAATGGTGACGTTTTCGCTTATGTTACCCTTTATTTTTCGTTTTATTCGAACTTTGTAATCTTTCATATACAGTAGAAAGTGCTTGCTCAAATTTCCCTGTCGTTTTCGGTTTATAGTATTGTTTGTTTTTTATTTTATCAGGTAAGTATTGTTGTTGTACCCAGCCATTTGGTTGGTCGTGTGGATATAAGTATCCAATGCCTCTTCCAAGTGATTCTGCGCCTTTGTAATGGCTATCTTTTAAATGACTTGGTATGTTGCCTGTTTGACCGTTACGTAAATCGTGTAGTGCAGCATCAAGTGCTTTATAAGCTGAGTTTGATTTTGGTGATAGGCAAAGCTCGATAACAGCATTTGCAAGTGGTATGCGTGCCTCTGGGAATCCAACTCGTTCAGCTGATTCTATAGCTGCTAGTGTACGCGGTCCGGCTTGCGGGCTAGCAAGCCCGACATCTTCATATGCCATAATAAGAATCCGTCTACCGATGCTCTGTAAATCACCAGCTTCAATAAGGCGTGCTAAATAATGAAGTGCTGCATTTACATCACTTCCGCGCACCGATTTTTGAAATGCTGATAATACGTCATAATGAGCATCTCCACCTTTGTCGTGAACGAAGCTCTTTTTTTGTAAGCATTCTTCTGCGATTTCTAGCGTAATTTCCGCAGCTTTGTCATCTGTTGTAAAGCTAGATAAAACAGCTAGTTCAAGTGCGTTATAAGCGGAACGCATATCTCCGCCTGAAGCGTTTGCAAAGTGATGTAATGCTTCAGGTGTAACAGTCACATCATATTCCCCAAGACCTTTTTCTTTATCTTTAAGTGCTCGTTTTAAGCCAATTAAAAGATCATCTTCTGTTAATGCGTGTAATTCAAAGATTTGACAACGACTTCGAATAGCAGAGTTAATAGCATGGAACGGATTACTCGTCGTTGCACCAATTAAGGTAAGGAGTCCGCTTTCTAAATGAGGTAATAGAAAATCCTGTTTTGCTTTATCTAGACGGTGTACTTCATCTAAAATTAAAACAAGGTGTCGATGCATCTTTGCCTCTTGTACGACAACTTCCATATCTTTTTTATTATGAGTAACAGCGTTTAATAGGCGGGAAGGGGTTCCGGTACTTCCTGCAATTGCGCTCGCGATGGATGTTTTTCCAGTGCCTGGAGGGCCGTATAAAATCATAGATTGAAAATGATTTGCTTGGACCATTCGCCATAAAATCTTTCCTTCACCAACTAAATGTTGTTGTCCGATAATTTCTTGAATATTTGTAGGGCGCATTCGATGTGCGAGTGGTTGTTTCATTTTTACCGTCTCCCTTAATATATAATCTCTTTCTATCGTATCATTTTTTTTAGTAGAATTTGAAATAGGATACTGTTTTATGGGGAAAATGAATATTAATATTTTCATTTTTCTTTCAATTGTAATAATTTCCGAGTTTTTCAATGTGATTTTATGTTATCATTTTGATACACAAGTTGAAATTTCTTATAATACTATATTATGCTATAATTTCATAGGATTTTAAATTGTGTTCTTTTATAAATAAGATATAACCAATAGAAGTGAAAATTTGAAAAGAGGTGCAAAATAGATGAAGATTTCAACGAAAGGCCGCTACGGCTTAACAATTATGATCGATCTTGCAAAAAAGTTTGGTGAAGGTCCGATTTCCTTAAAATCAATTGCGCAGGCACATGATTTATCGGAACATTACTTAGAGCAATTAATTTCACCACTTCGTAACGCTCGTCTAGTAAAGAGTACGCGCGGGGCATATGGCGGATATGTATTGTCAGATCAACCAGCTAACATTACAGCTGGGGATGTAATCCGTGTACTAGAGGGTCCAATTAGTGTTGTAGAAATGATAGAAGAAGAAGAACCAGCACAACGTCAATTATGGATGCGTGTTCGTGATGCGGTGCAAGAAGTGTTAGATAGTACAACGCTAGAAGATTTAGTACGTTATGAGGAAGAAAATCATGGGGGCTATATGTTTTACATTTAATTCCTTGTGAAACGATTTGGAAAGAAGGAGATTTAATGGAACGCATTTACTTAGATCATGCTGCGACATCTCCGACTCACCCAGAAGTGGTCGAAAAGATGATTCCATATATGACAGAAACATTCGGGAACCCATCTAGTATTCACTTTTATGGACGTCAAACGCGCCATGCAGTAGATGAGGCGAGACGTGTGTGTGCACGTAGCATTCATGCGAATCCGAATGAAATTATATTTACGAGTGGTGGTACAGAAGCTGATAATTTAGCACTTATCGGTGTAGCACGTGCGAATCGTCATAAAGGTAACCATATTATAACGACGCAAATTGAACATCACGCAATTCTGCATACGTGTGAATTGTTAGAGCGTGAAGGGTTTGAAGTCACATATTTACCTGTTGATGAAACAGGACGCGTTCAAGTTTCTGACATACAAAAGGCATTAACAGAAGAGACAATTCTCGTATCCGTTATGTTTGGGAATAATGAAGTTGGAACGATGCAATCAATTGCGGAAATAGGTAAGCTGTTAAAAGAGCATCAAGCTTATTTCCATACAGATGCGGTACAAGCTTACGGATTAGTAGAAATAGATGTGAAAGAGTTCGGCATTGATTTATTATCGATTTCAGCCCATAAAATTAACGGGCCAAAAGGTGTAGGGTTCTTATTCGCTGGTGCAAATGTGAAATTTGAACCGTTATTAATAGGCGGGGAGCAAGAAAGAAAACGCCGTGCGGGTACTGAAAATGTACCGAGTATCGTTGGTTTACAGCACGCAATTTTGCTAGCTGAAAAAACTCGTGAGCAAAAAAATGCCCAATATGAAGAGTTTAAAGATATAATGGTATCTGTCTTCAAAAATGAAGACATTACTTTCGAGGTAAACGGAAACTTAGAATATCGCTTACCGCATGTGCTTAATATTAGTTTTACAGGAATGAACATTGAACCGTTTCTTGTGAACTTAGACTTAGCTGGCATTGCGGTATCAAGTGGTTCTGCTTGTACAGCTGGTTCGATTGATCCATCACATGTATTAGTAGCGATGTTCGGAAAAGACTCCGATCAAATACGTTCATCCGTACGCTTTAGTTTCGGACTTGGAAATACGAAAGAGCAAATTGAGAAAGCGGCGTACGAAACAGTGAAAATCGTGAATCGATTAACACAAAATTAGCATAGGAGGTGACATGATGAACAAACTACCTCAAGAAACACGCGTTGTCATCGGGATGTCCGGTGGCGTCGATTCATCTGTAGCAGCTCTTTTATTAAAAGAGCAAGGTTATGATGTAATCGGAATTTTTATGAAAAACTGGGATGATACAGATGAGAATGGTGTCTGCACAGCAACAGAAGATTACAATGATGTAATTGAAGTGTGTAACCAAATTGGCATTCCATATTATGCAGTAAACTTTGAAAAACAATACTGGGATAAAGTGTTTACGTACTTCTTAGATGAGTACCGAGCTGGTCGTACGCCAAACCCAGATGTAATGTGTAATAAAGAAATTAAATTTAAAGCATTTTTAGAGCATGCAATTGCGCTTGGTGCTGATTATGTAGCGACGGGTCATTATGCACGCGTTGCTTATATGGACGGCGAATATAAAATGCTTCGCGGCGTTGATGACAATAAAGACCAAACGTATTTCTTAAATCAATTAAGTCAAGAGCAATTATCAAAAACAATGTTCCCGCTCGGTGAACTGAAAAAACCACAAATTCGTGAAATGGCGAAAGAAGCTGGTTTAGCGACAGCGGCGAAGAAAGATAGTACTGGTATTTGCTTCATTGGTGAGCGTAACTTTAAAGATTTCTTAAGTAACTATTTACCAGCACAACCAGGTGTGATGCAAACATTATCTGGTGAAGTGAAAGGAAAGCATGACGGTTTAATGTACTATACGATTGGACAACGTCATGGCCTTGGTATTGGTGGTAACGGTGATCCGTGGTTTGCTGTTGGGAAAAACTTAAAAGAAAACATTTTATATGTTGATCAAGGATTCCATAACGAACTTCTATATGGTGATGAAGTTATTGCTACGAATATCGGCTGGGTAAGTAATGAAGTGAAAGAAAAAGAATTTAAGTGCACAGCGAAATTCCGTTATCGTCAAGAAGACAATAAAGTAACGGTTCAAATCGTTGATGAAAATACAGTTCGTATTCTTTGTGACGAGCCAATTCGTGCAATTACACCAGGACAAGCAGTTGTTTTCTATGATGGAGATGAGTGCTTAGGTGGTGCTACAATTGATGAAGTGTACCGTAGCGGTAAGAAATTGGATTATTTAGGATAAAACGAGAAGCCTCTGCCGATTCGCGGTTAGAGGTTTCTTTTACATAAAGCGAATTTTCGTTCGCTTGGAAAATACATTCTTTGTTATAATTTGTTGTAGAGGTGAAGGACATGTCAAACAAACTTGAAACAGGTATTCAATATATGCAAGAAGGAAACTGGGAAGAAGCTGCTAAAAATTTCACAGAAGCAATCGAAGAAAATCCGAAAGATGCGCTTGGATACATTAATTTTGCGAACTTATTAGATGTACTAGGTGATAGTGAAAGAGCAATTTTATTTTATAAACGTGCATTAGAGTTAGATGATAAATCTGCTGCTGCTTATTATGGATTAGGAAACGTATATTACGGTCAAGAGCAATTTGCAGAGGCTAAAGCTGTATTTGAACAAGCGATGCAAGCTGGATTACAATCAGCTGATGTAACATTTATGCTAGGTATTACACATGTGCAACTTGGAAATGATCGTCTTGCGCTGCCATTTTTACAAAGAGCAACAGAATTAGATGAAAACGATGTAGAAGCTGTGTTCCAGTGCGGACTTTGCTTTGCACGTTTAGAACATATTCAAGAGGCGAAACCTTATTTTGAAAAGGTATTAGAAATGGATGAAGAGCATGCAGATGCGTATTATAATTTAGGTGTTGCGTACGTATTTGAAGAAAATAACGAGAAGGCTCTTGCTTTATTTAAGAAAGCAACTGAAATTCAACCAGATCACTTTTTAGCTGGTAATGGTGTTCGTTTATTAGAGCAAGAAGCTGAATAAGATGAAAATATAGTTTAATGGGTAGTTATCCCTCATCTAAAAAGGTGGGGGATGTACTGCTCATTAAAGTGAAATGAAACCGGAAAGGAGAGGAAGAATGGGAAATCAACATGCAATGGATTTGTTTGAGGAAGAGAAAAAGTTTATAAAAGCGCAAGTTCTTCATACCATTTTCCACAACGAAGAAAACCTCTATTCCGTTGTCAGTATGAAAGTCATTGAAACGAATGAAACGTACGACGAAAAAAAAGTGATGATAAACGGTCATTTTCCCCGCATGCATGAAGATGAAGTGTTTACATTGACAGGGCATTTTAAAGACCATCCGAAGTATGGGAAACAATATTTAGTTGAAACGTTTAAGAAAGAATTACCGCAAACAAAAGCTGGTATGGTGCAATATTTAGCGAGTGATTTATTTAAAGGGATCGGAAAGCGTACAGCTGAAAAAATTGTGGATCATCTCGGGGAACATGCCATTTCTAAAATTATGGATGATCCTGATGCGCTAAATGGTGTTGTAAACAAACAAAAAGCTCAGGAAATATATGAGACGATTGTTGAACATCAAGGGCTAGAGAAAGTAATGAGCTTTTTAAATGGCTATGGTTTTGGAACGAAGCTTTCTATTAAGATTTACCAACAATATAAAGAGATGACGTTAGAAGTGATCCGTAATAATCCATATCAGCTTATTGAAGAAGTGGATGGTATTGGATTTGGAAGAGCGGATGATATAGGACGTGCGTTAGGGATATCGGGTAATCATGATGATCGTGTACGTGCGGGATGTTTTTATACGTTAGAAAATGTATCACTACAACTTGGTCACGTTTATATGGGGAAAGATCAACTCGTAAGAGAAACGATGTCACTTTTAAATAATCAAGAAGGAAGAGTGACAGAAGAAGATATTGTAGGTTGCGTTGAAATGATGCAAAGTGAAGGGAAAGTTATCATAGAAGAAGAACGAGTGTATTTAGCTTCGTTATTCTACTCTGAAAAAGGTGTTGTAAAGTCTATCCGCAGGCTCATGAATCAAGAGGAAACACCTTCATTTCCTGAAGCAGAAGTGTTAAAGACGTTAGGTCAAATTGAAGAACAACTGAATGTGCAGTATGCACCATTTCAGCAAGAAGCGATTCAAACGGCACTTCATAAACCGATGATGTTATTGACAGGTGGACCGGGAACAGGGAAGACAACAGTTATTAAAGGAATTGTTGAAATGTATGCATTACTTCACGGGCTATCGTTAAATCCGAATGAATACAGTGATGATAATCCATTTCCGATATTATTAACGGCTCCAACAGGAAGAGCAGCGAAGCGAATGAGTGAATCCACAGGGCTTCCAGCTTGTACAATTCACCGTTTACTTGGTTGGACGCCAGAAGGGTCTTTCCAGCGTAATGAAACGGATCCGGTACAAGGGAAATTACTCATTATTGATGAATTTTCAATGGTTGATATTTGGCTTGCAAATCAGCTGTTTAAGTCATTGCCGACTAATATTCAAGTTATCGTTGTAGGCGATGAAGATCAATTACCATCCGTAGGCCCTGGACAGGTGTTGAAAGACTTATTGAATGCAGGTGCAGTTCCGACAGTAAAGCTTACTGAAATTTATCGTCAAGCGGAAGGCTCATCTGTTATTCAACTTGCCCATGCGATAAAAAATGGAACGCTCCCGCCAGATTTAGCGCAAAATCAAAAAGATCGTTCATTTATCGGGTGTACAGGAGCTCAAATTGTTGAGGTTGTTAAGAAGGTTTGTGACAATGCTAAGACAAAAGGGTTTAGTGCAAGAGATGTACAAGTATTGGCGCCGATGTACCGTGGGCCTGCTGGTATTAATGTACTAAACGAAGCGTTGCAAGAAGTGTTTAATCCGAAAAGGGAAAAGAGTAAAGAAATTGCTTACGGTGATGTTGTATACCGAAGAGGCGATAAAGTATTGCAGCTCGTTAATCAGCCGGAGAGCCAAGTGTTTAATGGTGATATTGGAGAAATTGTTTCGGTGTTTTATGCGAAAGAAAACGTTGAGCAACAAGATATGATTATCGTTTCATTTGATGGAATTGAAGTAACGTATACAAAGCCAGACTTAAATCAAATTACACATGCCTATTGCTGTTCGATTCATAAGTCGCAAGGTAGTGAGTTCCCAATCGTAATCATGCCGATAGTAAAAAGTTACAATCGTATGTTACGTCGTAATTTAATTTATACTGGTATTACAAGAAGTAAGAAGTTCCTTATTATTTGCGGGGAGGAAGCCGCATTCCAGTCTGGTGTAAATCGCCTTGATGATGCAATGCGTCAAACGACTTTAGCGAGTCGCTTGCAAGAATCACAAGGAGAAGTACAGATGGTAACAGTTAATGGTGAAGAAATGGACGTGGAAAACATTTCACCGTATGATTTCATGTAACAAGGTGAAATTATATAGTGAAACTTTCAAACGTATAACGTTGAAAGGCTCCAGCGATGTATAAATGAATGCGGTTTGGACATAATGGCGAATAGAATCTGGGAGACTGTAAGGAGATGAAAGCCATATGTTCATTTGTCCAAATTGCAAAGGGAAAGACATTGGAAAAATAGGTGTCAACCAATTTTATTGCTGGAATTGTTATATCGAATTATCGGTTTCAAAGGGGAAAATCCATACGCATCAAGTAGAAGAAGATGGTTCATTAAGCTCACTTGATGATTTATTTGATGAGAACGAAAGAACGATCGGATAACGAAAAGGGGGATTTACTTTGAATCTACGCAATTCATTAATCGCATTAGGTGTTGGAGCGGCAGCATACCAATATGCTCGCAAGCAAGATGTATTTTCGAAACGCAATATGAAAAAAGCACGTAAGATGATTAAATCTTATCTATAAGCGCAAAAAACTCCCTTCATCATAAGGGAGTTTTTTTATGCACTTGTATGCAAATATAAAAGTCCAATTTCAGAGAAGAGATAAGATAGGCCGTAACATCCAACGCCAAGCATTCCGTAATGAAATAATTGCTTCGCTCTTTCTTTTCGTGAGGAACGAATAAAGAAACCTTTCCAAATACCAAACCCGATACAAACCCATTCAAGAATCATAAAAAGTGCTGATAATACGAGCATAAATAAAACCATCATGAACCCTCCTGATTATATTGTTTCATGCTGCATTCTCAGGGGTGGTTGTCCTTGTTATGTTATGTATATGTACGTCTTTATAAAACAGTATGGTCTGGATAAAAAGATTTTAAAACTTTTGCACATAACCTACCCTATTTATTTTCAAAATAAAGGTGGAGGAGGTTTTTCGTGTGAAGAATCTTAAAATTATTTGGATATATCGTTTAGGGTTATTGTTACTCGTATTTCTTTGCTTGCTCGTCTTTTTAAAAATTAAGCCGCTATGGGCACCGATTATTTTTGTATTTAAAGTGGCTATTACACCGTTTCTTATTGCGTGTTTTATTGCGTATTTATTGCATCCTTTAATTGAAAAAATTCATAAGGAAGGGATGCCGCGCACACTCGCTATTTTGCTCATTTACATCCTTTTCTTTGGTGGAATTGGTTATGGAATTTATAAAGGAACACCAGTTGTGATTAAGCAATTACAAGAAATCAATGAACAATTCCCGCAGTTTACAAAAATGTATGATTCTTGGATGGATGGCGTTACGGAACAAACAGCGAATTTCCCGTCATTTATTCATGAAAAGGTGAAACAAATTTTTGGTGGGGTAGAGACGAAGATACAATCACTGTTGAATAAAGTGATGAGCACAGCTCGTGGTGTACTCGATTCGTTACTCATTATTTTTTTAATACCGTTCATTGTATTTTACATATTAAAAGATTACGGTGAGTTTTATCATATCTTTTGGAAACTAGTCCCGAGTAAGTGGCGGAGTACTGGGCAAATGCTGGCGAAAGAAATTGATAAGTCACTCGGAAGTTATATTCGAGGACAGTTATTTGTTTGCTTAGTATTAGGGGGCGTATCTGTTCTTTCTTTTTGGTTTATCGGTATGAAATATCCGTTATTACTCGGCATTATTATTGGGGTAACGGATATAATCCCATACTTCGGTCCTATTTTAGGAGCAATCCCCACATTAATGATTGCAGCAACGGTATCAACGAGTTTACTTATTAAGGCGGGAATTACGATTGCTATTTTGCAATTTTTGGAAAGTAACATTTTATCTCCTTACATCGTTGGTAAGTCGCTTCGTATGCATCCTGTTATTATTATGCTTGCATTACTAGTTGGAGGAGAAGTGGCAGGAATTCTAGGATTACTCATATCAGTTCCAATTTTAGCAGTCATTCGTACAGTAATCGTTCATGTAAGGCCTCTTTGGAAAAAAGAAAATGTGTAATAAGAAAGCCCCCTACCTATAAAAGTAGAGGGCTTTTATGATTTTGAGAGTTGCTTGTGTATTTGTTGAACGAGAGAACTTACATCATTTGTTTGAATATGTTTTATTTTTTTCCATTCATTATCATATATAAAAATAATTTGATTGCTGAAAAGGCGCTTTTGTTCTTTTAGGTCAGAAATTTTTTCGAAAGAGTACTCCTCAAATAATGGATTCTTACTTACATCTGGTCCGTAAAAGAAGAGCCGTTTGTTCGTTAAAATTAACAGTCCTGGCCTTGCGACGGAACGATAAATAAATATATCTAATGAACATGCTGTGTAAAACAAAATTGTTTCGTCATTCGTTAACATATTTTTAGCTTTGTTCAATAAGGTTGCCATGGCAATCGCTCCTTTATTATTGATAATTCAATTATAACAAAAATACAATATTTAGAAAGGTTTATAGAAGTAGTACAATTTCTTGGAAAATGCATAATATATGAAAAGGCTGTTAAGAATGACTAGTAGAATAGCTATGATTAATAAGCAATTGATATAATATAAATGATTATCTACATTGACAAACTTAAGAGAATTCTATTATATTTAGTCATATAATACATTAAATCAATGACGGAACAAGTACGTTACAGTCCATTTATAGAGAGAAGCTTCCATATGGCTGAAAGAAGCTTTAAATGAAGGGTAACAGAAAGCTAATCCTGAGAGCAGCTAATCACTGCCGTTTTGCCACGTTACGGCACCATGAGGTGATGAGTTGATTGTTATAGTAATCAATTCATAATTAGGGTGGTATCGCGAGTTAACTCTCGTCCCTTTTATAGGGGCGGGAGTTTTTTATATTTAAGGAGGAAAATACAATGAAACAACTAACAGGCGCACAAATTCGTCAAATGTTTTTAGACTTTTTCCAAGAAAAAGGACATGCAGTAGAACCTAGTGCATCACTAGTTCCACATGAAGATCCATCTCTTTTATGGATTAACAGTGGTGTAGCAACATTAAAAAAATATTTTGACGGACGTGTAATCCCGCAAAATCCACGTATTACAAATGCTCAAAAATCAATTCGTACAAACGATATTGAAAACGTAGGAAAAACAGCTCGTCACCATACATTCTTTGAAATGTTAGGAAACTTCTCAATCGGTGATTACTTTAAAGAAGAAGCAATTACTTGGGCTTGGGAGTTCTTAACGAGCGACAAATGGATCGGATTTGATAAAGAATTACTTTCAGTTACAATCCATCCAGAAGATGAAGAAGCATTCACAATTTGGAATGAGAAAATGGGTGTTCCAAAAGAGCGCATCATCCGTTTAGAAGAAAACTTCTGGGATATCGGTGAAGGACCAAGTGGACCGAATACAGAGATTTTCTATGACCGCGGAGAAGCTTACGGTAATGACTTTAGTGACCCAGAATTATATCCAGGCGGAGAAAATGAGCGTTACTTAGAAGTATGGAACCTTGTATTCTCTCAATTTAACCATAATCCAGACGGTTCATATACACCACTTCCTAAGAAGAACATCGATACAGGGATGGGTCTAGAGCGTATGACATCTATCGTTCAAGATGTACCTACAAACTTTGACACAGACTTATTCATGCCGATGATTGGTGCAACAGAATCAATCTCTGGTGAGAAGTATCGTAATGGTGACTTAGAAAAAGATATGGCGTTTAAAGTAATTGCTGACCATATCCGCACAGTAACATTCGCTGTTGGTGACGGTGCTCTTCCATCTAACGAAGGCCGTGGTTATGTATTACGTCGTTTATTACGCCGTGCGGTTCGTTATTCGAAGAAATTAAACATCAACCGTCCATTTATGTTTGAATTAGTACCGGTTGTTGGAGAAGTAATGAAAGACTTCTACCCAGAAGTACTTGAGAAGAAAGATTTCATCGCGAAAGTTGTGAAAAATGAAGAAGAGCGTTTCCACGAAACACTTCATGATGGTGAAGCAATTTTAGCTGAAGTTATCACAAAAGCAAAAGAAGAAAAAACAACTGTTATTTCTGGAGTAGATGCGTTCCGTCTATATGACACATACGGTTTCCCGATTGAATTAACAGAAGAATATGCAGAAGAAGCTGGTATGACAGTTGATCAAGAAGGCTTTGAAAATGAAATGGAAAAACAACGTGAGCGCGCACGTGCTGCTCGTCAAGACGTTGACTCTATGCAAGTTCAAGGCGGTGTCCTTGGAGAAGTGAAAGTAGCGAGTGAGTTCG
Organism: Bacillus cereus group sp. TH152-1LC; assembly: GCF_027710505.1. NCBI lineage: Bacteria > Bacillati > Bacillota > Bacilli > Caryophanales > Bacillaceae > Bacillus > Bacillus cereus group sp. TH152-1LC. Next base: position 119,376 of record NZ_JAQFNK010000004.1, on the reverse strand, counting down.
TTGGTTACGGTACAGTTGCAACAGAAAGTAACGTTGTTGCACTTGTGAAAAACGGCGAATACACAGACAGCCTACAAGTTGGTGAAGAAGGACAATTAATGCTTGATGTAACACCATTCTATGCTGAGAGCGGTGGACAAATTGCAGACCGTGGTTACCTTCTTGCTGATGGCGTGAAAGTTCTTGTAAAAGACGTACAAAAAGCACCAAACGGCCAAAACTTGCACAAAGTTGTTGTTGAAGAAGGCACATTAACGAAAGATGCTGCTGTGAAAGCTATCATTGATACGAAAAATCGTAGTAGCGTTGTGAAAAACCATACAGCAACTCACTTACTACACCAAGCATTAAAAGACGTACTTGGAACGCACGTAAACCAAGCGGGTTCTCTTGTAACTTCTGAACGTTTACGCTTTGACTTCTCTCACTTCGGTCAAGTACAAGCTGACGAATTAGAAAAAATTGAGCGTATGGTAAACGAGAAAATTTGGGAAAGTATTGATGTTGAGATTTCTCAAAAATCAATCGAAGAAGCGAAAGAAATGGGCGCAATGGCATTATTCGGTGAAAAATACGGTGATGTTGTACGCGTTGTACAAGTTGGCGATTACAGCTTAGAGCTTTGCGGTGGTTGTCACGTTGATAACACAGCTTCTATCGGTATTTTCAAAATCGTTGCTGAGTCAGGTATTGGTGCAGGAACTCGTCGTATTGAGGCAGTAACTGGTAAGTCTGCATACGAATTAATGAACGATCAAGTAGGTTTATTAAAAGAAGCAGCAGGAAAAATGAAAACAAATCCAAAAGATATTTTAACAAGAGTAGATGGTTTATTTGCTGAAGTAAAACAACTTCAAAAAGAAAATGAATCTCTTGCAGCAAAATTAAGCAATATTGAAGCTGGAAACTTAACTGATTCAGTAATGAAAGTTGATGGCGTGAACGTATTAGCAGCAAAAGTAAATGTTGCAGATATGAACAACTTACGTACGATGATGGATGACCTAAAAAATAAATTAGAATCTGCAGTTGTCGTATTAGCGTCTGTAAATGATGATAAAGTAAACATCTTAGCTGGCGTAACGAAAGATTTAATTAGTCAAGGATACCATGCTGGTAAACTTGTGAAAGAAGTAGCTTCTCGTTGTGGCGGTGGCGGTGGTGGCCGTCCTGATATGGCACAAGCGGGCGGTAAAAACCCAGCGCAAGTTGAGGAAGCTTTAGCATTTGTACAAGAGTACGTTAAATCTGTTTCAAAATAAAGAGATAGTAGTGTACAATGGTAGGGAGAGGAGAAGTTCTTCTCCCTATACTTACTATATAAGTGAGGTGCTTGAAATGGACGGTTTTGATAAAACAATGAAGTTTAGCATTCAAGATGAAAAACAGAGTGTCCATGTAAATGATGTACTTTTAACTGTGTATGATGCACTTCAAGAAAAAGGCTATAATCCGATTAATCAAATCGTCGGTTATTTATTAAGTGGAGACCCAGCATACATACCTCGCCATAAAGATGCACGAAGCATCATTCGTAAGCTTGAACGTGATGAGTTAATCGAAGAGCTTGTGAAGTCTTACTTGAAACATCATCGTGAGGAGTAGTTTATGCGGATATTAGGTTTAGATGTAGGTACAAAAACAGTCGGAGTTGCAATGAGCGACGAAATGGGCTGGACAGCGCAAGGACTGGAAACAATCAGGATTAACGAAGAACGAGGCCACTTTGGTTTTGATCGTATTTCTGAGTTAGTAAAGCAGTACAATGTGGACAAAATAGTAGTAGGTTTACCTAAAAATATGAATGGTACAATTGGCCCACGTGGTGAAGCGTGCCAACAATTTGCAGAAAACCTACGAGAACTGTTACAGTTAGACGTTGTAATGTGGGACGAGCGTTTGTCAACGATGGCAGCGGAACGTCTGCTCATTTCAGCTGATGTAAGCCGTAAGAAGCGAAAGCAAGTAATCGATAAGATGGCAGCAGTCGTAATCTTACAAGGATTTTTAGATAGTAAATAAGAGGTGACCAAAATGGAAGAAAATCAAATTACAATTGTAGACGAAAAAGGTAACGAACATTTATGTGAAATTATTTTCACTTTTGATGCTGAAAAATTTGGCAAAAAATCATACGTAGTCTTCTCTCCAATCGGTGAAGTAGACGAAGATGGAGACCCAATTTATGATGCAATGGCTTATGAGCAAAATGAAGAAGAGGGCGGAAGTTTACTTCCAATCGAATCTGAAGAAGAGTGGGAAATGGTACAAGAAATGTTCAACACTCTAGCTGATGAGCAAGAAGCTGAATAATAAGTACTGAAAAGATGGACGATATATAGTCCATCTTTTTTTATATGTAAAATGAAAGATTTTTTGTCGAAACCTTGCAATCCTTTGTAGTATAATGAGACGGATTGTAGAAAAATAAAATGTCTATCTAAAAAAGATAAATAAATTTATTGTGTTTTTATGTCGTGTTGTATAGAAAGATATACATACGGTCTACAATTTAATTAAGGAGGAAGAGTGTTGATAGAGAATCAAGTGAAAAAGAAGCGTAGACGTCTTTTTTTATTTTCGATTATTGCACTGCTTTTAGTTTGTGGTTCAGTCTATGCGTATATTTTATCCGCATTAGGACCAGTTGATAGCGGGAATAAAAAAGAGATTGAAGTAGAAATCCCAAAAGGATCATCTACTAGTAAAATTGGTGAGATTTTAGAAGAAAAAGGTGCTGTGAAAAACGGTACAGTTTTTAGTTTTTATACAAAGGCTAAATCGAAAAATTTACAAGCGGGTACATATTTACTAAAGCCTTCAATGAGTGCCTCAGATGTCATTGAACAAATGTCATCTGGTAACGTTCATCGTCCAGCTCTTTATAAAGTGACGATAAAAGAAGGTGCGCAAGTAACTGAAATTGCAGAAACAGTTGCAAACGAATTAAAGTGGAATAAAGATGATGTTGTACGTCAATTAAACGATAAAGCATTTATTCAAAAAATGCAGCAAAAGTATCCGAAGTTATTAACGGATAAAATCTTTGATAGCAATATTAAATATCCATTAGAAGGTTATCTATATCCTGCGACGTACTCTTTCTATAAAAAAGATACGACGTTAGAAGAAATTGTAATTCCGATGCTTGAGAAAACGAATGCAATCATTGTTCAAAACGAGGCGAAAATGAAAGCGAAGAACTGGGATGTTCATCAGCTGTTAACATTGTCTTCACTTATTGAAGAAGAGGCAACAGGCTTTACAGATCGTCAAAAAATCTCTAGTGTCTTTTATAATCGCTTAGCGAAAGGTATGCCACTGCAAACTGATCCAACGGTATTATACGCACTTGGAAAGCATAAACAACGTGTATTATACGAAGATTTAAAGATCAACTCACCGTACAATACGTATGTTGTGAAAGGATTGCCAGTTGGTCCAATCGCAAACTCGGGTAAACATTCAGTGGAGGCGGCGTTAGAACCTGCGCAAACAGATTATTATTATTTCTTAGCTGCACCAACTGGTGAAGTGTACTATGCGAAAACATTAGAAGAGCATAATGCATTAAAGCAAAAGTATATTACGAAAAAGCAGTGAAATGGGGAGGGATAGCGAAAAAGGTCGCACATCCCTCTTTTTTGTGGTAAAATATATCGGGTTAAAAACTGGCAGAAGAATCGTTTTTAATATCAAAACGGGACGTACAAGCTAAGGGTGAAACTGGCTTGTATTTTTATTGCATTCTATGTGTGAAAAGACGTCATAGAGGCACTTCTCCATGTAAATAAGGAGGACCATTATGGAGGATGCAGTTAACGAGTACCTATTATCATTTATTGATCCGAAAGATAAATTAATTCTTGAAATGGAAGACTATGCGAAAGAAAATCATGTGCCGATTATGGATCGACTTGGAATGGAATTTATGTTGCAATTTTTACGTTTAATTGGACCAAAAAGCATTTTAGAGCTTGGTACAGCAATTGGTTATTCTAGTATTCGTATGATGCAAGCTATTCCAAATTCTCGCATTGTGACAGTTGAACGCAATCGTGAGCGATATGAAAAAGCACTTGAATATATAGAACGTTCACCAGTTAAAGAGCGTATTTCTGTTATTTACGGTGATGCGTTAGAAACAGGCGAGCAAGTAGAAGAACATGGGACATTTGACGTTATTTTTATTGATGCAGCAAAAGGACAATATCGTCGCTTTTTTGACTTATATGAACCGTTATTAAATCCTGGTGGCGTAATTATTTCAGATAATGTTATGTACCATGGGCTTGTAACGACAAAAGAGAAAATTGAAAACAGACGTACACGTGGTTTAATCCGTCGTATTAAGACGTACAATGAATGGCTTATGAATCATGAAGGATATGATACAACGATTTTCCCAATTGGTGATGGAGTAGCTGTTAGTAAAAAGAGAGGGTGACCAAGGTATGAAGAAACCTGAATTGTTAGTAACGCCAAAAGCAGTGGCGGATATCGAACCTCTTGCGAAAGCAGGAGCAGATGCGGTAATGATCGGTGAGCAAAAGTTTGGTTTACGTTTAGCGGGGGAATTTTCACGTGAAGATGTGAAACAAGCTGTGAAGATTGCACATGAGAACGGTGTGAAAGTATACGTAGCAATGAACGCTATGTTTCACAATGATAAAGTAGACGAATTAACAGATTATGTTGCATTTTTAAACGAAGTAAGTGTAGATGCAATTGTTTTTGGAGATCCAGCAGTATTAATGGCGGTCCGAGAAGTAGCGCCAAATATGCAATTGCACTGGAATACAGAAACAACAGCAACAAACTGGTTTACTTGTAACTACTGGGGACAAAGGGGAGCAAAACGTGCTGTATTAGCTCGTGAGCTTAGTTTAGATGAAATTGTTGAATTAAAAGAAAATGCTGAAGTGGAACTTGAAGTACAAATTCACGGTATGACTTGTATGTTCCAATCGAAGCGTTCATTAGTAGGAAACTACTTTGAGTATCAAGGACGTAATCTTGACATTGAAAAGAAAAAATATGAAGAGAATATGTTCTTATATGACCCAGAGCGTAACAATAAATATCCAATTTATGAAGATGAAAATGGTACTCACATTATGAGTCCAAACGATATTTGTTTCATCGATGAGTTAGAAGAGCTAATTGACGCTGAAGTCGCTAGCTTAAAAATTGATGGTGTACTAAAAAGCTCTGCATACATTCTTGAGGTAACGAAGAAATATCGTAAAGCAATTGATTTATGTGTAGAAGATCGTGATGCGTATTATGACGTGAAAGACGATTTATATAAAGAGATAGAAGAAATGCAACCAGTAAATCGTCCGTTAGACACAGGATTCTTCTTTAAAGAGACGGTTTACTAAACGAGGAGGGTGTAGGAAATGACTGTACAAGAAATTTCACGAGTGATCGATGGCAAACGCGTTATTGTGAAGAAACCTGAACTGTTAATCCCTGCGGGTAACTTAGAAAAATTAAAAGTAGCTATCCATTACGGGGCAGATGCTGTATATTTAGGTGGACAAGAATTTGGTCTTCGTTCGAATGCAGGTAACTTTACACTGGAAGATATGGCAGAAGGTGTTGAATTTGCAAAGAAATATGGAGCAAAAATATATGTAACAACAAATATCTTTGCACATAATGAAAATATGGACGGGCTAGAGGAATATTTAAAAGGGATTGAAAAAGCTGGCGTAACGGGAATTATCGTTGCTGATCCGCTTATTATCGAGACGTGTAAACGTGTAGCGCCTTCTGTTGAAGTGCATTTAAGTACACAACAATCACTATCCAACTGGAAAGCAGCACAGTATTGGAAAGAAGAAGGTTTACATCGTCTTGTATTAGCTCGTGAAGCAAGCTATGAAGAAATGAAAGAAATTAAAGCAAAAGTGGATATTGAAATTGAAGCATTCGTCCATGGTGCAATGTGTATCGCATATTCAGGCAGATGTACGTTAAGTAACCATATGACAGCACGTGACTCTAACCGTGGTGGTTGTTGTCAATCTTGCCGTTGGGACTATGATTTAGTTCAAACAGTATCACAACATAAAGATGCAAAAGAGCTTCCTCTATTCCAAGAAGAAGATGCTCACTTTGCAATGAGTCCAAAAGACTTAAATTTAATTTTATCAATTCCGAAAATGATTGAAATTGGAATTGATAGCTTAAAAGTTGAAGGACGTATGAAATCAATCCATTACGTAGCGACTGTAGCAACGGTATACCGTAAAGTAATTGATGCGTATTGTGCGGATCCGGATAATTTTGAGTTTAAACAAGAATGGTTAGATGAGCTTGATAAATGTGCAAATCGTGATACAGCTCCCGCATTCTTTGAAGGGGTTCCAGGACATCAAGAGCAAATGTTTGGAAATCATAGTAAGAAAACAACGTATGATTTCGCTGGTTTAGTGTTAGATTATAATGAAGAAACGGGCATCGTAACGATTGAGCAACGTAATCATTTCAAACCAGGACATGAAGTGGAGTTCTTTGGGCCAGAAATAGAAAACTTTACGCAGACGGTGGAGAAAATTTGGGATGAGGATGGAAACGAATTAGATGCAGCGAGACATCCGTTGCAAATCGTGAAATTCAAAGTGGATCAACCAGTGTATGTGAATAATATGATGCGCAAAAGCATACTTCAATAAGAAAGAGTGATAGTCGAATGGGGACGAATAAGCCTGTTGTAATTGGAATTGCTGGTGGTTCGGGATCAGGTAAAACGAGTGTAACGAAAGCGATTTTTGACCATTTTAAAGGTCATTCTATTTTAATCTTAGAGCAAGATTATTATTACAAAGATCAAAGCCATTTACCAATGGAAGAGCGTTTAAAAACAAATTATGATCATCCGCTTGCGTTTGATAATGATCTGTTAATTGAACATTTGCAGCAGTTGCTTGCATATGATCAAATTGATAAGCCTGTATATGACTATACATTGCATACGCGTTCAGAAGAAGTTATTCCAGTTGAGCCGAAAGATGTAATCATTTTAGAAGGAATTCTTATTTTAGAAGACCCACGTCTTTGTGAGTTAATGGACATTAAGCTATTCGTTGATACAGATGCAGATCTTCGTATTTTACGCCGCATGCAGCGTGATATTAAAGAGCGCGGTCGTACGATGGATTCAGTTATTGATCAATACGTAAGTGTTGTACGTCCAATGCACAATCAATTTATTGAGCCTTCTAAGAAATTTGCGGATATTATTATCCCTGAAGGTGGACAAAACCATGTTGCAATTGATATTATGGTGACAAAAATTGCAACAATTCTTGAACAAAAAGTAAATTTGTAATAGCATAGTAAAAGATATACGATAGGAAGGGATTTTTTCCCTTCCTATCGAATACAATGAAACATGCAACCTCATCTATATATAGGTGAGGGCATATTTATATCAACTTTCCATACATATCTTCTTTATATAAAGAAGAATTGGGAATACGGGGTTGTATGTGACAACTCCGCTAGTACAGGCGTGCTAGAAACCTCCGCTATACATATAAGTGGGGGAGTTTTCATATGGAACTCCTCTTTTTTTCGGGGGATTGGTATATAAAAGGAGTGGAAAATATGGCAACAGAAAAAACATACCCTATGACGCAAGAGGGTAAGCAAAAGCTAGAGAACGAACTTGAAGATTTAAAAACGGTAAAACGTAAAGAGGTTGTAGAGCGCATTAAGATTGCACGTAGCTTCGGAGATCTTTCTGAGAACTCTGAGTACGATGCAGCGAAAGATGAGCAAGCGTTCGTAGAAGGACGTATTACACAATTAGAAAACATGATTCGTAACGCAGTTATCATCACAGATAATGGCGAAGAATCTACAGTTGTTACATTAGGTAAAACAGTAACATTTAAAGAGTTACCAGGTGGAGATGAAGAATCTTACACAATCGTAGGTAGCGCAGAAGCAGATCCATTTGAAGGAAGAATTTCTAACGATTCTCCAATTGCAAAAAGCTTATTAGGTAAGCAAATTGGTGAGAAGGTAGCAATCCAAACTCCAGGTGGAGAAATGCAAGTAGAGATTATCTCTGTAAAATAATTAAAAATCACTCGTGTAAAAGCGAGTGATTTTTTTATTTGTATAAAAGATGAAACACTCCGTCCAAACTATAATAGACGAGGTGTTTTTTTATGAAAATAAAACGGAGAATTACAATTGTTTTAATTTGTTTTATATGTGTCATGTTTATTTTACTTTGTCGTTTAATTCAAATACAAATTATAGATACAGAATCATTTACAAAACGTAAGATAAATTTAATTGAAACAAGTGTTACACAAAGGACGCAATCCATTACGGTAGATGATGGACGAGGCCATTTTATAGATCGGAATGGTAAGGAAATAGGTGAGAAAAAGTATCCTGTTTTAATTGTTTTTCCATTTCTACAAATAAAAAATGACATGTTAGAGAAAATTGCGCATATCATTGGTGTGTCGAGACAAGAGATTGAAAGTCAAATGAAAGACAAGAAAAGTGCATTTATTATGCAAGGGGGAAATGGTCCATTTCGATTGGCACAAGGGCAGATGGAGAAAGTGAATCAATTAAATGTATTAGGTATTGTAGCAGCTGAAGTTCGTTTACGGCAAACGGGCGCGATGAATCATTTAATTGGCAATGTGGGGGAGAATGAACGAGAATTTCAAAAACGATACGGAGAAGTAAGAAGAATTTCAAGGCAAACGCCAATTGGCATTTCAGGATTGCAGCAATCATTTGATGAATTTCTTTTGACCGATGGAGAGGCAAAAGTATTGTATCAAGTGGACCGACAAGGAGAACCGATTTTTGGAAAACAAGCGAAATATACTGCGCCTGGAAATCCTTTTTATCCGGTGACGATTCAAACTACTTTACATAACGGATTACAGCGAAAAGCAGAAGAAGTGGTTGAAGCAAGTGAAATAAAGAAGGGGGGATTAGTATTACTTGATGTAAAGAAAAATGAAATTTTAGCGATGGTCAGTAAACCATCTGTGCAGGTTAAGGATGAGCGTTTATATACCACTACACTTGAAAATCAAATGTTAACACCACATTTTCCCGGTTCTGTTTTTAAAACAATAGTTGCAGCAGCAGTGATTGATCAAAATGAAAATGTTTTGAATCGTACATTTAATTGTAATCAAGATCTATATGGTGAAGACCATCCACAAGTTATGATGGGTACACTTAGTTTTAAAGAGAGCTTTGCTAGAAGCTGTAACAGGACATTTTCAGAGCTAGGTAATGAGCTAATACAAAAGGATAAGATGGTGTTAGAAACTTACGTAGCAGCGTTAGGAGCCGCTGGTAAGGTTGGATGGAAAGGTTCTGTATTTCATACAACTCATTTTGAGCAAATGCCAGAGGAGAAGAAGGTTACGATTTGGGGAAGTGAAGGAAATAAGAATAGTAAAAAGGCGGTAGCGCAAACAGCAATTGGACAGAAAGATGTACGTATGTCACCTCTAGCGATTGCGAATATGATGGCGACGATTGCTAGGGATGGAGAAAAGATGGAAGTGAAAGCTGTGGAAAAAATAAAGTATAAAAATGGAACGGACTTTTATACTTTTGAAGACCATACATTAGGTGGAAAACAGCTTTCGTATGAAGCGGTGAAAACATTACAAGAGTTATTAAGGGGCGTTGTAACAACAGAGAAAGGAACAGGAGCCGCATTCAGGTCGTTGCCACTAAGTGTCGCCGGAAAATCTGGGACCGCGCAAACAGGAAAAGGGGCGAAAGTGAATCGTTGGTTTGCAGGTTATTTTCCATATGAAAACCCAAGATATGCTTTAGTTGTCGTGGATATAGAAACGAATAGCAGTGAAAATAAAGTTACACCTATTTTCAAAGCTATCGTAGAATCAATCTATCGATTAGAGAATGAAAAGTAATCTTGCAATTCATAGTGAAATGTTTTCATTTCGTGAAAATATTATTGTAAATGTTCAACCTTTCTAGATTTAATGTTACAATAGCAAGTATGAAAAACTGCATGGAGGTTTGAAGAATGGCAGGAGGATCTAGATTCCAACAGAAACAACAAAAACGTCGTCAAAACGGTGTTTTAAATATTGCAATTGCAATTGTATTAATATTAGTAGCTATTGTATCATATCAATTGTTTGTTCCTGAAAGAAAAGAACAAGCGTCTTCTAGTGATAAAAAAGTAGCTCAGCAAACAACGAAAGAGAATAAGGCTGAGAAAGCTAAAGGCAAAGAAGAGCCGAAGAAGAACGAGCAAGATAAGGCAGATGCTAAGAAGAAGGAAGAAGAGAAGCAAAAGGCTGAAGAAGAACAGAAAAAAGCTGAAGAAGAAGCGAAAGCTAACGAGAAAGTATCAGCTGAAAAAACACAGCCAAAGGCAACTGACGCTTATACGAAACCTTCTTGGAAGCCAGTAGGTACAGAGCAAGGTGCAACACCTGCGATGACGTTTAAAAAAGGTACAGCAGATTGGAATGAGATGAATCAAGCTATTTCAGCTGCAATTGACGTTCCAGTAGAGCAATTAGTTATCCATAGAATTGGAAATAACGGTAAGAATAAAGCTTACGGTAACGTACAAGATAAACAATCAGGCAAAAAATATTATGTGAATATTGATTGGGTAGACAATGAGGGCTGGAAACCAGTACTTGTTCAAACTCTAAACTAAAAAAGAGAAGCTCCTTAGGAGCTTCTCTTTTTTAGTTAGCGTAATTTCTTTAATTTAAAATGAACAACCGCGCTATAATATGGTCTTTTGCTTTCGGGATCCATAACCATTTGATGCGAGATGTGATGAACTTCAAGCATAAGTGCTTTATTATTATCGATTTGTTCACTAATTTTTCGTTCCAAAGAAGCTAAGTCTCCTGCTTCGAAAAACTCTACTTTATCTTCTAACATTTCAAAGGTAAATGACACGAAGACGACCCCTCTCCTATGTAATCAACTATAGTGTAACAAAGAAAAGAAGGAAATACCATGTACATTTCAATTGACATTTTTGGAAAGAGGGCATATTATACTGATAAAACCGATAAGAAAAAGGGGATTTTTATGGGTACAGAATTTAATGGTTTATTTGATGAGTGGGCTCATACGTACGACTCATTTGTACAAGGCGAAGATATACAATATAAAGAAGTTTTCGCCCGTTATGAGGACATTCTAGAGGATGTAGTTAACAAGTCATTTGGTAATGTATTAGAATTTGGTGTTGGTACAGGTAATTTAACAAATAAATTATTACTTGCTGGCCGCACAGTTTACGGTATAGAACCGTCACGTGAAATGCGCATGATTGCAAAAGAGAAATTACCGCAAGAGTTTTCCATTACAGAAGGTGATTTTCTTTCGTTTGAAGTCCCAAATTCAATTGATACCATAGTAAGCACCTATGCATTTCATCATTTAACAGATGATGAAAAAAATGTAGCGATTGCGAAGTATAGTCAATTGCTAAACAAAGGTGGTAAAATAGTGTTTGCTGATACGATATTTGCAGATCAAGATGCATATGATAAAACTGTCGAAACAGCAAAACAAAGAGGTTTTCATCAGTTAGCAAACGATTTGCAAACGGAATACTATACACGTATTCCAGTCATGCAGTCTATTTTTGAAAACAATGGCTTCCATGTAACGTTTACGAGATTAAATCATTTCGTTTGGGTAATGGAGGCAACTAAGCAATAGAAAGAGGGATTAGATTGAGAATTGCTGTAATTGGAGCAATGGAAGAAGAAGTACGTATTTTACGTGACAAATTAGAACAAGCAGAAACAGAAACGGTTGCGGGTTGTGAATTTACGAAAGGACAATTAGCAGGACATGAAGTAATCTTGTTAAAGTCTGGTATTGGTAAAGTAAATGCAGCGATGTCAACGACAATGTTATTAGAAAGATATAAGCCTGAAAAAGTAATTAATACTGGTTCAGCTGGTGGCTTCCATCATTCTCTAAATGTTGGAGATGTAGTTATTTCAACAGAAGTTCGTCATCATGACGTAGATGTAACAGCATTTAACTATGAGTATGGTCAAGTACCAGGAATGCCGCCTGGATTCAAGGCTGATGAAGCATTAGTTGCATTAGCTGAGAAATGTATGCAGGCAGAAGAAAATATTCAAGTTGTAAAAGGTATGATCGCAACAGGTGATTCATTTATGAGTGATCCGAACCGCGTTGCAGCAATTCGTGATAAATTTGAAGATCTTTATGCAGTAGAAATGGAAGCAGCAGCTGTTGCACAAGTATGCCACCAATATGAAGTTCCGTTTGTTATTATTCGTGCACTTTCTGATATTGCTGGTAAAGAATCAAATGTTTCATTTGATCAATTTTTAGATCAAGCAGCTCTTCATTCTACAAACTTTATCGTAAAAGTACTAGAAGAGTTAAAGTAATGTAACAAAAAGGCAACTGTCTCATATAAAGAAAATACATACAGTTGCCTTTTCTTTATTGGCAAATAAGGGGGAGAACACGATGAATGTATATCGTGGAGTTCATGAGTTGATTGGTCATACACCAATTGTAGAAATTACTCGTTTTTCACTTCCAGAAGGGGTCCGTTTATTTGCAAAGCTTGAATTTTATAACCCAGGTGGAAGCGTTAAGGACCGTTTAGGAAGAGAATTAATCGAAGATGCGCTAGAAAAAGGGCTTGTTACCCAGGGTGGAACAATTATTGAACCGACTGCTGGAAATACTGGTATTGGACTGGCACTTGCAGCGTTACAACATGATTTACGCGTTATTGTTTGTGTACCAGAGAAATTTAGTATTGAAAAACAAGAATTAATGAAAGCACTAGGCGCAACGGTCGTGCATACACCAACTGGGCAAGGAATGACCGGTGCAATTGCAAAAGCAAAAGAATTAGTAAATGAAATACCGAATTCGTACTCTCCAAGTCAGTTTGCGAATGAAGCAAACCCGCGTGCTTATTTCAAAACACTAGGTCCTGAACTTTGGTTGGCACTGAACGGAGAGATTAACATATTTGTTGCTGGAGCAGGAACTGGTGGTACATTCATGGGGACTGCATCTTATTTGAAAGAAAAAAATGTAGATATAAAAACGGTTATTGTGGAACCAGAAGGGTCCGTTTTAAATGGTGGTAAACCTGGTTCGCATGAAACAGAAGGGATTGGCCTTGAATTCATCCCACCATTTTTGAAAACATCTTATTTTGATGAAATTCATACAATTTCTGATCGAAATGCATTTTTACGAGTGAAGGAATTAGCCCAAAAAGAAGGGCTGCTTGTTGGGAGCTCGTCAGGAGCAGCATTTCATGCAAGTTTACTTGAAGCAGAGAAAGCGGCGCCAGGTACAAACATTGTAACGATTTTTCCTGATAGTAGTGAGCGCTATTTAAGTAAAGACATATACAAAGGATGGGAATAAAAAATGAGAGCAAAGACAAAGTTAATTCATGGTATTCGCATAGGAGAACCTTCAACTGGATCTGTAAATGTACCGATTTATCAAACAAGTACGTACAAACAAGAAGCAGTTGGTAAGCATCAAGGATATGAATATTCACGTACAGGAAACCCAACACGTGCAGCTTTAGAAGAAATGATTGCTGTATTAGAAAACGGTCATGCTGGTTTTGCATTTGGTTCAGGAATGGCTGCTATTACAGCTACAATTATGTTGTTCTCAAAAGGTGACCACGTTATTTTAACAGATGATGTGTATGGTGGAACGTACCGTGTTATCACGAAAGTATTAAACCGCTTCGGTATTGAGCATACATTTGTAGATACAACAAATTTAGAGGAAGTTGTAGAAGCAATTCGTCCAAACACGAAAGCGATTTATGTGGAAACACCAACGAACCCATTACTGAAAATTACTGATATTAAGAAAATATCTACTCTTGCTAAAGAGAAAGATTTATTAACAATTATCGATAACACATTCATGACGCCATATTGGCAGTCGCCAATTTCTTTAGGAGCAGACATTGTACTTCATAGTGCAACGAAATATTTAGGAGGTCATAGTGACGTAGTTGCAGGCCTAGTAGTTGTAAATAGCCCGCAATTAGCAGAAGACCTTCACTTTGTACAAAACTCAACAGGAGGCATTCTTGGCCCGCAAGATAGCTTCTTACTACTTCGTGGTTTAAAAACATTAGGAATTCGAATGGAAGAGCATGAAACGAATTCACGTGCAATTGCTGAGTTTTTAAATAACCATCCAAAAGTAAATAAAGTATATTATCCAGGTCTTGCATCACATCAAAACCATGAATTAGCAACAGAACAAGCAAATGGATTTGGTGCTATTATCTCATTTGATGTAGATAGTGAAGAAACATTAAATAAAGTACTAGAGAAATTACAATACTTTACACTTGCTGAAAGTTTAGGAGCAGTAGAAAGTTTAATTTCTATCCCATCTCAAATGACACATGCATCAATCCCAGCAGATCGCCGCAAAGAATTAGGAATTACAGATACATTAATTCGTATTTCTGTCGGTATTGAAGACGGTGAAGATTTAATTGAAGATCTAGCACAAGCACTAGCGTAATAAAAATGCACTGCTAATATAGAGCAGTGCATTTTTATTATACTATTTTGTGAAACATTTCACAAAATAGACATACACAAATGAAATAATTTCATGTATATTAAGTTCATGAAGTGTTACTCACGAACAAACTTGTGAAAAATTTCACAAACAATGAGGTTCATGTAGGAAAGCAACTCTATTTTTTTTGCGCTAATCGGGACTTATTATGACCTATAGGGTCTTATTTAGTCCACGATAGCAGAATAGGAGGAATTTACATGGTAGTCAAAGAGAAAGTTGTAAATGAAATGCAGGAAGTAAAAGAGATGATTGATACGTTAGTGAATAACGGTCAAAAGGCCTTACAAGCATTAGAAAGTTTTACACAAGAGCAAATTGACAACATTGTTCATGAAATGGCATTAGCAGGTGTTGATCAACATATGCCGCTTGCGAAGTTGGCTGTTGAAGAAACGGGTCGTGGTGTATATGAAGATAAATGTATTAAAAATATTTTTGCTACTGAATATATTTGGCATAGCATAAAAAAAGATAAAACAGTAGGGATTATTCACGAAGATCCTCATGAAGAAATAATAGAAATTGCAGAACCTGTAGGTGTAGTAGCTGGGGTAACGCCAGTAACGAATCCAACATCGACAACAATGTTTAAAGCATTAATCGCAATAAAAACGAGAAATCCAATTATTTTCGCATTTCACCCTTCAGCACAAAACTGTTCCATTGCAGCGGCAAAAACAGTATACGATGCAGCGGTGAAGGCGGGTGCACCAAAACATTGTATTCAGTGGATTGAAAAACCTTCTGTCGAAGCAACGAAACAATTAATGAACCATGAAGGTGTTGCACTTGTTTTGGCAACTGGAGGAGCAGGTATGGTGAAATCAGCTTATTCTACTGGAAAACCAGCGCTAGGCGTAGGTCCTGGTAATGTACCATGCTATATAGAGAAATCAGCGCATATAAAACGAGCTGTTAATGACTTAATTTTATCAAAAACATTTGATAACGGTATGATTTGTGCATCAGAACAAGCAATCATTGTAGACAAGGAAATTTATGATGATGTGAAAACAGAAATGATTGCAAACAATTGTTACTTTGTAACAGAAGAAGAGAGAAGAAAATTAGAAAAGCTTGTTATTAATGAAAATACATGTGCAGTAAATAGTGATATTGTAGGGAAATCAGCACAGTACATTGCCGCATTAGTTGGAATTACTGTGCCTGAAAATACAAAAATGCTTGTAGCTGAAATACAAGGTATCGGAGCAGCATATCCACTATCTCGTGAGAAACTGAGTCCAGTATTAGCTTGTGTAAAAGCAAATTCACTAGAAGAAGGATTTACATATTGCGAAGAAATGTTAAACCTCGGTGGTTTAGGACATTCAGCAGTCATCCATTCTGTAAATAAAGAAGTGCAAAAGCAATTTGGATTACGTATGAAAGCTTGCCGTCTTATTGTAAACGCCCCTTCATCACAAGGTGGAATCGGTGAAATATATAATGGATTTATTCCATCACTTACGCTTGGTTGCGGTTCGTATGGGAAGAACTCAGTTTCTCAAAACGTAACAGCGACGCATTTATTAAATATAAAAAGGTTGGCAAATAGAAAAAAGAATATGCAATGGTTCAAATTACCACCAAAAATTTATTTTGAAAAACATGCGACAGCATATTTAGCAAATATGCCTAACATTTCACGTGCATTTATTGTAACGGATCCAGGAATGGTTGAGCACGGATATGTAGATACGGTTACGCATTATTTACGTAAACATGCAAATGATGTAAAAGTTGAAGTTTTCTTTGAGGTCGAGCCAGATCCATCAGATGAAACTGTCTTTAAAGGTGCGGAAATGATGAGAAGTTTTAAGCCAGATGTAATTATTGCACTTGGTGGTGGTTCAGCGATGGATGCAGCGAAAGGGATGTGGCTTTTCTATGAGCACCCAGAAACAACATTCTATGGAATTAAACAGAAGTTTTTAGATATAAGAAAACGTACATGTAAATATCCGAAATTAGGAAGTAAGGCACAGTTTGTTGCCATTCCAACAACATCAGGAACAGGATCAGAAGTGACGCCATTCGCGGTTATTACAGATAAGAAAAATAATATAAAGTATCCACTCGCAGATTATGAATTAACGCCAGATGTAGCAATTGTTGATCCACAGTTTGTAATGACAGTACCACCACATGTAACAGCAGACACTGGTATGGACGTATTAACGCATGCAATCGAGGCGTATGTATCTGTTCTAGCAAATGACTATACAGATGGATTAGCATTAAAGGCCATTGATCTCGTATTCAAATATTTACCAAGAGCATTTAAAGATGGAAATGATGAAGAAGCACGAGAAAAAATGCATAATGCTTCTGCAATCGCAGGAATGGCATTTGCAAATGCTTTCCTAGGTATTAACCACAGCTTAGCGCATAAAATTGGACCAGAATTTCATATTCCGCATGGGCGTGCGAATGCAATTCTTATGCCGCACGTAGTTCGCTATAATGCTATTAAGCCAAGAAAACACGCATTGTTCCCAAAATACGAACACTTTGTAGCTGATGAACGCTATGCACATATTGCGAGAATGCTCGGGCTTCCAGCAGATTCGGCGGCAGAAGGTGTGGAATCACTTGTCCAAGCAATTATTGAGCTTGGAAAAAGCTTAAATATAAATATGAGTATTGCAGGACAAGGAGTGGCCAAAGACCAGTTTGAAGAGGTTGTTGGATTATTAGCAGAAAGAGCTTTTGAAGATCAATGTACAACAGCTAATCCAAAATTACCGCTCATTTCAGAGTTGAAAGAAATTTATAAGAAAGCATATAAAGGTGAGTAATGGTTATGAAAGAGTCGCAAGAAAGCGGCTCTTTTTCATTTGGAAAACATCTCCCAGAATGGCTGTATTTACTGGTCTTTAAGTGTAATAGAATATGATACAGTGAAATGGAGGAGTGAGAATATAATGAAAGAATTACAAGGGAAAATAGAAGATTATACTCGGTTCGGACAAATCCTTCTCGCTGTAAGTACATTGTTAATGGTTGGCTTATTGATTCCGAATGGAGCAAAAGAAACAATACAATCTTTTGTTATGATGGGGAGCACCGTTATATTTTTAAGTTTATCATTCTTTTTCTTTCAGCGTGTGAAAGTGATGCGAGATCAGTTAGAGGGAAATGAATGTGAGTAATATTATGAAATAGAGCACTACGAAAAGACCGAATCTTTTTGTAGTGCTTTTTGTTTTTTGTAAAAAATGTATGCGGTTTATATTGACAATGATAATCCTTATCAATTAAAGTAGAATAGTAGTTAATGATTATCATTATCAGTTAGAGGTGGAAGAATGAAAAAATCTATTACGCTATTCACAGCGATTTTATCTATTTTTTTCTTATTAATAGGTTGCAGTGCAAAAGGAGACGAAAAAGCAGCTGCAACAAAAACAGAAAAAGGAAAAGAGAAAATCGAAGTTACCGACCTGTCAGGAAGAAAGGTAACATTCGATAAAGTGCCAGAGAGTTTTGCAACATTAAGTATGGGAGACATGAATATTATTCATGCGTTAGGTGGAAAAATAGTAGGTCGTCCGGATGCAAAAATAACGCTTCCAGAGGATATAAAGAAAGTACAAGTAATCGGGAATGCGCACCAGCCGAATTTTGAGCAAATTGCTAGCTTAAAGCCGGATGTACTTATTGCAAATAATGGATTTCAAAAGAATGTTCCAACGGTTGAAGGACAAGGAACGAAAGTAATGATTTCTTCTGCAAATTCTGTACAAGATATTCAAAAGAATATTGAACTATACGGAACGATTATGAAGAAAGAGGATAAAGCAAAAGAACTTAACCAAAAAATTAATGATCAAATGAAGACATATGAGAAAAAAAGCGATGTAAAAGCATTGCTAGTGTATGGAGCACCAGGTACGTATTTAGCAGCATTACCAACATCTTTATCAGGTGATATTTTAGAAAAAACAGGCGGGAAAAATATTGCAGCTGATTTTCCGGAAATGAAGGAATATCCGCAATATGCGCAGCTAAGTGTAGAACGTATTATTGAGGCAAATCCAGATGTGATTTATTTAATTACACATGGAGATCCAAATAGCGTTAAAAAAGCATTTGAAGGCGAAATGATGAAAAATGAAGCGTGGAAAAATTTAGATGCAGTAAAACAAAATCGTGTAGTAATTTTGCCACCAGACTTATTTGGATCGAATCCTGGAACAAAAGTTACAGAAGCGATGGACTTTATGTATAAAAGTATACAAGATGTAAGGAAATGATACGTATGGAAAGTAGTGAAGTAGTAAGGGAAAAGGAACATCCTTTTGCGAAAAAAAGATGGATAATAGCAGTTACTTTAGTAGTATTAACGATTTTAGGTCTTTTTTACGGCCTTTTCGCAGGAAGTCTATCCTTTTCTTTACGAGATATTCTGATAGGGATACAAGATGAAGATTCGACAGTTCATCGAATTGTATGGGATCTTCGTATACCGAGAGTACTCGTTGGATTTATAGTAGGAACATGTTTAGCAGCATCTGGTGCACTGCTGCAAGGGGTTATGAGAAATCCTCTGGCAGACCCTGGTATTATCGGGGTTTCATCTGGAGCAGGCCTTGTAGCAATTATAATTATGATTTTATTCCCTCAGCATATGGCATTTTTACCGCTCGGGGCGTTTTTAGGAGCTTTCATAACGGCGATGGTCATTTATGCTTTATCATGGCAAAAAGGGGCACCACCTTCAAGGATTGTTTTAGTAGGTGTGTCAATCAATGCATTAATTGGTGCAGCCACGTCAGCGTTAATGTTATTACATAGTGATAAAGTACAATCCGTGTTGCCATGGTTAGCAGGTGGCATTGGTGGTGTAAGTTGGGCACATTTAAACATGATTATTTATTATGCAATATTCGCTATTATATTGGCCTTCTTTGGTATTAAGCATATTCGAGTGTTAATGCTTGGAGATGAAATGGCGAAATTATTAGGTCATAACGTGGAGAGAAGCCGGTTTTATTTAATAGTCGTAAGTACGCTATTAGCAGGAATTGCGGTTAGTGTTTCTGGTCTTATTGGATTTGTCGGTCTTGTCGTACCACATATGTTACGTTTATTAGTTGGAAATGATTATAAATATTTACTGCCATTATCATGTCTTGGCGGAGGGATATTACTTGTTTTCGCGGATGCGATAGCTCGAAGTTGGTTCGATCCAATTGAATTGCCTGTTGGTATTTTATTATCCTTCTTAGGTGGTCCGTTCTTCTTATATTTAATTCATAAAGGAGGAAGACAACGTGATTTCCGTTAACAAAGTGTTTTACGCACATTCTGAAAGATTTCAAATGCAAAATATGAATGTACATATTAAAGCTGGAGAGGTCGTTAGTTTAATTGGGCCGAATGGATCGGGGAAATCTACTTTGCTTCTTTTAGTGGCAAGACTACTTAAACAAAGCGAAGGGGATATCATTCTAGATGGAAAAAATATTCATACGATGAAAAGTGCCGATGTAGCGAAGCAATTAGCAATGTTACCACAAATGCATGATCATCAATTAGATTTAACTGTGAAAGAATTAATCGAATTTGGAAGAGGTCCTCATAAATCATGGAGCAGTCGCTTAAATAAAGAAGATGAAGAAATTGTTGATTGGGCGTTGTCAGTTACAAATCTTGAAGGGTATGAATATCGTCTTTTACAATCTTTATCAGGAGGAGAAAGACAGCGTGCCTGGATTGCAATGACGCTAGCACAGCGTACAAATGTCTTATTATTAGATGAGCCAACAACTTTTTTGGATATCGTTCACCAATTGGAAGTAATGGAACTTGTGAAACGATTAAACGAGGAGTTTGGCATGACAATTGTAATGGTTTTACATGATATTAACCAAGCGGCTCAATATAGTGATCGTTTACTTGTATTAAAGCGAGGGCAGCTTCAGTATGACGGTATACCAGAAGAAGTGTTATGTCATGAAATGTTTCAAAGTGTGTTCGGCATCGAGGTAGATATTTTTCAAGGAAGCGACAAGCCATTTTTTACACCGAAAAGAATTTCTAAAAGGAGAGAAGCGCGATGCGAACAGAAGAACGTATTACCACTGAGTTAGTAAGAGAATTTGTTATGGCAGCTCACGGGGATTTAGAAAAAGTACAAGAACTGTTGGTTGAATCGCCAAGCTTACTTCATGCCTCTTACAATTGGGGCGGATCAGATTGGGAAAGTGCATTAGGAGCAGCGGCACATGTGGGTCGTAAGGATATTGCTCTCTATTTACTAGAAAAGGGTGCTCGAATGGATATTTTCGTGGCCGCCATGCTTGGGGAATTAGAAGTTGTACAAGCTATTTTAGTAGCACAACCAGAAGCATTGCGTGCATCTGGTCCACATGGTATTTCCCTGCTTCAACATGCACGAATGGGTGGAGAAAAAGCACAGCGTGTATTTGAGTACTTAACGGTGCTTTCTTAATGACCGCAAAGGTTCTTATGTGCGGTAAACTTTTCACTTTCATATAATTGAAAAGTTTACCGCCCGTTAGAACGGGATAAGTATCTAGTATATTTGAAAATCCTACACCCCCTCAATTGTAGTTTTCTTTATGCTAGTTATGATATGGAGGCAGTAGACAATATTTGTCTACTGCCTTTTTTTAATTCTTTCAGAATTGAATATTCTGTATTTTATTGTTAGTTCCTTTATAATAGACAGTAACATTTAGTATATATTCAAAACATGGTCGTGTAGTTAAGCACAAATGAGTGGGAAGGAGTGCAGAGATGTTTCATACAGATCGGTTACAAATTCGTAAATATACAATGAATGATTTACAGTTCTACGCTTCGCTATGGGGAAATGAGAAGGTAATGCGCTATATTGGAAATGGGACGTTAAAAACATATATGCAATGTAAAAAAAGTTTGGAGGAGTGGGTGATTCCTAGCTATAAAAACGGCCTCGGTTTATTTGTATTGATTGAAAAGGAAACAGGAATACGAATTGGTCATGCAGGATTAGTAAAGCAGCAGATAGATGGAAAAGAGGAAATTGAAATTGGGTATTGGCTACTACCTCAGTATTGGGGAAAAGGGTATGCGAAAGAAGCAGCGGCAGCATTTAGAGACTATGGCTTCCAAGCGTTACGAATGAATAAATTAATTTCTCTTATTAATCCGGACCACCCCGCCTCTATCTTTGTTGCTAGAAAAACAGGACTTAGTTATGAGAAAACAACTTCATTTCATGGGATGGATGTTCTCGTTTATTCTATTAAGCGCGTTGGATGAAAAAGGGTAAAATGCATCTTTTGAAGAATGGTATATAAAAATAAAGGGGGGATTACATGTATATTTATCATAATGGACTTATTATTCGTGAGGGAACAAATGGTGTACCTGCATATGCAATTAAAACTTTATTCGAAGATGCTGGTTGGAGCAATGATGATATCCCTTCCTGGCAAATTGAAAAATTCACGATAGCATTTGAAAATTCAACATGGGCGTTCACAATTTGGGATGAAGAAGAGATGATTGCGATGGTCAGAGTCATTTCTGATGGAATTATGGTCGCGAACATAGTAAATTTAGTTGTGAAATGTGAATATAGAGGGAAGGGATTAGGGAAGAAACTTGTCGCTCTTTGTCTGCAAAAGCTGCCACATGGCGATTGGTTTGCGCATACATCTGCTAGTAATTTTGATTTTTATAGAAGTTGTGGCTTTGAGGTGAGGGAGTTATCTAGAAATGGAACATGTGCGTACTACGGGTATCAAGCGGCAAAAAAAGATGGGCACCGATAAAAGTAAGGTAGTGTAGAAAAAGGATCACTATTTTAATAATATAAACTGAACTGAGACTCATTTTATGATAAAATGAAAGAAAATTCTGTTTATTATTAGGGGGATAAAAATGAGTGTAAAAGTTGGGGATGTATTTAAATATGAAAGAAGATTTACTGAGGAAGAGGTTTTTGAATTTGCAAATATTACAGGAGATAAAGGCAGGCATCATATGGAATATGATGAAAATGGACGTTTAATGGTTCATGGTTTATTGACTGCTAGTATTGGAACGAAAGTAGGCGAAGAATTACATTACATAGCAAGAGAATTAGTAAGTGAGTTTATTAGACCGGTTTTTACAGGGGATACGGTCACTTGTGAATTGACTTTAACAAATGTTGAACAGATGGAAGGATACAAAAAGGTTTCAATCGAGTCAGTTTATCGCAATCAACACGAAAAGACTGTACTAGTTGGTACAAGCTATGGAGTTATAAGGGGATAAAAAAGAAGCCTAATTTACAGGCTTCTTTTTTATTTAATAAACACGTTTTCGATTTTCTGCATGACTAGAGATGAGTAATAATGCCGTTTCGTCTCCTATATTACGAACGATATGAGGAACACATGCATTCCAAGAGAAAGAATCACCTTCTTCTACAATTGCAATATCTTCTCCGTGTTGAACTTCTAGTTTTCCGCGTAATACAAGGTGACACTCTTCCCCCTCATGGGCATTTGGTGTGTTTTCTTTCGGAAACCCAGCAGGAATTTCTACGAGGTTTAGACGGAGGCCACCTTGCTCTGCAACATGTTCAATTCTTTGTTCATCTTTTCCGTATACACTGTATTTACGCTCTACCTTTTTGACAACTTTCAATCGATCTTTTTGTTCTAACAATAAATAGGGAAGAGGAACGTTTAAAAAATTGGAGATTGTTTCTAAAGTTGAGATAGATGGTGAGGTTTTATTATTTTCAACCTGACTCATAAATCCTTTAGAAAGACCTGTTCCCTCACAAATTTGTGCGATTGTTATGCCTCTACGTTGACGAATTTCACGTATTGCAGAACCAATATTCATAAAATCAAGCTCCTTTTTGTAAACAACTATTTGTATCATAGCAAAAAAAATATATATTTTCCCAGTGAAAATGAATTGACGAATAAAAAAAAGTAGTGTATGTTTTGTAATGTAAATAAAAGTTTTGTATAAGAAAACTATAAAGGAGAGAATGAAATGAATCAACATATCGGTAACTTAATTATTCGTATCGTGTTAGGGGTAACGTTCTTTATGCACGGTTTAACAAAATTCCAATCGGGGATTGACAATATTGCAGGGTGGTTCACAAGCATTGGTTTACCAGGAGGACTTGCATACGGCGTAGCAACAGCGGAAGTAGTTGGTGGTATATTGTTAATACTAGGTTTAGGAGTAAGATATATTGGATTATTATTTGCACTTGTTATGGTTGGAGCAATTGTGAAAGTAAAATGGTCAGCTGGTTTATTAGGAGATGGAAAAAATCCTGGCTTCGAATTAGAGCTTGCATTGTTAGCAATGGGTGCGTACTTATTTGTTGCGAAAGCAGACGGTTTTGTAGATAATTTCTTAAAAGAGAAAATGTTAAAGAAGAACTAAATGAAATGGGGGCTAACAAGATGAGTTTTCAACTTCATCCCGACACAACACTTGATGTTGTTCATTTATATGTATCAAATATAAAGAAATCACTAGAGTTTTATACAGAAGTACTAAGTATGAAAGTACTAAAAGAAGATGAAATGGTTGTTACATTTGGGAATGAAAATAACGAACCACTCCTTATCATTGAAGAAAAGAAAGAAGCCATACCAAAGCAAAGAGGGAGAACGGGGTTATATCATTACGCAATTTTATTACCAAGTAGACAGGATTTAGCGAATATTCTTCGTCATCTTGTAGAAATGGTATATCCACTGCACGGCGGAGCCGACCATTACTTTAGTGAAGCCCTTTATTTAGCTGATCCAGATGGAAACGGGATTGAAATTTATCATGATCGCCAAAAAGAAGTTTGGCGTGATGAGAATGGAGAACTACCATTTGTTAGCAATCCGTTAGCTGGTGAAGAGTTATTACAACAAGGAAGTGCGTGGAATGGTTTTCCAGCGGGTACTGTGATGGGGCATGTTCATTTCCATGTAGCTGATTTAGAAGAAGCAAAACGTTTCTATGTGGATGGTCTTGGTTTTGAAGTAACAATCCCAGCTCGTAATGGCGCGTTGTTCGTATCGGCAGGTGGCTATCATCACCATATTGGTTTAAATACGTGGCAAGGTGAAGGAATACCACCGCAAATGCCAAATTCCGTTGGCTTGAAATATTTCACAATTGTACTAGCGGATGAAAAACAAAAAGAGCAAGTATGTGAAAGCTTAAAAAGTATTGGCAAAGTCGCTACGTACAAAGATGGAATATTACAAGCCCAGGATCCGTTTGGACATTGTATTCATTTCAAAATGAAAGGAGAAGCCTAAAAAAGGCTTCTCTTTTTTATTTTCTTATAATCGCTTTTTCATTTTGGACAAATAGTTCATCAAATTGCTTTGCAAGCTCAAAATCTAGTTTCGTTAAACCTTTTGCATTCCAAGATGACAAAGTAATAATGACTGCTTTATACTGGATAAGGATAAATGGATGGTGATTATGTTCTTCTGATAGTTTGGCGGCTTCAGAGACAAATTCGACTCCTTTTAAGTAGTCGGAAAACATATATTTTCGTTCAATCCATTTCTCATCTTTTACCATCCATTTATCTACCTTCAATAATTCCTCGTGAACTTCTTCTTCAGTTAATCTTAGCATCATTTTTCACATCCTTTATTGGAAGTAACGCAAGACCATTGTTAATAAGGCGTGTTACAGCTTCGTCAGTTGTGAAAGTAGAAAGTTGATGTAGTAATATTGTCGATGTTTCATGCCCTTTGTTATGCTCTAAAAGTAACTCTAATACTTCAAGGCGTAGCAACCATTCTTTCGCATAAAATTTATTTAATACTTCTTGAATTGCTACTAATTGATCGATATGGGCGCCGTGTAAGATCCCCTCACTTCGAATATCTCGAACTGTTTGATACATACGTTCAAGTTCATTCAGTACAAGTGGAGCAGGAATTTCTTGAACTTCTTCATCCATTGGGAAAAATGCTGCTGCGTCTGCGGCACCTGGGAATACTGAAGTGATTTGTGAGCCAACAGCCATATCGAATGCGCCCCAAGAAGCATCAAATAAAACGCGGGCGTTATAAGTAACTGTGCAATCGATAAAGGAAATAAGAGCAATTTCCTTATTGTTTTTTACAATATCTGTTACTGTTCCTTTTACATGTATACCACTTGCAAAAGTAAACTCAGCGATAGTTCCAATTGTAATTCCTAATGATTGTAGTTGTTCGTCTGTACAAGTTTCTAATGCAATATTTTCAGTGAGTAATCCAATCGGTGTTCCAAATCCATCACTGTGTACAGAAGTAGAGTGATTCGCTAACTGTTTATTATGAAGCGCTAATGCCGTTGGTGAATTTGTTCGCATGTAAATTAATTCACCTGCATCGTTTTCAATTGTCTCGCTAAATGTACCTGTAATTTGTAATCCGCTATTTAGCTCAGCTGTTGCATAGTTCTCGGAGCGAATTGCTTTTTCTAAACCTTCTTTTCCACCTGTTTTAAAGGCCATCGTTTTAGAAAATGTTTCAAGCGCATCTGTTAATTCTTCAAAGGATTTACAAACAAATAGTTGTGGTTGCATTTTTGTTACGTCATAAGTTGTCCCTGTACATGCTTCGATAGAAAATGGAACCTTTTCTACAGCGTCTGTTAAGCAATGTTTGCTTTCGCCAACAGAAGAAAGGAGGCCAGCACCATATATTTTTGGATCATCTATATTCCCAATCAATCCATATTCTACTGTCCACCAGAAAAGACGTGAAATTTGTTCCGCTTCTGATAAGCCAGAAACTAATTTTTGTTTTTCAATTACCGCATTTTCAGCAGCTGCAACTTCCTCAGGTGTAGAAGTCGGGCTTTCTTTTACGATTGTTAATATACGAACAGCTTCAAACGCCTCATGTTCTTCTTTTGTAGAGAAAGCTTTTGCTCCAATTTGTCCAAAGCGTTTTACATATTGTGCATATGTAGGGTCAAGCAAAATGGGTGCGTGGCCTGCAGCTTCATGAACGATATCTGGAGCCGGTGTATACTCGATATTTTCTACTTTACGAATATCTGTTGCAATTGGTAATAATCCGTGTCCTTGAAAATCGAAAAATGCTACGCCGGGAATAAGTCCGTCAATCGTTACAGCGCCCCAGCCACTTGGTGCCAAACACTCATTCATTTCTTCTACTTTTGGAATTGCATCTATATTAATACCAGATGATTGTAATCCGTTCACGTAGGCTGGATGAGCAACGTCTTTTAAGAAGCTATGATTTTGTCTCATAATATAACGCCACACAGCGTGATTCACCGGTGTGTATTGATCATAATGTTGTGTGGATACGAATGGTTTTAAATGCGATGGAATTTCTGTTTTCTTTGTCATTTAGACATCCTCCTTTTTTTTCAATAAAATTGAATATCGATTTCGTATAGCTTGTGTATCACCTCCTTTCATTTTTGTAAGCGCTTATAAAATTTTATCATAAGATTCGGAATTATTTAACATCTGTTTCTGTGAGAAATAGAAAAAGCCCCTATCGGAAAATCCGATAGGGGCGAAAGAATCGCGGTACCACCCTATTTGTAAGTGAAAATATACTTACATCTCAATTAATGATAACGGAAAAATTCCGTCTTTTCCTTCATGCATAAAAGCACTACGAAAAAGAAGCTCCAGAATTGTAATTCATACTTATATATGTGCTAATTTCCACCGACCATTAGCTCTCTGTAACAGGGATATAAGATACTACTGCGATTCTTTCAACGCGTATATATGAAATTGTGTAAGAGGTTGGACGCAAAAAAGTCCCTATCGGAAAATCCGATAGGGACGATAAAAATCGCGGTACCACCCTATTTGTAAACAACTAATTGTTTACCACTCACTTTACGATAACGGAAAGATCCGTCTTTCTCTTCATGCATAAAAAGCATTACGGGAAAGAAGCTCCAGAATTGTAATTCACGCTTGTATATGTACTGATTCGCACCAACCATCAGTTCTCTGAGACAGTGATATAAGTCGCTACTAGTATTCCTTCAAAGCCGATATATAATTCGTTCAACTAAACTATGTTTTGTATTATAAAACTATATTAAAAAAATTGTCAATAAAATTTTTTTATCCCATGTTAATGAGCGGTAAAACTCCTACCTCAAAATTCGGTGGGAGTAAAGAAGTTAGATGGGAGACTAACTACTCGTGAACCCCGATTGGTGAAGGCTAATAATCAGTGGGGATGAATGAAATCTCCACTGATTAAAGTTTCACTTTATTTTACTTCTAAATCAACATTTAAATTAGTTGTATTTCCAGCTGCATCTGTTGCAACAATATGAATTGTATTCTTTCCTTGTTGTAATTGATTACGATCGAAATAAATTTCGTAGTGTTTCTCCCAAGTGTTTAGGAATGCACTCTCCCATACACCATTTCCGTTAATCTCATATTGCATTCTCACTGGAATACCAGGTGCAATCCAACCGGATTCTGTCATCCAATCTAGTAGAATATCGTCAACTTTTCCTCTAATTATGAGGTTTTCTTGATCAACTTCGTGCGTTAACTTAGGTGCTGTTCGGTCAACAAACACAGCTCCTGTTTGCTTTGTTTCTCCACCAGAGTTAGAAGCAACAGCTTCGATTTGGTATAAGCCATCAGGCAACGGAGATCCGTCAGTTCTTGTACCATTCCATTTGAAAGATTTATAACCTGGTGTTTCGTTTTTACCTTGATATACCGTGCCTTGATATGTCACACGGTCTTTCGTAATTAAATTGGCATGAAACGCTATATCTTCAACTGGTGTAACTAAATAGTAATTGATTAGGTTGTCATCTAGTATGTTGTCATTATTTGGACTGAAAGTAGAATTAACGATTTCAAGGCCATCGATACGTTTGTATTCTTTCGGATCGATGCTAAATGTAAATGGAATACGCATCTCTTCCGTTTTCCCTTGCTCTTTTACATATAGATTCCCTGTATATACGCCTTGTGGTAAGGAGCTATCTACAGTAATAGTAAAAGGTTTTTCAATATTACTATTCGGTTTTATACTAATAGAAGAAGGGAAAGAAGTCTGGATTTTTGTTTTTGTATCTAATAATTCAATACGAGTTGAAAAGTTTTTCTTTTTGTTAGAAAGATTTTCTAACGTAATATTTTGTGTTAGTTTCAGTTTGCCGCTATTCGGTTTAATAAGACCGAAGCTTACGTTGTTCGGTTTCACTAACGCATCCGTTTGAGCTGCTTTTGGAATGTTAATTAAACCTGATCCTTGCGCCATGACAGGATATGTATTTTCATTGACATCCTTTAATGTTTTTGCAGTGTTGGCAAGAGCAGATTTCACTTGTTCTGTCGTCCAATCAGGATGCATTTGACGTAGTAAGGCAACGGCTCCTGCTACTTGTGGCGCAGCCATACTTGTTCCGTTGTGAGATTCATAGCCCACCTTTGGTACCGTACTAGTAATTTGGACGCCAGGTGCAACAATATCAGGTTTTATGAGCCAACTACCTTGTGATGGTCCTCTTGAACTAAAGTTACCAATCAGTTCGTTTTTATTTGGTTGTCCAATCTTTATATTTTTCTTTCGTTTTGTAATTAAATTTTTCAACTCTTCGCCATTTGTATTTGATAGTTGCATAACTGGAAGAGCTATATCTTCACGTCCAAAATATTCGGGCATAATATTAATTTCTTTTTCGTTAGAAATCAATAGCACGCCGAGAGCACCAGCTTGTTTTGCTTGTTCTGCCTTTACTAACGTGCTCGAAGTTCCTTGTAAAACAAGAGAGAACTTACCTTTCACATCTTGTTTAGCGTAATCGCTTGAATTACCGTAGCCAACATAGACAAGCTGAGCATCGTTTCCTACTTGGAAGTCCGCTTTTGATAACGGTAATCCTTGATAAGATTTATTAGAACCAGCTACTTGGAATGTTGGAAATGGAATAGAAACAGTAGATGCACCAACAGAGATAACGCTACTTGCGTTACCAGGAGCATCAACAGACCAAGGCTTTGGTCCATCATTTCCATTTGAAACGACTGCAGTAACACCAAGTTTTGCTGCACGTTCTAACGTCATTGTTACAGGTTGATCAGGGACATTCAAATCTTGACCGAGAGATAGATTTAAAACGTCAGCGCCATCTTGAATAGCGCGCTCAATACCTTGAAGAATATCTTCGGTCGTACCAGTACCGCTATCATTCATTACACGATAGGCTAGAATAGACGCATTTGGAGCAACGCCTTTAATTTTTCCGTTACCAGCAATAATGCCAGCTACATGAGTACCGTGTACGTTCCCATCCATCGGATCATTATCTTCATCGACTGCATCATAGCCACCGATATAATTTGCTTGTAAGTCAGGATGCGTATAGTCTACACCAGAATCAATAATAGCGACTTTCATACCTTTTCCATCAAGCGGTTTGCCAGATGGATCTTTTAAATTCCATGCTTCAGGTGCACCGATTGTCGGTCCGCCGATATTTGGCGCTTCTTCTTTAGTAGCGCTTTTTGCTGTTTCATGCAATTTATATGTTAAGTTCGGATAAACAGCTTTTACTTCAGGTAAAGAAGCTAAAGCAGCAACTTGGTCTCCTGGAATAGAAATAGAGAATCCAGAAAATAACGTACTATACGTTTCTTTTATCTTTGCTTTGGGTGCTTTTTCTTTAATTTTCTTTGTTGTATCCTCTTGTGCCTTTTTTAGTTGTGCATGGTATGATTGCACATTTCCATTTTTTAAATCTGGAGCATGCTGAATGTTACTTTGTGAAGCGAGCGGAGCATGTTGCAATTCTACAATGACTGAAATTTCTTTTGATGTTTTTGTTTCAACATTTTGCGCGATTTTGTTTTCTCCCCATTGCTCAATATTGGCTTTTAACTGTGGACTAAATTGTTTCTCCTTTTGCAGCGATTCAGCATGCGCGCTTAAAGCTCCAAAGCTAGAAAAGACAAGCGCCATACTTAATAGTGCAGATGTAGTTTTTTTCATTGAAACTCCCCCTAATAAAAAGTGCCAATATTCCGAAAAATTATCTTACATTTTTGTTGTGAAAAATAAAACCGAATGTTGGCTAAACTATACTTTCGACATAATTCATACCAATCCTCTTTGAATTAAAAATTTCTTGGGAAATTTTTTGGGATTATGTCGAATGCATAATATTCAGCGTGGAGAGGCCCACCCTTACTGGGCATAAATCCACAACAATTGTGCAATGAATCTGGAGTGAAATTCGCATATAGTAAGCGGAATATGAGGAATGCTATAAGAAAAATGGAGGAACGTATGAAAAAAATTATCGTGAGTAGTAGTGTGGGTTTATTCATTTTTATATCTTCAATTTTTAGCACTAGTGCGGAACATAATGGGATGAAAGTTGCTTTCATTCGTCATCATGACCTTTGGGTTAAAATTGATGGAAAAGAAAAACAAATAACAAAGGGTGAGTACATAACAGGGCCAAAATGGTCTCATGATGGAGAATGGATATCTTATGCTAAAGGAAAGAAGCAAAACATCTTGGAATTGTACCGAATGGAAGATGGAAAAAAAGTTAGGCCATTGCAATCTGAAGTATCAAATTATCAATGGTCACCGAAAGAGAATATAATTGCATTTGTATTTGCGAATACATTAAATACATTTGATGTCCAAAAAAAGAATGCAGATTTTGAAAATGTATCAGCTGGTGTAGGCGATTATGCATGGTACCCTGATGGAAAGAAGTTTCTTGTATCTTCTGAAGCACACTTACTTCCAACAGGATGGACAGGAGCTCAGCTATATGAAGTGCAACAAGATGCACATATGAATCCCCATAAAATGAAACATTTATATGCATTACCAAATGAACATGATGATTTTCTAGCGCTAGTTGCAAGCGGGTTTGAGTGGTCACCAGATCGAAAGTGGATTTCATTTTTAGCGGTACCGACAGCTTCATGGTCAGCTGATAGCAATACGCTTTGCTTAGTTCGAGCAGATGGAAGTCGATTTGAAAAGGTAGATCAAATGTTATTAAACACACAATGGTTCAAATGGGCACCATTTCAGAATATATTAGCTTATATTGAAGGAAGCGGGAGAGTTGCGTTAGAGAATAAACATTTAAAAGTAAAAGAATTGCCGGCACTTCAGCAGAACACATTTACGCCGAAAGGATATGTCGATTGGGATTTTGCATGGAAGAATGATAAAGTAATTATCGTTTCACGGGCAAAAGAGGCAGGGATAGAAACTCCGCCAGAAAAAAGGCCACTGCCATCTTTAAATGAGATCAATCGTATAAGCGACGAACAACATCAAATCACAAAGCCACCTCATAAGCAAGGCGATTATCATCCGATTTTTATGAAGAAGAGCAATCGATTAATATGGATACGTTCAGACCGTGAGAAAGCCAATGTATGGCTTTCAAATAGTGATGGGAAACAGGAAAAGAAGTGGATTGAAAATATAGATGTACCAGAGTGGTATTATGAGAAATGGAATTGGGAAAATGTTATTTCGGTGAAAGTAGAATAAAAAAACGTGCCTAAAAGATAATTTTAGGCACGTTTTTTATTGTTATTTATGTATTTTATTTGGTTTTTTTTTCGCTGGGTTCCCGTTTCCCTGACGCTTTCTGTTTTGCTCATCTTTTGCTTGTTTTTCATGCAGTGTATCTAAAAAATCATTCGAGTTACTCATTTTTATATCGCTCCTTTCATTTCGTCCTAATTACTATAACCATTTAGGAGGATAATCATGAGATAAAAGTTAAGCACTTAGTTATCTTCGATAGTATATATAAAATATGCCATACGTAATAAATAGCATAAACAAAATTTGTAACTCTACATTTTCTTTTAAAATAGTTGAGACAGAAGATGGTAAGTAAGGGGAGGTATTGCTCGTTCCTATACCTAACCATTTGTTTAAGAGGTTAATGGTACAAAACATAAAAACACCAGACCAGCTTGCAATAATTGCTTTCTGCTTAATTTTTGTTTCCCGCGCATCATCTGTAATCCAAGGATTAGCAGTTTTATCACTACTGAAAAATCCGTTTATATATCCCCATATAATCGTTAGCCATTCCATATTTGTGATTCCCCTTTCTCTTGTAAAAAGTATTTTACATATTAGTTTTTCATATAGCAGGAATAATGGATGAAATAGGGAAGGAATTATGTTGAAGGATTTCATAGAGAGAGGAGGATCGATATGAAACTCGTTTTTGTTCGGCATGGAGAAGGTGAACATACAAAAGATTTGCCGTCAACTTTACAAGTATTGCATCCATCATTAACGGATGAAGGAAGGAATCAGGCTAAATTACTTCAATGCAATGTGCCATTGCAAGAAACGGATATATTAGTTGTCAGTCCTACAATTAGAACTTTACAAACGGCGACAATATGGAGTGCGAAAGTAGCTTGTCAAAAAATTGTTCATCCATCTGTATCCCCACGTATTTTTCCTTATCGAGAAGGAGCGAAAACATTACCATGTGATCACATAGTAGATCAGGGAATAATAACAAATTTATTTCCACATTTTTCGATAGAGAAAAGCACAAATCAACAATTATGGACGGAAGGTATAAATATTATTTCAGAACATAGCTTTCAGCAAATAGTAGATGAATTTCTTCTTTGGTGTTATAGGCTAGGTGCGGAAAGAATTTGTATCGTATCTCACGACGGGACAATTACTGCGTATAGGCAATATTTGCAGAAGGTCGTTTTAACTAGATCAGACTTTTTGAAAGAAACAGGTATATATGAAATGGAGGTATCCCATAAAAGTTTGATTGATGAGATCTAATGATAGGATGGATGGTGTATGTTGAATGTTGCAATAGTAGTTGGTTTTAACTCTGATTTAGAGGCGCAATCAATCCGGGCATCGCTTGAATATTTTGGGGCAAAAGTTATAACATACTGGATTGGTAGACCGAAAGAGTTCATCGATATTCTTTCTGGAAAGGGTTTATATAATGATATCGATTATGTCGTCTTTTGCTTTCATGGTGAGGAAGGAAAGTTTGTTATGGAAGAGTTAGGTGAAGATATATATGAACAAGATGAACCAAGGGGATACTTTGGTGCAGCAGAAATTTATAAATATGCAAAATTGCATAATACACATATTGTAAATAGCGGGTGTACGTTAGGGGAGCGAAAACTAGCAGAATCTTTTTTACGTAGTGGGGCGAAATCGTATATTGGATCGGTAGATTATGTAGATGGGAATGCAGCACTTATGTTTACAATACGCTTATTTTATGGGCTTATTAGCCATGAAAAAACGTTAGAAGATGCTTTTCAAGAGGCGAAATTAATCGATGAGGAGACAAGTATGTTTCAATTCTATAAATAGTGAAAGCGCATTTATTCTATATTCGAATAAATGCGTTTCACATTTAACTCACATTTTTTTACATTTTCTTCAATGAAAACCATTATCACTTATGGTATGATATGTTCAAGTTTTTACAGGTAATAAAAGTTACTATATAAACATTAGTTTTTGATGTTTCATACACATGTCACGAATTATTCATAATTAACCTTTATAAAATAAGTAACTAATGTTATTATATTATCTGTAACTGGCTTAATTACAACTTTAGGAGGAAGATATGGTTATTCAATTTTTAAGAGAAAACAAAGCAGTTTCTTTTGTGTTAGCAGTAATTCGAGTGTATCTTGGCTACACATGGTTAATGGCTGGAATCGGTAAACTACAAGGAAAAGGATTCGATGCAACTGGTTATTTGCAAGGTGCAATTGAAAAATCTAAAGGAGCACAACCGGCTGTTCAATCTTGGTGGGCATCATTTTTACAAGATTTTGCAATTCCAAACGTTGATCTATTTAATACACTTGTAACGTGGGGAGAAATTTTAGTTGGAATTGGTTTAATTGTAGGCTGTTTAACAAAAACAGCGGTCTTTTTCGGTCTTGTAATGAACTTTTCCTATATGCTTAGTGGGTCAATTGGTGTGAACCCTGAAATGGTTATTCTATCAATGTTCGTTCTAGTTTCTGGTATGAATGCTGGTAAATTTGGAATAGATGGTTTCGTTATTCCGAAAGTATTAGGATCAAAAACTCAAAAACGCCAAAAGCAAGCTGCTTAATATATGAAAGCGGGTATCTCAAAATGAGATACCCGCTTATGTTATTTTTCAACTTTGATTGGATTGTTCTTAAAGAATTCTTTTACATAGCCTACAAATTCTTGTGGCTCTTGACGAAATGGTGCATGATAACCTTTTTCGATAATATGGAAAGTACTATTTTTTAAGAATTGATGATATGTTTCTCCTTCTTTCCAAGAAACACTACTATCATTTCTTCCCCATATAATTAAGGTTGGTTGTTTCATTTCATTTGCATTGATTTGAAGACGTCTAGGCCATAATTTCATTTTATTGTAATGCTCTTCATCATTACGTTTAAATTTCACTTTACTTTCATCAAAATCTGCAACAGCAGAAACGGTATTTAAATCAGTCGACAACTGTGGTTTTGGTGAGCCTTGTTTATTAACGAATGTATGAGGACCGCCTGTAGCATCAGTTAAAATAAGGTGGGTCACGGCTTCAGGATATAAATATGTTAAATTAAGAGAAATTTCTCCGCCCATTGAGTGTCCTAGTATCGCGAACGAATCATAACCTAGTTTTTTCATTAATTTATAATACAAATTTGCATGAGTTGGGAAAGAATAATAAAAATCCATCGGCTTAGATGAGCGCCCGAAGCCTAAAGCATCTACAGAAATAATTGTATGCTCTTTTGCTAAGTCTGAGTAAATCTTTTGAAAACCATCTGACGATCCTCCAAATCCATGGATCATAAGTAAAGGTGGCTTTTCATTACCAATTTTTTTAAAGTAAATGGTTTGCCCATCTATTTCTACCATTTTTTCCTCGGTAGCTAGTTTCGCTGTAAGTGTATTTTTAACTTGCTTTACTTGTTCTACTGGTTTTTCTGCTGCACTACATCCTACTAATAGTGTAAGAGTAAGACAACCTACCATAAAATAGCTAAATCGCTTCAATGAGGTGTCCCCTTTCTAACATAACGCTGTATCTATCATAGCAAATAGCATATTACGATTTCCAGGAAGTTGGCTCCCATTTTTTATCATAAGAGGTGAAAGGAGCGTTTCTTGGAAATTTTCTGTTTGAAGAAATTTACGAAATGAAAATTGTGAATGTGGGACATCAATCCTTACTGTGCCATTCCAACATTCACAGATTCTCTTAAATAATTGAATAGCATCCTTCTCTTGCTTTGCGATAAGTGGATTGACGCATAATATATTACCTTTTTGTACACATAAGGAAAAAGCTTCTATACGGTTATTTCTCTCAATTTTAAAAGAGTGGCTCGCTCTCGGGAAGAGTAATGAATAAAGTAAAGAACGATTAGCACCGGTTGTAATTTGATCGAGAGAAATAAGTGATATAAGGTCTGGTTCTTTCACTTGTTGTGTATGAGCAATATGTGTTTTAGTCGTTTGTTTTTCAAAACGATGAATCGTCGTTACTGTTTGAAATCCGCACGATGTATAAAGAGGCTCGCCAGCTTTTGTTGCAATAAGTGTAATTGGTTGCTTTGGGTAGGTGCGTTCTAAGCAGCGATTAAGCAACATACGTCCGATGCCTTGGCCTTGAAAATTAGGATGGACGATTAACATGCCAATAGTAGAAAAACTACTTTTAAAAGGAAATATTCCTCCAGCTGCAACCAGTTTATTTTCATGTATATAACCGATAATTGTGCCGAGAGAAAGATACATTTCGAATTGTTTTTTCATAAATGCTTTATCTTGTAACCATCCAATAGCTTTACAAAGGTCGAGTAAATCAAAAATAAAAGATTCATCTAGCTTTATTGTTTTCATAAATACTCCCCACATTTCTATTAATTTTCATAAAAGTAGATTAAAAATGTTAAATAAGAGATTTACGTTAAATGAAATCCAACCTGTTTATATTTTAATTGTAAAGGGGAAGAAGGTTGATATGAACAGACAAACTTATACAAATTATAACTGATATTTACATAAGTTAACAAAAATTTACATATAACTAATTTTCTCTTAATAGTCTTCTATTAAATTTGATAGTGGGAAATGAATAACCTAATTAGGGGGACAATATAGTGAAAAAGTTTGTGAAAAAAGCATGGCCATTTGCAGTTGTGGCATCGTTAGCTGTTACTTCGGTAGCAACATGGAATTTTACTCGTTCTAGTGAGGTTAATGCGGATGAGAGCGGAAGCAATGCAAAGATTAAAAATGTCATCGTATTAATTGGGGATGGTATGGGACCTTCATATATGACGGCTCACCGTTATATGAAAGATAATCCAAAAACATTTGAGATGGAATCTACAGAATTTGATAAGTATCTTGTAGGAACGCAAAAAACATATCCGGAAGATGAACATGAAAATATTACAGACTCTGCATCTGCAGCAACTGCTATGTCAGCAGGAATTAAAACATATAATGCGGCAATTGCAGTTGATAATGATAAAGCAGAAGTGAAAACTGTTCTTGAACAAGCGAAAGAAAAAGGGAAATCAACAGGACTAGTTGCTACTTCTGAAATTACACATGCAACACCAGCTGCTTTCGGTGCGCATGATATTAGTCGTAAAAATATGGACGCAATTGCAAATGATTATTTTGATGAAAAAATTAAAGGGAAGCATAAAGTAGACGTTATGCTTGGCGGCGGAGTAAATAACTTTGTTAGAAAAGATCGTAATCTTACAGAAGAATTTAAGAAATCTGGTTATAGCTATGTAACTGATCGTAATCAATTGTTAAATGATAAAAATGATCAAATTCTAGGTTTATTTGCGCCAGGCGGTTTAGATAAAATGATTGACCGTACCGATAAAACACCTTCATTAGAAGAAATGACAAATGCAGCAATTGAACGTTTGAACAAAAATAAAAATGGTTTCTTCTTAATGGTTGAAGGAAGTCAAATCGACTGGGCTGGACACGATAATGATATCGTTGGTGCAATGAGTGAAATGGAAGACTTTGAAAAAGCATTTAAAGCAGCGATTGAGTTTGCGAAAAAAGATAAAAATACGTTAGTCGTTGCAACGGCAGACCACGCTACTGGCGGATTATCTTTAGGTGCGAACGGCGAGTATAACTTTAAAGTAGATCCAATTAAAGCTGCAAAACGCACACCAGACTTCATGGCAAATGAAATTGCAAAAGGTGCAAATGTAGAAGAAACATTGAAAAAATATATTGATTTACAATTAACACCGGAAGAAATTAAAGCGGTAAATGATATTGCTCCTTCAAAAGATGTAACAAAGATTGATAACGCAATTGAGGATATTTTCAATAAGCGTTCGGTTACAGGATGGACAACAGGTGGACATACAGGGGAAGATGTAAACGTATATGCATTTGGCCCTGGTAAATACTTGTTCTCTGGCGTTCAAGAGAATACAAATATCGCTAAACGTGTCTTTGATATTGTTGGCGGTGGCGATCCGAATAAAGGAAGACGCTAATTATAAATGAAAGTGAGGCAAAATGCCTCACTTTTCTTTTAGGAGATGGGAAAATGAGTTCTTTTTTCAGAGGGATAGGATCTCTTCTAATAGGGGTATTATTGCTAGTGGGATGTCAACCGAAGGAGAATCATATAGAACAAAAATCTACTACTACAAAAACTGAGAAAAAGGTACAAATAACGAAAGAAGAAGAGAAATCGATTCAAGATGTGATGGAGAAATTTGTACGGACGACAAATGGAAAAAATCTTGCTGAACATATGGATTTATTCTCAAAGAAGATGCCTAGTGCTGAAGACTTAAAAATACAAAAAGAAGCAGCGTTTCAAAAGGGAAATAAGAAAATTGAATTGGAACATATAGACATGAAAGCTAGTAAAGCAGGGTATGTTGTTGTTGAGACAAATGAAAAAGAAATAGAGGGAGCGATCACTCTTCAGAAGAAAGTACAGTATGCACTTGGAAAAGAAGAGGATGGATGGAAAATTGAAGAGGTTCGCACGATAGGGAAGAAATAAATTGAAACTTTAATCAGGGAGTCTTCCTGCCTGTAAATAGCGAAATAAAAAAGGTTCTCATTGGGGAGAACCTTTTTTTATAATGGTAACATAATTTGATTTGAGCATGCTTCGATATCATCAATATCTTGGCGGATTGTTGCCATTTTGTTATCGAGGTCTTCAGCCTTCATTGCTGCATCATGTAGTTCATCTTTTAAATACTCAGGTATTTTCCCTTCATATTTATAATAAAGTTTATGTTCTAAACTTGCCCAAAAGTCCATTGCGAGTGTACGCAACTGAATTTCTGCAAAGACTTCTTTTGTACCAGAATTCAGTGATAGAGGATATTTAATAATCATGTGTAAACTTTTATATCCGTTCCCCTTTGGGTTAGCGATATAATCTTTTACCTCTATGATTTCCATATCTTCACGTTTTTGAATGACTTCTTTTAAATGATAAATATCTTCTACGAAGCAACATGTAATACGAATGCCGATGATGTCTTGTAAATGCGTTTGGGCATTGTCAACTGTCGGTAATAAATTTTTACGTTCAAGCTTTTTAATAATACTTTCAGGTTGTTTTAATCTTGTTTTTATATGTTCAAACGGGTTGTAATCCTCTAAAAATTGAGCTTCCCGGTTCATAATTTCAAATTTAGTTTTTAACTCTTCTAAAGCAAATGTATATGGTAGTACAAAAGCTTTCCAGTAGTTAACTGTTGATTGATTATATTCCATTTATATACACACCTTTTCCTATTTACAAGTGAGGTTGTTATTATACTAAATACCAAAGCATATAAGCGCAAGCAGCAAATGATGAGATCATAAAACGATATTTAGTTTTCATATTTTCAACTCCTTTCGAGTAAGATTCTATATGAATCAACGTGATTGTTAATAAGTTCACTATGTACAATTCTTATAGTAATAGATTCGTGTGAATTTCGTATGAACTAATTGTTTCAGATTTTTGTCTTTTTTTATAATTGACAAATGGAATAAAGTTATATAATGTATAAATCGTAATCATTACGTTTTAGTTTGCGATCTTTGAAAGAAAGGAGAATGACATATGCGTGTAAATATTACACTAGCTTGTACGGAGTGCGGTGATCGTAATTATATTTCTAAAAAAAATAAGCGAAACAATCCAGAGCGCATCGAACTAAAAAAATATTGTCCACGATTAAAACGAGTAACGTTACATCGTGAGACGAAGTAGAAGACTAGAGATATCTCTAGTCTTTTTTACTTGTTATAATTACCTTAAATTGTAATAAAGGGAGAGGTATGATGAATCAAAAAGATAAAAATAGAAAAGAGCAAGTGGCTCATATGATTGACATTCCAGATGATTATAGGCTTGTTGTAGATGATCAAGAAGGTGTGGATGACCCATATCATCTATTATGGTGGGAGCATAAAGAGGATGAGGAGAGAACGATACAAATTACGCTGAATAGACATACTGGTAATTTAATTGAATTTAGTATAGATGATGAAAATTCTTTTTCGAACGGTAAGGAGTCGATAGAGGGGAATAAAGCGAGAGAGATTGCAAATGCATTCTTAAAAAAATATACAAAAGAAGGATATGAGTTTTATACATATGTAACGGTTAAGGACGACAGGCGCGGTTGGAAAGAAGTAAATTATATGCAAGAAGTGAGTGGCTATCCATTGCCGAATACAGGGTGTGTCGTGCAAGTCCATCCTTCAGGTAATGTTGTACATTTTCGTTATAATGGACAAAAAGCTATCGATGAAAAAACGGTATGGCCAAGTGAAATTGTTGAGGAGAACGTCGTCTTAGAAAATTTGAAAGCTAGACAAGATATGAGACTTGTATTTGTGGATTTAACACACTCTTCATGTGAGTATGAAAATGGAGAAGAAGTAACAGGGTACCACCTTGTATATGAACCAGAACCTAGCCATGCGTTTATTAAAGCAAGTACAGGTAAAGATTTATTTGGACCAGATCACTATAAATTGCCTCCAACTGTAGCTGTTGAAATAATGGAAAAAGGTAGCCAGCAAGATGATATATTCGATTTGCTTGACTGGGATAAAGAAAGTTTTACAAAAGTAGCTGAGACGGAAGATGATAATGAAATAAGGATGAAATTTGTTCCGAAAGAGGAATTACAGAAACAGAAAGAAGAAAAAAATCCATATTTAATGAATGAATTCTTTAAAAAGCATTTACCGATGTTGAAATATAATAATCTAGTTAGCGTTACAATTGATAAATTAACCAATGAATTAACTGGTTTTATAAAACTGACAGATGATAAAGAAATAAAGCGAATACTGTCTAGAGAGGAATGTTTACAAAAAGTACTTCAATTTTTAGAACGAGTTATTCCAGATATCACACAATATCTGCGTCTTTGGGAGGAACGTGGAGAAGCAGAAGATGGAATTGAGAGATTCTCCCTTTCAATGTATGTAAATGACATTCAAGTAGAGGGAAAATATATTATGATCAATATTAATACAGAGAATGGTGCTGTGATGCATTATTCAGGAGAATCTAGCAACCTTATAAAAGAATTGCTTACATATGAAACAACACCAAAAGTAACAAAGGAAAAAGCGTTAGAAATATACAGAGGGGCCATGCGAGTTCATTTAGAATGGTTTTTAGAAAATGATGTAGAGGAAACAAGCTACGAACTACTGTATAAACAAACAACGGATGAAAATTATAAAGAATCCTTAGATTGTAGTCGAGAACTGCGTTATATTGATGCCAACACGGGGGAGAAAATAAGCTTTTAAATAGGGAAAAAGGTCTTCGCGGGAAGACCTTTTTTAGAAAGAACGATTATTTTTCGTATGTATCAATTTTGTATAACCACTTCTGTACACTAGCGGGGGGTCCGTCTGTTCGCCACTTTGTTGTACACATTCCACAAGAACAGTGGACTTTTCCTTTTGCAAAAATACCGGCAACTTCAGGGGTATATCCCCAGGCATGTTTTACGATATTCATCTTTCGGCGCATTGTACGTTGACGTTGGTGTCTTGTATAAGCACGTGTTCTTTCAAATTTCATATTTGTAATCCCTCCTTGTAGTACAAGCAGCTTGCAAGAGCGTACAAGGAGTTCATCTCTTACAAGCTACTTATGTACAAGAAGGCAATAAAATGTTTCACATTTTACCCTCCTATCTGTTGTTTAAGTATATGTAGCAAAGCTTTGTGAGACAAGAATTATGCTTAAAAAGATGTTGGAATGATATCGTACAGACACAAACAACCTCACGCCCACATACACATAGTAAAGACCACTATTTTGGCGGAGGTGAAAGGTTTGAGTCTATTCGCCGCAATTGGATATATGGTTCGAGAAGTGTTTGTCTTTGTTTCTTATGTGAAGAATAATGCGTTTCCGCAGCCATTATCGTCAGATGATGAGAGAAAGTACTTAGAGTTAATGGAGCAAGGTGATGCTCAAGCGAGAAATCTGTTAATTGAACATAATTTACGGCTTGTAGCTCATATCGTTAAAAAATTTGAAAACACAGGGGAAGATGCAGAAGATTTAATTTCAATTGGTACAATTGGGCTCATTAAAGCAATCGAGAGCTATTCGGCAGGAAAAGGAACAAAACTTGCGACGTATGCAGCGCGCTGTATTGAAAATGAAATTTTGATGCATTTACGTGTACTGAAAAAAACGAAAAAAGACGTTTCACTTCATGATCCAATCGGGCAAGATAAAGAGGGGAATGAAATATCGCTTATTGATATATTAAAATCAGAGTCTGAAGATGTAATTGATATGATTCAGCTTAGTATGGAGTTAGAAAAGATTAAAGAATATATCGATATTTTAGACGAACGAGAGAAAGAAGTAATTGTGAAGCGTTTTGGACTGGGGCTTGATAAGGAGAAAACGCAACGAGAGATTGCGAAGGCACTTGGTATTTCCAGAAGCTACGTATCAAGAATTGAAAAGCGCGCTTTAATGAAAATGTTCCATGAATTTGTAAGAGCTGAGAAAGAGAAAAAAGCGAAAGAATAATGTACATTACAAGCAGCCTTGTTTTAAAATGGGCTGCTTTTCTTTTGGAAAATAAGGAAAGAAAAAGAGTTGTGTTCAGAAGAAATCTATGTTCACTGTTGAAAATGACGGGTTCTATCTGTAATATTAGAGGGTGCTAAACAATTTAAGAATAATACCATACTTAGTTTTCCGCATGTATAATATGGCGGTTCTATATGATATGTGGGAATAAGAACCAATTTTACATATGATATAGAAGGAAAAGAAGGGGAAGCTAAAGTTATAGACTGATTAGGAGGTTTCGCAATTTGCGACGTACATTATATCGACTTATGATCGAACTTACAAATGGTCGTTTTACTTCTTATATATTACGTAAATTTGCACAATCTCGTTTGAGCTCTATCATTATTCCATCGTATGCGAAAGTTTTTCAAATTAATCAAGATGAGATGGAAAAGGGTTTGAAGGAATATAGAACGTTGCATGAACTATTTACGCGTAAGCTAAAAGAAGGAAAGCGTAGTATTGATACAGATGCATCGAGTATCGTTAGTCCTGTTGATGGTGTTTTTGCTGATCACGGTCCTATTGAGGACACAAAAACATTTGATATTAAAGGAAAGCGTTATTCAATCGTGGATATGCTAGGTAATGAAGAACGTGCACAGCGATATGCAGGTGGTACATACATGGTTATTTATTTAAGCCCAAGTCATTATCATCGTATTCATAGTCCGCTTTCTGGTTCCGTGACTGAAAGATTTGTACTCGGTAGAAAATCATATCCGGTAAATGCAGCTGGTATGGAATAC
This sequence comes from Bacillus cereus group sp. TH152-1LC, assembly GCF_027710505.1. NCBI lineage: Bacteria > Bacillati > Bacillota > Bacilli > Caryophanales > Bacillaceae > Bacillus > Bacillus cereus group sp. TH152-1LC. The sequence continues at coordinate 75,826 of NZ_JAQFNK010000004.1, read as the reverse complement.
GGGAAAGAACCATTGTCAAAAAATTATCGCTCTGTTACAGAAGTAAATAGTGATGGTGAACATATGGCGCTTGTAAAAGTAGGAGCTATGTTTGTTAATAGTATTGAGTTGTTGCATGAAAGAGACACTGTTCAAAAAGGTGAAGAAATGGCATACTTTACATTTGGTTCAACAGTTGTGTTATTGTTTGAAAAAGATATGATAAAAGTAGTGCAGGAATTGAAGAGTGGACAAGAGCTTCGTCTTGGTGAAAAAATTGCTACTCGATTGGCTCATAAGTAAAAAAAACATTTTATGGACAAAGATGCTTAATGATGAAATTCCCTAGATGGGAGTACTTGTTTATTCGAGAGCCATCGCAGGATGGCTCTTTTTACAAGTTAGCTAGTTAAAATTTAACTTTATATGTAATCAAGACGATTTGACAAGCTTGTCCTCTAATGAGCGTCTAATCATTTCTTGTTTTATAAGTAAAATGAAGTCGGGATTTAATTTTAGTTCTTTTGCTTTATAATAAGACTCAGTGAGTAACTCAGTAGATAACTGTTCCATATGTTTTGTTTTCAAGGTGAGTCACCTCCTAATAATTTAAGGATTGATTCGTTGTTGCATTTAATGTACCAAAAAAATATGACAGTCACAAACGAGTGGTTATCCACATACCTAGGTGGATAAAATGTGTATAGATTGTTAGTAAATTCCAAATTGACTGGAAAATTAATGTGGAAAATGTGTACAATTTTATCCACAGGTCATATATCGAAATATGTTGTCGAAAAATTTTTATGAAAACTCCTCAAAGAGGTGAAAGAAATTGAAGCTATTTTTACCAAATGAATATGTGAAAAATGTATATCATGTTCAACCAGAAGATTTGAAAAAACGTGGAATTAAAGGTGTCATTACTGATTTAGATAACACGTTAATTGAGTGGGATCGTCCAAATGCAACGCCGCAACTTGAAGAATGGTTTTTGAAAATGAAAGAGCAAGGCATTCAAGTAACGGTCGTTTCAAATAATAATGAGCAACGTGTGAAAGACTTTGCTGATCCATTAGGCATTCCATTTATTCATAGTGCGCGTAAACCATTTGTTCGCGCGTTTAAGCGTGCGATACAAGAGATGCACCTGCAACCAGATGAAGTTGTAGTAATTGGAGATCAGTTACTAACGGATGTTTTAGGTGGAAACCGAGTGGGACTTCATACGATTTTAGTTGTACCGGTAGCACAAACGGACGGATTAGTAACGCGCTTTAATCGAAAAATTGAACGAAGAATTATGAGAAATATGAAGAAAAAAGGTTTAATTAACTGGGAGGAATAAAGTTTGACTGAAACAATTAAATGTATTGGTTGCGGTGTAGAAATTCAAACAGAAGATAAAAATGAAGTAGGATATGCTCCTGCCTCATCTTTAGAGAAAGAACAAGTAATTTGTCAACGCTGTTTTCGCTTGAAGCATTACAATGAAATTCAAGATGTATCATTAACAGATGATGACTTCCTACGTATTCTAAACGGAATTGGAAATTCAGATGCATTAGTAGTTAAGATTGTAGATATTTTTGATTTTAATGGTAGCTGGTTACCTGGCTTACATCGTTTCGTGGGAAATAATAAAGTATTACTTGTTGGAAATAAAGCTGATTTAATACCTAAGTCAGTAAAACATGATAAAGTAAAGCATTGGATGCGCTATAGTGCAAAGCAGCTAGGATTAAAGCCGGAAGATGTCTTTTTAATTAGTGCAGCAAAGGGACAAGGGATTGCTGAGCTGGCAGATGCTATTGAGTATTACCGCGGCGGAAAAGATGTTTACGTTGTTGGATGTACGAATGTAGGGAAATCAACATTTATTAATCGTATGATTAAAGAATTTAGTGATGAGACTGAAAATGTAATTACAACATCTCATTTCCCAGGAACAACACTTGATTTAATTGATATTCCGTTAGACGAAGAATCTTCTTTATATGATACGCCAGGTATTATTAACCACCATCAAATGGCTCATTATGTTGGAAAAGAAAGCTTAAAGCTTATTACACCAACAAAAGAAATTAAGCCAATGGTGTTCCAATTAAATGAAGAACAAACATTATTCTTTAGTGGATTGGCACGTTTTGATTATGTAAGTGGTGGTCGTCGTGCATTTACTTGTCACTTCTCGAATCGTTTAACAATCCATCGTACAAAGCTTGAGAAAGCAGATGAATTGTATAAAAATCATGCTGGGGATTTACTAAGCCCGCCAACACCAGAAGAATTAGAAAATATGCCAGATTTAGTGAAATACGAATTTAATATTCGTGAACCAAAAACGGATGTTGTATTCTCTGGATTAGGATGGGTTACGGTAAACGAATCGGGAGCAAAAATTGTTGCACACGTACCAAAAGGAGTAAGTGTTTCATTGCGTAAATCTTTAATTTAATATGGAGAGGGATTTATGAAACAATTATATGGTGTAATTGGAAATCCAATTGGACATTCATTATCACCCGTTATGCATAACGATGCATTTGAACACTTGAATATGGATGCCCATTATCATGCATTTCTTGTTAAAGAGGAAGTGCTAGGGGAAGCAGTAAGAGGTTTAAAAGCATTAGGTATTTCAGGATTTAATGTAACAACTCCGCACAAAGTTGCTATTATGGATTATTTGGATGAGATTGACCCGCTAGCAAAACAAATTGGTGCAGTAAATACAGTGGTTCATAAGGATGGGAAATTGATTGGCTACAATACAGATGGAATTGGTTTTGTCCGAGCGCTGCAGTCAATTAGTGGTGAACCGCTTCAAGAGAAACGTATTTTATTGCTTGGCGCAGGTGGTGCTAGTCGAGCTATTTATTTTTCTCTTGCTGATGTAGGTGTGAAAGAGATTGATGTAGCTAATCGTACAGTAGATAAGGCGAAAGAACTTATTGCTGCGTGTACGGCTACTGTTCATTCTGTTGCTTTATCACTAGAAAAAGCAACAGAAGAACAAGGGGATTATGATATTATCATTCAGACGACAACAATAGGTATGCATCCACGCGTTGAACATACGCCATTACAAATTTTTTCGTTAAAAAAAGGAACGATTGTATCAGATATCATTTATAATCCATTTGAAACGAAAATTTTATGTGAGGCAAAAGAGCAAGGCGCAGTGGTTCAAAATGGTATTGATATGTTTGTTTACCAAGGAGCGCTTGCATTTGAAATGTGGACAGGGCGTGTACCGAATATCGATAGAATGAAACAATTAGTTATAAGAAAGCTTGGAGGCTAACATACATGTTAACAGGAAAACAAAAAAGATTTTTACGTGCACAAGCACATCATTTAACACCAATTTTTCAAGTAGGAAAAGGCGGAGTAAATGAAAATATGATTAAACAAATCGCAGATACTTTAGAAGTTCGTGAATTATTTAAAGTAAGTGTGCTACAAAACTGTGAATTCGATCGTCGTGAAGTTGCAGAAGAACTTGCAAAAGGCGCACGTGCTGAAATCGTTCAAGTAATTGGAAGTACAATCGTTTTATACAAAGAATCTAGAGAAAATAAGCAAATTAAGCTTCCTCGATAAAAAGACAAGCATATGCTATTTTTATCGCTAGTGTGTAATGATGTAGAGAGCGAAACCAATTGAACTTTTATTAACAGTGAACTCTCTTCGGATATGAATGAAGAGAGTTGCTGTACGTAAAAGGAAGGGGCGTTTCTTTTGAGGAAAATTGGCATCATTGGCGGTACATTTGATCCGCCACATTATGGGCATTTGCTAATTGCGAATGAAGTATATCACGCTTTAAATTTAGAAGAAGTATGGTTCTTACCGAACCAAATTCCACCGCATAAACAAGGGCGGAACATTACAAGTGTAGAAAATCGTTTACAAATGTTAGAGCTTGCGACTGAGGCAGAGGAACATTTTTCTATTTGTTTAGAAGAGCTAATCAGGAAGGGCCCATCTTATACGTATGACACTATGTTACAATTGACGAAGAAGTATCCGGATGTGCAGTTTCACTTTATTATTGGTGGAGATATGGTTGAGTATTTGCCGAAGTGGTATAACATTGAAGCGTTACTAGATCTTGTAACGTTTGTTGGGGTTACAAGACCTGGTTATACATTGCGTACACCTTATCCTATCAACACTGTGGAAATTCCGGAGTTTGCGGTTTCTTCATCTTTATTGCGTGAGAGATATAAAGAGAAGAGAACGTGTAAATATTTACTTCCTGAAAAAGTACAGGTGTATATCGAGAGGAATGGGTTGTATGAATCGTGAGAAGGCACTTCATATTGTCAAACAACAAATGCATGAAAAACGTTATATACACACAATTGGTGTAATGGAGACAGCAATTGAACTTGCTAAGTTATACGGTGTGGATGAAAAAAAGGCTGAAGTTGCAGCTATATTCCACGATTATGCGAAGTGTAGAGCGATTTCTGAGATGGAAGAGATTATTAAAAGTGAAGCTTTGCCGAAAGATTTACTTTGTTATAACAAAGAGTTATGGCATGCACCTGTTGGGGCATACTTAGTAGAAAAAGAAGTAGGCATTACGGATCCCGAAATCCTGCAAGCTATTACATATCATACAAGTGGTCATGAGAACATGACGATGTTAGATAAAGTAATTTATGTAGCTGATTACATTGAGCCTGGGCGAAAGTTTCCAGGGGTGGAAGAAGCTCGTAAACTCGCATATACGGATATAAATCAAGCTTTATTATTTGCGTTAAAGCGAACAATTCAATTTTTAATGGAAAAAAATCAAACGATTTATCCATTAACATTCCAAACATACAACGCAGTTATCAAGGAGGAAATGAGTAAATGAAAGATAAAGATTTATTAGTATTAGCAGCAAAAGCAGCTGATGATAAGAGAGCAGAAGATATGGTTGTCCTAAATATGCAAGGTATTTCACCAATTGCAGATTATTTCATTATTTGTCACGGTAACTCAGACAAGCAAGTGCAAGCAATTGCACGTGAAATTAAATCAAAAGCACATGAGTTCCAAATCGACGTACAACGTATGGAAGGTTTTGACGAAGCACGTTGGGTATTAGTTGACCTTGGAGATGTAGTTGCTCATGTATTCCATAAAGATGAGCGTAATCATTATAATTTAGAGCGTCTTTGGGGCGATGTGCCGCGTGAAGATATTACAGACGAGCTAGACCAATGAAATACGAACAATTTGCATTGTTGTACGACGAACTAATGAATGATGTTCCTTATGATAAATGGGTGGAATTCACAGAGGAAAGTTTACAACAAGCGGATATGAAAGAGGCGAAGATTCTTGATGTAGCATGCGGTACTGGTAATGTAACACTTCCGCTTGTACAAAAGGGTTACGATTTAATCGGTGTCGATCTTTCAGAAGAAATGTTAACGGTCGCTCAGCAAAAACTAGGTGGAGAAGGACATTTTATTCCTTTTTACCAACAAGATATGCGAGAGCTTGATGTTCCAGGTGAGTTTGACTGTGTAACGATCTTTTGTGATTCATTAAATTATGTATTGCAAGAAGATGGAGTACAAGAAACATTTCGAAGAGTGTTTCACCATTTACGTCAAGATGGTTTGTTTTTATTTGATGTACATTCTTTATATAAAATACATCATGTATTTCAAAATGAAACATACACAGTAAATGGAGAAGAAATATCTCTTATTTGGAATTGCTTCCCTGGTGAAGAATCAAATAGTGTAGAACATGATTTAACATTCTTTGTTCAAGACCCGGAAGAAGATGTGTACCATCGTTTTGACGAATGTCACGTGCAACGTGCATATCCGGTTGAAGAGTTAACGAAATGGCTTGAAGAAGCTGGTTTTACAGTGCTTCGAGTGACTGGTGACTTTGAGCGACTTGAAGTTACAGAACAAACAGAGCGTATTTTCTTCATGGCGAAGAAAAACGGATAAAACAAAAGCAACCGAGAAGGTTGCTTTTGTTTTGTAAAGAAGAGGTACTTTTCGTTCTAGCATAATAAGAAGGTGTTATACGTGAATTGTGAAAATGCTAGTTTAAGTGAAATTGTAATGAAAAAAAGTAAGCATTTATAAAAAGGATTTGGAATGACGATGACGTATTTATTATGTGTGTTTATTGAATTGCTGATCAACGCATTTTAAATCTTCATCGAATTTCTCGTGTGTCCGCTCAATTAATTTATGAAACATATCCCCAACATGTTCTTCTAAAACACGAATGCCTTCTCCTGTAACGCCGCCTTTAACACATACTTTTTCTTGTAAAGTAGGCAATGTGAAAATCCCTTTTTCAAGTAGTTTCCCCATTCCAACGACCATTTCACTTACTAAAGTAGTGGCTTCTTCATGTGTAATATTTGTTTTATCTACAGCAGCGTTAATGAAACATTGTAATAAATAACTAAAGAATGCAGGACCGCAGCTTGCTATATCAGATGAAACGCGTGTTATATCTTCTTTTATTACAAGGGGAGTAGAAATGTTTTTGAATAGGCGAAATAGTTTCTGTTGCCACTCTTCAGAGCATTTACTTCCAAATGTAAATAGTGATGCGCCAGACAGGGCACGGTTTGTAATGCTCGGAATAATACGTGCAACGTGGCAAGGTACAAGTGTCTCTAATTGTGATGGAGATATTGGACTTGTGATAGAAACTAAGCACTTTTCATCAGAAAAATGTTCAGCGTATTTTTGTAGGATCGGGTATATATCTATCGGCTTTACGCAAATAAAAATAAGATGTGATCGTTCGATTACCTTATCGATAGTTTTGGCTATATGAACAGAAGGGTATTTTTCCTTTATATGATATGCTTTGGCGGGCGTTCGATTAATGATTGTAAGGCACGAAGGTTTGACAGCACGGGTTTCTAAAAATGCGTCGATTAGTATATTCCCCATGTTTCCTGTCCCTATAATTCCTATGTTCAATGTTTCATCCCTCCTTCGTAACAGCTTTCTCCTAAACAATATGAATGATGTTATAACTTTATGATTAGAGGTGAAAAATGATGTGGGATTTTCCGAAGAAATGGTTAGGGTTAGTAGCTATTATTGGAACTGTACTTTTTCTTCTTTTTTGGAAAACGAACCAGCATACAGAGCGGTCAGTCATTGCAACGGATGTGCAATCGAAAGAGATAGAGAAAAAAAGTAAACCGAAAATATCGGATACAAAAGAGCAGAAAAAAATAATTGTAATTGACATGAAAGGGGCTGTTGTTAAAGAAGGGGTGTATGAAATGAAAGAAGGGGATCGGGTCAAGGATGCCATTGAAAAGGCAGGCGGTTTTTTGCCCGAGGCAGATAGGATGAAGGTAAATTTAGCACAAATGGTACAAGATCAAATGATCCTTTATGTACCGAATAAAAACGAACAAGTGCAAGAAGCAGCTGCTGTTTCAAAGGGGGAGGGAAAAGTTCAAATAAATGCAGCTTCTAAAGAGCAACTTGAAAAAATTACAGGCATTGGTTCTCGGAAAGCAGAAAGTATTTTGAAATATCGAGAGGAACATGGTCCGTTTCAGAAAATAGAAGATTTGTTAGAGATTGATGGGATCGGTGTGAAGTCATTGGAAAAAATAAAAGATCAAATTATTATTCCGTAAAAGATTGACGAAGTTTTTCCTCATTCGCTACACTACAAGTAGACAAAAAAGTAGGTGAAAAAGATGGAACGAATTTCATGGGATCAATATTTTATGACGCAAAGCCACTTGCTATCTTTACGTAGTACATGTACAAGGCTTGCAGTAGGAGCGACAATCGTTCGTGATAAACGAATTATTGCTGGTGGATATAATGGTTCGATTAAAGGTGGTGTGCATTGTATAGATGATGGATGCTACGTTATTGATAATCATTGTGTTCGTACAATTCACGCCGAAATGAATGCTTTATTACAATGTGCAAAGTTTGGTGTGAAAACGGAGGAAGCGGAAATTTATGTTACACATTTCCCTTGTTTGCAATGTTGTAAGGCAATTATTCAAAGTGGGATTACGGCAGTTTATTATGCACAGGATTATAAAAATCATCCATATGCAGTAGAGTTATTTGAAAAAGCGAATGTAAAGGTAAAACACGTTCCGCTAGAATATGATATTGCGGCATTAGAGGATCAAAAGCGTCATATGGAGTTAAAAGAACTATTTGCATCTTTAGAAAAAGAGAACTTATCAATGGAAGAATTACAGCATGTATTCACGAAAGCAAAAATGATGCTATAAGGAGTGAGTATAAGTTGCATGGACAATGGGGCTATGTTGCAATCTCATTTATCATAGGGATTGCAATTGCCTTTTCCACTTCAGTTTTATTGCTGACTTGTTGTCTCGTTCTCTATGTTTTCTTTTATTTATATCGTACTTCGCATAAAACCTTCCTTTATTGTATGATAGCGTGTTTTAGTGGCGCTATGTACACTACGTATGTTCAAGAGCAAAACAAGCCTCTAGGAGAGTCCTACGAAGCTACAAGAGGGGTGATACACAATACACCTCTTGTTAATGGGGATCGCCTATCATTTCAAGTTGAAGATCAGAATAAAAATATAGTGCAGTTAAACTACAAAATTAAATCAGCCTCGGAAAAGAAACAACTGCGACAATTACATGCAGGAGTATCATGTGTATTCGAAGGTGAGAGGAAAGAACCACCAATAGCTCGGAATTTTCATGGTTTTAATTATCGTGATTATTTGTATAAGCAAAATATTCATTTCATATTGAAGGCTACATATATTTCTGAATGCCATAAAACATCGTTGTCACTCGTGCAATGGATTCTTCTTTGGAGACAACAAGCGATCTCGGGAGTTACAGAAATATTTCCAGAGCAATCAGGTGCTTTTATAAATGCATTAGTATTTGGTGATAGACAACAAATGACATTTGAAGTTGAAGAGCAATATCAACACTTTGGTCTTGTACATTTGTTGGCGATTTCAGGGTCGCATATCGTATTGTTAATGGCGATCGTGTATTTTATTTTTCTAAGAAGTGGTGTGACGAGGGAGGTAGCGACAGTATGTCTTATCTTTTGTATTCCTCTATATATGATATTAGCAGGAGCATCACCGTCTGTTATAAGAGCTTCTATAACGGGAGTTTTGATGTTGATTGCTTTCATATGTTCTATTCGTTTATCTAGCTTAGATGCTTTAAGCATAACAGCTATATGTATGCTTATATTTGATCCGTATCTTGTGTTTAATATTGGCTTTCAGTTTTCTTTCGTTGGTAGTTTTGCTTTACTTTTGTCGGCTCCGATTTTACTAGAGAGTAGTAATGGAGTAATCCGAAATTCTATTTATATTTCTCTTATCTCACAGCTCGTTAGTACTCCGATTTTGTTATATCACTTCGGTTATTTTTCTCCATATAGTATTTTTCTTAATATCCTATACGTTCCGTTTTTATCTCTCGTTGTATTGCCGTGTAGTATTATTATTTTGGTATGTATACCGATCGTCCCATTTCTTGCAAAAGGACTTGCGGATGTACTATCAATAGGTTTGAATCTTTCTAATGATTTTCTAATTTATTGTGAAAGTTTACCATTTATCTGCCTTGTTTTCGGACAAACGTCTATATTTCTTGTAGCTCTATATTGCGCGAGTATTGTTAGTATATTGATGGTTTGGGAAAGGCGAATGTCGAAGGGAATTATGTTTATGGCTTCGGGTATATTGCTTTTTGTTTGTACATGTCATTATGTATATCCGTATTTTCGAGAAAGTGGGAGTGTGACATTTCTTGATGTTGGACAGGGGGATGCAATATTAATTCGCCTTCCGTACGATAAAGAGATTTACCTCATTGATACGGGTGGAACAATTCGTGTAAATAAGGAAGAATGGCAACGGAAAAAGCATGAATTTTCTGTTGGAAATGATATTTTAATCCCTTATTTACAAAAGGAAGGCATTAAAACAATCGATAAATTAATCGTAACGCATGGAGATGCAGATCATATAGGTGCTGCGCAAGAGTTATTATCAAATATAAATATAAAAGAAGTTGTATTTGGCCGAAAGGAACAAGATGCGGTATTAGAAAAAGTGTTAAAGAAACAGGCGTTAGAAAAGGGAGTGAAAATAAGCGAAGTGGGGGAAGGAGAGAGTTGGAATGTAAATGATGCGGAATTTTTTGTGTTCGCTCCAACAGGGAAAGCAAGAAGTGAAAATAACGCTTCCATTGTAATATGGGCAAAATTAGGAGGGTTAACGTGGCTGTTTACAGGTGATTTAGAAGAAGAAGGAGAGAAGTTTTTGATAGCTACGTATCCAGATTTACGGGCGGATGTTTTAAAGGTGGCTCATCATGGGAGTAATACGTCATCTATAGCGTCTTTTTTGAGCGCTATACAGCCTGATGTAGCGATTGTTTCTGCCGGTGAGCGTAATAGGTATGGGCATCCTCATAAGGAAGTTATAGAGCGTTTTGAGAAGATGGAAATTGAAATATGGCGTACGGATAAGCAAGGCGCTATTTCCTATGTTTTTAAAGCGGAACACGGAACCTTTCGTAGCAAAATCACATATGATGAAACACATAATAGATAAAAAGAAGACTGCCAGTAAGCAGCAGTCTTTAAGAACCGATAAATTTAATAACAGTTGCAATGATGAAAAGTGTTGCGAAAAAACCAAATGAGACGATAAATCCTACCCCTGAATCAATAGCGTCATTGCGTTTACTTTGAACATTTTGTTCAAAATCATTCATTTAGAATCCCTCCCCAACATTCCACTTTAGTATAAAATATTGTCAGAAAAAAATCTACAATTTCCAGTATGAAGAGAAATCGAGCGTTCCTACTACTTTTAGATCATGAAGGAACGTGAGTTTTTTGTTTCCAAGCATGTTAACAGTTGGCACTTATACTCGAATTTTTATTGTGAATAATAAAGGGAAGGTGATTACCGCACACCAATAAGAAACCCGGGACTTATTGCGTGGCGTTTAATATAAATAAAGGGACGGGTTATACAGCCTGTTCCTTTGTACTTGTAAAACGAAAGCTAGGGCATTAGTATAAATATATATTGCCAAGTTAGGGAGTAGGAAAAAGTATGAGTGATATACATAAAAAGATTAAAAAGAAGCAGTTTGCTCCGTTGTATTTAGTGTATGGAACGGAAGCGTTTTTTATAAATGAAACAATAAAGCTTATTACAACAGAAGCGCTTGAAGAGGAAGATCGCGAGTTTAATGTTGTGACATATGATTTAGAAGAAGCGTATTTAGAAGATGTGGTTGAGGATGCACGTACACTTCCTTTTTTCGGAGAACGTAAAGTGCTATTAATAAAATCACCACTATTTTTAACTTCACAAAAAGAAAAGTTAGAGCAAAATATAAAAATTTTAGAGGAATATATTGGGGAGCCTTCTCCATTTTCTATTCTTGTTTTTGTTGCGCCTTACGAAAAACTTGATGAACGAAAAAAAATTACAAAACTATTAAAGAAAACAGCGGACGTAGTAGAAGCGAATGCGATGCAAGTGCAGGATGTTCAGAAATGGATTGTGGCGCGTGCAGATGAAGTGCATGTGCATATTGATAATGCAGCTGTTAGTTTGTTGTTAGAGCTCGTGGGAAGTAATGTAACGATGTTGGCGAAGGAAATGGACAAGTTAACGTTATACGTCGGCATGGGTGGAGAGATTAGCCCGAGACTTGTTGCAGAGCTTGTGCCAAAATCGGTTGAACAAAATGTGTTTGCTTTGACAGAAAAAGTGGTAAAAAAAGATATCGCGGGTGCGATGCAAATTTTGGATGGATTATTTACGCAGCAAGAGGAACCTATTAAACTGCTTGCATTATTAGTAAGTCAATTCCGCTTACTGCATCAAGTGAAAGAGTTACAGCAGCGTGGTTATGGGCAAAATCAAATTGCGTCTCATATTGGTGTGCATCCATATCGTGTAAAGTTGGCGATGAATCAAACGAAGTTTTTCTCTTTTGAAGAATTAAAAAAAGTGATTATAGAATTAGCGGAAGCTGATTATAGTATGAAAACTGGAAAAATGGATAAGAAACTTGTGCTTGAGTTTTTCTTAATGCGGTTAAATCATATGTGATGATACAAAAAAGTTCACGTGCTTAGCGCGTGAACTTTTTTTGTATATAAAAAAACGATCCAAATGGATCGTTTTTTAAACGCCTTACGCGTTTACTTGTTTCGCTAAGCGAGATTTTTGACGAGCTGCAGCGTTTTGGTGGATAAGACCTTTACGAGCTGCTTTGTCAAGTTTTTTAGAAGCAGTTTTGAAAGCTTCTTTAGCATTTTCAAGATCGTTATTAGTAACTAAAGCTTCTACAGTTTTAACAGCAGAACGCATGTCAGACTTGATAGAAGCGTTATGTGAACGACGCTCTTCGCTAAGTTTAGCGCGTTTGATAGCAGATTTGATGTTTGCCATACTTTTCACCTCCCTGGTGCAATCGAATGACTCGATTCTTAACATAGAACAAGTGATATTCTATCAAACGGTGAAGAGAATTGCAATAGCATATCAATGAAATTTCACGTAAAGGAAAGAATGACCTTATATAACTTTGGGAAATCTAACGATATTTACTATGAATTACGGAGGAGATACGATGAAAGAACCATTAGATTTAAGTAAATATAGCGTTAGAACTGACCTTGCTGTAGAGGCACATCAAATGCTGCAAGAGCGCCAAGAAGAGCAAAATGGGATACAAGGAGTTATTGTGAAAGAGAGGGAAGAAGAAGGTATTACCATTACGAAAGTAACGATTGATGAAGTTGCCTCTGAATCAATGGGTAAAAAACCTGGTAATTATTTAACACTTGAAGTACAAGGTATACGTCAACAAGATACAGAGCTGCAACAAAAAGTAGAGCGCATTTTTGCAAAAGAATTTTCTTATTTCTTAGAAGATGTTGGTGTTACGAAAGAAGCGAGTTGTTTAATTGTGGGTCTGGGGAATTGGAATGTAACGCCAGATGCGCTTGGACCGATAGTTGTAGAAAATGTATTGGTAACGAGACACTTGTTTCAATTGCAGCCTGAAAGTGTAGAAGAAGGGTTTAGACCTGTTAGTGCAATTCGGCCGGGGGTAATGGGAATTACAGGGATTGAAACGAGCGATGTTATTTATGGAATCATTGAGAAGACAAAGCCAGACTTTGTCATTGCAATTGATGCATTAGCTGCCCGTTCTATTGAACGAGTAAATAGCACGATACAAATTTCTGATACGGGAATTCATCCTGGATCGGGTGTTGGGAATAAGCGTAAGGAACTTAGTAAAGAAACATTGGGTATTCCTGTTATTGCGATTGGTGTCCCGACTGTGGTAGATGCCGTTTCGATTACAAGCGATACAATTGATTTTATTTTGAAACATTTTGGACGGGAGATGAAGGAAGGAAACAAACCTTCCCGATCTTTGTTACCAGCTGGCTTTACATTTGGAGAAAAGAAAAAGTTAACAGAAGAAGATATGCCGGATGAAAAGAGTCGGAATATGTTTTTAGGTGCTGTAGGTACACTGGAAGATGAAGAGAAGAGAAAATTAATTTATGAAGTGTTATCTCCTCTTGGACATAATTTAATGGTGACTCCGAAAGAAGTGGATGCTTTCATAGAGGATATGGCAAATGTAATAGCGAGTGGTTTAAATGCAGCCTTGCATCATCAAATTGACCAAGATAATACAGGAGCATATACACATTGATGGGAAGAGACGATAATCATGTAAGCCGCTTTTCGCTTTTGTGTATATGTAGTGCGGCCATATGTTTACTCATGATAATAGCAGGGGTGGCACTTGCTAATCATGGTTTGAAAAGTATGAAAGGTTATCAGCAAATGTCGTATGAACAAATCGCCCATATGACAGGAACAGAGGGTGCGGGTGCAGAATCAGAAATTTTGGGAAGTTCATTTTCCGTTACTGAAAAACAAAAACAATTAGAAAGCTTAAAGAGTTTTAATGTTGTAGAAGGAATTGGTATGGCAATAGCAAGTGCTACTTATGAAGTAACAAAGTTTGGAACGGATATAGTTATTGGGAAAGTGAAAGAGATTTTTAGTTAAGTGTAGCAAGAAGAACGGTTGTCTTACCATTTTGTACGGCAGCCGTTTTTTAATTTGAAAAAGGTTTGTCTCTTATGGTTTGTTCGCATAAGATATAGATAGAATGATTTGTATTGTAAGCAGCACGAGTTTTCATTGAATCTTTGCTGCTCTATTGATATAATCAGTGCTAGTGTATATTGGCGAGACTATTAGGAGTTGAGAACATAGATGAACAAAGAAGAAAGAGCAAAAAGACAGTCCAAAATTCGTAATTTCTCTATCATTGCTCATATTGACCACGGAAAATCAACGTTAGCAGACCGTATTTTAGAGAAAACAAACGCGTTAACACAACGTGAAATGAAAGCTCAATTGCTTGACTCTATGGATTTAGAGCGTGAGCGTGGTATTACAATTAAATTAAACGCAGTACAGTTAACGTATAAAGCAAAAGACGGTGAAGAATATATTCTTCACTTAATTGATACACCAGGGCACGTCGACTTTACGTACGAAGTATCTCGTAGTTTAGCGGCTTGTGAAGGTGCAATTCTTGTAGTGGATGCAGCGCAAGGTATTGAGGCGCAAACGTTAGCGAACGTATACTTAGCGCTTGATAACAATTTAGAAATTTTACCGGTTATTAATAAAATCGACTTACCAAGTGCAGACCCAGAACGTGTACGTCAAGAGGTAGAAGATGTAATCGGTTTAGATGCATCAGAAGCTGTACTTGCTTCTGCAAAAGCTGGTATTGGTATTGAAGATATTTTAGAACAAATCGTTGAAAAAGTACCAGCACCAACAGGTGATTCAGAAGAGCCGTTACAATGTATGATCTTTGACTCTTTATATGATCCGTACCGCGGTGTAATCGCTTATATCCGTGTTGTAAATGGAACGGTAAAAGTTGGCGACAAAGTACGTATGATGGCAACTGGTAAAGAATTTGAAGTAACAGAAGTAGGTGTATTTACACCGAAGACTACGCAACGTGATGAGTTAACTGTAGGTGATGTAGGTTTCTTAGCAGCATCGATTAAAAATGTTGGTGACACACGTGTTGGTGATACGATTACACATGCTAAGCGTCAAGCTGCAGAGCCGTTAGCAGGTTATCGTAAATTAAACCCAATGGTATTCTGTGGTTTATATCCAATTGATTCTGCACGTTACAACGACTTACGTGATGCGTTAGAAAAATTAGAGTTAAACGATTCTGCACTTGAGTTTGAACCAGAAACATCTCAAGCACTAGGATTTGGTTTCCGTTGTGGATTCTTAGGACTTCTTCACATGGAAATCATTCAAGAACGTATTGAACGTGAATTTAAAATTGACTTAATTACAACAGCGCCAAGCGTTATTTATAAAGTGTATTTAACAAACGGTGAAGATGTAATTGTTGATAACCCATCTAATATGCCAGATCCACAGTCTATCGATCGCGTAGAAGAGCCGTTTGTGAAGGCTTCAATTATGGTTCCGAATGACTATGTTGGAGCTGTAATGGAAATTTGCCAAGGTAAACGTGGAACGTTTATTGATATGCAATATTTAGATGAAACACGTGTTACATTAACATATGAAATCCCATTATCAGAAATCGTATATGATTTCTTCGATCAATTGAAATCAAATACAAAAGGGTATGCATCATTTGATTACGAGTTAATTGGTTATAAACCATCTAAACTTGTGAAAATGGATATTCTTTTAAATAATGAACAAGTGGATGCTTTATCATTTATCGTACACCGTGATTCAGCGTATGACCGTGGTAAAGTAATCGTAGAGAAATTAAAAGAATTAATTCCAAGACAACAGTTCGAAGTGCCAATTCAGGCGACTATCGGAAACAAAGTTGTAGCACGTTCTACAATTAAGGCGATGCGTAAAAACGTACTTGCAAAATGTTACGGCGGTGACATTTCTCGTAAGCGTAAACTTCTTGATAAGCAAAAAGAAGGTAAAAAACGTATGAAGTCTGTTGGTTCTGTAGAAGTACCGCAAGAAGCATTCATGGCTGTACTGAAAATGGATGACAACTAATAATTGATTGTTATTTCATGCGAATTGATATAAAAAAGAAGTCGTCTATACGGCTTCTTTTTTTATATCATTACTTTTTAGACAACGTAGCTTCTCTCATTTACAATGGTGAGAGAGCTTTTTAGTTCATATAGAGTTAGGAGTTTGTTAATGTCCGAAAATATTCGAAAAGATATTCACGAGAAAATACAAAATGGCAATTTTAATTGTGAAAAGGAATTGACGCTTTCTATTATTAGTGGGAAGTGGAAAGTTGTGATACTGTGGCATCTTGGTGTGGAAGGGCCTCATCGTTTTAGTGAATTGCAACGATTATTCCCAAGCATTTCTCATAAAGTTTTGTCGAATCAATTAAAAGAGTTAATGGAAGATGGGATTGTTGATAGAACAGTATACCCAGAAATTCCTCCGCGAGTGGAGTATTATATGACGGAATTAGGCATGTCGCTTTTACCAATCGTTGAAATGATGTATGATTGGGGAAAAATGCGAATGGAGCAAATTCGTAATACGTTAGAGAAGTAAAGAAGCCTCCCGAGCGCGGAGGTTTTCTTTTTAGAAAGGTAGGAGTTATATTTGGTGCAAGCTGCATATATTCATATTCCGTTTTGTCAGCATATTTGTCACTATTGTGATTTTAATAAAGTATTTATTGAACGCCAACCGGTTGATCAATATTTAGAGTATTTAGAGAAGGAAATAATAAATACAGTCCAAAAGGTACCGTTTGATAGTATGAAAACGATTTTTGTTGGTGGAGGAACCCCGACAGCGTTAAATATGGAGCAGACAAAAAAGTTACTCGATATTATAAACCGTCGCTTACGTCCGTTTGCTCTGAATTGTGAATTAACATTTGAAGCGAATCCAGGTGATTTACCGAAAGAGAAGTTACATGTATTGCTAGAAGGTGGAGTGAACCGAATTAGTTTTGGTGTGCAAACATTTCGGGATGAGTTGCTTGAGAAAATTGGGCGTAAGCATACGAGGGAAGATGCATTTGTAGCAATTAGAGAAGCGCAGGAAGTGGGCTTCAAAAATATAAATGTAGATATTATTTATGCTCTGCCAGGGCAGACGATAGAAGATGTGAAAGAAACGTTAGATATTGCTTTTACGCTCGGTGTACAACATTTCTCGGCCTATTCATTAATTGTGGAACCGAAAACTGTGTTTTATAACTTAATGAATAAAGGGAAATTAAGACTTCCAGGTGAAGACCATGAAGCAAAAATGTACGAAATGGTAATGGATGAAATGGAGAAACACGGCTATATCCAGTATGAAATTAGCAATTTCTCAAAAGGTGATAATGAAAGTAGACATAATCTCACATACTGGAATAATGAAGAGTATTATGGATTTGGAGCTGGGGCACATAGTTATGTAAATGGAGAACGTATCCAAAATGTAGGACCGCTCAAGCAATACTTCAACAAAATCGACGAAACTGGATTTCCGTATTTAGATGTTCACGCGGTGACGGAGAAAGAAAGAATGGAAGAAGAGTTGTTCTTAGGACTTCGAAAAACAAAAGGTGTATCTAAAATAGGATTTCAAAAGAAATTTAATATGGAAATGGATCAAGTTTTCGCGAAGCAGTTACAAAGCAACCAAGAACAAGGGTTACTTGAAGAGATCGATGGATATGTTCGTTTAACGCGAAAAGGAAAATTATTGGGGAATGAAGTATTCCAATCATTTTTGATTGACTAATTAAATGTTCCATTAACGTGAAAAAGTTTCATTATTTCGTGACGTTTCCGTTGACAATTGAATGTCAATTTTGGTAAGTTATTAATAGATTTAGCACTCGAAGACAAAGAGTGCTAACAGAGGTGATGATGAGATGCTTACGGAACGTCAGCTCTTAATTTTACAAACAATTATTGATGACTTTATTGGATCAGCGCAACCTGTTGGATCGAGGACGTTGGCTAAGAAAGATGAAATTACGTTTAGTTCAGCTACTATTCGAAATGAAATGGCTGATTTAGAGGAACTGGGATTTATTGAAAAAACGCATAGTTCTTCAGGACGTGTTCCTTCTGAAAAAGGATATCGTTTTTATGTAGATCATCTTTTAGCGCCGCAAAACTTACCGACCGATGAAATTGTACAAATTAAAGATTTATTTGCTGAAAGAATTTTTGAAGCGGAAAAGATTGCACAGCAATCGGCTCAAATTTTATCAGAGCTTACGAATTATACGGCCATTGTTCTTGGACCGAAGTTAAGCACAAATAAACTTAAAAACGTACAAATTGTACCGCTTGATCGTCAAACTGCAGTCGCTATTATTGTAACGGATACAGGGCATGTACAAAGCAAAACGATTACCGTTCCGGAATCTGTTGATTTATCAGATTTAGAAAAAATGGTGAATATTTTAAATGAAAAGCTGTCAGGCGTACCAATGGCAGAACTGCATAACAAAATCTTGAAAGAGATTGTTACAGTTTTACGTGGGTATGTTCATAATTACGATAGTGCAATAAAAATGTTAGATGGTACATTTCAAGTTCCTTTATCGGAAAAGATATACTTTGGAGGAAAAGCAAATATGCTTTCGCAACCAGAGTTCCATGACATTCACAAAGTAAGATCCTTACTGACAATGATTGATAATGAAGCTGAGTTTTATGACATTTTGCGTCATAAACAAGTAGGTATTCAAGTGAAAATAGGTAGGGAAAACTCTGCGACGGCCATGGAAGATTGTAGTTTAATTTCTGCAACATATTCGATTGGAGAAGAGCAACTTGGAACAATTGCTATTTTAGGTCCAACAAGAATGCAATACTCTCGGGTAATTAGTTTGTTACAGTTATTTACGAGACAATTTACTGATGGACTTAAAAAGTAAATGAGAGTAATACATTCGCTCAAGTAATGGAATTTTCATTGCTGTGTGTAATATATAATGCTTAGGTAATTGTGCTCAGCATAATACCTAATACCTTTTAAGGAGGTGAATATTGTGGAAGAGCGTAACGAACAAGTGGTAGAAGAAGTAAAAGAAGCTGTCACGACAGAAAACAGTGAAGAAACTGTAGAAGAAAAAAGTGAGGCTGCTCTTTTACAAGAAAAAGTAGATGAGTTACAAGCGAAACTAACGGAAACGGAAGGTCGCACATTACGTCTACAAGCAGATTTTGAAAATTATAAGCGTCGTGTCCAAATGGATAAACAGGCTGCTGAAAAATATAGAGCACAAAGTCTAGTTTCAGATATTTTGCCAGCTCTTGATAATTTTGAAAGAGCGATGCAAGTGGAAGCAACTGATGAGCAAACGAAATCCTTGTTACAAGGTATGGAAATGGTGCATCGTCAATTGTTAGAAGCGTTGACTAAAGAAGGTGTTGAAGTGATTGGATCTGTTGGTAAACAGTTTGATCCTAATGAACACCAAGCTATTATGCAAGTAGAAGATAGTGAATTTGAATCAAACGCGGTAGTTGAAGAATTCCAAAAAGGTTATAAACTAAAAGACCGTGTGATTCGCCCATCAATGGTAAAAGTAAATCAATAAATTTACATAAAAGTAGGAGGATTCGCCATGAGTAAAATTATCGGTATTGACTTAGGTACAACAAACTCTTGTGTAGCTGTTATGGAAGGTGGAGAACCAAAGGTTATCCCAAATCCAGAAGGAAACCGTACAACACCATCTGTTGTAGCTTTCAAAAATGAAGAGCGTCAAGTTGGGGAAGTTGCAAAGCGTCAAGCAATTACAAACCCAAATACAATCATGTCTGTTAAACGTCATATGGGTACAGACTACAAAGTAGAAGTTGAAGGTAAAGATTATACACCTCAAGAAATTTCTGCAATCATTTTACAAAACCTAAAAGCTTCTGCTGAAGCATACTTAGGTGAAACAGTTACGAAAGCTGTTATTACAGTACCTGCATACTTCAACGATGCAGAACGTCAAGCAACAAAAGATGCTGGTCGTATCGCTGGTTTAGAAGTTGAGCGTATCATTAACGAACCAACAGCAGCAGCGCTTGCTTACGGTTTAGAAAAACAAGATGAAGAGCAAAAAATCTTAGTATATGACTTAGGTGGCGGTACATTTGACGTATCTATCCTTGAGTTAGCAGACGGAACATTCGAAGTTATTTCAACTGCTGGTGACAACCGTCTTGGTGGAGATGACTTTGACCAAGTTGTTATTGACCACTTAGTAGCTGAGTTCAAAAAAGAAAATAACATTGATTTAAGCCAAGATAAAATGGCACTTCAACGTTTGAAAGATGCAGCTGAAAAAGCGAAAAAAGATCTTTCTGGCGTAACACAAACACAAATTTCATTACCATTCATTAGTGCTGGAGCTGCTGGTCCATTACACTTAGAATTAACATTAACAAGAGCGAAATTCGAAGAGCTTTCAGCAGGTCTTGTTGAAAGAACGTTAGAGCCAACTCGTCGTGCATTAAAAGACGCTGGTTTTGCTCCAAGCGAATTAGATAAAGTTATCCTTGTTGGTGGATCTACTCGTATCCCAGCTGTACAAGAAGCTATTAAACGTGAAACTGGTAAAGAACCATATAAAGGTGTAAATCCTGATGAAGTTGTAGCATTAGGTGCTGCAGTGCAAGGTGGCGTACTTACTGGTGATGTAGAAGGCGTACTATTATTAGACGTAACTCCACTTTCTTTAGGTATTGAAACTATGGGTGGCGTGTTCACGAAATTAATCGAGCGTAACACTACAATTCCAACAAGTAAGTCACAAGTATTCTCAACAGCTGCTGATAACCAACCGGCAGTAGACATTCACGTGTTACAAGGTGAGCGTCCAATGTCAGCTGACAACAAAACATTAGGTCGTTTCCAATTAACAGACCTTCCGCCAGCACCACGTGGTATTCCACAAATCGAAGTAACATTCGATATTGATGCGAACGGTATTGTTAACGTACGTGCAAAAGACTTAGGAACAAGCAAAGAGCAAGCTATTACAATCCAATCTTCTTCAGGTCTTTCTGATGAAGAAGTAGATCGTATGGTACAAGAAGCAGAAGCAAATGCTGACGCTGACCAAAAACGTAAGGAAGAAGTTGAACTTCGTAACGAAGCTGACCAACTTGTATTCCAAACGGATAAAGTTGTAAAAGATTTAGAAGGTAAAGTGGATGCAGCTGAAGTTGCAAAAGCAACAGAAGCGAAAGAAGCACTACAAGCTGCGATCGAGAAGAACGAGCTTGAGGACATCCGTGCGAAAAAAGACGCTTTACAAGAAATCGTACAACAATTAAGTGTTAAATTATATGAGCAAGCTCAAGCAGCTGCAGGGCAAGCAGAAGGTGCACAAGGAGCACAAGATGCTGGCGCGAAGAAAGACAATGTAGTAGACGCTGAGTTTGAAGAAGTAAAAGAAGATAAGTAATATAAATAAGTAAGATGACAAAAAGTCAAAGTCAAGCGTGCCTTGGCTTTGGCTTTTTTCATGAATGAGAAGAAAAGTGTGAGGTTCTTAAGTTTTTTACTTTGCATACTGTAAGTGAGGAAACTTTGTTGCAAAGCACTTTCTTTCGGTGTTAAAATTACGTTTATGTGAAAGATTCGGGGGTTGTAAATTTATGAGTAAACGAGATTATTATGAGGTCCTTGGACTTAGCCAGGGTGCTTCAAAAGATGAAATAAAAAAAGCGTATCGTCGTTTGGCAAAAAAATACCATCCAGACGTAAGTAAAGAAGAAAATGCAATTGAAAAGTTTAAAGAAGTACAAGAAGCATATGAAGTATTAAGCGACGATCAAAAGCGCGCGCAATATGATCAATTTGGTCATGCTGGTGCAAATCAAGGTTTCGGTGGCTTTGGCGGCGGTGGAGACTTCGGCGGTGGCTTCGGTTTCGAAGATATCTTTAGTTCGTTCTTTGGCGGCGGTGGTGGTAGACGTCGTGATCCAAATGCTCCGCGTCAAGGTGCTGACTTACAATATCAAGTTACTTTAGAGTTTGAAGAAGCTATTTTTGGTAAAGAATTAAATGTCGAGATTCCAGTAGAAGATCCATGTGATACTTGTAAAGGTAGCGGAGCGAAACCAGGAACTTCAAAAGAAACATGTAAACATTGTTCAGGTTCAGGGCAAGTAAGTGTAGAACAAAATACACCATTTGGTCGTATCGTAAACCGTCAAGCTTGTGGTCATTGTTCAGGAACTGGTCAAATGATTAAAGAAAAATGTACGACATGTCACGGTTCTGGTAAAGTACGTAAACGTAAAAAAATCAATGTTAAAATTCCAGCAGGTATCGATAATGGTCAACAAATCCGTGTATCTGGAAAAGGTGAAGCGGGTGTAAATGGCGGACCGGCAGGAGACTTATATGTAGTTGTTCATGTAAGAAATCATGAATTCTTTGAGCGTGAAGGAGATCACATTATTTGCGAAATGCCATTAACATTTGCGCAAATGGCACTTGGTGCTGAAGTGGAAGTTCCTACTGTTCATGGGAAAGTGAAGCTGAAAATTCCAGCAGGAACACAAACAGGAACAGAATTCCGCTTAAAAGGAAAAGGTGCTCCGAACGTACGTGGATACGGTCAAGGAGATCAATATGTAGTTGTTCGTGTTGTTGTACCGACGAAATTAACTTCACATCAAAAAGATTTATTACGTGAATTTGCGGGACAAGAAGAGCAGGATGATAGTCTATTTGGAAAGCTTAAACGTGCTTTCAAAGGGGAATAATGGAAATGAAAAATGGAGTTGGTAAATTGTGAAATGGTCAGAAATTAGTATTCATACAACAGAAGAAGCAGTAGAAGCTGTCTCTCATATTTTACATGAAGCTGGTGCTAGCGGAGTTGCGATTGAGGATCCAGCGGAGTTGACGAAAGAGCGCGAGCAACAATATGGTGAAATTTATGCATTGAACCCAGATGAATATCCGGCGGAAGGTGTATTAATAAAAGCATATTTCCCGCAAACGGATTCTTTACATGAAACGATTGCAGGTGTAAAATCATCTATTGATATGCTTCCATCTTACGACATCGAAATTGGTACTGGAAATATTACAGTTAACGAAGTCAATGAAGAAGATTGGGCAACTGCTTGGAAAAAATATTACCATCCAGTACAAATTTCTGATACATTCACAATTGTGCCGACGTGGGAAGACTATACACCATCTTCTCCGGAAGAAAAAATTATTGAATTAGATCCAGGTATGGCGTTTGGGACGGGAACTCATCCGACAACAACGATGTGTATTCGTGCTTTAGAAAAAACAGTTCAGTCAGGTGACACTATTATTGATGTAGGAACAGGTTCTGGTGTACTTAGTATTGCAGCAGCAAAATTAGGTGCGTCTGCTGTTCAAGCGTATGATTTAGATCCGGTTGCAGTTGAAAGTGCAGAAATGAATGTACGTTTAAATAAAACAGATGATATCGTGTCTGTTGGACAAAATAGTCTTTTAGAAGGCATTGAAGGTCCTGTTGATTTAATCGTAGCTAACTTATTAGCAGAAATTATTCTATTATTCCCTGAAGATGCAGCGAGAGTTGTGAAGCCAGGTGGATTATTTATTACATCGGGCATTATTGCTGCGAAGGAAAAAGTAATTTCTGAAGCGTTAGAAAAAGCTGGATTTACAATTGAAGAAGTGTTACGAATGGAAGATTGGGTAGCAATTATTGCACGAAATGCGTAATATAGATTTTAGTCTATAATGAAAAGGGGAGTCTCTCACTATAAAGTGAGGGACTTGCCGTTTGTTATATGAAAAATGATAACGTTTCGTTCTTTTCGTAAGTATTGACTTACGAAAGGAACGAAACTCTACTAAGGTGATTATATGCAACGTTATTTTGTAGAAGAGAAATATGTAAATGAGACAAGTATTCGCATTGTAGGTGATGACGTACATCATATCGCAAGAGTGATGCGTATGTCAGCTGGTGATCAAATTTATTGCTGTGTAAACGGAAAAACAGCCGTATGTTCAATTGATGAAATTACCAGTGAATTTATTAATACGGCTATTGTAGAATGGGTAGAGGCGTCAAGTGAACTTCCTGTTTTCGTGACGATTGCAAGTGGACTGCCGAAAGGAGACAAGCTAGAGTTAATTTTTCAAAAAGGAACTGAGCTTGGGGCAGCTGCATTCTTACCATTTCAAGCATCTCGATCTATTGTAAAATGGGATGCGAAAAAAGCTGATAAAAAAGTTGAGCGTTTAAGAAAAATTGTGAAAGAAGCTGCGGAACAATCGCATAGAAGTGAAGTTCCAGAAGTACATGCTCCGGCATCATTTAAACAATTGCTTTCGATGAGTGGTGAGTATGATGTTTGTCTTGTTGCTTACGAAGAGGAAGCAAAACAAGGGGAGAAATCTAACTTTGCGAAAGCTTTAACGATGATGAAACCAGGTCAAAAGCTATTGATTGTATTTGGCCCAGAAGGCGGTTTAGCTGAGGAAGAGATTACAACGCTTCGTGAACATAAATTTGTACCATGTAGTTTAGGACCAAGAATTTTAAGAACAGAAACGGCGCCGTTATACGCGTTAAGTGCTGCTTCGTATCATTTTGAATTGATGGGGTGATGATCGATGTCAACTGTTGCGTTCCATACGTTAGGTTGTAAAGTAAACCACTATGAAACAGAAGCCATTTGGCAATTGTTTAAACAAGGTGGATATGAAAGAACTGAATATGAAAAGAAATCTGATGTATACGTTATTAATACGTGTACAGTAACGAATACGGGAGATAAGAAAAGCCGTCAAGTTATTAGACGTGCTGTTCGCCAAAACCCGGATGCGGTTATTTGTGTAACTGGATGTTATGCACAAACATCTCCAGCGGAAATTATGGCGATTCCAGGTGTAGATATTGTAGTTGGTACACAGGATCGTGAAAAGATGTTAGGATATATCGAAGAATTCCGCAAAGAGCGTCAGCCAATTAATGCTGTCCGCAACATTATGAAAACACGTGTATACGAAGAACTGGATGTACCTTATTTCACGGATCGTACACGTGCATCTTTAAAAATACAAGAAGGTTGTAATAACTTCTGTACATTCTGTATTATTCCTTGGGCGCGTGGTTTAATGCGCTCTCGTGATGGGAAAGAAGTTATTAAACAAGCGCAGCAATTAGTAGATGCAGGCTATAAAGAAATCGTATTAACAGGTATTCATACAGGTGGGTACGGTGAAGATATTAAAGATTATAACTTAGCTGGATTACTTCGTGATATGGAAGCGGAAGTAGGCGGATTAAAACGTCTTCGTATTTCTTCTATTGAAGCGAGCCAGATTTCAGATGAAGTAATTGAAGTGTTAGATAAGTCTGAAGTAGTTGTACGTCACTTACACATTCCGTTGCAATCTGGATCTAATACAGTATTAAAACGTATGCGTCGTAAGTATACGATGGAATTTTTCCAAGAACGCTTAGATCGTTTGAAAGAAGCGTTACCAGGTCTTGCGATTACATCTGACGTAATCGTTGGTTTCCCAGGTGAAACAGAAGAAGAATTCATGGAAACATACAATTTCATTAAAGAGAATCGCTTCTCTGAGTTACACGTATTCCCTTACTCAAAACGTACGGGAACACCTGCAGCGCGTATGGAAGATCAAGTTCCTGAAGATGTGAAGAACGATCGTGTTCACCGTTTAATTGAACTATCTAATCAATTAGCGAAAGAGTATGCGTCACAGTTTGAAGGCGAAGTACTTGAAATCATTCCAGAAGAGCAATTTAAAGAGGGCGACCGCGAAGGGTTATATGTAGGTTATACAGATAACTACTTGAAAATTGTATTTGAAGGATCAGAAGAATTAATTGGTAAACTAGTGAAAGTAAAAATTACGAAAGCTGGTTATCCATATAACGAAGCGCAATTTGTTCGTGTTCTTGAAGATGATGTAAAAAAAGAATCAGCAAGCGCATAAAGTGAAACTTTAATCAGTGGGGTTCATCCCCACTAATTATCAGCCTGACCCCCACCTAACTTCTTTATTTTCGCTGAATTTAGAGATGGGGGTCTTACTGCCCGGTAAATAGTGGGATAAAAAGCGTGCAAACGGAAACGATTTGCATGCTTTCTTTTTTGGGGAGAAGTTAAGTGCTGAAAAGGCAGGTACGTTGAATGAGTGGTTATTTCATACTTTCTTGTATTAAAAAAGGTGTAATGATAAAAATATAGTTGTCTTCAGGGGAAAAGGAGAATAGCTATCTACATAGCTTTTGAACAGGGAAGGGCATCTATTCTTCTTTTATTCTGCCAAATAGTTGACCTGAAGTGATAAAATGTATTATAATCGTAAAAGACATGCTGAAGAAGGGTTTCTTTTTGCATGCTGAAATTAGTATGTAAGTGTGATGTTTCGGAGGGAGGGAAAGAGAATGTCAAAAACAGTCGTTCGTAAAAACGAGTCTTTGGAGGATGCACTTCGCCGTTTTAAAAGATCGGTTTCTAAAACTGGTACACTTGCTGAAGCAAGAAAGCGCGAGTTTTATGAAAAGCCAAGTGTAAAACGTAAGAAGAAATCTGAAGCGGCAAGAAAGCGTAAATTCTAAGAGAGGGTGTAAGTTATGAGTCTTCTCGGTCGTTTAAACGATGATATGAAACAAGCGATGAAGAATAAACAAAAAGAAAAATTAACCGTTATTCGTATGGTTAAGGCTGCTTTACAAAATGAAGGTATTAAACTGCAACATACTCTTACTGAAGAAGAGGAATTAACAGTTTTAGCTCGTGAAGTAAAACAGTATAAGGACTCCCTCCTTGAATTTAAAAAAGCTGGTCGTGAAGACCTTGTTAATAAACTGCAAAGTGAAATTCAGATTTTAAGCGCATATTTGCCGGAGCAATTAACAGAAGAAGAACTAGCGAATGTAATTAAGCAAGTAATTTCTGAAGTTGGTGCGACTTCTAAAGCAGATATGGGTAAGGTGATGACTGCTGTTATGCCGAAAGTAAAAGGTAAAACAGACGGATCACTTGTGAATAAGTTGGTTATCCAGCTATTAGCATAAAAAAACGTCTCATTTCGTATGAGACGTTTTTTTATGCTTTTTTTCAGTTTGGACGTGATATTACAAGCCCTTTTTTCATACATATGGGATGAGAGGGGGTCTTTTGAGATGAAAAAATTAGAACAAATGAAGAATTGGTTAACAAAGCAAATAGACCTGCCAGTGGATGTGCTAATGGATCTACCTCGGATCACGCTTGTTGGGCAAGTGCATATCTATATAGAAAATCATCGGGGTTTATTAGTGTTTTCAGATAAAGAAGTAAGATTGTTGTTAAAGCACGGTCAATTATTAATTAAGGGGCAATCCTTTATTATTAAAACAATCCTTCCGGAAGAACTTTTGCTTGAAGGAATAATTGAGCAAGTGATGTTTTTAGAAAACGAAAAAAAAGAGGAGTGAGGGAAACTTCCATATGTGAAGTTTTTCTTCGTTATTTTCGTGATTCGCTCTTGCTATTCAGTTTATCTCTCTAATCATGGTCAGTAAAACTCTTTATTTCATTTTCGTACGAGCTATTTTGCTAAATAAAGTGAAAAAGTAGTGTGTATACTTTTGGAAAGGTAGTGGAGGTAGTAGATGAAAAATAAATGGTTTATAAAGTGGCTTGGATATGTAAAAGTACGAATTGAAGGTAGAGGAGCAGAACGGTTCGTTAACGAATGTGTACGTAGAAAATTATTAGTTTGGGATGTTAAGAAGATTGCTGATGAAACGTTAGTTTTTTGTATGTTATTACGAGATGTGAAGAAAATAAAACCAATTTATAGAAAAAATGAATGTAAGCTATATTTTATTGGGCGTTACGGTTTTCCTTTTTTAAATAAGCGTCTAATTAAAAATAGTGGATTCTTAATTGGTTTTTTAATTTTCTTTTTTGGCATGATTGCATTATCAAATATGGTTTGGAAAATTGAAATTACAGGAGCGAAACCTGAAACAGAATATATATTGATGAAAGAATTGGACAAAATGGGTATTAAAAAAGGGAAATTACAATTCCAAATGCCTAATGTAGAAGATGTACAGCGTCATTTGACAGACAATATTAATGCGATTACTTGGGCGGGACTAGAAATAAGAGGGACGACATATCATTTTAAAATTGTTGAAAAGAATGAGCCGGAAAAAGAAAAGGAACAAAGGCCGCAAAATTTAGTAGCAAAAAAAGAAGCGATTGTTACAAAAACATTTGTTGAAGTAGGAAAACCAGTAGTCTTGAAAAATGACCATGTCGAAAAAGGACAGCTTCTCGTATCAGGTATATACGGTAATGAGGAGAGTCCGACGATTGTTTCGGCGAAAGGTATTGTATATGGAGAAACGTGGTACACATCTGAGGTGAATGTACCATTGAAGACACAATTTCAAGTATATACTGGCAATGCATATAATGAACATTACCTTTCATTTGGGAGTGCGAAAATAAAAATATGGGGATTTCAACATGATAAGTATAAACGCTCTCGTACTGAAAGTGTAAAACACGATGTGAAACTATTTGGTTTTACACTGCCAATCGCGTACGAAAAAAATATCGTGCGAGAAGAGGAAGAAGCGAATCGGGAATATACAGAAAAACAGGCAATGAAAGTAGCGAAAGAAATGGCTGAAAAAGAACTAAAGAAAAAATTGGATGAACATGCTATGATTGTAAGTGATAAGATTTTGAGTAAACAGGTTGAGGCGGATCAACTAAAAGTCACATTGCATTATACTGTGATCGAAAATATTGCAGAGCCACAACCAATATCCGAATCCGATATTCAAGGAGACTGAGTAATGGCAGAACAATTAGTAGAAATGAACCAACAATTGGAAAATACTAACGAAGCAATCGCTCTTTTTGGAGTCAATGATGCTCATTTGAAAGTAATTGAACGAGAACTGAATGTATCGATTATAACTAGAGGTGAAACTGTTCATGCATCTGGAGCAGTTGAAACTGTGACACTCGTAGAAAAAATCTTACAGCAATTACTTGTTGTTATTCGAAAAGGTGTATCAATTACAGAAAGAGATGTTGCGTATGCAATTCAGCTCGCACGACAAGGGAAAATTGCTCAATTTGAAGAGTTATATGAAGAAGAAATCTTTAAAACGGCAAAAGGTAAATCCATTCGTGTAAAAACAATGGGACAAAGAAGATATATTCATGCAATGAAGAAAAATGATGTTGTATTTGGAATAGGACCTGCTGGGACTGGGAAAACATACTTAGCTGTAGTGATGGCTGTGAGAGCTCTAAAGCAAGGGTATGTAAAGAAAATCATTTTAACGAGACCGGCTGTAGAAGCTGGAGAAAGTTTAGGGTTTTTACCAGGTGATTTAAAAGAGAAAGTAGATCCATATTTACGTCCATTGTATGATGCGTTGCACGATATTCTTGGACAAGAATATACACAGCGTATGATGGAGCGGGGGGTAATTGAAATCGCGCCTCTAGCTTATATGAGAGGGCGTACGCTCGATGATTCATTTGTTATTTTAGATGAAGCGCAAAATACAACGGGTGCACAAATAAAAATGTTTTTAACTAGATTAGGTTTTAGTTCTAAAATGGTTATTACGGGAGACCCTTCACAAGTAGACTTGCCAAAAGGGGTAAAATCAGGGCTTTCGCTAGCTTCTAACATTTTATCTGGTGTATCAGGTCTTTCGTTCATTACATTAGAACAAACGGACGTTGTGAGGCATCCGCTGGTGCAACGTATTATTGAGGCATATGATAAAATGGAATGATCCTATTTGTCAGGATCATTTCTTTTTGTATTAAGGTTGGCGAATGGCATATTTTTTACTATCATAAAAGATAAGAGAAATAAACGATAGGTACTGGTGTATCAAAATGTTGTCTAAAAGTATCGTTGGCTAGAAGAAATGAAAGCTTTAAATAGTTTCACTTTATTTCTGGAGAGGAGAAGGTATTGAAATCATGTTAAGAGCTCAAGGAATTTCTAAGTGGTTTCGTAATTTACAACATTCGAAAAAACTAAGTTGGATTTCTTACGTTTTGTTAGGAGCAGTGCTGTTTTTTGCACTTATGAATAATGTAAAACCAGAGCAATTAGATGTTGATATGTATTCTATTGCGAAAAAAACAATTCATTCTCCTATTAAAATTGAAGATAAGGTTATAACGGACAGGAAAAAACAAGAGGCTGCTCAAAAAGTTGGGGATCAATATACATATAGAAGTGAATATAAACAAAATAGAGTAGATATTGTAAATGATGTTTTTGCTAAGGTAAATGAAGTAATTCAGGAGATGAAAGCTGCTGGACCTGAAGAGCAAAAAAAGATGACCGATGCAAATAAATTAGAAAAGTTGAAGAAGAAGTTACCATCTAATTTCACAAAGGAATTATCTGATGAGAATTTACTGTACTTTATTAATGCAGAACCAGATCAATTAGAATTAGCAAAGAACGCGGCTCTAACGTCTGTTAGTGTAATTATGGGTGGAAATATTAAAATGTCCGAAGAAATAGCGGCAAAAGAGCGATTTGTTAATGAAATGAAAAGCCTCAATGTGAATAGTGGATTGAAGGAAGCTGTGAATGCGCTAGGATCATATGCGATTACAGCAAATTATTTTTATGATCCGGCTGTAACGAAAGAGAAGAAGAAAGCGGAAGAAGATTTAGTTCCGCCTGTTTATATTCTTCAAGGACAAGTTATTGTTAGAGAAGGTGAAACAATTTCAAGTGATATGTATAATCAGTTGAAATTAGTCGGTTTATTAGAGAAAGGCAATAGTTTTCAGCCTTATGTTGGATTAGCGGTGCTCATTGGTGTGTTACTGTACTTTATGCATAAGCAGTTTGAAGTATTTTTACAGCGCAAAAGAGAAGATAGACCGTATATTTTAGCGTATATTACAATTTTGTCTATCACGATTGTTTTAATGAAAACGATTAGTTTATTTCAAAAGCTTGAATATGCAGGAATTGCGTATGTTGTCCCAGTTGCGATGGGAACAATACTTGTAAAACTAATGATTGGCGATCGATTTGTATTTTTGACAAGTATGATTTTTTCTGTGTGCGGAAGTATTATGTTTAATGAAGGAGTAACAAGTACACTGAATTATAGCGTAGGTATTTATGTGCTATTAAGTTCATTATCAGTAAGCATTTTCTTAAGAGAAAAAAATCGTCGTACGATGATTTTGCAAGCTGGTATACTTGTTTCTATCTTGAATGTAGTCGTCTTAGCGGCGTTATTATTATTACGTAATGGGAATTTTTCACCTCTTGAAATTGGAACGCAATTATTGATGGCTTCCGTTTCAGGGATTATCTCATCCGTTTTAGCGATGGGGATATTACCATATTTAGAGAGTGGACTTGGAATTGTATCGAGCATGAAGCTTATGGAACTATCGAGTCCAAATCATCCGCTTTTGCGTAGAATTTTGTTAGAAGCACCAGGAACATATCACCACAGTGTAATGGTAGCGAATCTTTCTGAGGCTGCTTGTGAAGCGGTTGGAGCAAATGGTGTATTAGCACGTGTAGGGGCGTATTATCATGATGTAGGAAAAACAGTACAACCGCAATTCTTTATTGAAAATCAGATGGGAATTGAAAATCCACATGATAAATTAGATCCTGTGACGAGTAAAGATATTATCATTGCTCATGTAACAGATGGAGTCAGGATGCTCGAAGAATACCATATTCCGCAAGAAATTATCGATATTGCTGGACAACACCATGGTACAACGTTACTTAAATATTTTTATTATAAGGCGATTAAAGAAGATAAAGAGAAATATACAGAAGAGATGTTCCGCTATCCAGGATCAAAAGCAACTTCTAAAGAGTCGGCAATTGTTGGTATTGCTGATAGTGTTGAGGCGGCGGTACGTTCTATGAATCACCCAACGCCAGATCAAATTAATAATTTAGTACAAAGTATTATTAAAGATCGCCTGCAAGATGGGCAATTTAGTGAATGTGATTTGACGTTTAAGGAACTACAAATCGTTGGAAAAACGTTATGTGAAACGTTAAATGGTATTTTCCATTCGCGTATTACATATCCGGAACCACCGGAAGAGAAGGAGAAAGAATGAGTTTATTAATTGATTTCATTGATGAAACAGAAGAAGTGAAAGAAGAATATGTGAATTTAATTCGTGAGATATTAGAAAAAGCAGCTCAAATGGAAAAAATAGAGGATGGTGCGGAGTTATCAGTGACATTTGTAGATAATGAACGCATTCGCGAGATTAATCGTGATTACCGAGATAAGGATCAGCCTACGGATGTCATTTCCTTTGCTATGGAAGAAATGGGAGAAGGAGAAATGGAAATTGTAGGTGCAGAGATGCCTCGTATGTTGGGTGACCTTATTATTTCTATTCCGAGAGCGAAAGAACAAGCTGAAGAGTATGGACATTCTTTTGATCGTGAACTTGGCTTTTTAGCGTTACATGGTTTTTTACATTTACTTGGTTATGACCACATGACAGAAGAGGATGAAAAAGAAATGTTTGGAAGACAAAAAGAAATTTTAGAGGCATTTGGATTAGGTCGATGAAAAAAGGAAAACTTATAAATAGTTTTGGATATGCTATAGCAGGTATATTCTTTTGTCTTCGTCATGAACGAAATATGAAAATTCATTATTTAGCCGCAGTCATTGTTATATGCTGCGGCTTTTATTTCCATATTACGAAAGTAGAGTGGATGGTATTACTTATTGTAATAGGAATTGTAATGAGTTTAGAGATGGTAAATACAGCTGTGGAAAAAACAGTAGATTTGGCGACTACCGATATACATCCGTTTGCGAAAATTGCAAAGGATGTCGCAGCCGGAGCGGTTTTATTGTTTGCGATAATAGCCGTTATAATTGGTGCTATTATCTTTTTGCCGTATGTGGTATAGTTGCATTCCAAAGCTTTTATTGAGCTTTGGAAGTGCCGTAAAGGCCTTTAATCAGAGAGTGTAGCTATTCACAGCTGTGGACAGGAAGGATGCGGGAATATGAATAGTAAACAATTAATTCAAGAAGCAATCGAAGCGCGTAAACAAGCGTACGTACCATATTCTAAATTTCAAGTAGGTGCAGCATTATTAACACAGGATGGAAAAGTATATCGTGGATGTAATGTTGAGAATGCATCATACGGCCTATGTAACTGTGCAGAAAGAACAGCTTTATTTAAGGCGGTTTCTGAAGGCGATAAAGAGTTTGTAGCTATCGCGATTGTGGCGGATACAAAGCGTCCAGTACCTCCTTGTGGAGCATGTCGACAAGTTATGGTAGAATTATGTAAACAGGATACGAAAGTATACCTATCAAATTTACATGGTGACGTTCAAGAGACGACAGTCGGAGAATTGTTGCCAGGAGCATTTTTAGCGGAGGATTTACATGAATAGAAAAGGTTATAAATCAGGTTTTGTCTCTATTATTGGCAGACCGAATGTTGGAAAATCTACATTTTTAAATCGTATTATCGGCCAGAAAATTGCCATTATGAGTGACAAGCCACAAACAACTCGTAATAAAATTCAAGGCGTATATACAGAAAATGATTCACAAGTAATTTTCATTGATACACCAGGAATACATAAACCTAAACATAAATTAGGCGACTTCATGGTGAAGATGGCTCAAACGACATTAAAAGAAGTTGATATTGTTCTGTTTATGGTCAATGCAGTTGAAGGATTTGGTCGTGGTGAAGAATTTATCATTGAGAAATTAAAAGAAACGAAACAACCAGTATTTTTAGTAATTAATAAAATCGACCAACTTCATCCAGAGCAATTATTAGAGTTAATCGATCAATACCGCAAACTATATGAGTTTGCAGAGATTGTACCAATTTCTGCATTAGACGGTAATAATGTGGACGCTTTAATTGGAACGATTAAAAAGTATTTACCAGAAGGACCACAGTACTATCCAGATAATCAAGTAACGGATCATCCAGAGAGATTTATTATTTCAGAGCTTATTCGTGAGAAAGTACTACATTTAACACGTGAAGAAGTGCCGCATTCTGTGGCTGTTGTTATCGATGCAATTCAAAAACGCGAAGGCGGTGCAGTTTATATCAATGCAACGATTGTTGTGGAACGTCCGTCGCAAAAAGGGATTATTATCGGAAAACAAGGGAAGATGTTAAAAGAAGTTGGTAAGCGAGCTCGTTTTGATATTGAAGCATTGCTCGGTTCAAAAGTATTTTTAGAAGTATGGGTAAAAGTGCAAAAAGATTGGCGTAATAAAATGTCTCAGCTTCGTGACCTTGGTTTCCGCGAAGACGAGTACTAAAATAGAGTAAAGCTGTAATCAGCGGATGTTTTGTTCATCCGCTGATTATTGGTTTTTATGAGTTTTGATAAATTAGGAAAAATTTTTCTCACATGAAAATGGACAAAATGGGTCAATTTAATAACAACAAAGGAAATTGGTTTATAGGCTACGCTTATTGAGAAAGGTGGATTCTTATGCTAGATTTTACCTGGAAGTTTTTCTCCAAAACAGGAAGCATTGAAACGTACTTGCTTTTGAAAGAAATGGAAAAAGACGTAAACGATGAGATGGATCAACATGAAGAGGAGCTAGCGCATCTAGACTCTCCAATTTCTTGACCCGTTTTGTTCAAACCTTGGATGGTGACGAACATGTTTCAAAAAGTTGAGGGCATCGTTATCCGTACGACAGATTACGGAGAAACGAACAAGATTGTTACAATATTCTCAAGAGAATTGGGTAAGGTAAGTGCAATGGCAAGAGGAGCGAAAAAACCGAAAAGCCGGTTAGCGTCTGTTTCGCAACTTATGACACATGGTAATTTTCTTATTCAAATGGGATCTGGACTTGGAACTTTACAACAAGGCGAGATTATTTCAACTATGAAAGAAATTCGCGAGGATATATTTTTAACTGCTTATGCATCATTTATTGTTGAGTTAACTGATAAAGCAACAGAAGATAAAAAACATAATCCATATTTATTTGAAATGTTATATCAAACGTTGCATTATATGTGTGAGGGTGTTGATTCAGAAGTATTATCATTAATTTATCAAACGAAAATGCTTCCGGTATTAGGGATGCGCCCGTATTTTGATACATGTGCGATTTGTCATCAAGAAACAGATTTTGTCGCCTTCTCTGTCCGGGAAGGCGGTTTTCTGTGCTCGCGTCATGCTGAGCAAGACCAGTATCGTATACCAGTGGGGGAAGCTGTTCATAAATTATTACGTCTTTTCTACCACTTCGATTTACATAGACTTGGCAATGTATCAGTGAAGGATAGCACAAAAAAACAAATGCGTTTAGTATTGAATACATATTATGATGAATATTGCGGGATTTATTTGAAATCAAGACGTTTCTTAGAACAACTTGATAAGTTTCAAATATAATTTGGGGCCGTATACGGTCCTTTTTACATCCTATCTTTTTCGAATAGCATATTTAGTATATAATATTTAAGAGATAGTATAACTTTTTTCGTTGTGCATTGAAGGTGGTGATTATCATAGAGCTGAATAAACGGCAAGAACATATCATTCAGATTGTAAAAGATCACGGTCCTATTACAGGGGAGTCAATTGCTGCGCAATTAGGATTAACACGTGCAACGCTAAGACCAGACTTAGCAATTTTAACGATGGCTGGTTATTTAGAAGCGCGTCCACGCGTAGGTTATTTTTATACGGGTAAAACTGGGGGACAGCTATTATCTGAAGCTGTTAAGAAAATTAAAGTACAAGATTATCAATCTAGACCAGCTGTAATTGATAAAAATGTATCAGTATACGATGCGATTTGTACGATGTTTTTAGAGGACGTAGGTACATTATTCGTTGTAGATCAATCGACTTTATTAGTTGGCGTTGTATCTCGTAAAGATTTATTACGAGCTAGCCTAGGAAAGCAGGATTTAACCTCTCTTCCGGTTAATATTATCATGACAAGGATGCCAAACATTGCGATGTGTCGTAGAGAAGATTCTTTGTATGATATTGCGATGGAATTAATAGAAAGACAGATTGATGCGATGCCAGTTGTAAAAGATACGAAACAAGGTTTAGAAGTGATTGGACGAATTACAAAAACAAATATTACACGTGCGTTTGTAAACTTAGTAAATAACGAATAAGTGTAATTTGTTTAAAGTGAGGTAATGTAATGGATAATAAAATCGTATATGTCGTATCTGACTCTGTTGGAGAAACGGCTGATTTGGTTGTTCGAGCAGCGATGGGTCAATTCCCATTCGCTCCTGATATTAGACGTGTACCATATGTAGAAGATACAGGGACATTAAAAGAAGTGATTTCAATTGCTAAGAGCAATCAAGCGCTTATTTGTTTCACGTTAGTAAAGCCTGACATGCGCCAGTATTTAGTGACAGAGGCTGCGAAAGAAGGCGTAGAGGCATATGATATTATCGGGCCTCTTATTGATCAAATTGAAGAAATTACAGGGCAAGTACCAAGATATGAGCCGGGTGTTGTTCGTAGATTAGATGAAGAATACTTTAAAAAGATTGAAGCGATTGAGTTTGCTGTAAAGTATGATGATGGTAGAGACGCACGTGGTATTTTAAAAGCAGATATCGTGTTGATTGGGATTTCGCGCACATCAAAAACACCACTTTCTCAATATTTAGCTCATAACAAACGTTTGAAAGTTGCCAATGTACCGCTCGTACCAGAAGTAGATCCGCCTGAAGAATTATATCAAGTGGCTAAAGAAAAATGCTTCGGTTTGAAAATTACGCCAGATAAGTTGAATCATATTCGAAAAGAGCGATTGAAATCACTTGGACTAAGTGACGGTGCAACATATGCCGATATTAATCGTATTAAAGAAGAAATTGATCACTTTGAGAATGTAGTTAGTAAAATAAATTGTCAAGTAATTGATGTATCGAATAAAGCGATTGAAGAAACAGCCAACATTATTGTGAATGCAGTGCAAAACCAAAAAATGTTTTAGCACATTTACCAAAGGTGAATGTGCTTTTTTCGCTCGTGAGAAATACAATGCCTGTTGATTTCGTAATAGATTATAGTGGAGTGGTTATACTTATATTCTTCTGTCTTTTTATTATGCTAAAGGCAGGGTTTTGTTATCCTGAAATAGAAGATGAAAAAATAAAGGGATATGTAGCGCAGTTGAAGAAAATATATTATAATAAAAAATTGTGATAAAAACCTATATTTTACGTTTAGACTTTAATTTTTCAGAATAAACTAGGGATAGGATTTATGAAAAGACATGTAATTACGTTAAATCGACAAAATCTATACAAGAAAACGCACATTATGGAAGGATTCGCAGAAGGGATGTAGAATACAGAAATATGCAAAACATCAATATCGTATTAGTTGATGCAGATGCATATCCTGTGAATGCTGAAAATTGTGCAAGTTGGAACGAAAGTTCATGTCGAAATTTTGTTTGTCACATCGTATGCTCATCGATGAAGGAAGTAGCAAGAAAAATTGGATCCATGTAGATGCTGAATAAGCTAAAGTTGATTTTTTATATGTATCAACGTGCAAAAGAAACAGATCTCGTGATCACATAGGATATGGTGCTTGCTAGTCTTCTTGTAAAAAAGTGTATATGTATTGTCTCCAGGAGGTACATTTGTAACAGATGAGCAAATGGATACAATTTTATATAGTAGGTACGTATCTGCGAAAGTACGCAGAAAAGGGTCTACAAAATCGTTTGATAACGTGATCGACAACACTTTCTAATAAGTTTAGAAAAAATATTGTCGAATTATAAAGGAATTTTTTAATTTATATCGAATACAAAATACGACACGGAGATGGATTTATGGGGAACAGAATTCCCGAAGAAGTTGTTGAACAGATTCGGACGTCATCGGATATTGTAGAAGTGATTGGTGAATACGTTCAACTTAGAAAACAGGGACGTAACTATTTCGGCCTTTGTCCATTTCATGGTGAGAATTCTCCTTCATTCTCTGTTTCATCGGATAAGCAAATTTTTCATTGCTTCGGATGTGGAGAAGGTGGAAATGTATTTTCCTTTCTAATGAAAATGGAAGGATTGGCTTTTACCGAGGCTGTTCAAAAGCTAGGTGAAAGAAATGGAATTGCGGTTGCAGAGTATACATCAGGGCAAGGACAACAAGAAGATATATCTGATGACACTGTCATCATGCAACAGGCTCATGAACTTTTGAAAAAGTATTATCATCATTTATTAGTAAATACAGAAGAAGGAAATGAAGCACTTTCGTATTTATTAAAACGTGGTATTACGAAAGAGATGATTGAGAAGTTTGAAATTGGTTATGCATCACCTGCTTGGGATGCAGCAACGAAAATTTTACAAAAAAGAGGTTTATCGCTGTCGAGTATGGAACAAGCTGGCCTTCTCATAAGAAGCGAGAAGGATGGTAGTCATTATGATCGCTTCCGTGGAAGGGTTATGTTTCCAATCTATACGTTACAAGGTAAAGTGATAGCGTTTAGTGGAAGGGCGCTAGGAGATGATACTCCGAAATATTTAAATAGCCCTGAAACACCGATTTTTCATAAAAGTAAATTGTTGTATAACTTCCACCAAGCGAGGCCGTTTATTAGAAAACGTGGGCAAGTGGTCCTTTTTGAAGGGTATGCCGATGTACTAGCTGCGGTAAAAAGTGGTGTGGAAGAAGCTGTTGCGACAATGGGAACAGCTTTAACTGAAGAACAAGCAAAACTTCTGCGACGTAACGTTGAAACTGTTGTTCTTTGCTATGATGGTGATAAAGCAGGGCGAGAAGCAACGATGAAAGCAGGGCAATTATTGCTAAAAGTTGGTTGCCAAGTTAAAGTTACATCCTTGCCAGATAAGCTTGACCCTGATGAATATGTGCAACAATATGGGACAACTGCTTTTGAAAATCTTGTGAAATCAAGTATAAGTTTTGTTGGTTTTAAAATAAATTATTTGCGTTTAGGGAAAAATTTGCAAGATGAGTCTGGCAAAGAAGAATATGTGAAAAATGTTTTAAAAGAGTTATCGTTGCTACAGGATGCGATGCAGGCAGAATCATATTTGAAGTCATTATCGCAAGAATTTTCGTATTCAATGGAAACGCTTTTGAATCAATTGCACCAATATCGCAAAGAACAAAAGGTACAGCAAAAACAAGTAAAGCAGGTTTCTAAGCCGTCTCAAATTGTTCAAACAAAACCGAAGTTAACAGGTTTTGAAAGGGCAGAAAGAGAAATTATTTACCATATGTTGCAAAGTCCAGAAGTGGCTGTTCGTATGGAATCCCACATAGAAGATTTTCACACAGAAGAACATAAAGGGATTTTATATGAACTATACGCATATTATGAAAAGGGAAATGAACCTTCAGTCGGAACATTTTTAAGTTGGCTCTCTGATGAGAAGTTGAAAAATATTATCACTGATATTTCGACGGATGAATTTATTAATCCAGAATACACAGAAGAAGTGTTGCAAGGCCATTTGGAGACGCTTAGACGTCATCAAGAAAAACTTGAAAAGACGGAAATCATCTTTAAGATAAAACAAATGGAAAAAACAGATCCTGTAGAGGCTGCTAAATATTATGTAGCATATTTACAAAATCAAAAGGCGAGAAAATAGCTTTTTTGATAAATTTTTAGTATAATGAATGTTTGTATCTCGCGTAAGGAGGGGAACAGATGGCTGACAAACCAGCTCGTTCTAAACAAATTGAAACTGAAATGACCCTTGAGCAAGTGAAAGAACAACTCACTGAGCTCGGAAAAAAACGTGGCGTTCTTACATATGAAGAGATTGCAGAACGCATGAATGGATTTGAAATTGAATCCGATCAAATGGATGAATACTACGAATATTTAGGTGAACAAGGGATTGACTTAGTTGGTGACAATGACAACGAAGAAGGTCCTAATAATCGCCAAATTTCAAAAACAGAAGAAGAATTCGACCTTAATGATTTAAGTGTACCGCCTGGGGTTAAAATCAATGATCCTGTTCGTATGTATTTAAAAGAAATTGGTCGTGTAGATTTACTATCTGCAGAAGAAGAAATTCGACTTGCAACGCGTATTGAAGATGGCGATGAAGAAGCGAAACGTCGTCTTGCAGAAGCAAACTTACGTCTTGTAGTAAGTATTGCAAAGCGCTACGTGGGCCGTGGTATGCTTTTCTTAGACTTAATCCAAGAAGGGAATATGGGTCTAATTAAAGCCGTTGAAAAGTTCGATTATCGTAAAGGTTTCAAATTTAGTACGTATGCAACTTGGTGGATTCGTCAAGCGATTACACGTGCGATTGCAGACCAAGCACGAACAATTCGTATCCCAGTTCATATGGTTGAAACGATCAATAAGTTAATTCGTGTACAACGTCAATTATTACAAGATTTAGGACGCGAACCATCTCCTGAAGAGATTGGTGAAGAAATGGATCTTGCTCCAGAAAAAGTACGCGAAATCTTAAAAATTGCACAGGAGCCAGTTTCTCTTGAAACACCAATTGGTGAAGAGGATGACTCCCATTTAGGTGACTTCATTGAAGACCAAGAAGCAACATCGCCTGCGGACCATGCAGCGTATGAATTGCTAAAAGAACAGTTAGAAGATGTGTTAGATACACTAACAGATCGTGAAGAAAATGTTCTGCGTCTTCGCTTTGGTTTAGATGATGGACGAACTCGTACGCTTGAAGAAGTTGGGAAAGTATTCGGCGTAACGAGAGAACGTATCCGTCAAATTGAAGCAAAAGCACTTCGTAAATTAAGACATCCAAGTCGTAGTAAGCGTCTTAAGGATTTCTTAGAATAGGCTACCTTTAAGTTTACTTCACCTTTGTGAAGTAAACTTTTTTATTTTGTTAATTTTTGTTAAACTTTAGCTGTCAGTAACGATTACAATTTCTTGTAATTTATTTTACAGAATTGTCTTTTGATTTGCAAATGCTCATTTTTCGATTTTTCGATTAATTTTGTTTATTCTATACAAAAATATATGTAGAAAAGTGAAAAATATGATGAGAAACGTTAATAATTATCGAAATAATAAGCGATATAACAATAAAAAACAATAAACTGAATTTATGGAATATTTTTAACGATTAGTAGTTTACTCTTTTCTGATAGAGCGTTTTCAAGTACAATGGAAATGACTGAATCATCTAACTATTTAGGGGTATAGAGGGGGGAGAAGAGATATGAAACGTAATCCGCTGATTCCGTTCGCTCTTATTGCAGCATTAGGTATTATCGTTATGTTTGTATTTTCATTTCAGGGGCTAAATAAATCTAAAGAGTTAGCTGATGCAAAAAATGGTGGGAAGCCAGCGCAAACAGCATCGAAGCCAGAGGATATTGTGAAGCAAAGCTGTACGAGCTGCCACGGTGACCAGTTACAAGGGGCAGTAGGGCCTAATTTACAAAAGATTGGTGGGAAACTTTCAAAAGATGAAATTAAAGAAATTCTTTCGAAAGGAAAAGGAAATATGCCACCAAATATAGTTCCAGCTGATCAAGCGGCTAAAGTAGCTGATTGGTTGTCGAAGAAAAAATAAAGTTCCGTATGACAAGCCTTTTGCTTATGCAAAGGGCTTGTTTTTCTATATTTTCTAAAATACGATGAATGATCGAGAAGTGAATTGTTGTTATGGGCTTGCAACAACTACTATAAATTCATTATCATGGAGACAGACTGACAAGAGAAGGAGTAATGGAAATACATGAATGAAGTAAAGCTTTCAAAACGATTAGAAGAAGTTGTGCGTGAAATACCAGTAGGATCTACAGTTGCTGATATTGGATCGGATCATGCGTATTTACCGTGTTATACAATTATAAATAATATTGCTACAAAAGCAGTTGCAGGAGAGGTTGTAGATGGACCATTTCGCTCTGCACAAGCAACTGTAGCTGAAAGTGGCTTACAAGATAAAGTGGATGTGCGTAAAGGGAATGGATTAGCTGTTATCGCGCCAGGAGAAGTAGATGTAATTACGGTTGCCGGAATGGGCGGAGCGTTAATTCGTGACATTTTAGAAAGTGGTAAAGAAAAATTAGAAGGTGTAACGCGTTTAATTTTGCAGCCGAATATTGCAGCGCATCATATTCGTGAATGGTTTATTGAAAATGGGTGGGAACTTATCCATGAAAAAATCGTAAAAGAAGATGGGAAAATTTACGAGATCTTAGTAGGAGAGCGTGGAAACATTGCGATGCCTTACTCTGAAAATAAGCAGGCTGAATTGTTTATGGGTCCATTTTTAATAAAAGAAAAAGGTGAAGCTTTCGTTGAGAAATGGGAAGGAGAATTGAAAAACTTCCAAAATATTTTAAAACAGTTAGAACGTGCGGCTGATTCTGAAGAAACAAAAGCGAAGCGTGCGGAAGTAGAAGCGAAAATGAAAATGATAGGGGAGGTTTTATCATGAGTAAAATTCCAAACGGCCATGAAATTATTTCTTTATTTGAAAGTATGTATCCGAAGCATTTGGCAATGGAAGGAGATAAGATTGGCCTGCAGATTGGAGCGCTTAATAAACCTGTACAGCACGTATTGATTGCGTTAGATGTAACGGAAGAAGTTGTGGAGGAAGCAATTCAATTAGGAGCGAATGTCATTATTGCGCATCATCCTTTAATTTTTAATCCGTTAAAAGCGATTCATACAGATAAAGCGTATGGAAGAATTATTGAAACGTGTATTAAAAATGATATTGCCATTTATGCAGCACATACAAATGTGGATGTCGCTAAGGGTGGGGTAAATGATTTACTTGCTGAGGCGTTAGGATTGCAAAATACAGAAGTTCTGGCACCGACATATGCAGAAGAAATGAAAAAGGTTGTTGTGTTTGTGCCAGTAACTCATGCAGAAGAAGTACGGAAAGTATTAGGAGACGCAGGTGCTGGTCATATCGGCAATTATAGCCACTGTACGTTTAGTAGCGAGGGTACAGGTACGTTTGTACCTCAAGAGGGGACAAATCCTTATATCGGGGAAACTGGACAGTTAGAGCGCGTAGAAGAAGTGCGAATCGA
The DNA here is from genome assembly GCF_027710505.1 of Bacillus cereus group sp. TH152-1LC. Lineage (NCBI taxonomy): Bacteria > Bacillati > Bacillota > Bacilli > Caryophanales > Bacillaceae > Bacillus > Bacillus cereus group sp. TH152-1LC. The sequence continues at coordinate 32,651 of NZ_JAQFNK010000004.1, read as the reverse complement.
AACGATTATTCCAGCTTCACTACAGCGAAAGGTGATTAAAGCAATGGTAACAGCACATCCATATGAAGAAGTAGCGTATGATGTGTATCCACTTGATAACAAAGGCGAAACGTTAGGTCTTGGGAAAATAGGATATTTACAAGAAGAAATGACACTTGGACAGTTTGCAGAACATGTAAAGAAATCATTAGATGTAAAGGGTGCACGAGTTGTTGGGAAATTAGATGATAAAGTGCGCAAAGTAGCTGTACTTGGTGGCGATGGTAATAAATACATCAATCAAGCTAAATTTAAGGGAGCGGATGTATATGTAACAGGTGACATGTATTATCATGTTGCTCATGATGCGATGATGCTCGGTTTAAATATAGTTGACCCAGGACATAACGTTGAAAAAGTAATGAAGCAAGGTGTGCAAAAGCAATTACAAGAAAAAGTGGATGCAAAGAAACTCAATGTACACATTCATGCTTCGCAATTACATACAGATCCATTTACATTTGTATAAGAAAAATAAAAACCGTTGCTCATATAGGCAACGGTTTTTATTATTGTTCTTTTTTCACTTTGACACGAGGTAATATTTTTTGTAACGGTACTTTTCGAACTCTCTCCCACGTAGCGGGATTCATTGGATCATATTGATCTAAGAAAGCGATAACTTCTTTCGTAATTGGAGTTGGAGTAGAAGCACCTGCTGTAACAGCTACGTTTTCTACACCTTGTAGCCACTCTAATTTAATCTCACTTACGTCTGCGACGCGGTATGCTTTCGTACCAGCGATTTCTTGTGATACTTGTGCTAAACGGTTTGAGTTGTTACTTTTCGGATCACCGACAACAATTGTTAAATCGGCAACATCAGCTTGTTTAGCGACCGCTTCTTGGCGAACTTGAGTTGCTAAACAAATTTCCTTATGGAATTCTGCTGTTGGGAATTTCTTCTGGATGTCCTCCATTAAATGCTGAACATCCCATTGGCTCATTGTCGTTTGGTTCGTAACTAAAATCTTATCCGTTGGAATTTCTAATGTTTTTAAATCATCAGCTCTTTCAATAAGATGAACGATATCAGGTGCGATACCAACTGCGCCTTCTGGTTCTGGATGATTTTTTTTGCCGATATAAATGACGTGGTAACCTTCAGCTTTCTTTGCTTCAATAAGGTCATGTGTTTTTGTAACATCTGGACAAGTGGCATCGATTGTCGTTAAACCTTTTTCTTTTGCACGTTGTTTAACTTCTGGAGAAACACCGTGTGCAGTGAAAATAACAGTACCAGATTCGATTTTATCTAAAATTTCTAACCGACTTGGACCGTCTAATGTAATGATGCCATCTTCTTCGAACGCATCTGTTACATGTTTGTTGTGAACAATCATACCTAAAATATAAATAGGTCTTGGTAATGATGTATCTAATGCGGCGTTACGTGCAATAACCATCGCGTCCACAACACCGTAGCAATAACCACGAGGGGAAATTTTAACAATTTTCATATGAGTAATCCTCTCCTTCTAAACAAGGGATACTTTTGTGCATAGTCTTTTACATTATAAAGGAGGAGTGGATAGAAAACAAAGGATTGTTACACATATAGTTTTGGTTTTGTTGCTATTTTTTGAACAGGCTCCTCTCGTAATTCTTTTTCTATGACTGGCTCAATCACTATTTTTTTTCTTTTTCTTTTTCTTTTTTTTTGTGGAGGAGGCGGAGTTGCTACCTCAACTTTTTCTGCTACATCTTCAGCTTGATCTTTAGTTTGATTTTCTTCCGTACTTTTTCCGGAGGTGAGGATTTTAACAATGCTTGGTAGGTTACGCATAATAGGACCGTACTGTTCGACAACAGGACTTACAGATTGAACGACTTGTGATACTTTTTCGATATTGTTTATCATATTAGTTGGATTCGAAATTAAATTCGCAAAAAAGCTGCCAATGCCGCTACTGGATGCTGCTGTAGTTGCTGCACCGCCGCGCGTTTCATTTGATTCATACATTTGAGGGGGAATCATTTGCTCTGGATGCCGCTGCATGTATGGTTGATATTGTTGTGAGTATTGCTGCGGGTATTGTTGTTGGTATTGTTGCTGGTATTGGTATTGTTGTTGATATTGGGGCGGCGGTTGCTGGTGCATCATTGGCGGCGGTCCTTCCATTTGTCGATAAGGTGGAACCATTTGCATGAAAGGCTCGGTGGGATCATTTTTTTTAAAGAGTTTAGCAAGGAACCCTTTCTTTTTTTGTGCCATCGGTGGTAGTTGTGGAATTGGATATGGTGTATAAGGTTGCTGTCCTGGATTCGGATACATTTGCCTTGTGGGGGATTTTGGAAACATGTGAGAAATCCTCCTTTCTTCAGTTAGGTATATACACATACAATATGCAATAAGAGGGAAGAAGGTTAGTTTTTGAAGGAAAAACCTAAACTAAAGATGGATTTTACTTGTAGATTTCGATATAATGTAGACTTGACTGATTTGTGCGCGCAGTAGAAATTTAGAAAGAAGGTGTAACTTATGACACAACAAACTTTTACACAGTATGATTTTAAACCATTTTTAATAGATGCAGTTCGTGAACTACGCTTTACAGAGCCGACAGGAATTCAAAAGAAAATTTTCCCGGTTGTGAAAAAAGGTGTAAGTGTAATTGGACAATCCCAAACAGGTTCTGGGAAAACACATGCATACTTACTTCCTACATTGAACAGAATTAATGCAAGTCGTGAAGAAGTACAACTTGTTATTACAGCGCCTACTCGTGAGTTAGCACAACAAATTTACGAAGAAATCGTGAAATTAACAAAGTTTTGTGCGGAAGATCAAATGATTACAGCACGTTGTTTAATTGGTGGAACTGATAAACAACGATCAATTGAAAAGTTGAAAAAGCAACCTCATGTTGTAGTTGGAACACCAGGACGTATTAAAGATTTAGTAGAAGAGCAAGCGCTATTTGTTCATAAAGCAAATACGATTATTGTCGATGAAGCAGACTTAATGCTTGATATGGGATTCATTCATGATGTAGACAAAATTGCAGCACGCATGCCTGGAAACTTGCAAATGCTAGTTTTCTCTGCAACAATTCCTCAAAAACTAAAACCGTTTCTGAAGAAATATATGGAGAATCCAGAGCATATTCATATCAATCCAAAACAAGTTGCGGCTGGGAATATTGAACATTATTTAGTACCTTCTAAACATCGTAACAAAATCGATTTAGTGAACAAAATGTTGCTACAATTTAAACCATATTTAGCAGTTGTTTTCACGAATACGAAGAAGATGGCGGATCAGGTTGCTGACGGATTAATGGAACGTGGCTTAAAAGTTGGACGAATTCACGGAGATTTATCGCCGCGTGATCGTAAAAAAATGATGAAACAAATTCGTGACCTTGAATTCCAATATATTGTTGCAACTGATTTAGCAGCACGTGGTATTGATATTGAAGGAATTAGTCATGTTATTAACTACGAACTTCCATCGGACTTAGATTTCTTCGTTCACCGCGTTGGAAGAACAGCACGTGCAGGGCATTCAGGTATTGCAGTGACGATTTATGATCCAGCAAACGAAGAAGCGTTAGATAGTTTAGAAAAACAACGTCATATTGAATTCAAGCATGTAGATTTACGCGGAGATGAGTGGGCGGATTTAGGTGAACGTCGTCGTCGTAAGAGCCGTAAGAAACCAAATGATGAACTTGACGTTATGGCAACAAAAGTTATTAAAAAGCCGAAAAAAGTAAAACCAAACTATAAACGTAAACTTGCAACAGAACGTGACAAAGTGAAGAAAAAATATAGCAATAAAAAAAGATAAGGGGAGCCCCCTTATCTTTTTTTATCCCGCTTTAATGGGCGGTAAGACCCCCACCTCAAAATTCAGCGAAAGCAAAGAAGTTAGGTGGGGGGGCGGGCTGCCCATAAAAGTCCGATTGGTGAGGGCTAATAATCCGTGGGGAATGGAAAAAACACTGATTAAAGTTTCGGTGTAGCCAGTTACAATTTGCGTAGTGTTTTAGGAACAAACAATTCACTACATATTTCTACAAATTATGCTATCATTATATCTATTGTATATTGAAGAGGTGATTGTATGTTAAAGATTGGATCTCATGTTTCCATGAGTGGTAAGAAAATGTTATTAGCAGCAAGTGAAGAGGCTGTTTCATACGGTGCAACGACGTTTATGATTTATACAGGTGCGCCGCAAAATACACGAAGAAAACCAATTGAAGAATTGAATATAGAAGCAGGAAGAAAACATATGGAACTAAACGGTATTGAGGAAATCATCGTACACGCGCCATACATTATTAATGTTGGGAATACGACGAAGCCAGAAACATTCCAATTAGGTGTGGACTTCCTTCGCATGGAAATTGAAAGAACATCGGCATTAGGTGTGGCGAAACAAATCGTTCTTCACCCAGGTGCGCACGTTGGGGCAGGAGCGGATGCTGGTATTCAACAAATTATTAAAGGACTTAATGAAGTGTTAACGCCAGAACAGACGGTTAACATTGCGTTAGAAACGATGGCAGGAAAAGGAACAGAATGCGGTCGTAGCTTTGAAGAAATTGCAAAGATTATTGATGGTGTAAAATATAATGAGAAATTATCAGTATGCTTTGATACGTGTCATACGCACGATGCAGGATATGATATTGTAAATGATTTTGACGGCGTATTAAACGAATTTGATAAGATTGTTGGTATTGATCGTTTGCAGGTACTTCATATTAATGATAGTAAAAATGTACGCGGCGCAGGAAAGGACCGTCATGAAAATATCGGCTTCGGTCATATCGGTTATAAAGCGTTACATCATATTGTGCATCATCCGCAGTTAATGCACGTACCAAAAATTCTTGAAACGCCATATGTAGGTGAAGATAAAAAAGATAAGAAGCCACCATATAAATTAGAAATCGAAATGCTGAAAAATGGTACTTTTGATGAAGGAATTCTTGAGAAAATTAAAGCGCAATAAGCAATAAGGAGGGGATTTTCCCCTCCTTATTTTAGTAGTTGCTGAAATAAAGTATTTACTTGTTGGGCAGTAGCAGGGGAGGTTACTTTTGCTATTTGTTTTAAGAGCGCTAGCCGTTCGTCATTATCGTAAATGTTAATATTCTTTCCTTTCATAAGTAAAACAATTTGATCAGCTTGGGCAGTCGTAATAGAGACTTCATATTCTTTGCTATATTTCAATAACTCTTTTGTAGAAATATGATTTAATTTTTTATTTACGAGTTGTTTAATGAGGTTCATCGAGTTATCCTCCTTCACACGTTCTTCTATCGAAATATATGAGTACGTAGCTTGTACATATTCGTATAGAGTTTCTTTTTTCATGAGAAAAAGAAGCGTATGTTATAATATAAGGACAAAACTATAGAAAAAGAGTATAGGGAGGATTTATGGAGCAGAAGCAACATCGAAAAGAAAGTGTTATCCATCTTATTTATCGTTTAGTTATGATTATTTTTGGGGCAGCATGCGCAGCGGTAGCGATTGAACTATTTTTAATGCCAAATAAAATTATTGATGGTGGAATTATTGGTATTTCTCTTATATTAGATTATCTTACTCCTAATATTGGGTGGTTAAGTTTCTCTACTCTAGTCGTTATTCTCAATATCCCATTTATGTATTCAGGCTATAAGCAAATCGGAAAAACGTTCATGCTATCTTCGGCGTTCGGTATTGTAGCTTTAGCATTTATTGAATCAACCTTACATGCTGTTCCGCCATTTACAACAGAGCCAATTTTAGCAACAGTGTTTGGTGGTCTTATTTTAGGTCTTGGTGTAGGGCTCGTTATTCGTCATGGTGGATCTATGGACGGAACAGAAATTATGGGTATTTTATTAACGAAGAAATTACCTTTCTCTGTTGGTGAATTTGTAATGTTTGTGAACTTATTCATTTTTGCATGGGCAGCATTTGTATTTGGTGTTGAACAAGCTATGTATTCTGTTATGGCGTATTATATTGCCTTCAAAACAATTGATACAGTCATTCAAGGTTTAGATGAAACGAAAGCAGTTTTAATTGTATCAGATCAATATGAGGAAGTATCAAATGCGATTTTGCATCGTCTTGGTCGTGGAACTACAAAACTTGTAGCAAAAGGCGGTTATACGGATAAAGAAAAAGAAGTTATTTATGCAGTTGTAACACGTCTGGAAGTGACAAAGCTAAAGTCAATTGTGTATGAAATTGATGCGAATGCGTTTGTTACGATTATGAGCACACAAGAGACAAATGGTGGTAAGTTTAAATCAGCTATTCACTAAAATATGTATCCTGCTATTTGAGGGCAAATAATCGGTAGGAGATTGCCTCATCTGATTAAGATTACATTTTATCCCGCGTTAACGGACAGTAAACTCCCACCTCAAAATTCAGTTGGAGCAAAGAAGTTAGGTGGGAGATCAACTGTCCGTAAACGTCCGATTGGTTCAACTAATAATCAGTGGGGGATGAAGAAAACCCCCACTGATTAAAGTTTCACTTTATAGGAATATTTTACGAAAGCAGAGAATTTTTCTCTGCTTTTTGTTATAATAGTAAGGTTTCTTGAAAAAAATGATATATTTTAGGCAGATTGGTTTACAACTATAATAAGCTGTACTATAATTCAAATAGATATAAATCGGAATCATTCTGAATTAAAATAGGTGAGATGCTATGAATAATATATTAGAGATAGAAGGATTGTCATTTCGATATGAAGATCGAAATGTGTTAGAAGATATTAATTTGCAAGTTCCGAAGGGAGCTTTTTTAGGTTTAGTTGGACCAAATGGTTCTGGGAAATCAACTTTGCTAAAATGTTTATTAGGCGTTTTAAAGCCGAAACAGGGAAGTATTCGTTTATTTGGTGTTGATAGTAAGAAGTTTAAAGAATGGAACAAAGTTGGTTATGTGTCGCAAAAGGCAAATAGCTTTAATTCTGGTTTTCCGGCAACTGTTTTTGAAGTTGTATCAATGGGACTCGTTTCGAAAAAAGGTTTGTTTCGCTTTTTTACGAAAAACGATAAGGAAAAGGTAGAAAAAGCAATCGCTGATGTAGGGATGAGTGAGTTTCAAGGGCGCAATATCGGAGAACTTTCTGGTGGACAACAACAGCGTGTATTTATTGCTCGAGCGCTCGTTAGTGATCCTGAATTACTTATTTTGGACGAGCCCACTGTTGGAATCGATGTGAAGAATGTAGAAAGTTTTTATGAGATATTAGAGGATTTAAACAAAAGGTTAGGAATCACATTAATTCTCGTTACTCATGATATGGGAGCTGTTACGGAGAAGGTAACACATGTTGCATGCTTAAACCAACATCTACATTTCCATGGAAATGTAGAGAAGTTCCGAGAGTTAGAAGATGCAGAAATGTCCGTCTTATATGGACACCATGTTCATCGTTTAGAACACGAGCATGAGCATCACGGGAGGATATAATGATACAAGATTTTTTACAATATGACTTTTTACGTAACTCTTTATATGCAGGAATTTTAATTGGACTTGTTGCACCGCTTATCGGTGTATTTGTTGTCATTCGCCGTATGTCTCTTATTGCGGATGCATTAAGTCACGTGACATTATCGGGTATTGCTGCAAGTTTACTACTAGAAAAAACAATTTTCACAGGAGGATTTTTAAATCCTTTATATATGGGAATGGTTTTTTCTATTGGTGGGGCGTTACTAATTGAAAAATTACGTACTGTATATAAACATTATCAAGAATTAGCAATTCCGATTATTCTTTCAGCAGGAATGGGGATTGGTGTTATTTTTATATCACTTGCAAATGGATTTAACACAGATTTATTTAGTTATTTATTTGGGAGTGTAAGTGCTGTAACAAGTACAGATTTAATCATTATTGGCATTGTAGCAATTGTTGTTATTGTAACGATTACTTTATTATACAAAGAGTTACTTTTACTATCGTTTGATGAGGAATATGCTGTATCAACTGGTTTGAGTGCAAAGTGGATTCACTTTATTTTCATTATATTGGTTGCTCTTGTCATTGCAGTATCAATGCGTGTAGTAGGGGTTCTTCTCGTATCATCATTAATGACGTTACCAGTTGCAGCAAGTATTCGTATTGCGAATGGATTTAAACAAACAATTTTCTTTTCCATTTTATTTGGTGAAATTGCAGTAATTGGTGGAATGTTTGCTTCATATCAACTTGATTTAGCACCAGGTGGTACGATTGTTATGATAGCAGTTCTTATTTTAATTGGTGCGATTTTATGGAAAAAGAAAAAAACTGCATAAAGTAGGGATAGATATGAATCTAACAGAAGCTTTACGCCTAATGAAAGATAAAGGATACAAACATACTGGGAAAAGGGAAGAAATGCTCAGGTTATTTGCAGCTCACAATCGTTATTTAACGGCGAAAGACGTTTTAGAGCATATGAAGGATGATTATCCAGGTCTTAGCTTTGATACGATTTATCGTAACTTAACGGTGTTTGCTGAAATTGGTGTTCTGGAACAAACGGAATTAAATGGTGAAAAACATTTTCGTTTTACATGTTCTATTATGGAACATCATCATCATTTTATTTGTTTAGATTGCGGGGGGACGAAAGAGATTACTTCCTGCCCGATGGATTTTATGAATAAAGATTTTACCGGTTATGAAGTAACCGGTCATAAGTTTGAAATATACGGCCGTTGTCCAAAATGTGCAAAGTAAAAGCTCGTCAGTTATATAACTGACGAGCTTTTTACGTAGAAAAGAAGGTTGCTCACAAATATTGTGGCAACCTTCTTTTTATTGTTCTTGTGTTTCTTTTTCTTTTTCTTTTTCTTTTTCTTTTTCTCGTTCAGCAGCCATTTCAGCAGCGATTACGTCGATTTCTTTTTTCAGTTCTTCTACCATGATTTCTTCTGGTACTTTACGAACAACTTGCCCTTTACGGAATAATAATCCTTCTCCACGTGCACCAGCAATACCGATATCAGCTTCACGAGCTTCACCAGGACCGTTTACAGCGCAGCCAAGTACTGCAACTTTAATTGGTACTTTTAGTGTAGAGATGTATTCTTCTACCTCGTTAGCGATGCTAATTAAGTCAATTTCAATACGACCGCAAGTTGGACAAGAAATAAGTGTTGCTGCATTAGATGCAAGGCCGAATGACTTTAACAGTTCGCGTGCAACTTTCACTTCTTCAACTGGGTCAGCACTTAATGAAATACGTAGTGTATTTCCGATGCCTTTATTTAAGATTGCTCCAAGACCAGCGGCACTTTTTACAGTTCCGGCAAATAATGTTCCAGATTCTGTAATACCTAAATGTAATGGATAATCAAAAGCACGTGCAGCTTTTTCGTATGCTTCAATTGCTAAATTAACATCAGAGGCTTTCATAGATACAATAATATCGTGGAAATCTAAGTCCTCTAAAATTTTAATGTGATGTAGGGCGCTCTCGACCATACCATCTGCAGTTGGGTATCCATATTTTTCTAAAATGTGACGCTCTAATGAACCTGCGTTTACACCGATACGGATTGGAATACCGCGTTCTTTTGCTGCATTTACAACAGCTTCTACTTTATGGCGACGACCAATGTTACCTGGATTGATACGTACTTTATCAATGCCACCTTCAATTGCTTTTAAAGCAAGGCGATAATCAAAATGAATATCAGCAACAAGTGGAATGTTGATTTGTTTTTTAATATCAGCAATAGCATTTGCTGCGCGTTCGTCTGGAACAGCAACACGAACGACTTGACAGCCAGCTTCTTCTAAACGTTTAATTTCAGCAACTGTTGCTTCAACATCATGTGTTTTTGTTGTTGTCATACTTTGTATAATTAATTCATTATTACCGCCAATTGTTAAATTACCGACTTTAACTGGACGTGTTTTTGTACGATGAGTCATTTCATTCACGAATAGATCGCTCTCCTTATAAAAGAAGTTTCTTATTTAGTCCCTCATATCAATGATAGTATATGTGATACAGGGCTATAGAAACCGAAGTGCTCGGTTTCACTTTTACTATTGTATCAGCGCCTTTATGTAATTGACAAGGATTAAGTGATTGCTTATTGATATAACGGGAATTTATAAGACTTTCCAATTTGTATTTTTGTAGCAGATGTATTTTTATTTAATTGTTTAAAATCATCAATTACTTTTTCGATAGAAGGAATTTTCTTCTTATTAATCGCTTCTGTAATGGAAAGGACGGTATCACCTGTTTTGACTTCTATTGTTTTATAAGTGACATCTGTTTCTTTTTCTGCTTTGTTTTCTTTATTTTGTTTTGTATCTGTACTTTCTTGTTTTATCGTTTGGGCCGCATTTGTTTTTTTATATGAACTTAACATCGGTAAAGTGCCGATTTTTATATCGTAATAAAATATATAACCAAGAACAAGCACGAATAAGAATATACCTAATCTCTTCATATTCTTCACTCCTTTGCTAGGAATATATGCTTGTCCAAAAAAAAAATGCCTATTTAGGCATTTTTTTGTTCTTATTTTTCTTTCGGTTTTGGAACTTCTTTAATCGTTAAGTATAGAACAATTAAAACAACGGCGATATAAATGAATGTTGAACCAGGCACAACAATTTTGAATAAATCCATAATCATAAAGAAGATGGTTGGAATTGTGTAGCTATATGCAGTTAACGTCCATACTTGCTTATAAGATAATTTACGTTGACCACTCATAGCTGAACCTATAAACGCAAGTAAAGTAATTCCTAAGAAAGTAATAAATAATTGGAACAGGTATACTAACACGCCGATAACGACTAGTAAAATTGGATAAATACTATCGAAAACAGAAATGAAATCTTGCAAATCTTTCTTCTCAAGAGATGTCCCTAATAAATCATTGTAGGAGTAAGTTTGTTGCTGACCATTTCCTATAGAAACTACTTTATCTTTTAAAATAAATAAACCAGTTTTGTTTTGATATTGTTCTATATCTGTTGTATTGGGATCAAATACGAAAAGAGCATCTCCCTCTTCCTTTTGAATAGGTTGTTCAATATCTGCTTTTAGTTCACCGTTTTCGATTTTAAAATCAGGTAAATCTTTTTCAATTGCTTGATTTACCATGGTAACACTATCTTGGATAAAGCTACCGTAAAAGAATGTTCTTGGAATAGTAGTGATTAGACAAAGTAGCATAATATACAAAATGGTTTTTCCGATTTTTTGAAAACGGAATAGCGCCATATCTTTAGGCGAATATACGCTTTTTGCTAATTGGGTAAATATGGACATAGATTCACTTCCTTTATGTATAAAATCATTGTAACGTAGGAATCTAGGGAATCTCAAGATATATTATATTTACATATAGTGGAGATAACTAAATTTCTTTTTATTAATTTTCTTCTTTTGAATGAGAAAAATACAATTGACACTTTTCTTTTCTATATGGTAAATTTATCTTACATTTCTTAAAGGATATATCCGATAGGAATTCCTTTATTTGATATGTTGTTACATACATAATTGTGGACCCTTAGCTCAGCTGGTTAGAGCAGACGGCTCATAACCGTCCGGTCGTAGGTTCGAGTCCTACAGGGTCCATATCCATTTCACATGTTTATTATGTCAGCAGGAAGCTTCCTTGTAGAAGGGAGCTTTTTTTACGGAATATATGAGCATTTTAATTGAAAAGAAGTGGGAATTTTGCTACGTTAGTGATAGCAAGACAATGTGATTTATTTGTTTGCACCCTATGGCAATTAGGGTAGAATGAAGTTGTATGTCACTTAAGTGGCAATACATAAACTGGGAGGAATATAACAATGGCAAAACACGAATTACCAAATTTACCTTATGCGTATGATGCTTTAGAGCCTCACTTTGACAAAGAAACAATGAACATCCATCATACAAAACATCATAACACGTACATTACAAACTTAAACGCTGCTTTAGAAGGTCATGCAGAATTAGCTGACAAAAGCGTAGAAGAATTAGTTGCAAACTTAAACGAAGTACCAGAAGCAATCCGTACAGCAGTACGTAACAATGGTGGCGGACATGCTAACCATACATTCTTCTGGACAATCTTATCTCCAAATGGTGGCGGACAACCAGTAGGCGAACTTGCAACTGCAATTGAAGCGAAATTCGGTAGCTTCGATGCATTCAAAGAAGAATTCGCAAAAGCTGGCGCAACTCGCTTCGGTTCTGGTTGGGCTTGGTTAGTAGTAAATAATGGTGAGTTAGAAGTAACAAGCACGCCAAACCAAGATTCTCCTCTAACTGAAGGTAAAACTCCAGTTATCGGTTTAGATGTTTGGGAACATGCTTACTACTTAAATTACCAAAACCGTCGTCCAGACTACATCGGTGCATTCTGGAACGTTGTAGATTGGAACGCTGCTGAAAAACGTTACCAAGAAGCTAAATAATTGTAATAACGATAGAAAAAGCTAGGAGAATGCTCCTAGCTTTTTTCTATGCTTTCCTTTTACATAATTGGGCTTGTCTTTGGAAGACTAGAACATGAAGTAAAGGAGAGTTGTGTATGAAGTGGAAACATATAATTGGTGACGTTGAAGTGAATCGGGATTTAGTGTTATTGCTCCTTATTGGAGGTTTATACACGCTCGCAATTTCTTTATCGAATACGTTTGTTAACATTTATTTATGGAAACAAACACAAAATTATGTGAATCTTGGCTTGTATAATTTGGCCAGCGTTGTATTACAGCCTCTCACATTTCTTATAGGTGGGAAATTAGCGAAACGTATTGATCGCTCAATCTTGTTACGAATAGGCGTAGGCACGTTGGCAATTTTTTTTATCGTTGTTTTAGTAGCGGGAAAAAGCGCTTCTCACTATATTTTATTAATGGGGGCTCTTTTAGGAGTCGGATATGGTTTTTACTGGCTCGCGTTTAACTTATTAACATTTGAGATTACAGAACCAGAAACAAGAGATTTCTTTAATGGGTTTCTTGGGCTTCTTACATCCTTCTCTGGCATGATTGGACCGATAGCAGCTGGATACACAATTTCACGTATGGAAAAATGGAGTGGCTATACAGTCATATTCTTTCTTTCGTTACTGTTATTTGCAATTGCTGTCATTTTAAGCTTTTTTGTATCTAAGAGAGAATGTGAAGGACGGTATGAAATTGTACAAGTATTGAAAGAGCGGCAGATTGATAAAAATTGGGGAAGAATTACACGTGCTCATTTTTTCCAAGGGCTGAGAGAGGGAACGTTTATTTTTGTGATTTCCGTGTACGTGTATTTAGCAACTGATAGCGAGCTCGCATTAGGGAAGTATAGCTTAGTAAATTCAGCTGTATCATTTGTGTGTTACTATTTAGTTACTCGTATGTTAAAGAAAGAATGGCGAAAAAAAGCAATTTTGCTTGGAGGCATTATTTTATATGCTGTCGTATTTTTAGTTATATTCAATGTTACATACGCAAAATTACTTATTTATGCAGCGTGTATTGCGATTGCATACCCTATTTTGCTCGTTCCGTACGGGTCCATGACATATGATGTAATTGGCAGAGCGAAAAATGCGAGAGAGTGGCGTGTAGAGTATGTAGTTGTCCGGGAATTATGGTTAAATGCAGGAAGAATCTGCTCGATTTTAAGTTTTTTATGTGCTGTACTATTCTTTCCGCCTGAAAAAAGTTTACCTTACTTATTATGTATTTTAGGTGCAGGACATTTTCTTATCTATTTTGCAGTTAAAAATGTCAAATATGATGAGGGAAATGCGAGTAAAACAAGTGTTGTAACGCAAGCGACTGCGCAGAACCAAACAGAACCAGAAGGTTAACTTCTCGTTTAAATAAGTTGTAGCAATGATTTGTGGATTAATGGTAACGTTTTGGGAATAATTATATCAAATCATTCTCCATGAACGCAACTACTTCCGCCTGTTTTGATGGATATAAATGACTATAAGTATTCAGTGTAGTTGATACATTTGAGTGACCTAGGCGTTGGGCTACTACAAGTGGACTAACGCCTTTGTTTATTAAATAAGATGCATGAGAATGCCTAAATTCATGAAGTAAAATGGGTTTGACACCTGCTAACTTTAAATATTTTTGGTAATTCCTACGGAGAGTGGAAACAGCAATGCTGTTATAAAAATTTCCAAATACAACGTAATTATTTTTCACAGAAAATTCTTTAGAGTATTCTCTTTTTAATTCTTCTAATAATTGAATGCAGCATGTTGGTAACATAATTATTCGATTAGATGCTTTTGTTTTTGGTTTTGTAGTTTTTCTTTCAAATTCAGTTTTATTAATGTCAATTGTTTTGTCAGAAAAATTAATATCCTCCCAAGTTAAAGCCAGCAATTCCCCTTTTCTAGCACCACTATAATAAAGCGTAGAAAAAAAGGCTTTATATAACAGTTCGTTCACGACAGAAATAAATTGTTTGTACTCTTCAAATTCCCAGAAATTCATTCGTTTATTGGATTCTTTTTCAAAATTACCTGTAATTCTTGCGGGGTTATTCGTAAGACCATGAAATTTAATTGAAAAATTAAATATCGCAGATAGTACGGCATGAATCTTCTTTAGATGTTTAGCTGAGTATGTATTTATAACTTTGTTTTGATAATTCATGATATGTTTCGGTACGATATGATCTATCTTTATCTTTCCAAATTCGGGTACTAAGTGATTGTAAATAACATTTCGAATAGTGACTATTGAAGATTCCTTCCTCCTCTGACAATACCAATCAAAATAACTATCCGCAACTTGAGCAAACGTCAAGCTTGAGTTCGTTTCTTTTTCAATCAACATTTTCGCCTCGGCTTCGCGTGCTTCCTTTTTCGTTTTAAACCCACGACGCTTTACTTGCTTTTGAGTACCATCAAACTGACGGACTCTGACAACGAAGAAATATGTTCCACGTTCTTTATCTTTGTAGACCACCATAGGAATCCCTCCTGTATATATAAAGATTGATAATTCAATTTATTGAGTAGATTATAACTTGTTTGTTACCAAAAGAAAAGGCTCCCAAAATAAATTGAGAGCCTTTTCTTTGACTTGAACCACTTTAATTTTAATAACATATTACCTACATGAAAATAAAATTGCCGTTTAAAACAGTATAGCATATTTAAATCCGAAAATACTCCAAAAATAAAATTCCCCACTAGGATTAGTGGGGGAGATTGGTTAGGGACACCAATCAGGATGATACAAGTAAGGATGAAATCATATTACCATAATGATTGTGGGGCGTATATTGAGAAAATTCGACATTTGTTTTTTATAATATTGTAATACAATTTTTAATTGGTTGGGTGTAATTACTGAAAATTGGCTGGTTTCTACCTTGATTTGAGTAGAATACAATAAAAAATGAACTTCAATTCATTATTTGTGTGAAATATTTGAAACAGAAGTCGAATAATTTCAATATTTTTCTTAGAAGCTATATTGAGAAATATATTTCATGATGGAATAGAATATGTGTTTGTGCTAAAATTGGCTTTGGATACAGTATATGGGTTTGTATCAAACTAATAGACAGAATAGTCATAAAAAACAAAATAAATTAAAGCATAAAACTCGCAGAGCGTGTGTAAGAGGTCCACCCATAAAGCCTCTCACACCGTTCATCCTAAACCTACCTTAGGACAAACATTTGCATCATACGAGTTCCTCCTTAGTTTAACAGATATTCATCATTCGTAGTGCAGTTTAGAGGTTGAGAAAATAGGATGGTGGATTTTTATGTTTTAAGGGTAAGGGGGAACAACATGAAAAAAGTTATGGACGAATTGTTGGAGAAAATTGAATCTTCTGGGTTCACACGTCGGCAATTTGCTATAAGGATTGGTGCAAGTCGTGAAACATTCCGAAGGGGTATAAATGCAGAAAGCGAAATGGATGTAGAATTGTTTTTTACAGCTATAAATTTTCTGTATGAAAATCCTGAGGATAAACGAAAAATTACAGCTAAGTATTTTCTAGCATGTAATCATCCAGCACATTTAGAAGTAGGGTTAATTTATTGTCAGGTACAAGGTGAATATAGTTTAATGAATGCGCTTATTGAACAAAATAAAGAAAATTCTAGTTTATCAATATTTTTTACAATATACATATTGTTTAATAAACGTAATAAAAATGAATTAAGAGGGCAACTACTTTACGAAAAAATTAGGGAGACTCGTTTTTCTTCGAATCCGCATGTTCAAGTTATGGCTAACATTTTATATATGTTAGCGTTGGCGGATAAACCTAATAATAATGCAATTATTCAATATGTAGATGAGGTTGAGGCAAATCTTAAACTAATTAAGAAAGGGAGAATAAAAGATTACCTTCGCATGTTTGCAGATGAACGCATTGCATTTATGCATTTATGGAGGATAGAGTTGAATGAGTGTAGAAAAATTGCTTATAGGATTATTGATTCACCTATTGATATTCCGATGATTAAAATGACAGGCGTTTCGTGTTTGGCGGAAAGTTTTCAGGTTGAGAATCCTATAAAGGCTGAAGCCCTTTTGGTACAAGCGGGGGATATGTTAAAGGAAATTAAAGTATCTCAGCAATCTCAAAAATATATAGCAGTCCAAACCACTTTAGCTCACGTCCGGATATATAATAATATAAACATTGATAAAATTGATGTATCGACACTTCATCCAACTGAGCGGGCGACATTTGAGTATCGTTTCGGGAATCGCGAACTTGCACTTTCTATTTTTGAAGAGTTAAAAGAAGCTGGGCATACTCCTTTTTCTCGAATTGCACATTCGATGTGTATTCAGGATATTGATGGTATTAAACAGGCGTTACTGGAATTTGAATTAATGGGATTGAGTTTTTATGGACAAATGTATAAAATGATTCTTAACAAGGAAGGGGTTGTGTTGGCGTGAAAGTGAAGATAGTGACAGTATTAATGATTCTGGGGATTGTGAGTTTGTGGGGAGGAAGTTTAAGTGATTTTGAACAGAAAGAAGTTCAACAGAAACAAACAGAAATAAAATATATGTTTAACGATCCGGGAACTAGCTGAATAGAATTTAAAAAAAGTCACTACTTAGTAGTGACTTTTCGTGCTTTTAGGGGTGACCCATTCCAAAGGGGTATGTTTCAAAAATGGGTCGCCTATAATTTTACAATTTATAAAAAGGAGAGACTTTGTATGGTTCTAAATACGTGTAGAATGGAATCAGGAGGATGCGAAATGAACAAAGAACAATTGGCGAAAGAGTTAATGGTAAAGTGGTTTTTAGAAAACAAGAGAACAGATGTTAAAGAGGTGTTACAAGTCATTACCTCAAGTGTATATGAAGAAATAGAAACCAAAAAAGCTAACAATTAAGTTAGCTTTTTTGGTAGAAAATTATCTCTTATTTTTGAGTTTTAGTAAATTGCACATACATCAAAGCTTGTTTCCACGCATTTTCTTGTTCATTTTCTGGTAGGTCGGATACCAATTCAGCAAAACGTGAAGCCATTTCAGCCGTTTTTTTATCTTCAGCTTCCGTTAAACGGGAATCTTGTGATCGTCCTAATAAATAATCTGTAGTCACACAATATAAATCAGCGATCGCTGTAAGTAAGGACATGCTTGGCTCAATTCTATTTGTCTCCAGATGAGAGTAAGTAGGTCTAGAAATGTTTAATTGGTTAGCTATTTCACCTTGAGTGCGCTTTCCTCTTAATTGTTTTAATTTGTTGCCCAAGGTCATTGGAATAATCCCCTTTCATACCCGAAATGTCTTAACCTCATTATAGTTAAAAAAATTATCAATTTAAACCCTTTTAAGAAAAAATGTTCAAAAATTTATAAAAAATATTGATGTTCAAAAACTTATCATTTATACTGAAGGTACGGAAAGAGTTAAAATGATAAGAAGGTGATTCAATGAGTAATGTAGTTAAAAACGAGAGACTCCATTGCAAAATGACAAGAAAACAATTAGCGGAAAAGTTAGGTATATCAGTAGCGTACATAAGGAAGATAGAAGATGGGTATATACCGAGACCTTATATAATCGCAAGATATCAAACAGTGTTTAATAGGAGCGCTAGAGAGCTTTTTCCTGATTATTTTGCGGTATTTGATGATAAATAATTTATCTTAAAGTAGCTAATTTGTGAGTTGAAATATTTAATTTTTTTTTCAAAAGGAGCGATACCCATGCATAAAAACCTATACATCGCTAGAAAAGAACAACGCATGACACAAGAGAAAGCAGCAAATTTGATTCACATTGCACCGAGAACCTATTTTGCTAAAGAACACGGTAAAAGTGATTTCACCCTAAAAGAGGCTCAAAAACTAGCAAAATATTTCAAAACAACAGTGGACGAGCTGTTTGCGCAATAGAGGAGGGGAAACAGGTGAAAAACGGCAAACGACCAACGAAGCGAGAGAAAATGCATATGAATTCGTACAGCTTAAATTCTGAAAACTGGTTGATCTATAAAAAAGTTGATGGACGACTACACTTGATTCATCGTCATACGAACTCAACACGAGTCATTCCAAGTGCATAGGGTGGACAAGCATTATTACAAATGAGGAGGATTTTTTATATGAATGAATTAACAGCAGCAAACGAACAACCCTTACATAATGAACTGGTATTCGAAAAGAATGGTGAGGTAGTAACAGATAGTTTAATGATTGCTGAAATGTTTGGCAAACGACATGACAATGTCTTGTCAGATATTAAGCTTCAAATAGAATATGCAGGAGAAGAATTCTCACTCCTAAATTTTCAGGAGTCAAATTACAAAACAGATAGAGGGCGAAGTTACCCAAAGTACAATTTAACAGAGGAAGCATTTACATTAGTTGTTTTTGGTTATAACACGAAAGAGGCTGTACAGACCAAAATTCAATTTATACAAGAATTTAAGCGTATGAAAAACCTCATCCAGAACCAACAACAAGTTCCAACAGACCCCATGAGTATTTTAAAACTGACCTTTGAAGCATTAGAAGGACAAAAACAAGAACTCCAACACATTAAATCAGATGTAAAAGACTTACGAGAAAACGCACCACTATTTGCAGTAGAATGCGATGAAATTTCAAACGCAGTAAAGCGTCATGGTGTTGCTTTATTAGGTGGTAAACAGGCGAATGCGTACCACCACGCAGGATTGAGAGGGAAAGTATATCGGGATATTTATAACCAGTTATATCGTGAATTTGGTGTGACGAGTCATAAAGCTATCAAACGTTGTCATTTAGAAATAGCAGCGCAAATTGTTAAAGAGTATACATTGCCAATTGTATTAAGTGAAAAAATTAATTTAGTAAATTCGCAAATCAAGTTTAAAGAGATGTAGAAAGGAGAAAACATCATGACCAAATCTGTTCTAACAAAGGACCTGCAAAAGAAACAAATACTAGAGGAATTCTTACAGCATTGCGAACAACAACAAATTGAAGCGCTACAAAAGAACGATCCATATCAGTTTTGCACTTGGATTAAAGAAGCTCGATTAGCTCGAGGGGAATTGGCAGCACTGTATCGTACGAAAGAGAAGTATGATGAGGAACGTACGCATATAAAAGGGATTGTAGTACATTTAAGAAGTAGAGGGATTGATGCTTCAGTGGTGGAGAGAAAATATTTTAGTACGCTTTGTAGGAAGTCAGTTACATGTGAAAAAGCCCTATAAAATAGGACTCCTTCTGTACATAAGTTATACTACTTGAATTGCATTGACATTCATCACAGTTAGTATATCAGATATATTCTGAATTATCTTTATGTAAAGGCTCCCAGAATGACGAAAAGACCTAGAATTAGGTCTGCTCATCGGCAATATCAGTCTAGAACAGTATACCTAACAGGAGTGAGTTAAGTAACCGGAATGCTCTTATAGTATAGCAAACTATGATAACTAAAAACAAGAAAGGATGGTAAAAGGAAATGACGGCACAAGAATGATTTGAAGAAAAACAACATGTAGTAATTGCAGCAATAAAGCAACAATTTGGAAGTATCGCAAGAGCTAGGCAGATTGCAAAAATGAATAATATGGAGTTGGAGGATTTAATGCAAGTTGGCCATATGTATTTATGGGAGCATTGTGTGAAGTCTGATCCAGAGAGAATAGATACATTCAATGCATGCGTGATGAAAGGCATGAAATGGGCAATGAGTGATGAAATTCACTTGAAAGGAACGCCTTTTAAAATCAGCGGACGAGTGAGTTATGAGGACAGGAATAAAATGAATATTCATTCGATTGATTTGCATCGAGAGGAGGAAGTAGAAAATGGATTTTATGCCGTATCACCAATTAATGTGGAAAAAGAAGTAATGGTATCAGTAGGAATTCAGGAAGTCACAAGTATATGGGAAGAAGAAGAAAAAACGATTATTATGCATGTTGGCTATGGTTTTACCGAACAGGAGATTGTTGTGAAATTAGAGATGAAAAAATCTACTGTCCATACGAAAAAGACACGTGCATTTTTAAAAATGAATCCAAAGTATAAGCCAATGAAACAAAAATCCTTTTTTTCAGGGAAAAGGATGATAAAGAGAAACCACCAGTTGTGGCTGGTGATCTAATAATAACATATGTGTTGTTCATCATAACACATGTTGCATAAGAGATGCAAAAAAAGACCTGTTTTCACAGGTCAAGAGAAAGGATAATTCGTGAAAGAATACGATTTAATCATGATCGTAACAGAAAGAAATAAAAAATAAAAGATTAAAAAGAAAGAATATTCAATCTATCAGGTCGAGAAATATGAAATAACTAGAGAGTAAAAATATCTAGAAAGATTGTTGGTTAGAGAAGGGCGGCGGGGATGAATATCAATGTGCTGAAAATCGCAAGAATAAACCTCCAAGGTAACACCTTAGATCAGGGGTGGTTTAAGTATCTCACTTTAGAAAATGGTAAGCCCTATATGGTTGCAATTACAATACTTAGCGAGATTTTTTATTGGTATAAACCAACTGAAATAAAGGATGAAAGAACGAATGAAATCCAGTATAAACAAAAATTTAAAGCAGATAAACTTCAAAAAAGTTATCAACAATTAGCTGATTCATTTGGTTTTACCAAAAGACAAGTATTAGAGGCGTGCAAATACTTAGTGAAAAGAGAATTAATCGCCATTGAATTTCGTACGATTATAGTTAACGGAATGAGGCATAACAACGTGATGTATGTAGAACCAATCGTGGAGGGTATTGAAAAAATATCTATTTTATATCAAGCCCCTATCACATCAGAAAGTGACACCCTCCCACATTATAACGAGAGAGGCTCCCGCATTAAAACGGAGGAGGCTCCCACATTGAAACGTGGGACAAATACAAAGAATACTACAGAGATTACTACAAATAAAAAGAAGTATTGTTACAAGTTTGAAACTTGCGACGTCAATGCAGCAAAATATTTGTTTGATAAAATTAAAAGTAATAATCCGAAGCAAAAAGAACCTAATTTTGATTCTTGGTCTAATGATTTTAGATTAATGCGTGAAAAGGATCAACGTGAATTACAAGAGATAAAAGATGTGATTGATTGGTGCCAAGTAGATTTTTTTTGGCAAGGAAACATCTTATCTCCTAAAAAGCTACGTGAAAAGTTTGATCAACTAACAATTCAAATGAATGCTAGAAAAGGGGCAAAAAATCATGGAAGCGGTAGGAAGAGCGATGACGAGGATTTTGAATACATCGGCTTGTAAAGAGGGCGACGAAGGTTATACTTGTGAACACTGTAGCGCTTTTATTAAAGCAATCGTAGTAGAAGTACCGGCATTACGAATAAAAAATAAAGTATTTCCCACGTGCGAATGTGTAGTAGAGAGTGCAGAAGCGAAAATAAGAGAGTATCAAAATTTCTCGAAGAAAAGGGAAATTGAAAAGATATTTAGCATTCATAACGTGGGAAATCGTTTTGATAAAAGTACATTCTCAGCATTTCTGGAGCGAAATGGTTCAGAGACGGCGTGCCAGTTAGCGACACAATATGTGCAAGTTTTTCCAGGATGGCAAGGAGAATCACTTTGGGTATGGGGAGAACCTGGCAATGGGAAAACACATTTAGCAGCCGCCATTACAAAAACATTAACAGAGCAAGGATATATCGTCGTATTTCAAAGTGTTCCAGAATTGCTTCAACGTATCCGTAGTACGTTTAACAGTGAAAACAAGGAGAATGAAGCGCAAATCATGAGAGCACTATTAGAATGCGATTTACTTATTCTTGATGATATCGGAGCTGAGAAAGCGACGGAATGGGTGGAAGAAAAGATTTTTAATATCATTGATGGACGTTATCGAAAAGAGATGCCTACTTTGTATACAAGTAATTTAAAGCCGAAAGAAATGTTACAACAAGTGGGGAAGCGATCTTATGATCGTATGGTGGAAACGAGTTTGACAATTGAAAATAAAGCAACAAGCTATCGAAGAGAGATTGCTAAACAAAGATTACAGCGTTTCGGAGAGAGTTCTTAATATATGCCAATAGAAGAGGAGTGTAGGCTTATGACGGATTTACAGTTAGAAAACTATACAATTTCAGCTCAGCAACGAAAGTACATGAAGAATGAGCGACGTAACTTGTACATTGCTTTAGAAGAACTAGACATGTTGTGGGATGAAGATGAAGTAGTGCAAGTGAAAGAAGCATGGAACAACAATGAAAGTGTGTTCGCAATTGGCGAAAAAATGCAACGTGATCCAGATGAAGTTGCGCTACTGATTATGGATTTAGCAAGAAAAGGTGCGATTGGAAAAGGGCGTTGGGGTTAGGGGCATGAAACAGCTAACCTTTGAAGATGTTGTAGGAAACCTGGATTATGCCGCATGCAGCACGTCTGAACAACTCCTTTCTAGTCATTTGGTTACACCAACTTACGCAGTAGAATTTTTTGACCAAGATGAAAAGCAGAAGTTACATTGGTTTGAAGTAAATACAGAGGCTGAAGCAAAAGAAGAAGCGGAAAAAACGTACGGGAGAATTCAAATCATTCAAGTATATGTGTCCAATCGAACATTGAAAGAAATTATGGAGCTAGATTAAGGTTTTTTTTCATCAAGAGAGCTCTTGTATTTCGTGTAATAGACAAACATATGCAAAGGAGAACAGATATAAATGAAAAGTGAAATAGACATGAAAACAAATGGCATCTACATTGTGGAAGATGGGAAAATCATTTTTTTTAAACCGCCAGAAAGCAGATATGGACAACAAGTTGTTCATTGGGTAGATGGAAAAGTGTCTCATACACAAACCACATCTACTGTTAAGTTTAAGCGATAAAATTTGAATTTTATATAAAAAAAGATGAATCAGCAATTGTTCTAGCTAATTCACTAGTTCTATCAATTTAAGTAATTTTTATATGTAGTTATATCAAAGTTCTAAGAGACGAGTTAAAAAGACCTCAACAAGACTACAAAGAAAAATTAATATAGAAAGAATAAGGTTTTATTAGGTTAATGCTACAACAGCAAGAGTTAAACCCCAAGTATTTAATGAATCAGAATAAGGTCCTACATGAACAGTAAGTGTACTTGTTATACCTGAAGGTGTAGTAAAAATGGCGGGTGCTGATACAGAGGTATATCCTGCAGTGTATCCTAAAGAAGTGCCTGAGCCAATGAGGGCATTATTATTCAGATACATAGTGATACCTGCGAAATTGCCTCCGGGTTGAATAATTACTTGTACTTCATAGATTGCCAAATAGGTTCTTCCACCTTCTAGCAAAACGGTTGTTGGTGGTGTGAATGAGATTGCCGTGCCATTAGAATGTACCACGGTATCTAGTGGAATTGCAGAATTTACAGAAACGATTGTTGGGGTAGTCTGAACAACGTTTAAACTGTTAGCTGTGGGAGATGGACAGGAGCAAGGACAAGGTTTGTGAATTTTTGAGTTTTTATTATGTTGATCATTCACAAAGAATCAAACTCCTTTTTGTGTATCTATTTTATTTTTAATGCATTTGTAAAGATAAACTGAATTGTGTTGGTGAGTCAGTTCTTAAAAATATTTGATATATGAGGGATCTCAAATTGTATTCAATACATATATATGAATGTTTTTTGAGAGCAGTACTGTAAATTAAAAACACAATAAAAGAGTGATTTTATACAGAAAAATAAAAGAACCCGCTGATGCTAAACGGATTCTTTTGTAACAGGAACACCAGGAAGCTGGTCCAGAGCAACCTGGGTATTCACTTGGATGATATTACTATATGTAAATTGGATAAAACGGTTCATGGAAATGAAATTAAACAAAATTCTTATTTGGCATAAAAAATAGGAGTGCTTGACCAGAGCACTCCATGACGCTAACAACTATACCTATAAGAGTATATGAGTGCTGTAATTAAATATTCTTAATTCTTATTCAAACAAGAAAGAGCGCACGGAAAAGCGCTCTTTGATCAAGATCTATATGAAAAAGTATCGGCAATTAAATCTTATGTATGCTTTCAGTTTATGTGCAAGTTTAAAGAAAATTTTTATTTCATAACAAGCGAAAAGGGCACGCATATAAGCATGCTCTTTGACAAGAAAGGTAGATTTCTATGAGTGGAGAGTCTCCATATAATAACTTATGCTCGTCCAGTTAAAGTGTGAAAAATTCAAATAAAATAGTTATTATATACAGAAAAAATAAAAGAACCCGTCTTTTATAAACGGATTCTTCCCTTAAGGTATAAAAGGAATTCAAGGTAACCAGGCCAGAAAAACCTGTGAAGTTCCTTGTAATAATTAATGTATGCAGAGTAGTTAAGAAGAATGATGAAATTCTTCTTTAGCAAAAGGAAATCTTGTACAAAAAATGTACACGATTATATAGAAACTATGTCTTGTGTGCTCATTGCATTCTATGTTTATTGTATGCAACACGTGACAAGTTTTAAAAAATTAAAAGAGCGCTCCTTATATCTAATTATAATGAAAGTGACGAGCTCGCATTATAATAGAAGTATAGTATTGTATGCCAAAGATTAGTGAATGGGTTTAGACAAAGTCGTTACTTTATAGCAATGTAAAAAGAGTACACATTAATTGTGTACTCTTGTAAAAGGAACTCTATGAAAGTGAAAGAAAAAGCATAATACAACATATGCTCGTCTTATCCAAAGGTGCAAGGAGCTCAATATAATAGTTATTTATATGAAAAAGAGCACCAAGACCATATTGTAAATGTTATATTCTGTATAAGTATATGGTGATTGTATATAAACAGTGAATCTATTTTAAATAAATTTTTTATTTAGTAACTAATAAAGAGCACCGTAAAAGGTGCTCAACGACTAATTCTGAGATGATCATGATTATTCTATGTATGTTTTTGATATATGTGCAATTTTGTATAAAATCTTTATGTATTTATAAAAAAAGAGCATATATCTACTGTGCTCTTGGACAAGAAAGGTAGATTTTTATGAGTGGAGAGTTTCCTCATACAATAGCATATGCTTGTCTAGTTAAAAGGTGACAAGTTTTCAATGAAAACATAAATGTTTGTTTGTAAAAAGTGTGACCGAAATAATATCAAAAATTTATTTTATACAGCAAAGCAAGCTAGCCGAAATAGCTAACTGCCCTGTTGTACAATTTTAGAGGTTTCAATCAATACAGATATATTTTGTAACAAAAAGTTACATCTATAGTATAAACACATGTCAAAGTAATATGCATGAAAGAAAACGAAACAAAAATTTCATTTTGTTTTATTTTAAAACCAAAAAAGAGCACTTAATAAAGTGCTCTCGTGACGAGTCTCATTTTATAACGACTACTTTATAAAGAAAGGATCTCAGCATATTATATGTTAGTCCAGTTAATTGAATGCTTCTTACAAATAAAGAGCAGCTAGCAAAAGCTAACTACTCGTTTCTCCAAGGGGGAACAAGGAGAAAGTAACTCAATGGGTTGTCTACAGTATTGACGAAATATTGAGTTTTATTCAAGGGGGAGAGAAGTAGGCCATTAACATGAAGCTGTGCCAATTCATATCCTGTAAGTACTAAATTAATGACGGAGTAGATTGAGAATGGATGATCCGATTAAGGAGATAGTTGGCGCTTGGTTTGTTGCAGTAGGGACAATTATTGCTGCGATTGGGAGTACACCTTTAAAAAAATTGAACAGCGGATTAAGAAAAGACTTGAACGTATGGGGGAATGTATTACAGGCAACGGGGAATGGTCTGGAAGCTGATGGACAAGGAGAAATATCCCTTGAATTGATTGGGAACGAAATCCAATCAATTGGTAATGTAACGGTTCTAACAGGACTCATTATAGAATTTGAAGATGAAACACAGAAAAAATTAGTGATTGCAGGAAATTGGATACAAGCATTAGGTGGTGTTACATCAATAGGTGGGGAAATAGAGGATAGTTCCAATATAGATGAATCGTATAACATTATCGGGAATTTGTTACAAGCGACTGGTAATTCATTACAGGCAATAGGTGGAATAGATGAATTGAAAGCTAGTCGGGATAAAGTAGAGGAAATTTCGGAAGGCGATGAGGAGGGTGCCCAGCTTATAGTGATTACGGGGAGTTGGGTCCAAGCGGTCGGTTCAGTAGTTTCATTAATCGGTCAAATAAGAGAAGAAATCCAAGAGATAGAGGAAAATAATTCATAGAAAACCTAATAAAATAATCCTTTTGTGAGGGAAAAGAATTTATAAAATAGGTACAATTCACATTTTAATTATTTTTGAATGTAATGGTATCAAATTAGTTAAAACGCCCGAAAATGGACAGTAAGGGTGTTTAAAGAGAAGGAGTGAAGGGTTTGAATAAGATGAAGAAAAAGAAATTAAAAAAAGCAATCGCTCGTCGTACAAAGGCTGTACAAAAAGAAGAGCAAGAAAGACTAGATAAAGCTTGGAGAAATCTTTTGATACAGCCTAGCATCATGAAATAAATATAGTCCGGCTAGAAAACTAGAGGACACCAATTTTTAGAGCAGCAATTAAGCTGTTTTAAGAAATGGTGTCCTCTTTCTTATTTTGTGAGGGGGTGGAAAAAATGAAAGCATTAAGAGATCAATTACGTGAATGGGAAAAACAAACGAAACAAACAAAAAAGAAAAAACCAAAAGAGAATTTTAGCACTCGTGAAATTGAGGATTTAATAGGGATGCATAGACCTTGTTATGAGCGTAGACGTGGAGCGTTAAGACAAAAGTAATAAAAAATAAAAGGAGTGGTCTGGAATGACTAAGCAATTATCTTTCTTACCAAAAATCGATAGAGCAGCGACGCAAGAGAAATTAGAGGGTATTCTGGAAAGTGTACGTATATATAAGCAATTTGGAATGATGCGTAAGGAAATGAAAGTCACTCCTTCTTATGAAAAGAGAGAGCATGGTCCTACACATGCAGTTGGCAAACCGTTAGAGGATGTAGCAATCTCTAATATTCAACAAAGTAAGCGTGATGAATGGTTAGAGAAAATGGCATTTCGAGTTGAACAAGCATTAAGTCGATTCGGAAACAGTACAGCTGGAAAAAATCAGAGGGACATTATAGTTAAACGGTATTTAGAAGACGAAGATGTGTGCGATTATATGGTGTATAACGAAATTGGTATGAGTGAACGTACGTATCGACGTGTGAAAGCTAGAGCGTTTTATAAATTGGCCTTTGCTCTTAGATTAGAAGTTTATGAAACTGAAGAAACTGGAGGGAATGAATCATGAATTTTGTTCAGCCCATACGTGATCCAGAGCAAATACAACAAATCAAAGAATATTTAAAAGAAAAGAATGCACGTAACTATATTTTATTTGTAATGGGAATCAATACAGGGTTACGTATCAGTGATATTTTAAAACTAAAGGTTGGAGATTTAAAAGGTAGTCATATCTCAATGCGAGAAATGAAGACAGGTAAGCAGAAACGCATACAAATAACAGCAGCACTAAAGAGAGAGCTTCGATGGTTTAATGAAAATAGAGAAGATGATGAGTACCTATTAAAAAGTAGGCAGGGAAAAAATCGTCCAATCGGTCGTAGTATGGCATATAAGATACTAAGTGGAGCGGCAGCAGAGTTCGGATTAGATGAAATAGGCACACATACCTTGAGAAAGACGTATGGGTATCATATGTACATGCAAACGAAAAACATAGCATTACTCATGGAGATATTTAATCATTCGTCAGAGAAGGTCACGTTACGTTATATAGGGGTAAACCAAGATGCAATGGATAAAGCAATGACTAGGTTTAAAATCTAATCATTGCTTTTTTCTTTTTAAATCTATACAGTTACTCATAAATTTCGTACTGTGTAACTCAAAAGAGAAAGTGAAATGAAATCAATGATACCAAGGGTTTTGGCGAAGGGGTCAGTTACACACAATTAAACATATGGGTAATTGGAAGGCATAAAATATGCACATGACGTATACAAGTTATATAGAATGAATGAGAGGTGGAATAGATGATGTGTGAAGAGTTATTGCAAGCATTGGTTCAATATCGAATGCAGCAAGGAGAAAAGCCGAACACATTATGGTTAAACCAAGATTACTATAGAACAGTATTAGAGCAATTAGCTTATCCTGATTGGTTAATTGACAAGAAAATCAAGAATTTAGATCAGACGTTTCTCGGGGTTCAGGTGGAACTGACAAGTGAAGTGGAAACGTTTGAAATGAGGAGGATAAAAAAAATGGCAGAATTTTGACCGCTTTTTGGCAGGAAAAAGGCCGACGTTTTTTATAAAAGCATGTTATACTTGTATTATGAGAAGTGGCGGAAACCACGACTCACTATGTTGTTTCTAAAATTCTAAACGGTTCGTAATGACGGCACATAAAATCCGAAACCAGCAGATGGTACTGATTGAGTGATACCGTGATTAAGGAGAGCTTTTGCTCTTCTTTGAGCTAACGACATCCTAGGTAGATGGAATGAGGGAAACCTGATAAGTTTGCCGATAGTGCCTGTCGTGGTTGTTAGCTGAGAAAAGAACCAAACTTCACATACCGTAACTGAAAAACAAATAGTAAATGATGATAAAGCATCCATTCGGGTGCCCGAACAGTCGAGAAGAGGGAATTGCCATTACAAATGTGCTGAAATAGTTTGTTCATGTATAAAATGACACCTTTTGCTGAAAAGTATGTCGTAGGAGGTGACGGTCTTTGAATTTCAGAGGTAAGTTAGCGCTAACTCTAATCATAGTGTTCAGCTGTGTATGTCATGTGCAGGCATCAACGATTAAAGGGAATTATATTCTCATCAAGCGTTTCAAACAAAAATTGTATTATGTAAAAGGAAAATTGTTACTTAAATCGTTTCCGATTGCTATTGGTAGAGATGATAGTCCAACTTCTGAAGGAAGATTTACTGTAGTATACAAAGAAAAAAATCGTCCT
Organism: Bacillus cereus group sp. TH152-1LC; assembly: GCF_027710505.1. Classification (NCBI taxonomy): domain Bacteria; kingdom Bacillati; phylum Bacillota; class Bacilli; order Caryophanales; family Bacillaceae; genus Bacillus; species Bacillus cereus group sp. TH152-1LC. The sequence continues at coordinate 3,232 of NZ_JAQFNK010000004.1, read as the reverse complement.
TTCTATAAAGGAGACATCGCAGGCGGTGCAGCTAATAATCCATTAGGAACAAGATGGTTGGGCTTGAATATTAATGGAACGGAGGGTAATACGTATGGGATACATGGTACAAATCAAATAGAGAGTATTGGAATGAAGGTAAGTGGTGGATGTATTCGTATGAAGAATACAGATGTAGAGTGGTTATACGCTCATGTAGTAAAAGGAACACCTGTTATTATTCAGTGATGATAATTGAGAAGGAGCATCCAAATGGATGCTCAGGCTGTGGAGAAGACTTTCTCCACAGCCTGTTTTTTTATGTGTCAACACTGATAAAAAGAGGTATTTGGGTAAATCGGTAGGGTGCATTTAAAGAAGGGATGCATATGATGATGGTAAAAGTCACTATAATCAAAAAGAAGAGGTGAAAATAAAACATGTCGAATGTAGATGTAATTATAGGGCAGTTTATTTTAGTATATCGCGAGAAACTATGTAGAGAAGATAAAAAGTGTTTTTTTAACAAAATAGGTGCAACATTTGTGAAAGATATTGGTGTGAAAAATGAATTAGAAATGGATTTAATTACTCTTTCTAAATCAAATGAACTATGGGCGGGTTTTGATCTAGAGTTAGATGCAGAGCGAATTGCAACACATATTGAATTAGTATCCGGACAGAAATTGACGTGCATACCAGATAAATATTGGAAAATGGAACGAGAAGAGAGCCGTCCAATTTTCCAACGAGGGTATAAAAAAATGATGTTGAATTTATGTGGGCCCAATAATTTTCCAGGGAATCCGTATCAACCTCCCAATGATCCATTGTATAAAAACCAATGGGGAATTGAGAATACAGCGATAGATCAAGTATGGAAGGAATTTCGCATCGTAGGAGCAGATGTAAGAATTGGCGTGTTTGATAGTGGATCAGACTCCTCACATCAAGATTTACACACGACATTTGTAAAAGGATATAATTTTACAAATATTCCTGTTGATGAACCACACAATACACAGGATATTTTTGGTCATGGAACGAAAGTTTCAGGAATCATTGCGGCCACTACAAACAATGGAGAAGGTATAGCAGCGGTGGCCCCTGGTTCAAAGGTCATACCGTTTAAAGTCGTAGGTAATGATGGCTTGATAGTCCTAAGTGGCTGGATAGATGCTTTATCATTTGTCATAAATGAAAGTGAGAAAAAGAAGAAAAAAATAGTAGATATTATAAATATGAGTATTGCAAAAGTAGATTTGGATGGAAAAGAAAAAGAACCGCTTACATTCTTAATAAACAAGATTGTTGAGGAATTAGGAATCCCTGTAGTGGCGGCAGCTGGTAATCGACAAGATATAGGTAAGGAAGTTTTCCCAGCTTTATTGCGGAATGTTATTGCAGTGACTGCAATAGAGGCAGATAATCAGATATATGATGGGGGAAAAGTAGTTTTTAAACCAGAGTGGGTAAATATAGCGGCACCTGGAGGGACTATTTGGACTACCATTGTAGGACCAAATAAATACGGTATAGCTGATGGCACGTCTTATGCTACACCAATTGTGAGTGGGATATTAGCGCTCATGTTGGAGTTGGTTAACCGTGCAGGATTGTTGGGTGTAAATAAGGCTAGTTATTTAAGTAAAATATTATATGATTCTGCAACTATGGATCTTAAAAACCCTGAAACAAATGAGAAATTACCTTATGGTAGAGTAAATGCTTTGAAAGCTATGGAGATGATTAAAGAAGATATAAATCCGCCGGAACGAACAAATCCAGAATGCTCTTGTTAATTGCAGTTGAAAAATTTTTGAAGAATGCGAGATACTAAGTATGTATCCATAAATAAGCCCTTCGTTGTGGCTTATTTATTTTATCTGTAACTACTCAGGCCCCTTTTTGAAATACAAGGAGTAACTAGCATAGGGGAAATAGATAGGGTTTTAATTTATTCCCAGTGAATTTTAGTTTTACACATATGAAGGACAGGTTAAAAGTTAGAGGTGGATTTAATACATACCAAATGTATTTATAATTGAATACATAGTTGATTAAAGGAAGTGAGACAAATGAAACTAACGAGACAAGAACAAGCTGTTACCATTGGTACATTCATTTCAATGCTAGGACAAGACATTGTAAATGAACGCATCGATAAAAAGAAATTAGAAAGGGTACTTCCGATTTTTAATGAAATGCAAGATAATACAACGCCAAGGCAAAAGAGAGAAGCGATGATTAGTTTGCTGGGTAAAGCGGTGGATGAATTCTTAGAAAAGTAGCTATAAAAAAAGAAAAGCAACTCGCTTGGGGGCAATTACTTTTTTAGATGGTCATGTTAATAGTATTGTGAAAAATTGTATGTATTTGTGAATATAGCCTATCACAGCATATTTTTGAAACGCATATATAAAGGTATGGAGTGTTTTTTCATTTTATTCCAATTTCTCAAAGAAATGAACATGTTATGATTCGCATACAAGTTAAAATAAGTACAAATTTTACTTGTGTAAACAATAAATAAATAAATAAATAAATAAAAAGAGGCTTTTCATCATGTTGAATCTGGAAGTGATTCCTAGTTCTTTTGCATGAGTATCGTATAAAGAAATGTCTAAGCTCATTCATATGATATCTGGATCGCAAATGGATTGTATACTCAATTCCACAATGGAAGGTACTGAATTTCTTTTTGAACCCAAACTACCAGAAGATGAGAATGTGTACAAAGAGGGGAACCGCTATCATGATCATGGTATGGTGATAGCAGGTTAATAAATTAAATATAATAAGGGATGGATAAAGTATGGATAACAAAAAAACAAATACAATTTTGTAATCAGTGTTATTTTCCGGTTCTTATCAATCCGGCATCACCGCCACTACCACCGCCACCAATAAGAATGATTTCAATTTATGTAGCAAATATTGGTGATGGTACGGTAAGTGTGATAGATGGAGCTACTAACACAGTAGTAGGGGGCGCCATACCAGTTGGTTCTGGTCCAATTGGAATCGGAGTGAATACAAGCACGAACAAAATTTATGTAGCAAATTATTTTGATGATACGGTAAGTGTGATAGATGGAGCTACTAACACAGTAGTAGGATCCGCCATAGCAGTTGGTAGTGTTCCAGTTGCAATCGGAGTGAATACAAGCACGAATAAAATTTATGTAGCAAATAGTGGTGCTAATACGGTAAGTGTGATAGATGGAGCTACTAACACAGTAGTAGGGGGCGC